>NZ_QFFN01000027.1 GCF_003129925.1 Bifidobacterium catulorum | reverse complement strand
GGCGGTTTCCGGCATTGGCGTTCGAGTTGCGTGAGACGCCCCGCGTCCAATAGGCTCCCCTTGTCAGGGGAGCTGACGTGATCGGTTTGGGTGGCGGCTTCCGGCATTGTCGCTCGCGTTTCGTGGGACGCTCCGCTTCCAATAGGCTCCCCTTGTCAGGGGAGCTGGCCGCCGAAGGCGGACTGAGGGGTAGTGAGCGCATCGGGAGCCGCATCCGCTGCATGTCAGCGGCGATTGTCAGACGATTCGTAGGAAAAACAGACGATCCGTAGGAAAAGGAGTCTCCAATGAACCCACGTTCCGGCATGAAACGTATGGTCAACAGCTTCGACCCGTCCAAAGGGCCCGGCGACCTCGCCCCCGACGAGGCGTCCCTGCTCGCCCGCCGCCGGCGTGCGCTCGGCGTCCTCGCCCCCGTGTTCTACGAGCATCCGGTGCATATCGTGCGCGGCCGTGGCGCGCACCTGTTCTCCGCCGACGGCGCCGACTATCTCGACTGCTACAACAACGTGGCCGTCGTCGGGCACGCCAACCCGCATGTGCGCGAGGCCGTCGCCGACCAACTGACCCGTCAGGACACGCACACCCGCTATCTGCAGGACGAGGTCGTCGACTACGCCGAACGACTGCTCGACACGTTCCCCGAACCGCTCGACCATGTGGCGTTCACCAACTCCGGTTCCGAATCCAACGACCTGGCCCTGCGCATGGCGCGAACGTTCACCGGCCATCGGGGAGTGGTCGTCACCGGCAACGCCTATCACGGCATCACGGCGCTGGTGTCGTCCGTCTCGCCGAGCTTCGGCACCGGGCTGCCGTTGGCGCCGTTCCTCGTGTCCGTGCCGGTCGACGACGTCCTGAAGCATCCCGACGGCACGTTCGACGACCCCGACGTCGCCGCCTGTGCACGCGCCGAACTCGTCGCCCGCTTCGAGGCCGCGTTCACGAGACTCCACGACGCCGGCTATGGTGTATCCGCGGTATTGCTCGATCAGATATTCTCCTCCGACGGCGTGCTGCCGGGGGCTGCCGGCTGGGTGGGAGACGTCGCCGACGCCGTGCATCGCGCCGGCGGGCTGCTCATCGCCGACGAGGTGCAATCCGGTTTTGCGCGCACCGGCGAACGATTCTGGGGATTCCTGCGTCATCAGGCCGACGCCGACATCGTCACCATGGGCAAGCCGATGGGCAACGGCATCCCCACGGGGGCCGTCGTCTACAAGCATGGGATCGGCGACACGTTCGCCGAATGCACCAGATATTTCAACACCTTCGGCGGCAACCCCGTCTCCATGCGCGCCGCAGGTGCCGTGCTCGACGAGATCGACCGATTGGGATTGCAGCGCCATGCCCGCGACCTCGGCGACCGGATCGCCGCGTCGATGAACGACCTGCTTGCGGACACGCCCCGGTTCGGCGGCATCCGTCACTCCGGCCTGTTCCTCGGCGTCGACGTTCTCGCCGACGACGGTTCCGGCCGCCCCGACCCGGCCGCCGCGGCCCGCATCATCGCGGCCCTGCGCGAGCGGCGCGTGCTCATCTCCGGATCCGCGGCCGACGGCAGCTCCCTCAAGCTCCGGCCCCCGCTCGTCTTCTCCGGCTCCGACGCCGACCGGCTGCTGTCCGCGCTCGCCGACGTCAAGCCGTTGTTCGGATGACGGCGCCGTCCGGCGGCCGGTCGCATGACGCCGCCTATATCATGAACTTACGGGACACGCCAGAGGGTGACATGGTTTGACCGTGCGTGGTGTTAGCGTGGTAGCCGTATCAGCAAATCCACACGGGTGCCCAAATGCGAGGGCTGAGATCGGAAAGCGTCCGAGACCGTAGAACCTGGCCGGGTAATGCCGCCGTAGGAAGTAGGAAGTTCCATGCAGAGTTCTGCACATACCGCATTCCCATATGTTTCGATGCGTGACGGCTTCGACCTGTCGTCATCGTTCGTCGTAGGCCCCCATGCCATCGGCGACAAGGCGATCACCGACGTCGTCGACGACGCGTTGCGCGGGGGAGCGACGTTCATCCGCCTCTCCGCCCGCCACGTCACCGCAAAGGAGCTGACGGGGCTTGCACAGGATCTGGCGCAGATCATCGAGGACAACGACGAGTCCGATTCCGTCGCCCTGGTGATCGACGGCCGTGCCGACGTGGCATGGCAGTGCCGCAACAAGGGCATCAAGGTCGACGGCGTGCACATCGGCCTGAACGACATGGAGCCGCGAGAGGTGCGCGCCCTGCTCGGCGACGACGCCATCATCGGACTCTCCGCCCAGATCGAGGGCCTGGTGCCGATCCTCAACGAGATCCCCGAGGGCTGCATCGACTACATCGCCGCCACGCCGTACCATCTGGCCACGCCGGAACTGGAGGCGGCCGCCGCCAAGGAGGAGCACGGCACGCTGCTCACCCTCGACAAGGTGAACACCATGGCCGAGGCATGCGTGTACCCGGTCGTCGTGGGCGGGGGAGTGACCGCCGCCGACACCGCCGACCTGGCCGGCACCAAGGCCGCCGGCTGGTTCGCCGGCGACGCCATCGTGAACGCCGAGGACCCCGAGGCCGCCATGGCGGCCATGGTCGAAGGCTGGAAGTCCGTGCGCGGCGACGCCCGCCACGGCTATGCGCCGCGCGCCGCCAAGACCGAATCCCCGTCCGAGGAGACCAAGCCGGCCGTCGCCGAGAGGAAGTTCACCAACGCCAAGGACGCCAAGGCCGCGCAGAAGCTCGCCAAGCAGCAGCGCGTCGACATCGCCGCCCGCGACTCCAAGCAGCGCGACAAGGCGCACATCCGCAAGACCAAGACCGTGCACTTCGAAAACCAGCACGGCGTCTACGACCTTGAGGTCCCGTACACCGAGATCAAACTGTCCGACACTCCCGGCGTCGGCCCGAACCCGCCGTTCATCGACTACAACACCGAAGGCCCCAAGTGCGATCCGAAGGAGGGCTTGAAGCCCCTGCGTCTCGGCTGGATCAAGGACCGCGGCGACGTCGAGGAATACGAGGGTCGCAGGCGCAATCTCGCCGACGACGGCAAGCGTGCCATGAAGCGCGGCAAGGCCACCAAGGAGTGGCGTGGACGCAAGCACGACCCGATGCGTGCCAAGGATCATCCGGTCACGCAGATGTGGTACGCCCGCCATGGCATCATCACCCCGGAGATGCGCTACGTCGCCGAACGCGAGAACTGCGACGTGGAGCTCGTACGCTCCGAACTCGCCTCCGGCCACGCCGTCATGCCGTGCAACATCAACCATCCCGAGGCCGAGCCGATGATCATCGGCGAGAAGTTCCTCACCAAGCTCAACGCCAACATGGGCAACTCCGCCGTCACCAGCTCCATCGACGAGGAGGTGGAGAAGCTCACCTGGGCCACCAAGTGGGGCGCCGACACGGTGATGGACCTCTCCACGGGCAACGACATCCACACCACACGCGAATGGATTCTCAGGAACTCCCCGGTCCCGATCGGCACCGTGCCGATGTATCAGGCGCTCGAAAAGGTGGAGGACGACGCCAGCAAGCTGTCCTGGGAGCTGTTCCGCGACACCGTCATCGAACAGTGCGAGCAGGGCGTGGACTACATGACCATCCACGCCGGCGTGCTGCTGCGCTTCGTCCCGCTCACCGCCAACCGCGTGACCGGCATCGTCTCCCGCGGCGGTTCGATCATGGCCGAGTGGTGCCTGCAGCATCATCAGGAAAGCTTCCTGTACACGCACTTCGACGAACTGTGCGACATCTTCGCCAAGTACGACGTGGCGTTCTCCCTCGGCGACGGCCTGCGCCCCGGCTCCCTCGCCGACGCCAACGACGCCGCCCAGCTGGCCGAACTCATGACGCTGGGCGAGCTCACGCAGCGCGCCTGGGCCAAGGACGTGCAGGTGATGATCGAAGGCCCCGGCCACATTCCGTTCGACACCGTGCGCATGAACATCGAACTGGAGAAGGCCGTATGCTCCGGTGCCCCGTTCTACACGCTCGGACCGCTCACCACCGACACGGCCCCCGGCTACGACCACATCACCTCCGCCATCGGTGGCGTGGAGATCGCCCGCTACGGCACCGCCATGCTCTGCTACGTCACGCCGAAGGAGCACCTCGGCCTGCCGAACAAGGATGATGTGAAGCAGGGCGTGATCGCCTACAAGATCGCCTGCCACGCGGCCGACATCGCCAAGCACCATCCGCACGCGCAGGACCGTGACGACGCCATTTCGAAGGCCCGTTTCGAGTTCCGTTGGCTCGACCAGTTCAACCTGGCCTTCGACCCGGACACCGCCATCGCCTTCCACGACGAGACCCTGCCCGCCGAGCCGGCCAAGATGGCGCACTTCTGCTCCATGTGCGGACCGAAGTTCTGCTCCATGGCCATCAGCCAGAACATTCGCAAAAAGTTCGGCAACGCGGCCCAGCAGGAGCAGCTCGTCAAGGACACCATCGCCGGCAAGGTCCCGGCCGTCGACGTGGCCGCGCAGGCCGTCACCGACAGCGGCGTGAAGGCCGGCTCGGCCATGAGCGCCGACGACATCGCCGCCGGCATGGACGCCATGAGCGGGAAGTTCCGCGCCCAGGGCGGCAGGCTCTACTCCAAGGCCTCGGAGTAGCGGCCCACTGTTATCGAGCCCCCGCCTCGGTTGAGGAGGGGGCTCGATTCATGTGCATGGGATTGCGCCCTACCGCGTATGCTGACGTAGTTCCGGTCGGCGGCGCACACGGCCGAACGCGGTCATGAGGTCGCCGGCGCGGATGGCGCTGCGCCGGTCCTTCGCCGCCACTAGCGCCGCCTCCGTTTACGGAGTATCAGGCTCCACCGTAATCCATTGCGTTCCATCGGAGGAGTACGCAGGATCCTTGATTAATGTCAATGACATCGAGTCTTTTCCTTGGGGAATTGCGTCATTGACCGGGTGCTGGCATAAATATGAGATATTCAAGACGAGCAGCAGCAATTCATCGTTCTTCTCGATGAAGATGCGATGATTCACTCCTTGTATGCGGACCGTCGTGGGTAACTGCGAGTACTTTTTCGCAGTCGCGTTGCCATCATAGGATATGTTGATTATCGAGCATCCGGAATAATCGCGAAGGTCACGTTTCACATGTGTGATGGCATTTTGCTTTTCGTGTGTCGTCAAGCCCGCCGAGTCCGGAATCGTGGTGACGGTGCCTGAATAATCGGGCCCACGTTGTCTCCAATACCCATATCCGATAAGGGATAATGGCAGTATCACAAATATGCAGACAATGGAAAGTGCCATAACCGTGGTCATGATACGTACCAGGGGCATGGCACTTTTCGATAAAAGCGCCGACGATGGCTCTCGGTAAAAGGACATGATGGTTACAGAGGAATCCAACGTAGTTTCAGCGGATACCAGCGTACATGGGGATTGTCTCGTAATGCAATTGTCAGATATAAGCCCAAGGGTACATTGCTCCTAATCATTTATTGTTCATTGTTGGTTCTTATATTCTGCTAGCGTATGCTGACGTAGTTCCGGTCGGCGGCGCACACGGCCGAACGCGGTCATGAGGTCGCCGGCGCGGATGGCGCTGCGCCGGTCCTTCGCCGCCACCAGCGCCGCCTCCGTCCAGATGGCGCACACCTCGGCGCCGCTCCACCCCTCCGTGCGCGCGGCCACCTCGGCCAATGGCAGTTCGCCCTCGCATCGTAGCGACCGCGCCTGCACCTTGAGGATGCCCAACCGGTCATGCTCGCTCGGCATCGGGAACGGGATCTGCCAGTCGAAGCGGCCGGGCCGCAGCAGGGCCGGATCCACGTCCTCGATGCGGTTCGTCGCCGCGACCACCACCACGTTGCCCTTTGACGCGAACCCGTCCATAAGCGTGAGCAGCTGCGCCACCAGCCGTTTGCCCACGCCGTTCGTGTCGGTGTCGCGCGACGAGGCGATGGAATCGATCTCGTCGAAGAAGATGATTGCCCGTTCGTCGCTTTGCGCCGCGGCGAAGATCATGCGCAGCGTCTCCTCGCTGTCGCCCACGTACTTGCTGACGATCGTGGGCCCGGAGACCAGATAGAACTGCGCGTCGGCCACGTTCGCGATGATGCGTGCCAGATGCGTTTTGCCGGTGCCGGGCGCGCCCGTGAATATCACGCCTTTGATGGGCTTGGCGCCGATGGCCCGCATCTGCTCGCTGTTGCCCAGCTGCGTTTCGATGAGCTCCTTGGCGCGTGATATCACCTGCTCGTAGCCGCCGAACGAGGCGAACGTCAGCGACGGGTCGGCGCCCGGCGTAAGACGATACTGCTTGATGTCGTCGTCATGGTCGCTTTCGCCCGGACGGATGGCCGTCGGCCACAGCACCCGTTCGATGCCGAACATGTCGGTGAATTCCACCGTATTGCCCGGCATGACGTTCCGCGGATAATCGCCTTCCAATATCTCCAGCCCGTCCGACGTCTCCAATATCACGCAGTCGTCGAGCGCGCGTCGCACAATGCCGACGCGAGGCCTGACCGGCCACACCGATTCCGGAACCCTCGTGTAGAAGTCCTCGCCTACGAGCATCACCTCGCCGATTTCCAGCACCTCCTGGTTGGGGAACGTCAGCTGCGTGGTCCGGCCGTTCGGCATAACGCCGTAGTAGTGCGCACGCCCCTCGTCGAATCCGGTGATCCGCACCAGCACGCCGTCCTGCCGCATCGCGCCGCCGTCCGCCATATCGTTCTCCTTCGTCACGTGGTCGCATTGCCAATATATACGACGGTCATGCTCGGGCGGAAGACCGTCGGGTTCGCCGCGGCTGCGGGCCATCCGGCAAATGCGGTGAAAACGAGGTGTATTTTCCTTGAAACGGCATCGTGATAAGGCGCAGTGGGTACCATGGTTCACGTATCAATGCTTCCCTAAGATAGCGAGGATGACAGAACATGCCACGTATGTTCGGAACCGATGGTGTTCGTGGATTGGCAAACCGTGATTTGACCGCGCAGCTGGCGCTCGATTTGGGCGACGCCGCCGTTCGTGTGCTCGGCGATGTGCAGACCGAAGGCCGTCGCCGCGCCCTGGTCGGACGCGATACCCGCGTCTCCGGCGACTTCCTCGCCGCCGCCCTCTCCGCGGGCATGAGCGCCGGCGGGTTCGACGTCATCGACGCCGGCATCATCCCCACGCCGGGCGTCGCCTACCTGACCAGCGTCCTGAACGTCGAGATGGGTGCCGTGATCTCCGCCTCCCACAATCCGATGCCCGACAACGGCATCAAGTTCTTCGCCCGCGGCGGGTTCAAGCTGCCCGACGCCAAGGAGGACGACATCGAGGCCGTGCTCGGCCAGGAATGGGAACGCCCGACCGGCGCCGGCGTCGGCCGCATCTCCCATGACACCGACACCGCCACCAAGCTGTACATCGACCACCTCGTCGCGGCGGTCGCGCCGGTCGACGAGCACAAGACCCAGACCAAGCCGCTCAAGGGGCTGAAGATCGTGGCCGACTGCGCCAACGGCGCCACCTCGGTCGTGGCCCCAGAGGCCCTGCGCCGGGCCGGAGCCGACGTCATCGTCATCAACGCCTCCCCGGACGGCTACAACATCAACAAGCACGCCGGCAGCACCCACCCCGAGCAGCTGCAGGCCATGGTCAAGGCGTCCGACGCCGTCATGGGCGTGGCCTTCGACGGCGACGCCGACCGCTGCCTCGCCGTGGACGAGGACGGCAACATGGTCAACGGCGACCAGATCATGGGCATCCTCGCCCGCGCCAAGAAGCGGGAGGGCAAGCTCAACCACGACACGCTCGTCGTCACCGTGATGAGCAACCTCGGCCTCAAGCTCGCACTCAAGGACATGGGCATCAGGACCGTGCAGACCAGCGTCGGCGACCGCTACGTGCTTGAGGAGATGCTCAAGCACGACTACTCGCTCGGCGGCGAACAGTCCGGCCATGTCATCAACCGCGAATTCGCCACCACCGGCGATGGCACGCTCACCGCGCTCACCCTCTCCCTTGAGGTCATGAGGTCCGGCAAGAGCCTCAAGGAGCTCGCCGCGGACTTCCCGCAGCTGCCCCAGCAGCTCGTCAACGTGCCGAACGTCGACAAGATGGCCGCCACCACCAACGCCAAGGTGCAGGCCGCCGTGGAACGCGAGTCGAAACTGCTCGGCGACACCGGCCGCGTGCTGCTGCGTCCCTCCGGCACCGAGCCGCTCGTTCGCGTGATGGCCGAGGCCGCCACGCAGCAGCAGGCCGACGAGGTGTGCAACCGCCTCGCCCAGGTCGTCGCCGACGAGCTCGCCCTGTAGAACGTCCACGGTCAAACGGTAAGGAACCCCCATGTTCGGAAAAAACGGCAAGATCAACATGGAACTCAACCGCGAGGTCGAGCTCATGCTCAAGGACGCCAAGGCCAACGACGGACTGCTGCCCATAGTGCAGGCCGGCGAGCCGGTGCTGCGTCGCCGGACCGCGCGCTACGACGGCCAGCTCTCCAAAACCACGCTGAGGAAGCTCATCGAGACGATGCGCCACACCATGCTCGAAGCCCCCGGCGTGGGCCTGGCCGCCACGCAGATCGGACTCGGGCTGGCGCTCGCCGTGGTGGAGGACCACATCCGCGACGACGATGACGATCCGCGGGAGGTGGCCGAGTTCCCCTTCCATGTGATCATCAACCCCGTCTACACACCGGTGGGGGAGAGGACCGCGAGCTTCTACGAAGGATGCCTGAGCTTCGACGGATACCAGGCGGTGCGCCGCCGATGGGTGGACATCGACGCCGAATGGGACGACGAGCACGGGCAGCATCACAAGGAGCGTCTGCACGGCTGGCCGGCACGCATCTTCCAGCACGAGACGGACCATCTCGGCGGCGAACTCTATATCGACAAGGCGGAGATCCGCAGCCTCACCACCTATGAGAACCTTGAGGACTACTGGTGCGACGACCCGGTGCCCACCGCCGCCGCCGAACAGCTCGGCTTCGAACTCTGAGGCATCCCTCCATACCCAAAAACCCCATGCCGCGGTATCATGGTGTCGGAACCGCAAAGCCGAGGTATGGGGGAAGGCGTGAACCAGCAGAATCCTGGCAGCCAGCATCCGAACGAACAGCATCCCGAGGGGAATCCCCACGGCTGGAATCCTGCCGGCGGGCAACCCGGGGCGCAACGGCCGGACGGGTGGAATCCGTCCCCGTCTCCGGGGCGGGGACAGCAGGCGAACCGGTCGCCATACGGCGGTCCGTCATCGGGAGGCCAGGGGCCGCATCCGTATGGGCGCCAGCCGCAACGGCCGGTTCCCCCGCAACAGCGATCCGGCAGCGGCCAGCAGCTGCCGCCGTACCGGGCCAACCAGGGTGGGGGCCCGCGACAGCCCGATCCCCGGCAAACGCCGTATCAGGATCGTCCCCCATATCAGGGGATGCGACCCGGCCGTGAGATTCCGTATGCGTCAGGCCCCCAAAGGTCCGGGGAATCGCCGCGGCAGCCGCAGCCCCCGCAGTCCCGGCCGGTCTATCAGGGCCTTCGTGCGCCGCAGCGGCAGCCGCAGCCACGGCAACCATGGTCGGGGCAGGTCGCGGCCCCGCAGGCGCCGTCTCGACGGTCACGTCGCCGCGGCTCGCATTCGGGCGGCTACGCGGTGCCGTCGGCCGGTGCCGCGGCCGCGATGAGGTCACGGTCGCGCAGGAACAACATCATCACGCTGATCATCGCCGCCGTCGTGATCGTCGCCATGTACGCCACGTACACGTTCTTCACGAACCGCAACGAACACGGCTACGCCAGCAACGACATGTCGGTGTACGGCAACAGTTTCGACACCTCGAAATACGACCTCCAGAAGCCTTGGCTCGACACCCCGTCCGACGTCACGTTCAGTGAGAACGTCGGCAAGATGTCGGTCATGATGAAGAAGTACACCGAGGGCCTCACCCAGGACGGCGAGCCCGTGGCCGCCGTCTACACCGATCCCGCGCTCACCCAGCGGTACAGCATCAACGTCTCCGAGGACAAGGAGAAGTCCGGCTACGTCAACATCAACGCCGCCAGCTTCGCCCCGTGCGCGAACTATTACGATCCGGGCACAAGGAAGCTGAACGCCCAATCGTTCGAAGACATCGCAAGCAACGACTACTACGTCGGCGACTCATGCCTCGACCGCCAGCTCGACGACGACTACTTCGCCGGCGACGGCTCCGTCGGCGGCAAGTTCATCGGATTCGAACGGTACTTCCTCGTCGTGTACTACGGGGAGGACGGCGAGAAGCTCGCCAAACCCAAGGTCACGTATTTCACCGTCTACGACGACAAGCACGAGCTCCAGGCACCGCAGAACGTCGAGGTGGACGTCAACAAGCGCGGTGAGGTGAACGTCAGCTGGAACCCGGTCGAGGGGGCCACCCATTACAACGTGTATCTGCGTACCGGCGGCAAGATCAAGACCAAGGACGCGTCCAAGCTGGAACGGCAGCAGGCGGACACCTCCGCGCAGTCGACGTATCTGCTGGCCAAGCCGACCGGGAACTCCGTGAACCTCGCCGACTGGGACCCCACCAAGGCGCCGGGGTTCCGAAGCTATCTCTCCGGGGCGCTGGACAAGGCCGAGGAGGAGTTCGAGACCGGCAAGGTGTATTCGGACACCCCGATATACCAGAACATGCAGTTCGCCAACCTGTTCAGCGGTCAGAGCGAGGACGCGTTGTTCAGCCCCGGTTCGAGCAGCCTGGAGGAGAACCACGCCGACTACCAGCGTTCGCTGAGCAACACCAGCCTGCTGGTCGTGGCCTTCGGCGACGACGAGAAGGCGTCGAACTCCCCGGCGGCGCAGGTCAGCATCACGTCGATGCTCTCCCAGGTGCCGTTGGGGCCGGCGTTCAACGCCATGATGGACGAGTCCAGCGTCAACAAGGAGTACGTCACGTACATCACCGTCGCCGACGGGCTGACGCGCATCGTGCCGCGCCGCTACGACTGGTCCACCGCCAAAGTCACGTCCGAGGGCGTGGAGGTCACCTTCAACCTCGGCGAGACGACGATGACCTCCAAGCAGGTGCTCTCCGACAAGGGAGACACGGTCGCCGAGGTCAAGGCACGCGTCGAGAAGGACACCGCCGCCGTACAGGCCGCCGACAAGCAGACGGGCCTGATGACGGGTGACGGATCGGGCACCATCGACTGGAACGACTCCACGGGCGACATCTCGAAGGCCGTCGACATGAACGGCGTGAGCGGGTCCATCGAATACGTGAGGTTCATCGCAGCGAACCTCCTGCAGGACCGCACGTACATGGACGTCACCAAGTACTACGACCAGGCCGGCGCCCCGACCGCCAAGGACGCCGTGGACGAGGCGGTGGCGCAGAACCCCCTCATCCTGCACACCTACGCCTATTCCGCCACCAAACGCAGCGGCAGCAAGGTGTATCTCAAGGTGCAGTACTATGACGACAGCTACGGTTCGTCCACCGCGAGGGTGAGGAAGGACCTGGACGCCAAGGCCGACCAGATCGTGTCGAAGATCATCACGCCCGGCATGGACGCCAAGGCCAAGGCCACGGCCATCAACCGGTACCTCGTCGACAACTTCGAATACGACTACGCCACCTACCGCAGCGAGATGCAGAGCAGGACGTCGGCGGACAGGAACTTCTACGTACGCCACAAAAGCAACCAGAACGCCTCGGGCCTGCTCGGCACCTATGACGGGCAGAAGCTGAACGTCACCGTGTGCGCCGGCTACGCCAAGGCGTACAAGCTCCTTGCCGACAAGGCCAAGCTCGACGCCGTGTATGTGACCGGCACGGTGAACACAGGAACCTCCAACGGCGGCCACGCCTGGAACAAGGTGAAGGTGGGCGGCCAATGGCTGGTGGTGGACTCCACATGGAACGACTCCGGGGGCGGATCGCCGATCCAGTACCTGCTGGTCTCCGACGACAGCGACGTGATCCGCGGCCGGGGGCAGGTGTACGACCGGGACGAGATCGTGGACGCCAAGCTCGCCGACTACGGCATCAGCTGACGGTCGAGCCGCTCTCCGTCCCGTCGCCGGCGCGCCGTTGTCCAGCCATCTGGTAAACTATTCCCTTGTGTGTGCCATTGGCGCCGTCTATGTGATTGGCGGCGTCCGAGTGGGACATCCCCGAGTCCTGTGACGCAAGCCGGCGACGGCGAACCGAGGACGGAGGGCCATCGGGCCGGTGGACTGTGGCTGGGATATCCGATTCGAGGATGTTCTTCGGGCTGCAGTGTGGCGGTCCCGCAGAAGAACATATTCCCATGTGAATCGGAGAACTTAAGTTGCCTACGATTGAACAGCTCGTCCGTAAGGGACGCAAGCCGAAGCCCAAGAAGTCGAAGACCTTGGCGCTGAAGGGCAGCCCGCTGCGTCGCGGCGTGTGCACCCGTGTCTACACCACCACCCCGAAGAAGCCGAACTCGGCTCTGCGTAAGGTCGCCCGTGTGCGCCTTTCCTCGGGCATCGAAGTCACCGCCTACATTCCGGGTGAGGGCCACAACCTGCAGGAGCACTCCATCGTGCTCGTGCGCGGCGGCCGTGTGAAGGATCTTCCTGGTGTGCGTTACCACATCGTGCGTGGCGCGCTCGATACCCAGGGTGTCAAGGACCGCAAGCAGGGTCGTTCCCTGTACGGAGCAAAGAAGGCGAAGTAAGAGAAATGTCACGTAAAGGACCCGCTAAGAAGCATCAGCTCCTGCCCGATCCGATCTACGGTTCGACGGTGGTTGCCCAGCTCATCAACAAGATTCTGCTCGACGGCAAGAAGTCGATCGCCGAGGACATCGTGTACTCCGCGCTTGATATGGTCAAGGAGAAGACCGATCAGGAACCCGTTTCCGTGCTGAAGCGTGCTCTTGACAACATTCGTCCGAGCCTTGAGGTTCGCTCCCGTCGAGTCGGCGGCGCCACCTACCAGGTGCCTGTCGAGGTCAAGCCGGGCCGCGCCAACACGCTGTCCCTGCGTTGGCTGACCGACTTCTCCCGCGCCCGTCGCGAGAAGACGATGGCCGAGCGCCTCGCCAATGAGATCCTCGACGCCTCCAACGGCCTCGGCGCTTCTGTCAAGCGTCGCGAGGATACTCATAAGATGGCAGAGGCGAACAAGGCCTTCGCCCACTACCGCTGGTAATCAGTAGAACGAGAGTTAAGGAAAACTCATGGCACAAGATGTGCTTTCTGACCTGAACAAGGTCCGTAACATCGGCATCATGGCCCACATCGATGCCGGTAAGACCACCACGACGGAACGTATCCTGTACTACACCGGTGTGAACTACAAGATCGGTGAGGTGCACGACGGTGCCGCCACGATGGACTTCATGGCTCAGGAGCAGGAGCGCGGCATCACCATCCAGTCCGCCGCCACCACCTGCTTCTGGAACCGCCAGACCCACGACACGGACGACAAGTTCCAGATCAACATCATCGACACCCCCGGCCACGTGGACTTCACGGCCGAGGTGGAGCGCTCCCTGCGCGTGCTCGATGGCGCCGTCGCCGTGTTCGATGGCAAGGAGGGTGTGGAGCCGCAGTCCGAGACCGTGTGGCGTCAGGCCGACAAGTACGGCGTGCCGCGCATCTGCTTCGTCAACAAGATGGACAAGCTGGGCGCGAACTTCTACTACTCCGTCGACACCATCAAGGAGAAGCTGGGCGCCAAGCCGCTCGTCATGCAGATCCCAATGGGTGCCGAGAACGACTTCACCGGCGTCATCGACCTCGTCGAGATGAAGGCCTATGACTGGAACACCGGCGACGAGCTGGGTGCCCACTACAACATGGACCCGATTCCGGACGAGTACAAGGAGAAGGCCGAGCAGTACCACACCGAGCTTCTGGAGGCCGTCGCCGAGACCGACGACGCGCTGATGGAGAAGTACTTCGGTGGCGAGGAGATCTCCAAGGACGAGATCCGCGCCGCGGTGCGCAAGCTCACCATCAACCGTGAGGCCTTCCCCGTGTTCTGCGGTTCCGCCTTCAAGGACAAGGGCGTGCAGCCGATGCTGGACGCCGTCGTCGACTACCTGCCGTCCCCCGAGGACGTGCCGGCCATCAAGGGCTACAAGCCCGGCGACGAGTCCGTGGAGATCGACCGCCACCCCACCAAGGACGATCCGTTCGCGGCCCTGGTCTTCAAGATCTCGACCCACCCGTTCTACGGCAAGCTCGTGTTCGTGCGCGTCTACTCCGGCGAGGTCAAGCAGGGCGATTCCGTGCTCGACTCCACCCGTGAGAAGAAGGAGCGCATCGGCAAGATCTTCCAGATGCACGCCGACAAGGAGAACCCGATGGACTCCGCGTCCGCCGGCAACATCTACACCTTCGTGGGTCTGAAGAACGTCACCACCGGCGACACCCTGTGCGCCCTCGACAATCCGATCACCCTCGATTCCATGACCTTCCCCGATCCCGTGATCGAGGTCGCCGTGGAGCCGAAGACCAAGGCCGACCAGGAGAAGATGGGCATCGCCCTCGCGAAGCTCTCCGAAGAGGACCCGACCTTCCAGGTGAAGACCGACGAGGAGTCCGGCCAGACCCTGATCTCCGGCATGGGCGAGCTCCAGCTCGACATCATCGTCGACCGTATGCGTCGCGAGTTCAAGGTGGAGTGCACCCAGGGCAAGCCGCAGGTGGCCTACCGCGAGACCATCCGCAAGGCCGTCATGAACCAGGAGTACACGCACAAGAAGCAGACCGGTGGTTCCGGCCAGTTCGCGAAGGTCCTGATGAACTTCGAGCCGCTCGACACCGAGGCCGGCGAGACCTTCGAGTTCGAGAACACCGTCACCGGCGGCCACATCTCGGGCGAGTTCATCAAGCCGATCGAGGACGGCGTCAAGGAGGCCATGGAGTCCGGCGTGCTCGCCGGCTTCCCGGTCGTGGGCGTCAAGGCCACCGTCACCGATGGTCAGATGCACCCCGTCGATTCCTCCGAAATGGCCTTCAAGATCGCCGGTTCCATGGCGTTCAAGGAGGCCGCACCGAAGGCCAAGCCCGTCATCCTCGAACCGATCATGGCGGTCGAGGTCCGTACTCCGGAGGAGTACATGGGCGACGTCATCGGCGATCTCAACCAGCGTCGTGGCAACATCCAGTCCATGACCGACGCCACTGGCGTCAAGGTCATCGATGCCCACGTCCCGCTGAGCGAGATGTTCGGCTACATCGGCGACCTTCGCTCCAAGACCCAGGGTCGAGCGATGTTCACCATGCAGATGGATTCCTACGCCGAGGTTCCGAAGTCGGTCTCCGACGAGATCATCAAGGCCCAGCGCGGCGAGTGAGCCACGCTAGACCGCCAGTGATGGCGGTCGACGCCACCTGACGCGCCATGTCGGCCGGAAACGCTAATATTACGTAGCGTTGACTGGTCGGTAGGCGCGCCAAGTGGCGAACATCCCGAAAAACCAGTAAAATGTAGCGAGTGTCTTGTGCATGGTTTGCACAGGCAAACTACGAGACGTCCAGGAGGACAAAACACATGGCAAAGGAAAAGTACGAGCGTACTAAGCCGCACGTTAACATCGGTACCATCGGCCACGTCGATCACGGTAAGACCACCCTGACCGCCGCCATCTCCAAGGTGCTGCACGAGGAGTTCCCGGATGTGAACCCGGAGTACGACTTCAACCAGATCGACTCCGCTCCGGAAGAGGCCGCCCGCGGTATCACCATCAACATCTCCCACATCGAGTACCAGACCGCGAAGCGCCACTACGCTCACGTGGACTGCCCGGGCCACGCCGACTTCGTGAAGAACATGATCACCGGTGCCGCCCAGATGGATGGCGCCATCCTCGTTGTGGCCGCCACCGACGGCCCGATGGCCCAGACCCGCGAGCACGTGCTGCTCGCCCGTCAGGTCGGTGTGCCGAAGATCCTGGTCGCCCTCAACAAGTGCGATATGGTCGACGATGACGAGCTCATCGAGCTCGTCGAGGAAGAGGTCCGCGATCTTCTTGAGGAGAACGGCTTCGACCGCGACTGCCCGGTCATCCGCACCTCCGCCTACGGCGCTCTGCACGATGACGCCCCGGACCACGAGAAGTGGGTCCAGACCGTCAAGGACCTCATGGACGCCGTCGACGACTACATCCCGACCCCGGTCCACGACCTCGACAAGCCGTTCCTGATGCCGATCGAGGACGTCTTCACCATCTCCGGCCGTGGTACCGTCGTCACCGGTCGTGTCGAGCGTGGTACCCTCGCCGTGAACTCCCCGGTCGAGATCGTCGGTATCCGCGACACCCAGTCCACCACCGTGACCTCCATCGAGACCTTCCACAAGACGATGGACGCCTGCGAGGCCGGCGACAACACCGGTCTGCTGCTCCGTGGTCTCGGCCGTACGGACGTCGAGCGTGGCCAGGTCGTGGCTGCCCCCGGCACCGTGACCCCGCACACCAAGTTCGAGGGTGAGGTCTACGTCCTCACCAAGGACGAGGGTGGCCGTCACTCGCCGTTCTTCTCCAACTACCGTCCGCAGTTCTACTTCCGCACCACCGACGTCACCGGCGTCATCACCCTGCCGGAAGGCGTCGAGATGGTTCAGCCCGGCGATCACGCCACCTTCACGGTTGAGCTGATCCAGCCGGTCGCCATGGAAGAGGGCCTCACCTTCGCTGTGCGTGAAGGCGGCCACACGGTCGGCTCAGGTCGAGTCACCAAGATCCTCGCCTGATTTTCATCAACCGACATCTTCCACGCTTGAACTAGCGTTCTAGCTGAAAGCCTCGGAACCCGTAAGGATTCCGAGGCTTTTTCGTTGCGTCGTCTTTCGTTGCGTCGTCTTGCACCGTTCCCTCCACACCACTTCCCGAGCCCATGCCGCGTTATGCCTCAACATGTCGTCCACACGATGACAACGAAATCCCGCTGTCCGGGTGGGACGATGCTACCGTGAAAAACGGCACTGGAGACCGGCTGCAAAGGAGGGGGAATGAGTGAAACGGTTCGCCCGATTGTGACCGTCGGATTGCTGGACAACGACGAGTTTTCGCTTTCCTTCCTTGAATGCACCATCACCGAACTCATGCCTGAGGCACGAATCCTATGGAAAACCACCTCCGGACGCGATGCTGTGGCCCGCTGTCTCGACGCACGCCAAAGCCCCAACATACTGCTCACCGACATGTCGATGGATGAACTATCCGGCTTGGCGGTATGCAGAACAATTCGCGCCGGAACCGCTCGGGTGCTGATTCTCGCCATCACGTCGTTCTCGTTGGCCGTATATGCCTCCAAAGCCTCCGAAGCCGGGGCGCAGGGCATCGTTCCCAAATCCGTGGAGGCACCGATCATCAAGGCGATTCGTACCGTGGCCACCGGCGGCGTATGGGGTGAAGGATTCCAAACCGCCGGCGAGGCGCACGAACGATTACGCGGAAACCGAATCCCCCGGCAGTTTCTGCTGTCCGACCGTGAAGCCGAGGCGATGAACCTGTGCTCCCGTGGTCTCGATACCGCGCAGATCGCCACCGACATGCAGGTGAGCGCATCCACCGCCAAAACCTATATCACCCGTGCCATCCACAAACTCGGTGTCACCTCGCGCGGGCAGGCCGTGGCCCTATGGACAGGCGCCTCGGAAGGCGAACGATGAACGCCGCCGAACGTTGGTTGCGCAGCCATTGGTTCCGCGTCCTCATCGCATTCGTCGTTCTGGTCGCCACGGTGATTGAATGGGCTGCGATTCCTCCCGTCTATCCGCTCAATGGAGTGCTTTCAGGTGCGTCGATAGTCTGTATCCTCCTTTCGCCGTTCCTGCCTCGCGTCAGTGGCTGGCTGATCATCGGCACCGTCGTCGCGCGTCTGTTCATCCTTGACCTGTCGGGGCCGAATCCGCTGTGGGCCGCATATCTGGCCTTGGCGATCATCGGCTACGACAGTTCGATTCCCGTTGCAGTCGCCGCCCTGCTGGTCATTTCGTTCGCCGAATGCGTGCCGGTGGCCGTCAATTCCTTCAATGCGTTGTCCGCCACATGGCTGGGTTTGGTCAATTACATCGCGATGTTCGTGTTCGCCACGATGATCGGCATGGCCCTGCGCTGGCGACGGCAGCGTGACGAGATTCGAGAACAGGCCATGGCGTTGGAACGACGTCAATGGGAGATGGACATGCTGAGACGCAACATGCGTCTGGGCTCGCGCATCCACGATTCCGCCAGCGGAGGTCTCTCCTACATCGCTTTGACCGCGCAACGGCAGCTGCGCCGCATTGGCGATGACGCCGAACGGGACGCCGAACGTCGGGATTGGTGGTTCGTCAACGAACAGGCCCTTGCCGTGCTTGCCGAAATACACCATGTCATCGATTTGCTTGAACAGCCGCAACGGCGGCGAGCCGACGCAGGAGGGGATTCCGTGAGTCCGGGAGATGCGAGTCGGACGGCATCGGCGTGCCAGTCGGCGCCGGCACGTCGGACGATACCGAACGTCGGAGAGACGCCGCCGCGGCGGACGACGATCGAGATGATCGATGACGCCGTCCGAAACGCCGGAACCAGACTGGACCAGCTTGGATTTCATGGACGGATCGACGTGCGCGGCGATCCGCCGGACGATTGCGATGCGGAATCGGTAAGTGCGGCCGTGAATCTCATCGGTGAGATCTCCGCCAACATCACCCGGCATCTCATCCCGGAGTCCGGCGACTATTGTCTGATGGTCACCTTGGGGTCAAAGTCCATCGAACTGATGGAAACCAATCCATTGCCAGCATCGGAGTCGTCGGACTCGTCGGCATCATTGATGTCCAATAAAACTGGAAGAACGGCGAAGCTTAGGTCACACGGCAGCGGGCTTGCGCTGCATCGTCGCATCATCACCGACCTCGGTGGCGAGCTCAACACCAGTGCCGAGGACGGCGACTGGGTCGTCTACGCGCGAATCCCCCTTCATGGTGCCGTTGTAGGAGGAGCATAGTCACGGTACGGCCGTATCGCCTGCGGTCCGAATGATGGAGTCGTCCATGGGATTACGCGGCGGCTTCGGCTTCGAACGTCAGTCGGCTTATGGTGAAGGCGGACAAGGAGGTTGGCGATGATCAACGGAGATACAACGGCATCGGCCGGCGCCGGATGGAGAAGAATCGTGACTGCGGCGATGCTGCTGCCGGTATTCCTGGGATTACTTCTGGGATTGGCTGCCTGCGGGCAGACATCGACAGGCGACGGCCGGTCTGCCGATGGCGGCGAACCCTCCTTCTCGGGTCCATATGCCGCGGAATTCAAGCGGACTTATGAGAAGGCCCCCACGGATCTGGCGAGGAACATCCTCAAGGACGGCAGGATTACGCAGGCCGAAGTGCAGGAGATCTACGATGCGTACAACACCTGTCTCGAACCCTATGGGCTGCAGGCGTCATGGTCGGTTGACCAGGGGGAGACGGTCGGCCAGTATCGTGGAGCGCTATCCGACGAGAAGCAGCTCGAGATCATGGACGACTGCCAGACCAAAACCTATGCGGGTTCCGTCTCCAGCCTGTATGCGACCATGAACAGGAATCCCGACAACATCAATCAGGAGACTCTGGCACGCAAAACCTACCAGTGCTACGCCAAATACGATCTGCTGCCGAGCCCCATCAGCGAAGACGAATACATGAGCACGATGAATACCGTGAACCTGACCGACGGCAGCCGGTTCGAAGCCAACCAACGACGTTGGCACGAGTTCTTCGGCGAATACATGAGCGCCACGTATGACGGCAAGCCCAATCCGAACTACAGATACGACGGCGAATCCGAGAAGGGACGCCAATTCTGGGCCTGCAATCAGGATCCGTTGCATCAATGAAATGACGACCGTACCGGTGAAGTGACGACCGATTCGCGCGGCAATACGGCAATACGGCAAGGAGGCCGATATGGGGTGGCGACGCAGGACAACGGCCCGCAAAGGAAACCGAAACGTTCGCAATGGCGTGGCGGCGTCCATCGTCGTGCTGCTGGCACTGGTGATGGCCGCGATCGGGGTGGGCGGCGGATTTCTGCTGACCCGTTCAAGGATTCCGCCATCACTGGTCTCAAGTACGGCAGCGACCACGGTGAAGGTCGCCTCGACGCCGTTCGACGACTCCCGGTCGGTAACGCTGAACGTGGCATTGGGACAATCCTCCACCGTCACATCACCGGTTTCCGGTACGGTGACACGGATCTCCATCCGTGCCGGCGGTGTGCTCAAATCCGGGCAGGCGGCCTTCGACGTGAACGCCCAGCCAATGCTCGCGCTCCACACCAGCGTGCCGCCGTACCGCTCGCTGACCAGCGGCATGCGGGGAACGGACGCCGCCGCACTCAACGCCGCGCTTCGTCGGCTTGGCCAAGGTGCGCCGGACTCCGACCGGATGACCTGGGACACCATCACCGCCTACAATGCGATCGCCCGATCCGTGGGCGCTCGACAGCTGAGCGGGGATTCCGGATGGGCCATCGATCCCGGTTGGTTCGTATGGCTTCCCGCCGATTCGGTGACCGTCAAGCAGGTCTCCGTCGCAGTCGGTCGGCAGATCGACGCCGGACAGGACCTGTTCGTCACCTCCGCCACCGCAGTGAAGGCCACGTTGCCGAATTCCGTGGCCGACATCGTGTCCGGCAGGCGCAAACTGACCATCGACAAGCAGGAATTCGATGTGCCCGACGGAACCGTCGAACTGACCGATCCGGCGGTTCTTGCGGCGATCGACGGCAGCACTGCCTTCCGCATGGCCTCGCTCGGTGGCGATTCCGCCACGGCGTCAGGAACCGGAAGCGCAACCGGCGGTGATGGCTCGGCCGGGGGAGGGACGGTGAGCGTGCCCTACAGCTGGAGGCTTACCCGGCCATTGACCGCATTGACCGTACCGCCTTCCGCGATCTACGATGTCGTCGCGGGAAAGGGCTGCGTGAGCGTGGACGGCAAACCCACGCCGGTGCGCATCATCGCATCCCAGCTGGGCAAGACCATGGTGTCCGTTGACGGCAAGACGATGGCGTTCGATCATGTGGACGTCATCCCAAGAACCGCCGAACACTGCTCCGCCCAAGGCGGTGAATGACATGAACGACCATGCAACCCGCAGGGTGACGCTTACGGACGTCGGCCATAGCTTCGATAAAACCGGCGGGGACATGCTGTTCCGACATCTGACGGTGACCTTGCTGCCGAGACATGTGTACGCACTGACCGGACCATCCGGCTCGGGCAAATCCACGCTGCTGTCGATCATCGCCGGCTGGACGAAACCCGTGACCGGCGTGGTCGAACGTTTCGATTGCGGTCGCGTATGCTGGGTACTGCAGAACCCGCACGGCGTCGCCCGCCGCTCGGCAGTGGACCATGTGGCCCTGCCGTTCATCGCCCGCGGCGAACGACGTCGTGACGCCCGGAGCCATGCAATGGAACTGCTACGAGCGTTCGGTCTGGAATCATTGGCGTTCAAGCCGTTTCGAGACCTGTCGGGAGGCGAGGCCCAGCGTCTGATGCTGGCCCGTGGAGTGGCATCCCGTGCGGGACTGCTGCTCGTGGACGAGCCGACCGCACAGCTTGATCTCAATACGGCCGCCACGGTCAACGAGCATCTGCACAGCCTTTCCCTGAGCGGTTCCATCGTCGTGGTCGCCACCCATGATCCGCGCACGCGCGATGCCTGCACCGACCTCATCGACCTGCGCGATTGGCAGTACGAGACGTTCGCCGACGCATCCGCAAACAAGGAGGTGCACGACGATGAGCGTCAAGCCTCATGAACTCAGACCCCGTGGCCGCAAGCCCTGCATGAGATTGACGGGAATGCTGGGGGAGGCGGTACGGGATCTCATCACGGGAACTACGCACGCATGCGCATTGGCAGTCTCCCTCGCCTGCCTGATCGCACTGCTGGCCGGTGCGGACTGGATGACCATCGCCGGCATTCAACGGCAAACCGACGAATACGTTGCCTCCGGCGGCTCCACTTGGGTACTCGAGTACAACGATCACATCGATGGCGCGGCATGCGACAGGCTCGCATCGCTGGATGGCGTTCAGGCTTCCGGAGCGGTGCGGCAGACCGATGAGAGTCTTGTCTTCGCTGCCCTGCCATCCACAGGCGTGCCCATCTACGAGACCACGCCCGGGGCGCTCGCGGTATTCGCGCTCGGCACCACCGGCACGCAATCGGAGTACGGCGCCGGAGATCTCTCATCGGCCCCGCCCATCCAGGGCGTTATGCTCTCCACGGATGCCGCGGCGCCGTTTCGCGCTCAGTCCGGGCAGCGGCTCGCATTGAAGGACGGGCGCAATGTGGACGTGTCCGGCGTATTCGACTGGCCGGAAGACGGTCGCAAGGCGGGGTTCTCCTATGCTGCTCTGGCACCGGTGCCGGCAGGCTCCGAGGATGCGTTCAGCCAATGCTGGGTGCGTACGTGGCCGCAGACCACGGACATCGAATCGTTGCTGCGATTGGCCGCCGACAATCGGGCGACGGACTCGACGCAGGCTCCTCCGACGGTGTCCAGACTCAACACCAGCAAGGGCGCCGCGCTGGATAGTGCCTTCCTGTTCTCCTCGCGGCTGACGGCGGCCGCACCGTGGGTCGCGCTCGTCATATCGGCGGCGCTGGGATTCGTCGCTACGCGCATGCGCAGACTGGAGATGGCCTCGGCGCTGCATTGCGGCGTGCCCAAAACTGCGTTGCTTGCGCAGATCATGATGGAGACGTTGGTCTGGAGCCTGTCGGGCGCTCTGCTGGCGAGTCCTCTGCCGGCATGGATATGGCTCGCCGGCTCCGTGGCCGAGGCCTCCGCAGTCATCGGCGCACTGCTGTGTGTGTTCGTGACCGCGGTGATCGGTGCTCTGTCCGGTGCGGCCGCGGCCGTGCTGCTTACCCGGGAAAGCCGTCTGCTCCGATACTTCAGGAACCGGTGAATCGACGAGGAACGATTGGAAAACATTCCGGAAACGTCGGTAGAACGGCCGGGGTCCTCCGGGTGAAGCGAGTCCGTCGCTCATTGGCGTGCCGAGGTATAGAGGTAGTGGCATAATATTCAAGGCTATTTTGAGCCTTGCCTATTTTGATACATGAAAAGGTGAGTTAATCGTGGCACAGACTACTAACGACATCAAGAACGGATCCGTTCTGAACCTTGACGGACAGCTGTGGACCGTCATCAAGTTCCAGCATGTGAAGCCGGGCAAGGGACCCGCCTTCGTACGTACCACCATCAAGAACGTCCTCTCCGGCAAGATCGTCGACAAGACCTTCAACGCTGGCATGAAGATCGAATTCGAGACCGTCGACAACCGCACCCTGCAGTACTCCTATGAGGACGGGGACAACTTCGTCTTCATGGATATGACCACCTACGATCAGGTCTACATTCCGAAGGACCTCGTCGGCGACCAGGCCAAGTTCCTGCTCGAAGGCACCGACTGCATCGTCAGCTTCCACGACGAGAACCCGCTTTCCGTCGAACTGCCGGCCTCCGTCATCCTGACGATCACCCACACCGAGCCCGGTCTGCAGGGCAACCGCTCCAACGCCGGCACCAAGCCCGCCACCGTCGAGACCGGCGCCGAGATCCAGGTCCCGCTGTTCATCAACGAGGGCGAGAAAGTCAAGGTCGACACCCGCGACGGCTCCTACCTCGGCCGCGAAAACTGATCGAACCGACCGACCAATCGCATTAAGGATTCTTCATGGCACGTTCCACCGCCCGAAAGAGGGCTCTGAACACGTTGTATGAAGCCGACGAGAAGGGACAGGACATCCTGTCCCTTCTTGCTGAGCGCATCGAACACCCAGGCGCCCAGACGCCGCTTCCCGACTACGCCGTCGAGATCGTCCGCGGCGTCGCCGAGCACAGGCAGGACATCGACGACCTCATCGGTGCATGCTCGAACCGATGGAACGTCTCCCGCATGCCCGTCGTGGACCGCAACATCATGCGCGTCGCCACATGGGAGATCGTATACAACGACGACGTTCCCACCGGCGTCGCCATCGACGAGGCGCTGTCGCTCGCCAAGACGCTGTGTGACGCGGACTCGCCGAACTTCATCCACGGTCTGCTGACCGCCGTCGCCGGCAAGGCGGATGAGCGTCGTGCGGCGGAACCGGAAGCAACCAGCGAGCAAACAGAAGAAACAGAAGAAGAATAGTCACCGGGCCAGCCACGTGCCCCGTGGTAAGGTGATAACGGAATAATCCGCTGTTAAGGGGGATTTAGTGAGCCTCAATGAGTCGGAACCCACTGCAGTGGGTAGCTATGATGCAACCAACGCCGTCCTTGTTCTTGAGGATGGTCAGGTCTATGTCGGCGAGCCCTACGGCGCGACCGGCGCGACCTTCGGCGAGATCGTCTTCGCCACGGGCATGACGGGCTACCAGGAAACACTGACAGATCCGAGCTACGACCGTCAGATTGTTGTACAGACGTTCCCGCACATCGGCGACACCGGCGTGAACCATGAGGACCCCGAATCCTCTCGTATCTGGGTCGCCGGCTATGTGGTGCGCGATCCCAGCCCGGTCGTGAGCAACTGGCGCGCCACCGGCAGCCTCGATGACGACCTGCGGTCGCAGCGCATCGTGGGCATCGCCGACATCGACACCCGCAAGCTCGTGCGTCGTCTGCGTTCCGCGGGCGTGATGCGCGCCGGCATCTTCTCCGGCGACGCGCTGCTCGACGAATCCGGCAAGGTCGCCGACGTCAGCAGCCTGCTCGCCGAGGTCAAGTCGCAGCCGCAGATGAGCGGGTCCAACCTCAGCCCGGAGGTCTCCACCAAGGAGACGTACACCGTGGAGCCCACCGGCGAATACGAGGGCAAGGACCCTCTGGCCACCGTCGTCGCCGTCGATCTCGGCATCAAAAGCATGACGCCGCATCGTCTCGCCGAACGCGGATGCCGCGTGCACGTCGTGCCCATGTCCACCACCTTCGAGCAGATCCAGGCCATGAACCCCAGCGGCGTGTTCTTCTCCAACGGCCCCGGTGATCCGAGCACCGCGGACGACATGGTCGCGCTGCTGCGCGCCGTGCTCGACGCCGGCTACCCGTTCTTCGGCATCTGCTTCGGCAACCAGATCCTCGGCCGTGCGCTCGGCTTCGGCACCTACAAGCTCAAGTTCGGCCACCGCGGCATCAACCAGCCGGTCAAGGACCTCACCACGGGCAAGGTGGAGGTCACCGCGCACAACCACGGATTCGCGGTCGACGCCCCGATCGGCGAGACCGTCGTCACCCCGTACGACGGCGGCCGTTTCGGCAAGGCCCGCGTCAGCCACATCGACCTCAACGACAACGTGGTCGAGGGCCTCGAATGCCTTGACATCCCCGCGTTCTCCGTGCAATACCACCCCGAGGCGGCCGCTGGCCCGCACGACGCCTCATATCTGTTCGATCGTTTCGTGAATCTCATGCTGAACGCCAAGGATTCCAAGGAAGGTAGTGTCAATGCCTAAGCGCACCGATATTCACTCCGTCATGGTCATCGGTTCCGGTCCGATCGTCATCGGCCAGGCCGCGGAGTTCGATTATTCCGGAACGCAGGCCTGCCGGGTGCTCCGCGAGGAAGGCATCCGCGTCATTCTGGTGAACTCCAACCCGGCGACCATCATGACCGATCCGGAGATGGCCGACGCCACCTACATCGAGCCGATCTCCGTGCCGATCCTGGAGAAGATCATCGCCAAGGAACGTCCCGACGCCCTGCTGCCCACTCTGGGCGGCCAGACCGCGCTCAACGCGGCGATGGCGCTCGGCGAGGCCGGGGTGCTCAAGAAGTACGACGTCGAGCTCATCGGCGCGTCCCTTGACGCCATCGACCGCGGCGAGGATCGCGAGCTGTTCAAGAAGGTCGTGGACGAGGCCGGTGCCGAATCCGCCCGTTCGTTCATCGCCCACTCCATGGAGGAGGTCGACAAGATCGTCGAGGAGATCGGATACCCGCTGGTGGTCCGTCCGAGCTTCACCATGGGCGGCCTCGGATCCGGCATCGCGCACAACGAGGAGGAGTTGCACCGCATCGCCGGCGCCGGCCTCCACTACTCGCCGACCGACGAGGTGCTGCTGGAGGAAGGCATCGAGGGCTGGAAGGAGTTCGAGCTCGAACTCATGCGCGACCGCAAGGACAACGTGGTCGTCGTCTGCCCGATCGAGAACGTGGACCCCGTCGGCGTGCACACCGGCGACTCCATCACCGTGGCCCCGTGCTTCACGCTCACCGACCGCGAATACCAGAAGCTGCGCGACATCGGCATCGCCATCATCCGCGGCGTGGGCGTCGACACCGGTGGCTGCAACATCCAGTTCGCCGTGCATCCGGAGACCGGACGCATCATCGTCATCGAGATGAACCCGCGCGTCTCCCGTTCCTCCGCCCTGGCGTCCAAGGCCACCGGCTTCCCGATTGCCAAGATCGCGACGAAGCTTGCCCTCGGGTACACGCTCGACGAGATCCGGAACGACATCACGCAGTCCACGCCGGCCAGCTTCGAGCCGACCATCGACTACGTCGTCACCAAGGTGCCGCGTTTCGCGTTCGAGAAGTTCCCCGGCGCCGAAACCCGCCTGACCACGTCCATGAAGTCCGTCGGCGAGGCCATGGCCCTCGGCGGCAACTTCCAGGAATCCCTCGGCAAGGCCATGCGCTCCATCGACAAGCGTCACATGGGCTTCAGCTGGGACGGCGAAAAGCCCGACGCCGCCGAGGTCGCCGACCTGCTGGAGAAGATCAAGGTGCCGACCGAGCACCGCTACCAGCAGATCCAGCGTGCCATCTGGGGCGGAGCCACCAACGAGCAGATCTTCGAATCCACGAAGATCGACCCGTGGTTCATCGAACAGCTGCTGCTCATCGACAGAACGGCGCTTGAGGTGAAGGCCGCCAAGACGCTTACCCCCAAGCTGCTGAAGAAGGCCAAGAAGGCCGGTCTGTCCGACGTGCAGATCGCCCATCTGCGTGGTCTGGGCGACGAAGGCGAGAACACGGTCCGCGAGCTCCGCTGGACCTACGGCCTGCGCCCCGTCTACAAGACCGTCGACACCTGCGCGGCCGAGTTCGACGCCGTGACGCCGTACTACTACAGCTGCTACGCCGACGAATCCGAACTGCGCCCGCGCGAACGCGAGGCCGTGATCATCCTCGGCTCCGGTCCGAACCGAATCGGCCAGGGCATCGAGTTCGACTACACCTGCGTGCACGCCGTGCAGGAGCTCGGCAAGGATTACGACACCATCATGGTGAACTGCAATCCCGAGACCGTCTCCACCGACTACGACATGTCCGACCGCCTCTACTTCGAGCCGCTCACCTTCGAGGACGTGCTGGAGATCTACGAGGCCGAGAAGGAGATGGGCCCGGTCAAGGGCGTCATCGTGCAGCTCGGCGGCCAGACGCCGCTGTCGCTGGCAGCCCGGCTCAAGGCCGCCGGCGTGCCGATCCTCGGCACCACGCCCGAATCCATCGATCTGGCCGAGAACCGCGAGCTCTTCGGCGAGGTGCTGCGCAAGGAGAAGCTCAACGCGCCGCGCTACGGCACCGCCCTGTCGCTGGAGGAGGCCCAGGAGGCCGCCCACCGCATCGGATACCCCGTGCTCGTCCGTCCGTCGTACGTGCTCGGCGGCCGCGGCATGGAGATCGTGTACGACGATGCCCAGCTCGAAAAGTATGTGGGTCGCGCCCTCGACGAGGCCAAGGCCGACATGGTCGTCTCCGGTCGTCTTCCCTCACCGCTGCTCATCGACAAGTTCCTGTCCGACGCCATCGAGATCGACGTCGATGCGTTGTTCGACGGCAAGGAGCTGTACATCGGCGGCATCATGGAGCATGTGGAGGAGGCCGGTGTGCATTCCGGCGACGCCGCCTGCACCCTGCCCCCGAGCACCCTCTCCGACGATCAGATCCGACGTCTGCGCGAGGCCACCGAAGCCATCTCCCGCGGATGCAATGTGCGCGGTCTGGTCAACGTGCAGTACGCGTTCATGTCCAACACCCTGTACGTGATCGAAGCCAACCCGCGTGCCTCCCGCACCGTGCCGTTCGCGTCCAAGGCCACCGGCACACCGCTGGCCAAGGCCGCCGCCCGCATCATGGCGGGGGAGACCATCGCTGACCAGCGCGCCAACGGCCTGCTGCTGCCCCACGGCGACGGCGGCGACGTGCGCATCGGCCAGCCGGTCGCCGTCAAGGAGTCCGTGCTGCCGTTCAAGCGCTTCCGCACGCCCGTCGGCAAGACCGTCGACATCCTGCTCGGGCCCGAGATGCGCTCCACCGGCGAGGTCATGGGCTTCGACCGCGACTTCCCGCACGCGTTCGCCAAGAGCCAGCTCGCCGCCTACGACGGCGGTCTGCCCACCAGCGGCAACGTGTTCATCTCCGTCAACGACACCGACAAGCGCCAGCTGCCGCTCATGGCCGTGCGTCTGGTGGAGCTCGGATTCAAGATCTGGGCCACCGAAGGCACCGCATCGGTCCTGCGCCGCTACGGCATCGAGTCGAACATCGTCGACAAGATCACCGGTCGCATCGACACCGATGAGACGAAGGTGCGCCATGCCGAGGGCAGCATCGGCAAGAACGTCGTCGAGCTCATCGAGGACGGCAAGATCGACATGGTGCTGAACACCCCGAATTCCCGTGGCTCCCGTTCGGACGGATACTCCATCCGTGCGGCCGCCATCGCCGCCGATTTGCCCCAGTTCACGACGATGACCGAGTTCTCCGCCGTGTTGCTGGCCATCGAGGCGGTAAAGAAACAGGATTACCAGATTCTGAGCATTCAGGAACATGCTCAGCAATTGTTTGCATTGGAAGGTGTGAACTGACATGAACAGCACAGAGGCCCAGGCAAGTATCATCCAGCGTTCTGAATTCGGCAAAAGGCTCAAGGCGTCCATGGACTTGTATGGGCCTCTGTGCGTAGGCATCGACCCCCATCGCAAGCTGCTGGCCAAATGGGGCTATAATGTCGACGCCAAGGGTGCCGAGCTGTTCTCCATGCGCATGCTTCAGGCGGCGCAGGGCAGGACGGCCGCCGTCAAGTTCCAGATGCCCATGTTCGAGCGTTACGGGTCCAAGGGATTCGCGGCCCTCGAACGGGCGTTGTTCGCGGCCCGTCAGATGGGCGTGATCACCATCGTAGACTGCCTGCGCGGTGGCCTGCCCACCACGGTGTCCGCCCTCGCCGACGCCTATCTTAAGCCCGATTCGCCGATGTTGGCCGACGCCATCACCCTGTTGCCATACTATGGCTTCCGCTCGCTGACCAATATCGTGGGAGACGCCCTCGAAAACGGCCGCGGCGTGTTCATCGCGTCCGTGACGTCCAACACCGAAGGCATCTCGCTGCAGTCCGCCATCCGCCAGCGTGGCGACTTCCCCGGACAGACCGTCGCCTACGGCGTGGCGCATGCCGCGCAGAACTTCAACGACGGCGTGGAGGGCATGGGGTCCGTCGGGCTGATCATCGGCGCGACCATCGGACAGTGGATGAAGACCAGTGGCGTCGATCCGTCCGTCTTCACCGGACCGATCCTCTCCCCGGGCTACGGATGGCAGGGTGCCGAGGCCAAGGACCTCAAGACCGTGTTCAAGGGCACCAAGGGCAATGTGCTCGTCACCGTCTCCCGATCCATCTCCTCCAAGGGCCCGGAGATCGCCGATCTTGCGGCCGCCACCGAGGAGATCGCCATCGATGTGCGTCAGGCGCTGTACGAGGCCATGGAGGAAGGCGACGAGGAGGAGATGCCCGAGCCCGAGTCCGTCATCCTTGGTCCGAACCACGTTCCCGCCGCCGCGT
This sequence comes from Bifidobacterium catulorum, assembly GCF_003129925.1. GTDB lineage: Bacteria > Actinomycetota > Actinomycetes > Actinomycetales > Bifidobacteriaceae > Galliscardovia > Galliscardovia catulorum. The sequence goes on along the minus strand of NZ_QFFN01000027.1, from coordinate 1,255 downwards.
CGAACCATGCGGACGGCCGACCGCAGCAGACGCAGCATCGTCAGGAGGCACGTCATCCGCGGCGTCAGCCGGTCATCGGCGGTCCGCAGCAGCGTTCCCTCATAGCGGATCATAACCGCGAATCCGAAATCATCTAACGACCGGGGTGTTTTCGTCGGTTCATGATTTCGCGCCATCGCAGATTCAAGGAGTTTTTCGACAATGGACAATACCAACGAGCATGACGCCGGGCGGCGTCGCCTCATCGTGCTGACCGGACCGACCGCGGTCGGCAAGGGCACCGTGGAGGCGAAGCTGCGCGAGGACCACCCCCAGGTGTGGGTCTCGGTCTCCGCCACCACGAGGGCGCCCCGTCCGGGGGAGATTGATGGCGTCACCTATTGGTTCATGAGCGAGGAGGAGTTCGAACGCAAGCAGCGGGAGGGCATGTTCCTCGAAACCGCCGTGGTGCACAACATGGCCCATTACGGCACGCCGTTGGAACCGGTGATGGAGCATCTCGACGCCGGGGTGCCCACCATCCTCGAAATCGATCTGCAGGGTGCCCGCCGCGTTCGTGAACGTGCGTCGGAGATGGGCCTTGAAGTGCTGTACGTGTTTCTCGCACCGCCGAGCTTCGACGAGCTGGTCAGGCGTCTGGTCGGCCGGGGCACGGAGAACGAGGAGCAGCGACGCAGGCGTCTGGAGACCGCGAAGGTCGAGCTGGCGGCGGAGGACGAATTCGACGTGACCATCGTCAACAACACCGTGGACCAGGCGGCCGCTGACCTGTGGTCCGTCATCGCGAAGGAATACGGACTTCGCTGAGGCCTGCGCGGGTGGTTCTCCGATATAGTACGGGATTCGGTTATACCGGATCCCGTTTTTTTCGTATCACGATGGCTCCGGGTTGAACCATATATGAACCGTGACGGTCGTTTTGGGGTATATCGCCTACATGTTGCCGACCGGAAGATGAACAAACGGTCGTTCACCATGCCATATGAGGTAATCCGACTAGAATAGTCAGTAAAAGAAAGGCCATTGAGGGCTGTTTTGCGACACGCCGGTGGAGCGCCGCCGTTTCAACGTTTTTGGCGTTGTTTTGTGGTGTTGGTTTGCGTTGTTGTTTGGGTTCGTGTATGTTTACTTCTTGCTGCCCGGCGCGGATGGTTCTGCTTGGTTGGGATTGTCCGGTGTGGTGTGGTGGTGGTTTGAGAACTCAAGAGCGTGTTTTGTACTACTGAATTGTTTTTGATTGCCAGTTGATGGCTGG
>NZ_QFFN01000026.1 GCF_003129925.1 Bifidobacterium catulorum | reverse complement strand
CCCCCCCCTACAGCCGTGCCACCCGCCCGACGATGGCGGCGTCTCCGGTGAGCTCCACGCTTCCGTCGTCCACATGCACCATGAGGGTGCCGCCGCGCACGGCGATCGTCCAGTCGTCGATGCCGGACAGCCGGCGCAGGGTGACCGCGGTGGCGCACAGCCCGGTGCCGCAGGAGAGCGTCTCGCCGCAGCCGCGCTCGTTCACCCGCATGAACGCCGTGCCATGGTCCGCGATCCGTTCGATGGACTCCACCCGCACGAACTCGGCGTTCTGGTCGGATTCGAGCACGGGGTCGACCACCGGCTTGGCCGACAGGTCGAGCCCGTCCACCGTCCCCAGCGAGGCGTCGTCGGCGAGCCCGTTGCCGCTGAGGTCCTCCAGCACGGCGACCACATGCGGGTTGCCCATGTCCACGAACGTGCCGCGGGCCGAGCCCTCGTGGCCCGGGACCGTCACGCCGAACGTCCTCGTGGCCCCGCAGGACCATGCGCCCATGTCGATGCGGAACACGTTGCGTCCCAGCCCTTCGACCGCGCCCAGCGAGGTGAGCGTCTTCACGCCGGCCCGCGTGCCCAGGCGGAACGGTTCGCCTCCCGGCCCGGCCGCGTATCCCATTATCTGGGCGAACAGGGCTGTCACGCGGGTGCCGTTGCCGCACATCTCGGCGAGCGAGCCGTCGGCGTTGCGGTAGTCCATGAACCAGTCCACGCCCGCAGCCTCGAACGCGGCCACCCGTCCGGCGTCCAGGTCCGACACATGCCTAGGATGCGTGAGCCGCAGCAGCCCGTCGCCGCCGACGCCGAAATGACGGTCGTCGAGGAAGCGAATCTCGTCGCCGGTCGGCTCGTATTCGCCGTCCGGGTCGGCGTAGACCACGAAATCGTTGCCGGTGCCATGTCCTTTGTAAACAGTCTGGGGAATGCTCATGAAACCCAAGACTATGGCAGTGAACCGACTAATCTGGTAGCGGACGCCGGGAGGACGCATGTCCCCTCCCGTACCATCGGACGCATCGCGTTCCCATCATCCAGTAAAAGGAGTGTCATATGTCGTCGAACGCACCCATTGGAGTGTTTGATTCCGGTCTTGGCGGGCTTTCCGTGGTCCGACGCCTGCGCCGCGACATGCCGCACGAATCCGTGCTGTATTACGGCGACAGCGCCCATGCTCCGTACGGCGTGCGCACCCCCGGGGAGATCCGCGGCTTCTGCTTCGACATCTGCGACCGTTTCGTCGAACGCGGCGCCAAGGCCATCGTCGTCGCCTGCAACACCGCCACGTCGGCCGCCGTCAACGACTTGCGGGAACGCTACGGCATCCCGATCATCGGCATGGAACCCGCGTTGAAGGTGGCCTGCGACCGCGGCCACGGCGTGCGTCAGCACATCATCGTGGCCGCCACCCCGCTGACGCTGAAGGAACGCAAGTTCGCCGACCTGTTGCATCGCTTCGACACCGAACACGACATCCGCAAGCAGCCATGCCCGCAGCTGGTCCGCATCGTCGAATCCGGCGACCTGGGCGACCACGACCTCGTCATGGACACGTTGCACGGCTACTTCGACCAATACGACCTGGACTCCATCGACAGCGTGGTGCTCGGCTGCACGCATTTCGTGTTCTACCGCGACTATTTCCGCGAGCTGCTTCCCGCGCATACGGCCATCATCGACGGCAACGAGGGCACGGTCAACCATCTCGCGGTCGTCCTCGAATCGTTGGGCGCCCTGGCGTCGGAGGACCATATCGGATCGGTGGACGTCGATAATTCGGACACTTCCGAACGCATTGTCGACCTTTCCCACGCTTTGCTCGGAGAATAGACGAACAGTCGCCTTTGACGTCGTAGACTACGGAGATGACGCATGGCGGGATCATGCGCATGAAGGGGCGCGCCTCCTTGAAGGGGCATGCCATGTACCGTTGCGAACCCTGAAGGGAGTCGTCATGAAGACGGGGATCATCGACGTCGGAGGAGGATTCCGCGCCATCTACGGGGCCGGCGTGGTCGACCGGCTGCTGGAGGACGGCACGCGCATCGATTACGCCATCGGCGTGTCCGCGGGCAGCGCGAACCTGACGTGCCTGCTGTCGCGGCAGAAGAACCGCACATACCGCTTCTACACGAGCTACGCGTTCCGCCGCGAATATGCGAGCACCTATAATTTCGTGCACGACCGCAACTTCGTGCATCTCGACTATGTGTACGGCACGTTGTCGAACCATGACGGCGAGGACCCGCTCGACTACGATGCCGTGGCGAACAGCCCGATCGAATACTACGTGGTGGCCGCCGAAGCGGAGACCGGGCTTCCGCACTACTTCCCCAAGTCGCGCATGCATCAGGACGACTACGACATCTGCAAGGCGTCGAGCGCGGTCCCCGTGGCCTGCGAACCGTATGTGGTCGACGGCGTGCCGTATTTCGACGGCGGCATTGCCGACCCGATACCGGTGCGCAAGGCGTTCGACGACGGCTGCGACAAGGTGGTGGTCGTGCTCACCAGACCGAAGGACGTGCTGCGCGAGCAGCAGCGGGACAAGGGTCCGGCGGCCATTCTGCGCCGCTCGTATCCCGCGTCCGCCGAACGGCTGCTGAACCGCTATAAGACCTACAACGACGAGGTGGAGCTGGCGAAACGCTACGAGGACGAGGGCAGGGTGCTGATCCTCGCCCCCACCGACCTGTACGGACTGTCCACGCTGCACAAGTCCTACGAGGGACTGAATCTCATGTACCGGCGTGGCTACGCCGACGCCAAGGCCATAGCCGGGTTCCTCGCCGAATAGACGACGCTGACGACCGACCTGGCAGACGCGGCCGACCGACCCGACGTCATCGGCGACACGGACGTCACCGACACGGACGTCACCGACACGGACGTCACGGCGTCACGGCGACGCACGCGGCGTCGATGGCGACACGCCGAATCCGTCATCGCCGCGGACGGCATTCGCTGCCGGCATTCATCCCCGGGGCGCTGTGCGGCGGGAATGTTCCCACTGCGCCGCGCCACCGCCATCGACCCATGCAACAAATCCCGCCGGGGCTTGTTTTGTCATCTGAAAGCGAACATGTTGCCGCGATTTGCCTTAATCGTCTTCTATAGTGGGTCACGATACACATACAACAAAACATGGGAGTTTTGCTATGACCACCGTAGCCATCGTCGGTTGCACCCACGCGGGGACGTTCGCCGCGCAGTCCATCCTTCAGGCCCATCCCGATTGGGACGTGCACGTCTACGAGCGCAATGACACGCTGTCGTTCCTGTCCTGCGGCATCGCCCTGTGGGTCGGCGACCACGTCTCCGACCCGAAGAAGATGTTCTACTCCTCCCCCGAGGCGCTGGCCTCGCTGGGCGCGACGATGCACATGGAGCATGATGTGCTGTCCGTGGACGTCAAGGGCGGCTCGCTCGTCGCGAAGGACCTGAAGACCGGCGAGGAAAGCACGCTGAACTTCGACAAGCTCGTCGTGACGACCGGCTCCAAGCCGGTGACGCCGCCGATCCCGGGGCTCGCCGAGGGCCTTGAGGACGGCCGCGTGAAGCTGTGCAAGAACTGGGGCCACGGCCTGGCCATCAAGGAGATGGCGAAGAACGCGAAGAGGGTGGCGGTGATCGGCGCCGGATACATCGGCGCGGAGCTGGCCGAGCAGTTCAGCGAGATCGGCGTGCAGTCCGTGCTGATCGACGGTCTGGACCGCGCGCTGGCGAAGAACTTCGACAAGCCGATCTCCGACGTGGTGGAGAAGGCGTTCACCGACCACGGCGTGACGCTCGCGCTGGGCCATATGGTCAACGAGTTCCGTCTCAACGATTCGGGCACCGTGACGGTGGTGACGTCCGAGGACGAGTTCGAGGTGGACTGCGCGATCATGGGCGCTGGCTTCCTGCCGCGCACCGACCTGTTCGCCGGGCAGCTCGACATGCTGAAGAACGGCGCAATCACCACCGACGAATACATGCGCGCCACGATCAGCGGCGAAAGCGAGCCGTCGCAGGACGTGTTCGCCGCCGGCGACTCCGCCACCGTGTTCTACAACCCGACCGGCACGTACGACTACATCCCGCTGGCCACGAACGCGGTGCGCCAGGCGCTGCTCGTGGGCGCGAACATCGTGGAGCCCACGCAGAAGTACATGGGCACGCAGGCCACGAGCGCCGTGCAGCTGTATGACCTGTCGCTGGCCGCCACCGGCCTGACTCAGGGCGGCGCGGAGGCACGCGGTGTGACCGTGCGTTCCACCACGCTGACGCAGGACTTCCGCCCGGCGTTCATGCTCACCACCACGCCGGTGACCGCCACGCTCACCTGGGATCCCCAGACGCGCAAGATCAAGGGCGCGCAGTTCCTGTCGAAGCAGCCGGATGTGGCGCAGGCCGCCAACGCGGTGTCCATCGCCATCCAGGCGGGCTTCACCATCGACCAGTTGGCGAATGTGGACCTGCTGTTCCAGCCGAACTTCGGCCAGCCCGTCAACTACCTCGCCGCAGTGGCCATGCAGGCCGTCGCGGAGGCGTGAGACGCGTCACGCCTTACGGTGTGCAACCTCCCTCATCAGAGGGAGGTTTTTCATTGCTCCACTACTGCACGCTGTTGATGTCACGCACCCCACTGACGTCATGCACGTTCCCGGTCTCCAGCTCACCGCCGAACGCGCGCTCGAACGATTGCGAGTCCACGGCGATGCGGTTGCCCTCGTTGCGGCCGGAGAACGCGGCCTTCTCGGCGATGTCGAGCGCCTGTTTGAGGTCCTCCAGCAGGTCGAACACGTCCTCGATGCCGACGGACAGGCGGATCAGCTCGTCGCTGATGCCGAGCTTGAGCCGCTCCTCGCGCGGCACCTCGAAATGGGTCATGCGCGCGGGGAACTCGGCGAGGCTCTCCACCGCGCCGAGGCTCACCGCCAGTCGGAACACGTGCAGGTTGTTGAGCACGTCGGCCGGGTCCACGCCCTTCTTCACCTCGAACGAGAGCACGCCGCCGAAGCCGTTGAGCTCGCGCAGCGCGAGATGGTAGTCGGGGGAATCCGACAACCCCGGATAGTGCACGTCGGCGACGACCGGGCTGTTCCTGAGGAACCGGGCGATGGTCAGCGCGTTCTCCTGCTGCCGGTCCATGCGCAGGGCCAGCGTCTGGATGCCGCGGCGCACGGCGTCGCATTCGGCGGGGGCGAGCACGCCGCCGAGACGGTTGAGGGAGAAGTAGAGACGTTCGGCGATGTCCCTCTCGCGGGCGACGGCGAGGCCGGCGTTCACGTCGGAATGGCCGGCGAGGTACTTGGTGGCCGAATGCAGCACGATGTCGACGCCGACGTCGAGCGGCCGCTGCAGGTACGGGGTGAGGAACGTGTTGTCGACGATGGCGATGGCGCCGTGCTCGTGGGCGATGTCGGCGAGCGCGGCGGTGTCGTTCACCTTGAGCAGCGGGTTGGTGAGGGTTTCGAAGTAGATGGCCTCGACGTGCTCGCCTTCGTCCTCGACGGCCTTGAAGACCTTGTCGACGAGCCTGAGGTCGGTGGTGTCGATGGGGTGGAAGACGAGTCCCCATCGGGTGAAGTGCTCGTTGATGAGCGAGTAGGTGCCGCCGTAGATGTTGTCGCTGACGATGATGTGGTCGCCGGGCTTGAAGATGGCGAGCGCGGCGTGGATGGCGGCGAGTCCGGAGGCGAATGCGAAGCCCTGACAGCCGTGTTCCAGCTGGGCGATCTGCCGTTCGAGGAACTCGCGGGTTGGGTTGCCGGACCGCGCGTAGTCCCAGCGAGGCGTGTCCTCCACGGATTTGAACGTGTAGGTGGAGGAATTGTAGATGGGCGGGTTCACCGCGCCCGTGTTGTTGTCGTCCACCGGTACGCCGTGTACGAGCTGCGTCTTCAATCGTGCCATCGTCTTCCCCTTCGTCGTTGTCGTGGTCGTCGTAGGCGTCGCGGCCGCCTGACGCCGCGACGTGCATGGAAAAGTCCGTTGGTAATCAGCTAACCGCGGGATGACGCCGCTTTCAAGCCCGCGAGCATAGGTAAAATCTATATGGCGTGCGACCGGCGGCCGTATGGCAACGATTGATAGCCGGTCATAGATTTTGTCGTTGACCCATCGGTGCCGTCGTGAGGTGCCGTCATGAAGTACCATCATGAAGTGCCATCATGGGTCGGAAAGGGGCGATGCCGATGTTCATCCGTCATGCGACGATGGCCGATCTTGATGCGGTCGCGGCCGTGGAGGCGGCCTGCTTCCCTCCGGCGGAGGCTGCGTCACGGGAGGATCTGCGGCATCGTCTGAAGTCGTATCCGAATCATTTCTGGCTGCTGTTCGACGACGACACCAATGTCGACGACACTGCTGACGACGGTGCCGAGGCCGGCGAAGGCCGTCTGGTGAGTTTCGTCAACGGCATGACGACCGATGAACGCGACCTTGCGGACGCGATGTACGCCGACGCCTCGATGCATGACGAGCATGGCGCCTGGCAGATGATCTTCGGCGTGAACACGGTGCCGGCGTACCGTAGGCGGGGCCTTGCCTCCGCGGTATTGCGCCGCGTGATCGACGACGCGCGCGGGCAGGGCCGCGCCGGCGTGGTGCTGACCTGTAAGACGGGGAAGATCGCGTTCTACGCCCGTCTGGGATTCGTGGACGAGGGCGTGTCCGGGTCCACTCACGGCGGCGTGGTCTGGCATCAGATGCGCATCACGTTCTAAACTCGTGATGGACGATGCCGGGTCGTCGGGAATACCGGACGCCACCGGATGCCACAGATACCAGGGGATGAAAGGACGGTCATGGAAATCACGAAGGCGTTGACGAAGCTCAATGGCAATGTGAAGAGGCCGGTGTTCGTGCTGCTGCACGGCTGGGGGTCGAACGAATACGACCTGCCCGACCTGCTGCGGTTCTGTGCACCGGACGCGGACTATGCGTCATTGCGTGCGCCGATCGACTACGGCATGGGGTACACGTGGTTCGGTACATGGGACCATGAGGGTGTACCGACCGGCGCGTCGCTGGACGAGCAGGCCCTGGCCGCGGCCGAGGCCGTGGACCGTTGGGTGGCGGCGAACATCCCCGTCGACCGCGACGTGGTGACGATGGGCTTCTCGCAGGGCGGGCTGCTGGCCGGTCATCTGCTGCGGGTGAATCCCGAACGGTATCGGGCGGCGGTGTGCTTCTCCGGATGGCTGGCACCGGGCGCGCTTGAGGGTGACGACCGTCTCGCGACCATCGCTCCCCCGGTGTTCTACGGCCATGGGGCCGCCGACACCATCTTCCCCGAGGAGGATGTGGCGGCGATGGGCGCGTTCTGGCGGAAGCATGGCACGCTCACCGAGAAGGTGTATCCGGGCATGGCGCACAGCATCAACATGCCCGAGATGCGTGACGTGGCCGCGTTCCTGCAGTCGATCGGTGCGGCAGGGCCGGTGTTCTGACGGCGGTTCGCTTTCACCCCAAGGAGAGCGGGCATCAGGGTGCCTCTCCCCTCAGTCGGCTTGCGCCGACCGGCTCCCCTCGGCGAGGGGAGCCGGTCGCGATAGGCGACTCCATGGACGGGGTCAACGGGACGGTCCCCCTCAGCGGGGGAACCGGTTGGAGATGGGCGATCGCCGCGATTCATAGTTCGCGGGATCGCTGTGCGGCCGCGGAGACGGCCTTCATCACGGTGCCGCGGAAGCCTGCCTCCTCAAGCACGGCGTATCCGGCGATGGTGGTGCCGGCCGGCGAGGTGACCATGTCCTTGGCCGCGGCCGGCGTCATACCCTTGTCGAGAATCAGCTTGGCCTCGCCCAGGCAGGTCTGCGCGGCCAGACGGTAGGCGGTGGCGCGCGGCAGCCCCTCCTTGAGTCCGCCGTCGGCGAGCGCCTCGATGAACATGGCCACGAAGGCGGGGGCGCTGCCGGAGAGTCCGGTGACGGCGTCGAGCAGGTGTTCGGGCACGAATTCCACGATGCCGAGGGATTCGAACAGCTCCTTGGCGAACGTCTTTTCCTCCTCGGTGAAGTCGCTGTCGGCGCTCAACGCGAACGCGCCGGCGCCGACGAGGGCCGGGGTGTTGGGCATGAGCCGCATCACGCGGGCCTCGCCCTCCACGGTGTCGTGCACGCGTTCGGCGGTCACGCCGGCCATGATGGAGAGGATGGCCTTGCCATCGAAGGAGCCGGCCCTGACGGCCATGTCGGCGAACATCTGCGGCTTGACGGCGAGCAGGACCATGTCGCTGGCGGCCACCACGCCACGCTCGTCGGCAGCGGTGTTCAGTCCCATGTCCTTCGCATACGCGATCTTGCCGTCGTTGGGGTCGTAGACGGTGACGTCGCCCGGCTCGACCACGCCGTGTTCGATGGCGCCGCCGATGATAGCGCCGCCCATGTTGCCGAATCCGATAACGCCGATATGCTTTCCAGCCATCATTTGGTCCTTTCCGATGCGTCGTCGGGCGGTTGGGAACGGCGTCCGATCGTCCGCTCCCCATCCGCCATGACTGGAACGCAGTCTAGTTTCGCTATATATCGTATGTGCAACGTCGTCGAAAAGCCGACGTTACCTGCCGCATCCCGCGTTACCTGCCGCATCCTGCATGGACGCTCCACGCGGGATGCCCGGTACGCGGCGCCTACTCCGTCCGCAGCGCGGTCGCCGGGTCCTGCCTCGCGGCCTTCTTCGACGGGATCAGCCCGCCGATCAGAGTCAGCACCATGCTCAGTATGACGAGGATGATGCCGCCGGGGACGGGCAACACGGCGTTGACGTCGTCGTTGCCGATGAGATGATGCAGCAGCTGGTTGCCGGGGATGAGCAGCAGCAGCGTGACGCCGATGCCGATGAGTCCGGCGAGCAGGCCGATGATGCCGGTCTCGGCGTTGAACACCTGGGAGATGTTGCGCTTCGACGCGCCCATGGCGCGCAGGATGCCGATCTCCTTGGTGCGTTCGAGCACGGAGATGTAGGTGATGATGCCGATCATGATGGACGAGACGACGAGCGACACGCTCACGAACGCCATCAGCACGTAGGAGATGACGTTGATGATGGTGGTCACGGAGTTCATCATCAGTCCGACGTAGTCGTTGTAGACGATCTTGTCGTCTTTCTTCACGCCGTCGTTGTAATGGCTGATGGCGTCGCCGACGGCGTTCTTGTCGTCGAAGCTGTCGGTGTAGATGCTGATGGAGGTCGGCGCGTCGCGGCCGACGACGCCGAACGCGGCGAGGTTGTCGTCGTAGTCGCCGCTGGAGACGTACTGGTCGTAGATCTTCACCAGCGTGGCGGTCGGCGCGGAGGCGATGTAGGCGTCGAACCGGTCGGCGAGCTGCTGTTCGGTCATCGCGCCCATGGCCGCGGACGCGCCGGACGCCCCCTGGGCGGCATAGGCGGAGGCGGCGCCCGACTGCGCCGCCGCTCCCGACTGCGCCGAATCGCCCATCATGCCGCGGGCCATGTTCGCCTTGTCGCTTACGCCCAGGGATGCCACGTAGGTCTTCGCGTCGGCGGCCTTCGCCTTGTCGTCGGCCGGGGAGAAGGCGAGGTCGTTGAGCACGTTCCTCTTCGGCGAGGCCTTCTGCGCCTTGACGATGGCGCTGTCGTTCGCATAATCGATGAGGTAGTTCGTCAGGTCGCGCGTGTATCCGATGCCGGAGGCGAGCGGCGTGGTCTTCGAGTCGGCGTGGGGCCTCACGACGCCCACGATCTTGAGTTTCATGGCCTTGTCGGCGAGCTTGGCGACCTCGTCCTCGTCGTCACCGACGTACTGGTAGGTGCCGTCGGCGTTCCTCACGTACTGGTCGGCGGCGGGCACGAGGCGCAGCGTCTGGTCGAGCGCCTTGTCGTAGTCGATCCGGCCGGTGTCGGTCTTGACGTCCTTGCCGTCGTTGATCTTCGTCATCATGTCGGTGTAGTCGCTGGCCGGCAGCAGGCCGATCTCGTACAGCGTGGTGAGCGAGACCTTGTTGTCCTGGTCGAGCACGAGCACCACCTGGTCCCTGGCCTTGGGCCACGAGCCCTTGATGACCTCGTAGTTGTCGGTGATGACCCTGCTGACCCGCTGGCCGTCCTTCGTGCCGGGCATGATCTCGTTGAACGATTCGGGCGCGGTGTTCTCGTCGGTCTTGCCGGTGATCATCGACATCTGCGTGCGTTGGATGTCGGCCATGTTCGACGACGACCGCGCGCCGAGCGACGCCATCTTCGACGACATCGCGTCGTCGGACTTCGAGCCGATGGTCACGCCGTCGGCGCTGACCAGCGTGCCCTTGGGGTCGCGGTCGTAGACGGAGAACTTCACGTCGTAGGAGTATTGGATGCCGTTGGCGCCGACGTACTTATGGATCTCGCTGTTCGGGTCGTCGAGATACTTCTTGAATCTGCTGAGGTTGTTCTTCGTGATGGAGCTGGTGAGATTGGACACCTGCTTGATGCCGGAATCGTCCGGATAGATGCCGTCGGTCTTCGCCGACGCGCTGCGCCCTTCCTCCGCGTCGGACATCTGCGACTTCATGATGCTCGTCATGTCGAACGACTGCGACTGTATCTCGATGGGGTATGACGTCATGGTGTCACGTTGGATGTTCGTGATGTACGTGTTCACGCCCGTCGATATCGACAGGATCAGCGCGATGCCGATGATGCCGATGGAGCCGGCGAACGAGGTGAGGATGGTCCGAGCCTTCTTCGTGCCGAGGTTGTTGAGGCTCAGGGCAATCGATGTGGTGAACGACATGGACGCCCGGCCCATGGACTTGTACACTGCGGGCGCGGCCTGCGCCGTCTCGGGCTCGAACGGGTCGGAGTCGCTGCGGATGCGGCCGTCGCGCAGCTCGACGATGCGCGTGGCGTATTGCCGGGCGAGTTCGGGGTTGTGCGTGACCATCACGACGAGCCGGTCCCGGGCCACCTCCTTGAGGAGGTTCATGATCTGCACGGACGTGTCGGAGTCGAGCGCGCCGGTGGGTTCGTCGGCCAGCACGATGCCGGGGTCGTTGACGAGCGCGCGGGCGATGGCCACGCGCTGCATCTGCCCGCCGGACAGCTGGTTGGGGCGCTTGTCCACGTGGTCGCCGAGGCCTACCTGTTCGAGGGCCTTGCGGGCGCGTTCGCGGCGGTCGGATTTGGGGATGCCGGATATGGTCAGGGCCAGTTCCACGTTGGAGAGGATGGTCTGGTGCGGGATGAGGTTGTAGCTCTGGAACACGAAGCCGATGGTGTGGTTGCGGTAGGAGTCCCAGTCACGGTCCTTGTACCGTTTCGTGGAGATGCCGTTGATGACGAGGTCGCCGTCGTCGTAGCGGTCGAGGCCGCCGATGATGTTGAGCAGCGTGGTCTTGCCGGAGCCGGATGGGCCGAGGATGGCCACGAATTCGCTGTCGCGGAGGTTGAGGCTGACGTCGTCCAGCGCCTTCTGGACGAAATCGCCGGTCCGGTATTGTTTGGAGATCGACTTGATCTGTAGCATGACCCGTCTCCTTGGGATATGGCCGAATACAAAAGCACCGTATCATATCCGAGCCTCCGGGGGCGTGGTTCGGCTCCCCGGCGAACGCCCTCGGCCACGGGGCGGGGATGCCCCGCGCCCTCAGGCGAGCGCGCCGGCGTGGTTCGCGGAGACGGGCCCGTGGCGTCGTCACCGCTTCTCGCGCAGCGGCAGATGCATGTGCGATTCGACGTCGTCCCATGAGACCGGATATCCGGCGCCGTGGGCGCAGAACACCGAGTCGGGCGTGTTCTCCAGATCGGATTCCGGGTCGTACGCGGCCTGTTCGATGACGGTTTCGGCGTTGTGGCAGGGATGGTATCCGCCGAACGTGCAGACGATGTGTCCCTGCCCGTGCGTGTAGGCGTTGACGTCCATGGCGTAGTCGCGCATCTCGGAGACCGGGGCCGTGCCTTCGAGCACGGCGCGCTCCCCGTCCGTCCGGGGCTGGCCGAAGTCGCCGCTCATGCGCTGCACGTCGGCCATGGCCCGGCCGAGCATGTCCTGCGGCGTTTCGAGACGGAAACGGTACCAGGGTTCGAGCAGACGGCAGTCGCCGCGCTCCCTGGCGCGCATGAGCCCCTGACGCACGGCACGGTAAGTGGCCTGGCGGAAGTCGCCGCCCTCGGTGTGCTTGAGGTGGGCGCGGCCGTTGACGAGGGTGAGGCGCATGTCGGTGATGGGCGAGCCGGTGAGCACGCCGAGATGCTCCTTCTCCCTGAGGTGGGTGAGGATGAGACGCTGCCAGTTGCGGTCGAGCACGTCCTCGTCGCAGTCGGTGGCGAAGCTCAGGCCGCTGCCCTCCCTCGTCGGTTCGAGCAGGATGTGCGCCTCGGCGTAGTGGCGCAGCGGCTCGAAATGCCCGACGCCCTCGACCGGTGCGACGATGGTCTCCTTGTACAGGATGCCTCCCGGGCCGAAGCGCACGTCGAGGCCGAAGCGGTCGTGCATCATCTGCTGGACGATCTCCAGTTGGACGGCGCCCATGAGCTGCACGCGGATCTCCTGCAGCCGCCCGTCCCATGCGACGTGCAGCAGCGGGTCCTCGTCGCCGAGCTCGCGAAGGGCGACCAGCGCCTTGTGGGGGTCGTGGTCGCCGGGCAGCACGGTGTAGGTGAGCACGGGTTCGAGCACCGGTTCACCGGCGTCCGGTTCGCATCCGAGCCCTTCTCCGGGGAAGGTGCGCGTCAGTCCGGTGACGGCGCAGATGTCGCCGGCCCGGGCCATGTCGGTGAGCGTGAACTTCGCACCGGAGTATACACGCAGCTGGTCGGCCTTCTCCCGCCACGCCCCCTGCCCCGTGGCCGCGGCCACATTGTCGGGTTGCGCGTCGTCCCCGTTCGTCAGCCATGACTTCACGGGCAGGCGCCCGCCGGTGACCTTCAGCCAGGTGAGCCGGTTGCCCTGCCTGTCGTGCGAGATGTTGAACACGCGGGCGCCGAACCGTTCCGGATATTCAATCCGCCGCGTATACCGCTCCAGACCGTCGAGGAGCCCGTCGACGCCGTCGAGCTTCAGCGCCGAACCGAAATAGCAGGGGAAGAGCCGGCGCGCGGCGATCATCGAACGCAGACGGTCGTCGCCGACCATGCCGCCGTCGAGGTAGTCGTCCATGGCGGCCTCGTCGAGCAGGGCCACGTCCTCGCGCTCCCCCGGCCCCGGCTCGACGCCGAAGTCCACGCATCCTTCGCCGAACCGGCGCTGCAGCCGTGCGAGCAGGGCGTCGTGGTCGGCGCCCACGGCATCCATCTTGTTGACGAACACGAACGTCGGCACCCTATAGCGTTCGAGCAGCCGCCACAGCGTCTCGGTGTAGCCCTGCACGCCGTCGGGGCCGCTTACGACGAGTATCGCGTAGTCGAGCACGCGCAGGGTGCGTTCCATCTCGGCGGAGAAGTCCACATGCCCCGGGGTGTCCAGCAGGTTGATGCGCAGGCCGCCGTGTTCGACGATGGCCTGCTTGGAGAAGATGGTGATGCCCCGCCGTTTCTCCATATCGTCGGTGTCGAGGAAGGCGTCGCCGTGGTCCACGCGTCCCAGGGAGCGGATTTCGCCGGAACGGTAAAGCATCGCCTCGGAGAGCGTGGTCTTGCCGGCGTCCACGTGCGCGAGAATCCCCACAACGGCCTGTTTCATATGCATCCCGCCATTATATAGATCGGTTTCACCCAATGGGGTTGCCGAATGACGGGCGTCACGGAAGTGGCGGGCTCCCGCCGTCCCGCCCCTCGGTGCCGTTGACGGCCGTTTCCAGGAACGAACGGCCTCACGACTCGCGTTGTGGATGGCTATAGTCCCAGAATCCTTGCGGCGGTGCCGTACAGCACCTTGCGCTCCTCCGCCTCGGGCAGATGCCAGTCGCGGATATTGCGCACGCCCTGCGCGATGGGCCCGAGCGGGAACGAGGATCCGAACAGCACCTGGTCGGGTATCATGCGTTCGGCGGCCTGCCGCAGTTCGGGCGCCGCGTTGCCGCGTGTGCCCTCGAAGTCGGCAAGCAGGTACAGGTTCGTGTTCATGAAGGCGATCGGCACCATTTCGGCCACCCACGGCCATCCGGCGTGCGAGGCGATGAACGTGAGCTTCGGGAACTCACGGACCACATGGTGGATCTGCCTGGGGATGGTGTTGTCTATGAGATCGCTTGCGAAGGCGCTGACCGTGGCCATGACCGGCACGCCGAGCGTCTGGAGCCGTTCGTAGAGGGGGAATATCCGCTCGTCGTCGAACCGCACGTCGTTGCCGCCCAGCGGTTCGATGGAGACGCCCTTCGACCCCTTCGCCACGACATCGCGTTCGATGACGTCCAACGCCTCCTCCGGCTTCGCCACGTCGAGGAACGGGAAAACGAGGAACCGTTCGGGGTCCTTGGCGGCATATTCGAACAGTTCGGCGTTGGTGGTGTCGTAGACCTTGCGGCCCGGAAGCACCGCCTTGACTACGCCGGCCTCGTCGAGCTCGCGCTTCAGTGATTCATAGCTGCGGTCGGTCGCCGCGTCGGTGATGTCGTAGCCGAATCCGGAGAAGAACCGTCGTACCATCGCATCGGAGAAGCCGCTGTTGTAGTGTTCGCTGAATGGCCTGAGCCTGAAGTCGATGATGGGCTGCGAATCGGTCATTGAAGTCCCCTCCCCAAAAGGAAAATGCGTATAGCGGAAATTCTAGGATGCCCGGGCCCGCGCTCGGGCGCATCGGGGATTTCCCGCTATACGCGTTATCGATGACCGGCTCAAACCGACCGTCATGCCGTCTATTCGCAGGCCACGCCGTCGCCGTCACGGTCGAGTTTCGTGGAATAGCCCGGGTCCCCGCGATGCAGCGGCGCCTTGCCTGCGGCGCGCACGGCGGCGCAGTTCCTGTAGCTGACGCTGGAATCGGACGACGAACCCGACGAACCCGACGCCGTGGATGCACCCGCCGAAGACGGGGAGGACGCCGCGCTTGGCGTGCTCGCGCTGGACGTGGGGCTGGGCGTGACGGTCCACGTGTGCGCGGATTCCGTGGATTCCGTGGCATTGCCGCCTGATGTGGGCACGGTCTGCGTGGGGCATGTGGCGAGGATGGTGGCCATGGCGTCATGCTCGGCCTGCGTGACCCACAGCGAGTATTTGGCCTTCACGCCGATCTGCCGTGCCACGTAGGCGCAGCGGTAGGACTTGTTCGCCGGCAGCCAAGTGGCGGCGTCGCCGTCGCTTTTCTGCTGGTTGGCGGGACCGTCCACGGCGAGCAGGTTGTAGGGGTCGTTGGCGAGCCGCTTGCGCTTGTCCGCGCCGATCTGCTGCGCCCCCTTCTGCCAGGCGTCGGACAGGGCGACCACATGGTCGATCTGCACTGCGGACGAGGTGTTCTGGCCGCGCTTGAAGTTGATGGTCCTGCCGGTGTAGGGGTCGGCGAGCGTGCCGGATGTGACGACGCAGTTGTGGGTGCCGGAGCGGTAGGTCACGTTCTGCATGTCGCGTGCGAGGATGTCGTTGCGGGTGTCGCAGCCGTTGCCGTCGACGTCGGCCCATGCGGGGCCGAACTGTTCACGTGTGTAGCCGGTCTTCGGGGCGCGGCCCTTGACGGGCAGTTTGGCCAGCGCGTCGGTGGCCTTCGTCCTGCTTCCATCGGTGCCGTTATCGGTGTCGTTCGGCGTGGTCGCATCGTTCGGCGTCGTCGATGACGATGATGCCGACGAAGACGAGGAAGACGAAGACGACGCCGCGGATGATGCCGACGAGGCCCCGGTCGAGTCCCCGCATGAGGACAGCATGCCCAGAGCCGCCAGGCAGGCGACGGCCGCGGCGAGCGATCGGCGGCATCCGCCGGTACGTGGATTATGCGAATCGGTCATGGTTTCCTTTCCTTGTCCATGCGCTCATGCTGCCCATGCGCTCATGGTTGCCGTGTTTGCGTTCGCATGCCGAGCGCGAAAGAAGGGGCTGCGAACCGTTTGACCACGGTTCGCAGCCCCTGTCTGCCCGCCGCGATGGAATCCGCGGCGGGCACGGATGGGCGTCAGGCCTTGGCGACCTCCACGCCGAGTTCCTTGACGTCGGCGGCGACGATGTCCACGCCGGCCTCGGCCAGGGTCTCATGCGCGATGAGGTCCTTGAACTGTTCGGCCTTGGGGGCGTCGGCGACGGGCACGGTCAGCTTCAGGCTGATGCGGTCGGCGATGTCGAGGCCGGCGTCCTTGCGGGCGTCCTGCACGGCGCGGATGGCGTCGCGCGCGTAGCCTTCGGCCAGCAGGTCGTCGTTCAGCTCGGTGTCGAGGATCACGAAGCCGCCGGTCGGCAGCGCCGACGACACGGAGTTGGCGGCCTCTTCGGCGTTCTCCTCCTCCACGCGGTTGATGAGCTCGTACTCGCCTTCGACGAGCGCGATGTCGCCGTTCGGCGTCTCGGCCACGGGGGCGCCGTCCTCGCCGACGTGCCATGCGCCGGTCTTGGACGCCTTGATGGCGAACTGGACGTCCTTGCGCAGGCGCTTGCCGGCCACGCGCGCGTTGACGCGAAGCTCGTGCACGATCCGCAGTCCCTGCGTGGCGGCGTCCTCCATGGTGCAGAACTCGATGTCCTTGACGTTGAGTTCGGACTTGAGGATGTCGGTGTAGGGTTCGACGGCGGCCACGTCCTCGGCGACCACGGTGAGCTTGGCGAGCGGCTGGCGCACGCGGATCTGCTGGGCCTTGCGCAGTGACAGCGTGCCGGAGACGACCTCGCGCACCTTCTCCATGGCGGCGACGAGCCCGTCGTCGGCCACGAGGGTCCGGCCCAGCTCGGTCGGCTCGCCGGTCTTCTCGTCGGCGAGGAACGGCCAGTCGGCCAGATGCACGGATTCACCGCCTGTGAGGCCGCGCCAGATGGTCTCGGTCTCCATCGGGGCGAGCGGCGCCATCACGCGGCACAGCACCTCAAGCGCGGTGTACAGCGTGTTGAAGGCGTCGGCGTCCTCGTTCCAGAAGCGGTCGCGCGTGTTGCGGATGTACCAGTTGGTGAGCATGTCGATGAAGTCGCTCACCTCGTCGCATGCGTCGGAGATGGCGAACTCGTCGAGGGACTTCTGCACGTTGGCCACGAGCTTGCGCAGACGGGCCAGCAGGTAGCGGTCCATCTCGGGCAGGGAGGCCGTCTCGTCGGCGCGCAGCAGGCGGGCGTCGAAGCCTTCGCCCTTGTCGGCCGCGTTGGCGTAGAGGGTGAAGAAGTAGTAGGAGCTCCACAGCGGCAGCATGACCTGGCGCACGGTGTCGCGGATGCCTTCGGACGTGACGATGAGGTTGCCGCCGCGCAGGATCGGCGAGCTCATGAGGAACCAGCGCATGGCGTCGGAACCGTACTTGTCGAACACGCCGTTGACGTCCGGGTAGTTGCGCAGGTGCTTCGACATCTTCTGTCCGTCGGAGCCGAGCACGATGCCGTGGCAGATCACGTTCTTGAACGCCGGACGGTCGAACAGGGCGGTGGCCATCACGTGCAGCAGGTAGAACCAGCCGCGGGTCTGGCCGATGTATTCGACGATGTAGTCGGCCGGGAAGTGCTGCTCGAACTTCTCCTTGTTCTCGAACGGGTAGTGGAACTGCGCGAACGACATGGAACCGGATTCGAACCAGCAGTCGAGCACGTCCGTGATGCGGCGCATGTGGCTCTTGCCGGTCGGGTCGTCGGGGTTGACGCGCACGAGGTCGTCGATCCACGGACGGTGCATGTTGACGTTGCCGTCGCGATCGCGCGGATAGTCGCCGAAGTCGGCCTTGAGCTCCTCAAGGGAGCCGTAGACGTCCACGCGCGGGTACTTCGGGTCGTCGCTCACCCACACAGGAATCGGCGAGCCCCAGAAGCGGTTGCGGGAGATGGACCAGTCGCGGGCGTTGGCGAGCCACTTGCCGAACTGGCCGTCCTTCACGTTGCCGGGGATCCAGTTGATCTCCTGGTTGAGTTCGAGCAGACGCTTCTTGATCTTCGTGACGGAGACGAACCAGGAGCTCACCGGCTTGTAGATGAGCGGGGTGGCGCAGCGCCAGCAGTGCGGGTAGGAGTGCACGTAGCTCTTCTCCTGCAGCAGGATGGCGCGGTGCTCCTCGGGGATAGCGGCGAGCGGGCCGTCGCCGTTGCGCAGGTTGCGCAGGATCGGCTTGTTCGCGTCGAACACGTACATGCCCTCGTAGTCGGGGCACTGCGCGGTGAAGCGGCATCCGGCGTCGAGCACGTCGGTGCTCCTGATGCCCTTGGCGTTGAGCGTGTTCATATCGTCCTCGCCGTAGGGGGCCTGATGCACGAGGCCGGTGCCCTCGACGGTGTCGACGTAGTCGGCGGTGAAGATCTGGTAGCCCTGCGGTCCGGGCACGTGGCCTTCGGACTCGGCCTCGTCGCCCGCGAAGTACGGGAACACCGGCCAGTAGCGCCATCCCTCCATCTCGGCGCCCTTGAGCTCGCGCACGATCTCGTAGTTCTCGCCGAGCTCCTTCTCGTACTTGGAGAGCAGCGGCTTGCCGAAGTAGAACTTCTTGCCGGCGTACTTGCCTTCGGTCGGGCGGACCTCCACGTAGTCGATGTCGGCGCCGACGACGATGGCGAAGTTGGTGGGCACGGTCCACGGAGTGGTGGTCCAGAACACGGCGTAGGCGTCGTCCTCGTCGCGCAGCTTGACGGCCACGGAGACGGTGGTGTCCTGACGGTCCTGGTACACGTCGGCGTCCATGCGCAGCTCGTGCGCGGACAGCGGCGTGCGGTCCTTCGGGCAGTACGGCAGCACACGGTAGCCCTGGTATGCCAGCCCCTTGTCGTACAGCTGTTTGAACGCCCACATCACCGATTCCATGTACGGGATGTTCAGGGTCTTGTAGCCGTGCTCGAAGTCCACCCAGCGCGCCTGACGGTGCACGTAGTCCTGCCATTCGTTCGTGTACTTGAGCACGGAGGCGCGACAGGCGTCGTTGAACTTGTCGATGCCCATCTTCTCGATCTGGTCGACGGAGTCGATGCCGAGCTCCTTCTGCGCTTCGAGTTCGGCGGGCAGGCCGTGGGTGTCCCAGCCGAACACGCGGTTGACCTTGCGGCCCTTCATGGTCTGGTAGCGCGGGATCACGTCCTTGGCGTAGCCGGTCAGCAGGTGGCCGTAGTGCGGCAGGCCGTTGGCGAACGGCGGGCCGTCGAAGAACACGAACTCGTTCTGGCTGTGGTCGCCGGACGGGTTGCGTTCCACGGACTTCTGGAAGGTATCGTCCTTGTCCCAATAGTCGAGGGTCTTCACCTCAAGATCGGGAAAGCTGGGGTTCGGCGCGACGTGCTCCAGGCTGGAGTCCGCCGCGGCCTTCGGGAACTTGTTGCTCACCGCTATCTCCTCGTCACATGCCGAGGATCTCACCCCGGCGCATCTTCTTCGGTCGCCGAGGACGATTGCGATATCCGCCCGTTCGTGACCCGCACATAACGGGCGCGATCGTGGGCGCATACCGAACCGCGGTACCACCTCGCTTGCCGCATCCCGTCCCGTAACCTCATGGAACGTCGATGCGACCGCTTGTCCTGGGCTGTGTCGGGCCCTCCCGCCGGTTCTAATAAGTCGGACGTTTCGCTTTCCGACCGTTCTTCCGGAAGCTCCCCGCTGATGACGGATCGATGCTCACCGCGTATATGATAGCACCGCCGCGCGAACGGCAGGAACGTCATCCCAACGTACGCCCACGGAATACGCCCCGCCCCACGAAATCCATCGGGATCATCCGCTGACATCGCAAACGACGATCGGGACACGGCATCATCCCCGCCCCGGCCTGCCGTCATGCGCGCTCATGCGAATATACGCGGCATGCTCACGCAGATACCGGCGCAGATAGGGTATCGCGAAATCAACCTTCCCATATCCCACATCCCGAATCACCTGCGCATCGATCAGACGCGTCCGATAGATATTCGCGTATCCGACGTCCTTGCCCATGCGTTCGGCGATTGTGGATGTGGAAGAGGGGCCGTCATCCTGGGCCATCGCCAGCAGATAGGTCTTGTCCACTGGAGACAAGCCGTCAAGTTCGGGACCGTGCACGGTATCGCCGAGCCGGCTCAGGGCATTGGCGACACCCTCACTTGCATCATCCTCACTGACCGACATGCCCTTCCCGGCCGCCGCACCATCACGTTGACGCCGATAGGCGATACGCCAGACGTGGTATCCGACGAGCTGAATCATGAACGGATATCCCTCGGTCGCATCGACCGCCATACGCAATGCGTCGCCGCCTATGGCGATGCCGGATTCCTCGAACGTATCGATGAACGCGCCCCTCACTTCGGCAAGCGGAATATCGCCGAGACGTTCGGACTGCGCCCGCCGAAGAAACGTCAGAACATCATCATTGAGCCATTTCGACACGATGATCGGCAAGCCGGCAAAAACGAATGCGATGTTCCGTTCCTCGCGGGTGAGATGCTGCACCGCCGTGGCGATGGCGACCATATCCCCACGGGCCGTCGATTGGGCCTCATCCACGGTAATCAACAGGCCGGCCCTCCGACGCTCCAGGACGTCGAGACGCCGCCCCATGGCCTCGCGCAACGTCAATGGCATCCGCTGCGAGGACACACTGGCCTCCCCCAGCGAAAGACCTCCGAGACCGGCGACGGACAGGGATGGCTTCACGGACAGGTTCACCGACGGCTTATTCGGAACGAACCGTTCCAGCAGACGTTTGGCAAGACCGTCGGAGGCGGTCTCGTCGATCACCTCCCATTTTCGCTCCCTTGCGATGCGTCCGAATTCGGTCAGCATCACCGTCTTCCCTACTCCGCGCGCGCCGGTCACGCACATAAGACGGCCGGGCGCCCCCGGACCATCGTCTAGCCCTTCCACGAAATCATCGATGATTCCGTCTCGTCCGACAAGCAATGGCGGCATACGTCCGGCAGTGGGCTTGAACGGGTTCGCTTTCCTTGGAGACATGCCGCCGCCTTTCTTCCACACGGACAATCCCGTCTCGTACCGAGATGATCGAATTGCAAGAATACAAAAGTCTTAAAATTATAAGAGAATATAAAACATTATAAAAGAATATAAAAGACTATAAAACTCAGACAGGCACGTTCCACATGTTCCGCCCCGGTCATGCGGCGGCACCGGACAGGTTGGGATCGTTCGGACGCGGGCGTTCTCCGGCTTGGCGGCGTATCCCGGATTCGTCAGGCTGTTGCGACGCTTCGTCGTGCGACGATCCGTCGACAGACGGAACCATACCGGGAGCAGCTTGACACGTTGACGCTCGCGACCCGATATAACGCGGTCATGAATACGGCATACGCAGGATATTGTTCAATACATGAAGGAGAATTCATGAAGTATGGGACCGAGGAGGGCCACCGTGGCCTGGATCTAGTGATGGAGACCATGCTCAACGACTACTGCAACAAGCGTCACGGCGGGAACGAGTAACGACCGAAAACGCCCTGAATATGCGAGACATCGCCATATTCAGGGCGTTTTTTGAATCTACTCCAGTTCCACGGCACCGGTGTAGAGCTGGTAGTACTCGCCCTTCTGGGCGATCAGCTCGTCGTGGTTGCCGCGTTCGATGATTCGTCCGTGGTCGAGCACCATGATGACGTCGGAATTACGCACGGTGGACAGGCGATGCGCGATGACGAACACGGTGCGGCCCTTCATCAGGTTGTCCATGCCGGCCTGCACGACCTCCTCGGTGCGGGTGTCGATGGACGACGTGGCCTCGTCGAGGATGAGCGCGGGCGGGTCGGCCACGGCGGCGCGGGCGATGGAGATCAGCTGGCGCTGGCCCTGCGACAGGCCGCTGCCGTCGCCTTCGAGCACGGTGGCGTAGCCTTCCGGCAGCATGCGGATGAAGCCGTCCGCGTTCACGAGCCTCGCGGCCTCGATGCATTCCTCGTCGGTGGCGTCGAGCCGGCCGTAGCGGATGTTGTCCATCACGGTGCCGGTGAACAGGTTCACGTCCTGCAGCACCACGCCGAGCGAACGGCGCAGGTCCGGCTTGCGGATGCCCTTGATGGAGATGCCGTCGTAGAGGATCTGCCCCTCCTGGATGTCGTAGAACCGGTTGATGAGGTTGGTCACGGTGGTCTTGCCAGCGCCGGTCGCGCCCACAAGCGCGATCTTCTGGCCGGGTTTGGCGAACCAGGTGATGTCGTGCAGCACGGGCTTGGCCGGGTCGTAGCCGAAGGTCACGTCGGTGAAGCGCACGTCGCCGCGCAGCAGCGTCAATCGTCCGTCCGGCGAGGTCACGGCCTGTTCGCGGGCCTTGACCGCCACCTCGCGCGCCTGGCCGTGCAGCTTCTCGGCGGCGCGCAGCGAACGCGTGCCGTCGTCGCCCGCCTCGCGCTTCCACGCCCAGTGGCCGGTCTCGTGGTCGGTCTCGGTCATGGTGCGGCCGTCGGCGCCGAGCTCCACGTTCACGAGGGTCACGGTGCCACCGTCCTCCTCCACGGGCTCGTCCATGAGGGCGAAGATGCGGGAGGCGCCGGCGATGGCCATCATCACCATGTTGAGCTGCATGGAGACCTGGCCGATCGGGTTGATGAACGAGCGGGAGAGCGTAAGGAGCGAGACCAGCGTGCCGAGGGTAAGCGGACCGGCGCCGGTCAGGCCGAAGTTGCCGAGTCCGGCGAGCGCAACGGCACCGCCGATGATGGCCATGAGGATGTACAGCAGGTATCCGAGGTTGCCGACGATCGGCATGGTCACGTTGCCCCACGTGTTGGCCGCGGCGGCCGACCGGAACAGTTCCTCGTTCTTCTCGTCGAAGGTCTTCTGCGTGGCCTCCTCATGGTTGAACACCTTGATGACCTTCTGCCCGTTGACGGACTCCTCCACGAAGGCGTTGACGTCGCCGAGCCACTGCTGCTGCCTGATGAAGAACCGTCCGGCGCGGCCGACGACCTTGCGCACGATCCACAGCAGGCCGATGGTGAAGACGATCGTGAACGCGGTGAACGGCACGGACAGCCACAGCATCGACAGCAGCGCGGCGAGCGCGGAGACGCCCGCGGAGAACATCTGCGGGAACGACTGGCTGATGGCCTGGCGCAGGGTGTCGGTGTCGTTGGTGTAGTGGCTCATGATGTCGCCGTGCTCATGGGCGTCGAAGTAGCGGATGGGCAACCGCTGCTGGTGGGCGAACATGTCGTCGCGGATCTTCTTGAGCGTGCCCTGTTCGACGGTGACGACGAGCCACATCCACAGCCAGCCGCTGACGATGCCGGCCACGTAGAGGCAGCCGATCAGGGTGATGGCCTGGATGAGCGGCCCCCAGTCGGGGTTGGCCACGCCGACGAGCGGCAGGATGTAGTCGTCGATGAGGGTCTGCAGGAACAGCGCGGAGCCGGCCTGCGCGGCGGCGCCGATGAGGATGCATGCCACGATGACGACGACTCGCGCCCGGTATTGCAGGATGTAGCCGAACAGGCGTTTGACGGTGCCGGGGGCGGGCTTGCCCATGGCGGGTTTGCGGCCGGCGAACGTGTTCCTGTCCTTCTTCCGGGACTGCTGCGACTGCTGGGATTGCTGAGAGTGCTGCGACTGCTGGGGCATTATCGGGCGCCTCCTTCGGTTGCCTGCGGATTGGTCGTCGTCCCCGTCGTCCCCGTCGTGCCGGTTGCGTCGGGGTTGCCGGTCTCATCCGGGCCTGCCTGGTTCTTGGTCTGGGATTCGTAGATGGAACGGTATTCGTCGCAGGTGGCGAGCAGTTCCTCATGCGTGCCGCGGGCCATGATGCGGCCGTGGTCCATCACGAGGATCATGTCGGATTCCTGCACGGAGGCGACGCGCTGGGCGATGATGATCTTCGTGGTGTCGGGGATCTCGTCGCGGAACGCGGCGCGGATGGACCGGTCGGTCTTGGTGTCGACGGCGCTGGTGGAGTCGTCGAGGATGAGGATCTTCGGCTTCTTCAGCAGTGCGCGGGCGATGCACAGGCGCTGCCGCTGGCCGCCGGAGACGTTGGTGCCGCCCTGTTCGAGCATGGTGTCGTATCCGTCGGGGAACTCCTGCACGAACCCGTCGGCCTGGGCGAGGCGACATGCGTGACGCAGCTCCTCGTCGGTGGCGTCGGGGTTGCCCCAGCGCAGGTTCTCGGCGATGGTGCCACCGAACAGCACGTTCTTCTGCAGCACCATGGCCACCTGGTCGCGCAGCGGTTCGAGGTCGTAGTCGCGCACGTCCACGCCGCCGACCCTGAGCGTGCCCTGCGAGACGTCGTAGAGGCGGGGAATCAGCTGCACGAGCGAGGATTTCGCGGAGCCGGTGCCGCCGACGATGCCGATGGTGGCGCCGGAGGGGATCGTCAGGTCGATGTCGTCGAGCACGGGCTTCTCCGAGCCGTCGGAGTAGCGGAACGTCACGTGGTCGAATTCGATGGATCCGTCGGCCACCTCGCGCACCGGATGCTCGGGGTCGGTGACGGTGCTTTGCTCCTGCAGCACCTGGGTGATGCGTTCGGCGGAGGCCTGCGAGATGATGATCATCACGAACATCATCGACAGCATCATCATGGCCATGAGGATCTGCATGGCGTACGTCACCAGCGCGGTCAGGTCGCCGGTGGTCAGTCCCACGGCGGGGTCGTTGCCGGAGGCGACGATCTGGTTGGCGCCCATCCACGAGATCAGGATCATGGATCCGTAGACGCACAGCATCATCAGCGGCATGTTGAAGCTCATGATGCGTTCGGCCTTGGTGAAGTCCTTGAAGATGCGCCGCGAGATGCGGTCGAACTTGGAGACCTCGTAGCCTTCGCGGTTGAACGACTTGACCACGCGCACGCCCTGCAGGTTCTCGTCGACCACGTTGTTGAGTTCGTCGTATGTGTGGAAGACGCGCTCGAACACCGGGTGCACGAGCACCGCCAGTCCGCACAGGCCGATGGCGAGTATGGGGATGCAGGCGAGGAACACCATGGAGATCGACGGGCTGATGCGGAACGAGAAGAACCATGCGACGACCACCATGATCGGCGCGCGCACGCCCATGCGGATCATCATCATGTAGGCGGTCTGCAGGTTCGTCACGTCGGTGGTGAGCCTGGTGATGATCGAGCCGGTGGAGAACCGGTCGATGTTGGTGAAGCTGAACCGCTGCACCTGCTCGAACTGGTCGTGGCGCAGGTTCTTCGCGAATCCGGCTGCGGCCACGGCGGCGAAGCGTCCGGCGAGGAAGCCGCAGCTCAGCGACACCGCCGAACACAGCAGCAGGATGAGGCCGAACCGGACGATGGCGTCCATGTTGCCGCCGGTGATGCCCTGGTCGATGAGCATGGCCATGACCGTGGGGATGAGGATCTCAAGGATGCTTTCGACGGCCACGAACGCCGGCGCGAGCAGGCTTTCCCTCTTGTATTCGCGCATGGACGCGCCCAATGTGCGGAACAGATGCCGCGGCCGGGCCGGCCTGCCCTGCTTCGCGACGTCGGCGGTTGCGGTGCTGGTCACTTGTCGTCCTCCTTCTTCATTGGCTTGGTGTCGTCGTTATGCGGGTCGTCGTTGTGCGGGTCGTCGTTGTGCGGCGCATCGTTTTCGGCGCCGTCGTGTCGCTGGTGGCGCATGGCCCCCGTCCTCCCGTTCGCCGTCTCGAACACCCGCTGCGCTTCGGCGATGTTGTCGCGCATGCGCCGCACGTAGTCGTATACGGCGTTTCGTTCGTGCTCGGAGAATCCGGCGACCAGCCGGCGTTCCATGGCCTCGCCGTTCGCCTTGAGGTCGGCGACGATGGAGTCGGCCTTGGCCGTCAGCACGATCTTCTTCAGCCGGGCGTCGTGCGCGACCGGCTCGCGCACGATCAGCCCCTTCTTCTCCATCAGCGACAGCACGCGCGACGCCGTGGACCGGGTGATGCAGAACTTCCGTTCGATGGTGTGCTGATAGACGTCCCTGTCGCGGTTGCGCGAGAGGAACATGATGATGTGCGCGTTGCCGCCCGTGGCGTCCGCCGCCGATTCCGGCATGGTTTCGCCGAGATACCGGTCGACGGATTTGCATAGGGCCCGCAGCTCCATGCTGAGCACGCGTTTGTCCATACGATTCCCCGATCCATGGTGGTTCATGACATGCGGGAACGAACGTCCCGATTGTTGCATATGCAACAGAGGATGATAATAAAGGGCATATACAACAGTTGCATATACAACTTTTCGGCGTGTCGTGACATCGGAACGTATGCCATGCCAGGGCGAATGACATGCCGGACGAACGCACGGACGAACGCCTCATGACGATGGCCGGCCGACGCGATCGCCGTTCGATGTCGTCGGCCGGTGAGCGGGACGTCAGGCCGCTTCGGAAAGCCTGGGCGCGGGCGATGTCTCCTCGCCGCCGTCACGTCCGGGGGTGTGGCCGTCCGCCTGGTTGCGCGCATCGTGCACGGCCTCGGCGGCCTGGCGTTTGGCCTCGGCCTGCTTGGCGGCGGAGATCATCAGCTTGATGCGGTTGAGCTGGTTGGCCTGCGAGGCGCCGGGATCGTAGTCGATGGAGACGATGTTCGCCTCGGGATGCTGACGCCGGATCTCGCCGAACATGCCGCGGCCGGTCACATGGTTCGGCAGGCAGGCGAACGGCTGGGCGCACACCACGTTCGGCGCGCCCGATTCGATGAGTTCGAGGATCTCGGCGGTCAGCAGCCATCCTTCGCCGGCCTGCACGCCCACGGACGTGACCTCCGCGGCCTTCTTCACCAGCTCGGCCATGGGCAGGTCCTGGGAGAACTTGCCGTTGGCCGTGGCGATGGCGCGACGCACCGGGTTGAGGTAGCGGTCCAGCCCCCAGCGCATCACGGCGTACGCGAACTGGTTGCCGCCCATGCCGAGGTTGCGCTTGTTCCAGTCGGTGATGTACGGCTTGGTGGTCATGAATTCCATGATGCCGGGCACCACGGCCTCGCATCCCTGGGATTCGATCACGTCGACCACATGGTTGTTCGCGTCGGGATGGTATTTGACGAGGATCTCGCCGACCACGCCCACGCGCGGCTTGCGGGGGATGTCGCGCAACGGCAGGGCGTCGAACGATTTGACGATCTCCTTGAGCAGGGTCGGATACGGCAGGAACCCCTTGCCGATCCTCTCCTTGGCCGTCCCGGAGAAGCCGTGATGCTCGATGACCTCGCGGACGATCGTGTCCCACATGCGGTACAGCTCGTCCGCGCTGCCCTTGACCTTTTCGTACGGCCGCACACGGTACAGGCACTTGAGGAACAGGTCTCCCACAATCAGCGCCTTGACCGCCCGGTGCAGCAACGCCGGCGTGGGCGTGAAACCGGGGTTGGATTCCAATCCCTGCGTGCTCAGCGCGATCACCGGCACCTGCGGGTAGCCTGCGTCGATGAGCGCCTTGCGGATGAGGCCGAAATAGTTGGTCGCACGGCACATGCCGCCGGTCTGCGTGATGGCGAGCGCCACCTTGTCGGGGTCGTACCTGCCCTCGACGATGGCGTTGACGAGCTGACCGATGACCATGATCGCCGGGTAGCAGGCGTCGTTGTTCACGTATTTGAGGCCGAGCTCCACGTCGTCGCGGCTGGCGTGTTCGAGGATGTCGAACTTGTAGCCGCCGGAGCGGATCACCGATTCGATGAGCGACATGTGCATGGGGCTCATCTGCGGCGCGACGATGGTGTAGTCCTTCTTCATGGACTTGCCGAAGGGGATGCGGTTGGCGTACTTCGACATGGTGGCCGTGTTGTGGGCGTTCTTCTTCACGGCGCGTTTCGTCTGTTCGCTGGCCTTGGGATTGCCTTCCATGACGGCGTCGAGCAGCACCTGGCGTCCGGCTGTGGGCGCCTTGGAGCCGGTCCGGCGGAATTCGCCCTTGGCTGGCCGGTCGGGGCCGGGCCTGCCGCCGGCGACGGCGTTCCCCGCGCCGGGGCCTCCGCCCAGCTCGATGGCGTATGGGTGCTTCACGAATCCGGCGTCGATGTTCGCGGCGGGCGCGGCCTTGTCCATCTCGGCCTGTGCGGCCTCAAGCTGGCGACGCGCCTCCTCGTACCTGGCCTGGGCCTCGGCGAGACGGTTCTCGGCCAAGGTCTCGCGGCGCACCTGTTCGGCGGTCTTCCGCACGTCGGCGGCCTGACCTGCGGCGGCCTGTTCCTCGCTCGCCTTGTTGGCCTCTCGCTCCTCGACGGCCGCCTTGAGCGAGCGGAGACGGATCTTGGCGGCGCCGAGGTTGGACACCTCGTCGATCTTGAGCAGCGTGTATACGTCGGCCTTGTCGGCGAGGATCTCGGAGACCTGGTCGGTGGTGATGGCGTCGAGGCCGCAGCCGAAGGAGTTGAGCTGCACGAGTTCGAGTCCGGGATAGGAGGCCACGAAGTTCGCGGCCGCATACAGTCGCGAATGGTAGGCCCACTGGTTGGTCACGCGCAGCGGCATGCGCGTCACCTTGCGGTCGCCCACGTGGCGGAAGCCGGCCGAATCCTTCTCGCGCGGGTTCTTCTCCCCCGCCGCGAGATAGTCGCTCAGATGCAGGTCCTCGCCGGGCTGCAATTCGCAGATGGAGTCCTCGGAAAGCACGACCATGCCGAGCGCGCAGATGGTCTCGGGGATGCCGTGGTTGATCTCGGGGTCGATGTGGTAGGGCCGGCCCGCGAGCACGATGCCGCGGCAGTCGTGCTCCTTCATGTAGGCCAGGGCCTTGAGCCCCTCCTGCTGCACGTCGTGCTTGAAGAGCTTGTCCTCGGCGTAGGCCGCCTTCACGGCCTCCTCGGCCTCCTCGCGGGAGACGTCCGCCCACGCGAACTCCTCCACGATGCGGTCGACCATGAGGTCGTGGTTGGCCAGGTTGAAGTAGGGGCGCATGTACCGGATCGACGGGTCGCGCAGTTCGGGCATGTTCGCGCCGATCACGACCGGATAGTTGGCCACCACCGGGCAGTTGTAGTGGTTGTCGGTGTTCTCGACGAGGTTCTCCTCATAGGAGACGCACGGGTAGAAGATGGTCTTGATGTTCTTCTTGAGCAGCCACTTGATGTGCCCGTGCACCAGCTTGGCCGGATAGCAGATGTTCTCGGAGGCGATGGAGTCGATGCCCGTCTCGAACAGTTCATGGCTGCTGCGGCCGGAGATCATCACCTTGAAGCCCAACCGGGTGAGCAGCGTGAACCAGAACGGGTAGTTCTCGTACATGTTGAGCACGCGCGGGATGCCGATCTCGCCGCGCGTGGCCTTCTTGTCGGTGAGCCTGCGATAGGAGAAGCACCGCTTGTACTTGTATTCGTAGAGGTTCGGACGGTCGGAGCGCTGCTTGTTGCGGTCGCCGCCTCGCTCGCACCGGTTTCCGGTCACATAGCGCGAGCCGTCGGCGAAGGTGGTGATGGTGAGCTTGCAGTGGTTCTGGCACAGCTTGCACACGTCGCGTTCCGACGTCATCGACAGGTTGTCGAGCGCCTCGCCCGTGAGGATGGACGAGCGCCTGCCCGGCTCGTCGTCATCGTTGTAGTGCATGCGCGCGGTGAGGGCCGCCCCGTAGGCGCCCATGAGGCCGGCGATGTTCGGACGGGTCACCTCGCGTTCGGTGAGCAGCTCGAAGGCGCGCAGCACGGCGTCGTTGAGGAACGTGCCGCCCTGCACGACCACGGTGTCGCCGAGTTCGCCGGCGTCACGCAGCTTGATGACCTTGTACAGCGCGTTGCGCACCACGGAATAGCACAGGCCGGCCGCGATGTTCTCGATGGACGCGCCCTCCTTCTGCGCCTGCTTGACAGACGAGTTCATGAACACGGTGCAGCGGGAGCCGAGGTCGACGGGATGGTCGGAGGCCAGCGCCTTCTGCGTGAACTCCTGGATGGTCAGGCCCATGGACTGGGCGAACGTCTGGAGGAACGACCCGCAGCCGGAGGAGCAGGCCTCGTTGACGGCGATCGAATCGATGACGCCGTCGTTGATGGCCAGGTATTTCATGTCCTGGCCGCCGATGTCGATGACGGCGGTGACGCCGGGGCTCACCATTTCGGCGCCACGGTAGTGGGCCATGGTCTCCACCACGCCCTCGTCGAGATGCAGGCCCGTGGTGATGAGCCCTTCGCCGTAGCCGGTGGCGCAGCTGCGCGCGATCCACGCGCCTTCCGGCAGCTCGCTCTGAATCTTCTTGACGATGTTGACGGCCGCGGTCAGCGGGCTACCCTCGTTGTTGGCGTACGACGACCAGACGATCTCACGGTCGTCGTTGACGAGGGTGGCCTTGATGGTGGTCGATCCCGCATCGATGCCAAGGAAGTGGGGGCCGTGCGCGCCTTCGAGGGTGCCGATGTGGATGTGTTCGCGATGATGCCGTTCGTTGAAGCGCTCACGGTCCTCCTCCGTGTCGAACAGCGGGGGCATGGTGGGCGTGTTGCTCGGCAGGTTCTTGAGGTTCTCCAGCGCGGCGAGGATGTCATCGAGCGTGCGCGGCTCGTAGTGCGTGGTGCCGTCCTCCGTCTCGTCGCCGGTCTCCTCGCCGGCGAGCAGGGCAGCGCCGTAGGCCACGTACAGATGGGCGGATTCGGGGGTGATGAACTCCTTGACCTGGTCCTTCAGCGCGCGGCGGAACGCCTCGCGCAGTTCGGAGAGGAAGAACAGGGGGCCGCCGAGGAAGATGACGGTGCCGCGGATTGGGCGGCCGGAGGAGAGTCCGGCGATGGTCTGGGTGGCCACGGCCGTGAAGATGGAGGCGGCCAGGTCGGGCTTGGCCGCGCCGTCGTTGATGAGCGGCTGCAGATCGGTCTTGGCGAACACGCCGCATCGCGACGCGATCGGATAGAGCGTCTCGTACCGTTTGGCCATGTCGTTGAGGCCGGTGGCGTCGGTGTCGAGCAGGGTGGCCATCTGGTCGATGAACGCGCCGGTGCCGCCCGCGCAGGAGCCGTTCATGCGCTGCTCGGGCGTGGGCTTGAGATACGTGACCTTGGCGTCCTCGCCGCCGAGCTCGATGATGACGTCGGCCTGCGGGTATTTCGCATCGATGGCCACGGTCTCGGCGATGACCTCCTGCGAGAACAGGACGTGCAGGTTGTCGGCGAGGCCGAGGCCGCCGGAACCGGTGATGGAGAGACGCACCGGCTCGTCCTCGCGGTGCAGGTCGGCCAGATGCGCACGGATGTCGGTGAGCAGTTCGGCCACCGTGGCACGGACATTGGCGTGATGCCGCCGATAGTCGGCGTAGAGAATATGCTGCCCGGGTGCGGCGAGCGGGGACTCCTCCCCCACCGCCGCCGTCGAGCCGTCCTTATCAAGGACCACCGCCTTCACCGTCGTCGATCCGATATCCAGACCGATTCTGATGTAGTCGTTCGTCTTCAACTCCGGCATACCTGTTTCCTTCATCCGTTCGTGTGCCATGTTCACGTTCCCGGCCGTGGTCTCACGTCTTCCCATGGTCCTTCCCCATGGCGTCCTAACCTCACGCTCCCGCACGGTGTTTCATTGATGGACCCATGATGAATCGTAGTCGGCGGGGCGGAACGACTGGCGACGATTCCCATGAGATTCCTCACAAAACGGCTCTTCGGGTGTTTGTGTGGGTGTGGATCACTGGTCCGGCCTGCTGGTTATTGGCGTCCGGGGAGTTGTAGGTCGAGTCCTCCGCATTTGAGCATGACGAGGCTGATGAGGTTGTCGAGGTTGCGGTAGCCGTAGCCGATCTTGATGGTGGTCTTGAT
>NZ_QFFN01000025.1 GCF_003129925.1 Bifidobacterium catulorum | reverse complement strand
AGCGACAGGCCCTACTCCTCGGCCAGCGGAGTGTGCAGGAAGTCGAGGATACGTCCGACATACTGCCGCATGATCTCATTGCGTTCGGTCGTCATCTCGTGGCGTGACCCGCGAAGATGCACCAGCTGCGCCGGGCACCCGCCCGCGCGCACCAGCGAAACGAATCGGCTCTGCGGCTGCGGCAGCACATACGCGTCGTTGTCGGCCTGGAACACCAGCAGCGGCGCCTCCACCTCCGCACATGCCGACGGCCGCAGTACCGACCGATACATGCGCAATCCCTCGCGCACCCATCCGAATGTGGCCGCATTCGTATGGTATTCGGGATGCTTCACGCGCAGGTCATGCACCCATCGGGCCCTCGTCATGCTCAGCCCCTGATAGAACTGTTCGTCGAAATCCTCGCTGAAATACTGCTGCGTCGGCGCGATATGCTTGCTCAACCCCACCGCGCACGCCAGTTCCACGATCCATGGCGCCAACCACAGCGGCATGCCGGTCTTCGGCGCGATCATCGGGACCGACAGCACCGCCTTGTCGATGATCGTGGGATACCGTTCCAGCATGGCGGCCGCGATGCCGCCGCCCATCGAATGACCATACAGATACAGCGGCGATCCGAGGGCGTAATCCTGCCCGATCGTGGAGCAGAACTTCGCCAGATCGTCGACGTACCGATGCCAGTCGTCGATCCAGACGAGGCTTTCGTCCTCGACGTCGCGCGGCGAATACCCGTGGCCACGATGTTCGAGGATGCATACGCTGAACCCGTCGAGCAGCAGATACCATGCGAGTTCGGCGAACCGTTCCGCGAATTCGGTGAAGCCATGCGAGATCACGACGGCGCCGCGGAACGTGGCCGTGGCCCCGTGCTCGCGTACCGCGTCGAATTTCGCGGAGTCATAGCAGATGTAATGCAGTTTGCCGGCGTGGTCGGTGGTCGTCGCCGCAGCGTGGTCGGCGTTGCCGACGCCGATTTTGGCGTCCTCCGCGAACCGGGCGTTGGTCGGACTGGCGTTGACTGAGGGACGTATGCGCATCCTGCCTACCGGACGTATCCCGCCGTGGCTCGTCCGCCCCGGGGTTCGCCCCCCGTTCTCGGTGCCATGGATGACCTCGGCGAGTTCGCCGTGTTGGCCGAAGATCGGGCTGCCGGGGGTGCCGCGTTTCGGTTTGCGTGGTGTGGGGGCCGTGCGTAGTGAGTCGAGTGGTGCGAGGTCGGCGTCGTGGGAGGGTTCCATCCATCCTTCGCTGCGGCAGGCCGCCAATGCCGGCAGCACGGTTTCGGTCATTGTCGTGGCGCAGTCGTGCTCTTCAATCAGATGCAGCTCCATATGCCCGAGCCTAGCGCAGACCGCTGTCACGCGCGGCGGTTCGTTCGTCGGGATGCCGTTGAAGCGGGGCGCTGGTTGCCGGGGACGATCGGTGGCGATTGATGGGGTATGCGGAGGGTTGTGATGGACGACGATGCGTTTTGCCTTAAAATGCGTCGTCGTCCTTCGGCTTCGTACGTTGGAAGATTGAAGAACGTTGGAATTTCAACGTTCTTGAAATCGATGAGTGGTGAATATGGCGGACGACGGTGTATTTTCGTCTGTTTTGCGTCGTCGTCCTTCGGGGAATCGGTGTTGCGATGGACGACGATGCGTTCTGCCTCATAATGCGTCGACGTCCATCGGAGTCAGGACATGTGACGGATTTCGTCAGCGTGCAGTGTCGGCGTCAGATGGGGGCGTATCGGTTTGTGGGGCCCCGTCGGTGGGAACGTTGTCGGATTGTGGTGAGGTGTCGTCGGTGGATTTGGCGGCGGGGGAGGATTCCCCGGACCGACGTCCGCGCTGCTCGCGTTGCCCGCCGCCGTCGCCCACGTAGCGCAGTTTCGGCTTGGCCTCGATGCGGGAGAGGCCGTTCCATGCCAGATTGACGATATAGGAGGCGAGCTGCTCTTTGCCGAGCTTGCGATGCGTGGCCCAGTACTGGCCCGTGAACACCATCAGTCCGACGAGCATCTGCGCATAGTACGGCACGCCCTTCGCCGGGATCTTATGACGTTTGAACGCGGTGACGAGCAGGTCCTCCACGCGGATGCTCACGTCGCCGAGCAGAGAATTGAACGATCCGGACGGGTCGGTGGTCGGACGGTCGCGCACCACCACCTGGAATCCGTCGGTATGTTCCTCAATATACGTGAGGAACGCCATCGCCGCGTTCTCCACGATCTGGCGTGAGCCCTGGGCCGGGCGGGACAACGTTTCCATCACCGATTCGGTAAGCGTCTGCATCTCGCGGTCGACGACGACGGCGTACAGGCCCTCCTTGCCGCCGAAATGCTCGTACACGATGGGCTTGCTCACCTTCGCCGTGGCGGCGATCTCCTCAACGCTCACCGCCTCGAAGCCCTTGGCCGCGAACAGCGAACGCCCTATGGCGATAAGCTGTTCCCGTCGCTGCAATGCCGTCATTCTGGAAGTGCTACCCATACGAACGTATTGTAGTGGCCGCGTCGTCGGCATGGCATGGGGTGAAAGCCGTGGGCGGTGAGGGTGGCGTCGGCGACGGGGCCGCGACGGTGATGTAAACAGGGTGATGTAAACAAGCGGCGATGATTGCGTGGCAAGTTCGGGAATTTCTCGATGGAGTGCCACAATATTGGGTATGCCGATGCTTCTTGTGATTCTTGCGTGGATTTGCGTGCTCGTGGTGCTCATCGTGTTCATTCTGCGTCAGGCGCGCCGTGATGCGCACAGCAGCGATTTCATGTACACCATGCAGGACGAGAACGTGAACGGCAACCGCAAGCCGCGCGTGGTGGGCACGCATATCGCGTTCACACCGACCGGCAAGCGTGGGGATTCCGCGGGGGGCGACCGGGATGCCGAATCGGGGACGCCGGTATATGTGAACGATTCCACCGTTCTTGAGGTGCGCACCCTGCGTGACGGTGGCGAAAAGGACGCCGATGCGGGGAAAGTCGACGGTGCGGCGAAAACGGACGGCGTGGCTAATTCCGGGGGTGCCCCGGCAGGTGGCGAGGCCTCCAGATAAGGGCGAACACGACCGAATGCGAGCCGTGAGGCCGTGATTCGGCGGAACGCATTTTCGGAGAATCCCCATCCCCGTATTTTCAATGGTTCTTCGGCAAGGTTGCCAGGGGAATCGCTTCCTTTGCCGGACCGAAGCCTCACAATCCGGGTTTTCCGGTGTGCCCAATAGGGTTGGGGATATGGATAGCATGACATTATTGATTATCGGCATCGTCGCCGTGGTGGTCATCGCGGCGATCATAGCCGTGGCAGTGGGCAAATCGCGCAAGAGCGGCGCCGCGGACGGTACGCAGCGGGAAGCCGGCGTTTCAGGGGGAAGCGACGCGGCGGTGGAGGAGCCTCCGGCGGCGAAGACCCCGGAAACCGCGGAAGCGGAAGGTGCCGCCGCGGCGGAGGGGCAGGAGCCGGAACCCAAGGAATCCGGCGAACCCGTGGAGGCCGAAGCCGGTGATACTTCGGAGACTGAGCCCGCCGAATCCGCGGCGACCGGTCCCGCCCCCGAGGAATCCGCTCCGGTGGCCGAGCCTGAGCCCGAGCCGGCACCGGCGAAGCCCGAACCGGCTGCGTCCCGCCTCACCCGCCTCAAGTCCCGACTGGCCAACAGCGCCAACCCGTTCGGCAAGGCGTTGTTCGCCAT
Source organism: Bifidobacterium catulorum (assembly GCF_003129925.1). Taxonomy (GTDB): domain Bacteria; phylum Actinomycetota; class Actinomycetes; order Actinomycetales; family Bifidobacteriaceae; genus Galliscardovia; species Galliscardovia catulorum. Next base: position 31,593 of record NZ_QFFN01000025.1, on the reverse strand, counting down.
CCTCACCAAAGACAACCTCTCCGAAGCTGACTGGGAGGACGTGGAGGACACGTTGCTGCTCGCCGACGTCGGTGCCGAGGCGAGCGAACAGCTCGTCGAGGAACTGCGCAAGGACGCCCGCGTCAACGATGAGAAGACGCCCGAAGCCGTACGCGGCCTGCTGCGCGAGAAACTGCTCGACCTCGTCGGACGGAACATGGACCGCTCCCTCGTCGCCAGCCGCCCCCGCCCCGAGGATGCCGGCCCCTCGGTCATCATCATGGTTGGCGTGAACGGCACCGGCAAGACCACCACCGCCGGCAAACTCGCCCGCCTGTTCGTAGCCGAGGACAAGAAGGTCGTCATGGGTGCGGCAGACACCTTCCGTGCCGCCGCCGCCGACCAGCTCGAAACCTGGGGCAACCGCGTGGGCGTGCCCGTCGTCCGCAGCGACAAGGATGGCGCCGACCCCGCATCCGTGGCGTTCGAAGCCGCCAAAACCGCCAAGGACACCAACGCCGACGTGCTCATCATCGACACCGCCGGCCGTCTGCAGAACAAATCCAACCTGATGGACGAGCTCGGCAAGATTCGCCGTGTCACCGAAAAGACGCTGCCCGTCGACGAGGTGCTGCTCGTGCTCGACGCCACCACCGGCCAGAACGGCATGACCCAGGCCAAGGTGTTCGCCGAGGTCATCGGCATCACCGGCATCGTGCTCACCAAGCTCGACGGTTCCGCCAAGGGCGGCATCGTCATCAGCGTGCAGAAGGAGCTTGGCGTGCCCGTCAAGCTCATCGGTCTCGGCGAAGGCCCCGACGACCTCGCCCCGTTCGACCCCGAAGGATTCGTGGACGGCATCCTCGGATGAGAGGGTACCGCTGATGAAGCGACCCCCTCAGACCGCCTTCGGCGGCCAGCTCCCCCTGGTGGCAGGGGGAGCCAGGGGGTTTGTGCCGGCTGGGGTTGGTGACCGGCTTCTTCTGGTGGCAGGGGTGCGGAAGGACGTCGCCGCTGCTGGAGCGACCTCCTCAGTCGGCTTTGCCGACAGCTCCCCCTGGTGGCAGGGGGCGCCATAGGTAAAGAGGCGGGTTCACATCTCCCCTTGGTGGCAGGGGTGTAGCTGGGGTTAGCGTGGCCTGGTCCTCCTGATGGCAGGGGAGCCGGGGGTGCGGTTCATCAACGACGCAGTCCAAGCTCACCGGACGGCCATTCCGCTATATGGACATCCTTTACCTCCCATAATGTAAAACAATGACGCTCAAAGGCCCCGTTCGCGGCACGCTCGCCGCGACGGGGCCTTCGTTCATCCTCCCTCATACGGATTCCAACGTTTTCGGCCATATCACGTCCACGACAAACACGACGAAACGATGTAACGGGCCGGTCGCCGGTTAACACCTCCGTAACACGAAGTAATTGCTGGGGTAATGCGGGCGTCGTTTCATACAGACGATGGTTTCCGCCACTGACGGAACCGAATATACGAACAACGGACAGATACAGATACCAAGAGAGAGGGAGGTATTCATGGACACCGGTAATGCAGCATGGATGTTGACGTCAGCGTCCCTGGTTTTCCTCATGACGCCCGGTGTGGCGTTCTTCTACGGCGGCATGGTTCGCGCCAAGGCCATCCTGAACATGCTGATGCTTTCCACCGCGGCGCTCGCCGTGACGGGCGTCATCTGGACCCTTTGGGGCTGGTCGATCGCCTACGCCGGCACTGACGTGGCCGGCATCTTCGGCGATCCCGCCAGCGGATTCCTGCTCAAGGACACGATGGTCGCGACGGACGGCGTCTTCGGATCCGTCGACGTGAAGGACGCGGCCTACCCGCACAGCATCGACGTCGGCTTCCAGGTCACGTTCGCCATGATCACCGTCGCGCTGATCACCGGCGCACTCGCCGAACGCATCAAGTTCAGCACGTGGATGATCTTCGTGGCCCTGTGGATCACGTTCGACTACGCCCCGATGGCCCACATGGTGTGGAACCACGGTCTGCTTTCCCCCGACGGTCCGATCTCCACGGCCCTCGGCGCCGCGGCCCATGATTTCGCCGGCGGCACCGTCGTGCACATCAACGCCGCAGTCGCCGCACTGGTGACCGTGCTCATCATCGGCCGGCGCAAGGGCTTCCCGAAGGAGCCGTTCCGCCCGCACAACGTGCCGTTCGTGATGCTCGGCGCCTTCCTGCTGTGGTTCGGCTGGTTCGGCTTCAACGCCGGTTCCGCCTTCGGCGCCAACGGCACCGCAGGCTACGCCTGGATGTCCACCACCGCCGCCACCTCCGCCGCAACGCTCGGCTGGCTGTTCACCGAGAAGATCCGCTCCGGCCACTACACCGCCATGGGCGCCGCCTCCGGTATGGTCGCCGGCCTGGTCGCCATCACCCCGGCCGCCGATGTGGTCTCCCCGCTGTGGGCCATGGTGCTCGGCTTCATCGCCGGCATCCTCTGCTGCTTCGCCGTCGGCCTGAAGTTCAAGCTCGGCTACGATGACTCCCTCGACGTGGTCGGCGTGCACGGCGTCGGCGGCCTCACCGGCACCGTCCTCATCGGCTTCTTCGGCGAAGGCACGGGCCTGTTCGCCGGTGGCGACTTCAAGCAGCTGCTCGTGCAGGTCGTCATCGCCCTCGTGGCCATCCTCTACTCCGGCGTCATCACCGCCATCATCTCCTTCGCCCTGGAGAAGACCGTCGGCTGGCGCGTCACCGAGGCCCAGGAGGTCGGCGGCGTCGACTTGGCCGACCAGGGCGAGCGTGCCTACGATTTCGCTGGTACTGCCAGCTCCATCCTGAAGGGAGTGAAGTGAGATGAAACTCATCACCGCAATCATTCAGCCGCATAAGCTCGACGAAGTCAAGGAGGCGCTCGCCGCCGCCGGCGTCCACGGTCTGACGGTCTCCGAGGCCAACGGCTACGGACGTCAGCGCGGCCACACCGAAATCTACCGCGGCGCCGAATACACCGTGGACCTCATTCCGAAGATCCGCGTCGAGGTGCTGTCCGACGACGCCGACGCCGAAACTCTGGTGGACGTGATCACCAAGGCCGCAGGCACCGGCACCATCGGCGACGGCAAGATCTGGGTCGCACCGCTTGACTCCGTCACCCGCGTGCGCACCGGCGAGACCGGTTCCGCCGCAATCTGACCGTCGAATCGGCCGGAATGCGTTCCGGCCGTTCCGATCAATGAACAAGGTCCCCGCGACGGTTCGCCGTCACGGGGACCTTGTCGTGTATAGGGCAAAAAGAGCTGATATATGGATATATGCATCAGCACCCCCTCAGTCAGGCTACGCCTGACAGCTCCCCCTGGCAGGGGGAGCCGATTTGCGCGACGGGCCGCCTGTATGCCTGCCCGTACAGCTCCCCTTGGCAGGGGAGCTGATGTGATGAAGGGAATCATTCCGGCTCCCCTCCCGGCGGAGGGGAGCTGTCATGGCCCATGGCCATGACTGAGGGGAGCCGATGCACAGCGACAACATCGCGAATGTTAGGAGAAACGGACAGAACATGGCCTCTGCAGTGGATGGTCTCAAAACGAAACTGGTGGCCGTCAGCCAGCCCGACGATGACGGCGTATATCGCAACGGCGCGGAGAAACGCGCCAAACGCGTCGACATCGTATTGGAGGCCCTGCGCCGGCTCTGGTCGGACGCCACCGGATCGATGGGCGGCGACGCTCCCGACCATGGCGTAGGACTCGCCGCCGTCGGATCGCTCGCACGGCGTCAGATCGGACCCTGTTCCGACCTCGATCTCGTCATCATCTACGATGCGCACGCGATCTCCGATGCGAACGTGACCAAACTCGCCGACAAACTATGGTATCCGCTGTGGGATTCCGGCCTCGACCTCGACCATTCCGTCCGCACGCGTCAGCAGTGCGAGGCCGTGACCGACTCCGACCTGCCCGCAGCGATGGGCTGGCTCGACGTGCTGCCCGTCGCCGGGGACACCGACCTCATCCGCCGCACCGCCGACTCTATCCTCGAACGATGGCGCAAGGCTGCGCGCAAACGCCTGCCCGAACTGACCGACTCCGCCAAGGAACGATTCGACCGGTTCGGCCAGCTGCCGTACCTCAACCAGCCCGACATCAAGGAGGCGCGCGGCGGACTGCGCGACACCGTGCTCGTCTCCGCCCTGGCCACGTCATGGCTGGCCGACCGGCCCCACGGCAGCTATGACGACGCCGTCGAACACCTGCTCGACGCGCGCGACTGCATCCACCTCGCCGCCAACAAGGATACGAACCTGCTGCTGCCCGCCTACCAGGTGAAGGTGGCGAAGATGATGGGACTGAGCGACCCGACCATCCCCGACCCGGACCAGCGCGACGGCGAATCCATCGAAAACATGCAGACCGTGCTCGCCCGATACGGCCGCCGCATCGCGTTCGCCCTCGACTCCACGGCCTCGCGCGCCGCCCACTCGCTCACCCACGAGCAGCCGCGGTTCTCGTTCTTCCAGATCTTCCAGCCGCGCGGAGGAGGCCGCCGCGAGGCACCCCGCTTCGACATCATCGCGCCCGGCGTGGCCAAACATGAGGGCGAGGCCGTGCTCGCGCCCGGAGCCGACCCCGCGAAGGATCGCACGCTCGCCCTGCGCGTGGCCGTGGCCGCGGCCGAGAACGATCTGCCCATCGCGCCGGGCACATTGACGAACATCAAACGCTGCGCATTGCGCGACAGCGCATGGCTGCCCGAATCACGCGACCGTTTCGTGCGGTTGCTCGCCACGGGGCCGTCCCTGCTGCGCACATGGGAGGAGCTCGACTTCGTCGACATCCCGGGCCGTCTGATTCCCGAATGGCTGGGCATTCGCAACCGTCCGTCGGCGTCGGCAGCACACCGGTACACCATCGACCGGCATATGGTGGAGGTGGTGTCGCGCCTCGGACGCACGGCACCGACCGGCGAACGCTACGACGACGAGCATTACACCGTGCTGCTGATGGCCGGCATCCTGCATGATATCGGCAAGCGTCCGCGCATCGCCGACCATGCCGCCGAAGGCGCCCGCCACGTGCCGGCCATCATGAAGCGCATGCTGTTCGACGATAAGACCATCGAGATGGTGACCACACTGGTGCGCGAACATCTGACGCTCTCCGAATTCGCCACCACGAAAAGCCCCGACGACGAAACGGCGACGCGCGAACTGGCCGAACGGCTCGGCAACGACCCGCTCATGCTCGACATGCTCTTCGACCTCACCCGCGCCGACGGCTCGTCGCTCGGGGCGACCGCCGGCGAACAGATCACGAAGAAATACGGATGGTCGAAATGGCGGGCGTCGCTCGTCGGTTCGATGTACGGCGCGGCCCGTGCCGACGCGGTGCGTACCCGGGACAAGGTGCGTGCGATGGAGTAGGCCGGGAGGATGCTGAGACGTGGGCTACCCCCACAGTCAGGCTGCGCCGGACAGCTCCCCCTGAAAGGGGGAGCCGAAAACCTGTCCTACCTTGTTGCAGGCGGCATGACAGCTCCCCCGAAAGGGGAGCCGAGCTGTAGAGAAACGGACCGGGGAGGCGGGCAGAAACCCTGCCTCCTCAACGCATCCACGCGGTGCCACGGGTGCGCAGGCCATTTGCCAGGCCGCGCCCGCCCATCAGCACCACGTTGAACGCCAGCCACAGCATCGCAGTGCGTGCGAGATCATTCGACAGCGCCGGCACCACAAAGCGCACCACCGCGAACAACGCCGCCACATACACGACCGCCGTGGCCGTGCACGTGGCCGCAAGATAGCGGAAGTCGCGCGCCCCGATCAGGATGCCGTCAAGCGCCATCATCCAGCCTTGCAACGGGAAGAACAAGCCCATCGTCACCATGCCGACGGCGGTGAGCAGCTGGATCGCCGGACTGGGGGAGAAGAACCGGCCGGCGAACAGCCCCACGCCCGCGAACGCCAGACCCAGGGCCGCGCCGACGACCAGACCCGCGATGCCCGTGGCCCGTGTGAGCATGCGCGCCCGACGACGATCGCGCGCCCCTAGGGCCGCACCCACCAGCGTCTGGCCGGCGATGCCCACGGAATCCAGCACGTTCATGGCGAAGTTCCACGACGAGTTCACCGCCTGGAACCCGGCGAGCACGTGCGTGCCCATGCGCGCGGCGCTCGCCACCGTCATCACCATGGCCGCGCGGATCGCCAGCGTGCGGATGAACAGCGGCAGACCGTCGCCGCCCGCCGCCATGATGCCTGCGAGCTGTGGCCGAAGGCTCACGCCGTCCGCCTTCGACCACATCACGGCGGGCACCACGAGGAACAATCCCATGAACCATTGGGCGATGAGCGTGGCCGCGCCCGAACCGGTGATGCCCCAGCCGAATACGAGCACGAACAGCAGTTCCAGCGCCGTGTTCACCACCGCGCCCGCCACGGCCGCCACCAGTGTGATCCGCACCTTCTGCAATCCGCGGAAGATGCCGTTCGCCGCATACACGAGCAACATGCCGGGTGCGCCGAGCACCACGGCCCGCGTGTACCGCACGGCCTGGTCGAGCACCGCGCCTTCGCCGCCGAGCGCCCGACACAGCGGTTCCGCGCCCGCGAACAGGCCGATTCCCAACACCGTGCCGATGAGCAATGCGAGCCACAGTCCGTCGATGCCGGCCTGCAGTCCTTCGCGTCGGCGCCCGGCGCCCAGCAGATGCGCCACCTGCGCGGTCGTCGAATAGGCGAGGAAGATGCACAGTCCAACCGCCGTGAGGATGATGGTCGATCCGATGGACAGGCCGGCCAGTGCCGCATCGCCGATATGCCCCACGATGGCGGTGTCGATGAGGATGAACGTCGGCTCGGCGATGAGCTGTCCGAACGTGGGAATCGCCAGCGCCGCCAGCCTTCGCGCCGTGTCCGCGTTGCCTGCTGCACCGTCTGCCGGGTCGCGGGTCGTTGCGGCGTCCATGTCGTCATGTCGTCTTGTCTGCTGCGTCATCGGTGCTGATTCCTCCCGGTCGGTCCCATTACGGTTTAACAGCACCCATGGCTAGCCTTCGGATCGTCCGGCCGTCGTTCGTCGATTCCTCCGTTGAGAGGAGTCCGTCGTATATATCGACGTATATATATGGGCGAATAAACGAACATCAATAATGTTATGTTTTTTCGATTGTTTGCTATATCCGCTACGTAGTGAGTTGTCAACTTGGGCGATTATCCCCGGTGGATTATCCCCAAGTTTTCCACACGGTTATCCCCAGTATGTGGAAAACTTCGGGTGTTATCCACGGCAACACGCCTAAAATGTGGATAACTCAACTTTTTTATCCACAGAATGTGGAAAACCCTGCGCATGACTGGGGATATCCTCCCCGCTAGGTTACATCCAAGTAAACGGAACATCGTATCCGCTCGCTTTGTGAACCATCGCTTGCAGTATGAAACAGTCCAAGTCGCCACACGCTAGGTACGTTGCATGACGAAGCCGCGGATATCACAGGAACATGGCCATATACAGCGGCATGACTTCGACGCGGTCTCCGGCGGTTCCCATATTCCCCGGCGAAAGCTTGATGCCATGGCGGACTCCGTAGTTCTCGATCAGCGACCGCATCGATTTCGCTTGTCGGTTGGCCGACGATGTGATGGTCGTTTGTGACCTGCGCGCCGCTCCCGGTGTGATGTTCGTTTGTGGGTATGGGCAGTTGGACGACGGAACGACCACGACCGAATTATCATCGGGACCATGGCTGAACAGTTTGCAAGGAACGACCGCGACGGCAACGGCGAAGGGGGGCAGCGCGGCGACCGCGACCCCATCTTCGACCGCGTCCCCCCGCACGACGACAACGCGGAAATGGCCGTGCTCGGCGGCATGCTCATGAGCAAGGACGCCATCGGCGAAGTCAGCCAGATGATCGACGTCACCGACTTCTACCAGCCGAAGCACCAGACCGTCTACGACGCCATCATCACCCTGTTCTCAGCGTCGCAGCCCGTGGACGCCGTTCTCGTGGCCAACGAACTGCTCAAGGAAGGCAACCTCGAAAAAATCGGCGGCGCGGACTATCTGCACAGCCTCGTCGCATCGGTGCCCACAGCGGCGAACGCCACATACTACGCCGACATCGTGCACCAGCGGGCCATCCTGCGCAACGTGATCGCGGCCGGAACCAAAATCGCCCAGATGGGCTACTCCGCCGAAGGATCCCAGGCCGAGGACATCGTCAACCTCGCCCAGGCCGAAGTCTACGAGATGAGCATCGGCAAGGTCCGGCAGGACTACCAGGCCATCGGACCGGTCGTCGAAGACACCCTCAACCAGCTCGACGCCCTGCAGAACGGACTCATCAACACCGGCGTCAAAACCGGATTCCGCGACATCGACAACGTGACCCAGGGCCTTCAGCCCGGCCAGATGATCGTCGTGGCCGGACGCCCCGCCATGGGCAAGTCCACACTCGGCATCGACTTCGCGCGTCACGCCTCGCTGCACGAGCACCTGACCACCGTCGTGTTCTCCCTGGAGATGAGCAAAACCGAACTCGCGCAGCGCATCATCGCCGCCGAAACCGACATCCCGTTGGGGGCGCTGCGCCGCGCCGACGAGATCACGCCGGAACGGTGGAACAGGCTGAACAACTTCTGGGGCACGCTCAAGGACGCCCCCCTGTTCATCGACGACTCGCCGAACATGAGCCTTATGGAGATCCGGGCCAAATGCCGACGGCTCAAGCAGACCAACGACCTCAAGCTCGTCGTCATCGACTACCTGCAGCTCATGAGCTCCGGCAAGGCCGTCGAAAGCCGCCAGCAGGAGGTCTCCGAATTCTCGCGAGCGCTGAAGCTGCTCGCCAAGGAGCTTGAGGTGCCGGTCGTGGCGCTGTCGCAGCTGAACCGTGGCCCCGAGATGCGCAACGACAAGAAACCCCAGCTTTCCGACCTGCGAGAATCCGGATCCATCGAGCAGGACGCCGACGTGGTGTTCCTCGTGCACCGCCCCGACTTCTACGACAAGGAGGACCGTCCGGGCGAGGCCGACATCATCATGGCGAAGCACCGCAACGGTCCGACCGACACGTTCAGCCTGGCGTTCCTCGGCGCGAACTCACGCTTCCAGGACATGCCGCAGGACATGCAGCAGGGCGTGTGACCCCTGTGACCTTGGCTTGCTATGGTTATGGGCGAATCGGAAAGGCATGAGATGGTGAAAAGCAATGGACAGGCCGGGCTGGCGGCCGACGACGTCGACGTGCGGCAGGCCGTGGCCGCGCCGCGCAGACCGTGGACCGCGTTCGCCACGCCGGCCATAGGCAAGGGCGTGCGGGCGTTGTCGCGCCTCCTCAAGCATGGCGGCAGCGCATTCCCCGGCAAGATCGTGGAACAGGTGGATCCGGGCTTCCTGGCGCGCACGCTCGCGCAACTGCCCCTCGGCGTGGTGCTCGTCTCCGGGACCAACGGCAAGACCACCACCACCCGCATGGTCGCATCCATGCTGCGCAGTCTCGGCCTCAAGGTGTTCACCAATCCCACCGGCTCGAACTTCACACGCGGCGTCGTGTCCGCGCTGCTCACCGAGGTCTCCATGGGCGGCCGGCTCGACGCCGACATCGCCGTGCTCGAACTCGACGAGGCCTACGCCGTGCATTTCGTGCGTCAGGTACGGCCGCGATATGCGCTGCTGCTCAACGTGATGCGCGACCAGCTCGACCGCTTCGGCGAAATCGACAACACGGCCCGGCTGCTCAGCCACGTGGCCGAAACCACAACCGGCACCGTCGTGCTCAACCGTGAGGATCCGCGCATCGCGCGCCTCGCCGACGTCGTGCCCTCACGCACCGGCGTCTACTATTTCGGCTTGTCCGACGACCTCCGACCGTTCTTCCCCACCGACGACGACATGCACAGGAAGGACGCGGGCGCCGACGCCGCGACCGCGGAAGGCGCGAAGCCCGACCGTCCCGTCCGCCCGGCCCTTCCCGCCTTGCCGGCCGACGTCGTCCTCACCAAGGTCGGCGACCATCATGCCGACTTCCTCATGGATGGCCGCGTCTACTCCACCGACGTCCGTCTCGAAGGCGTCTACAACCTGTTCAATGCGGCCGCGGCGCTCGCCGTCGTCCGCGCCGTGGCCGCCGACGCCATCGACGCGGCCGGCGTCATCGGGAAGGACATCCATCCCACCGACGACGATCTCATCGCCGCCGTCGCCGAGGTCACGCCCGCGTTCGGCCGCGGCGAATCCATCGACGTCAACGGCACGGAGGTCGAACTGCTGCTCGTCAAGAACCCCATGGGCTTCCGACTGGCGTTGACGTCGTTCGACCCGGCCGGCCACGACACGATGATCGTCATCAACGACGAATACGCCGACGGCCGCGACATGAGCTGGCTGTGGGACGTCGACTTCACCGGACTGCGCGGCACCGGCGTCGGCATGGTCTCCGGCGTGCGCGCGTGGGATATGGCGCTTCGCCTCGGCTACGACGAGGTCGCGGTCGGCGACGTCGACCCCGATATCGACGCCGCCGTCGATGCGTTCCTCGCCAAGGACGGGGGGCGGCCCAAGCGCATCTACTGCACGTACACGTCCATGCTGAAGGTGCGCGCGCATCTTGGCCGCATCGCCGATGTGGCCGACGCCGGCGTGGGACGCGAATGACGGTCGGACGGGCGAACGGAGGAGTTGATATGACGAACGAAGCAAGCACGCCTGGGGTCGAAGCCGTGGCGTCGTCGGTTGCGTCGGCGGAACGTCGTCCGATCGACGTGATGAGCCTGTATCCCAACGATATGAACATCTACGGCGACTCGGGCAACGTGCTCGTCATCCGCCGCCGACTCGCGCTGTACGGCTACGAGCCGGTGATGCATTATTACAATCAGGGCGATGCATGGCCCGAACGCGTCGATATGATTCTGGGCGGCGGCGGTCAGGACAGCGGCCAGGGCAAGATCATCGACGATTTCTTCACCCGCGCCGACCTGCTGCGTTCGCTCGCCGCCGACGGCGTGCCGATGCTGATGATCTGCGGCATGTATCAGCTGTTCGGCGAGTATTTCGAGACGTCCGAGGGCAGACGTCTCGACGGCATCGGCGTGATCGGCGCGTATACGGTCGGTCAGGACGTGCGCATGATCGGCAACCTCGTCGAGCGTTCCGATGATTTCGGTGACGTCATCGGCTATGAGAACCATTCGGGGCAGACGTTCCTGCGTGACGGCGTGGCGCCGCTCGGCCGCGTGGACGCTGATGGACGCGGCAACAACGGCGAGGATCATACCGAAGGCGCGCGCGTGAACAACGTCATCGGCACGTACATGCATGGTTCGCTGCTGCCGAAGAATCCGAAGATCGCGGATTTCCTGATCACGAAGGCCGTCGAACGACGGTACGGCGTGTTCGAGCCGCGTGTGACCGAGGACGCGCGTGCGGAGCTCGACCGATTGGAGAAGTTCGCCTCGGAGGCGCGGCGCGTGGCGGCCGGCCGGCCGCGGTGAACCGCGTCACGTGGGCCGGACTGCGGCACGTAGGGCGGGCAAGCCGTGTGGCGCGGCCCTGTCCACATGAGGTTCCACTTGTTTGAACCGGCCCGCGTGACGGCGGGGCGTACGACAGAACGGGTCGAAATGTTCAGGAATCGGGCCATGCGTCTGCGGTAGAGTTGAAGACGATGGCGGCGGCGTCCCCGACGGTCATAACACCGTGCGGTCGCCGCCGAGAACACGTGAAGGAGCGACATCATGGCCGATTTCAACTTCAATGACCTGGGTGAGGGCCTGCGTACGATTTTCCTGGCCGGCGTAGGTGCGGTGGCCACCGGCGCCGAAAAAGGACAGCAGATCGTCGACGACCTGGTGAAGAAGGGCGAACTGACCGTCGATCAGGGCAAGGTGCTGAACTCCGAACTCAGCCGCAAGGCCCAGGGCGCCGCCAAGGATGCGCTCTCCGGGGCACAGGGCGCGGCGGCGAAGGCACGCGAGACCGTCGACGACGTGAAGGAGGCGGCGCTCAAGGCCCGGCTGACCGTCATGAGCGAGGAGGAGCGCGCCGCATACGTGGCCAAGGTTGCCGAGCTCGCCGAAACCATCAAGGCCGAAAAGGCCGAGAAGGCGGCGCAGGCCGCGAGCAAGGCGGATGCCGGTGCGGCTGCTGAGGCGGAGACGTCTGACGACTCGGAAGCCGGCGAATCGGCGGCCGGCACCTGCTCCTGTGGCGGTGATGGTACTGGTGACGGTACCGGTGACGGTTCCGCTGCCGAGGCTCCGAAAGCCGAATAACAGCGAAAACACGGTCGTAGCCGCGGGCGTTTCGTCCATTACGGCGCACTGCGTCCGCTGCGACCTCTCGAACTCGTTGCGGTTCCCCACCTATGGAGATGCGCCGCGTCCGTTACGAATGCCCGCACCCGCTGCGGTGGTGTGCCGATGCGTGCCAAACCCGCGCTGCGATGTGACGACATGCGCCGCCCCAGGTATTACGTGTTGGACTTGCCGTTACGTGTTGGACTTTGCGCTACGTGTTGGGATGCGTTTTAGGCGAATGTTGGAATTGCAACGTTTGTGTTCCCGTCACACAACGAAAAGTCCGGCACGCGTGTGCGAGTCCGTTGCCGGGAATCCGAATCCGCGGTCAGGGCGAGTGAGTCCATGGCTGGGGAATGCGGGTCCGTGGTCAGCATGTGAATGAGTATGGATGGATTTATGACACAGGAGAAGCGTGAAACGGCATCGAACGGCGAATCGGCGCATCGTGACGCCGCGAAGCTGCAACACGACGACGCCATGCCCACAGACGGTGTCGGTGCGAACGATACCCGTGCTGGCGATACCTCCATATCCGGCACACCTATGACCAACGCCCCCAACGACCCGCTGCTCACCGACGATCAGGTGCTCGACGCCATCTCCGGCACGCCCGTCAGCGAGGAACACGACGATTTCCCCGACCACGAACACACCATCGGCCTGTTCGGCGCCAAACAGCCCACGTTCGCCGAACAATACCATCTCACGCGCAAAGGCCGGCTCCACCGCCTCGCCGAGATCTTCGGCATCGCCCGCCAATTCGACATCTTCCACGGCCTGACGCCGGTCAAGATGCGCCTCATGTTCGAAGCGCTCGGACCGACGTTCGTCAAGGTCGGGCAGAACCTCTCCATGCGAAGCGAGATTCTGCCCCAGGAATTCTGCGACGAACTCGCCAAACTCCGCGCCGACGCCGACCCCATCCCATACGAGACCGTGCTCGACACGCTCGCCCACGAATACCATCGCCCGGTCGACCAGGTATTCTCGTCCATCGACCGCACCCCGCTCGGCTCGGCGTCGCTCGCGCAGGTGCATCGCGCGCGACTCGTCACCGGCGAGGACGTCGCCGTCAAAGTGCAGCGTCCCGGCGTGCGCGAGACCATGGCGCAGGACATCGACATCATGCGATCCGTCTCCCGCCGCGCCACCAAATACATCAAATCCGCCCAGATCATAGACCTCAACGGCGTGATCGAGGAACTGTGGGACAGCTTCCAGTCCGAGACGAACTTCCTCATCGAGGCCCGCAATCTCGTGGACTTCCGCGAATTCGCCAAAGACTACAAGTACATGGACTGCCCCAAGCCCTACATCAACCTGTGCACCGAACACGTGGTCGTGATGGACTACGTCGAAGGCATCTCCGTCTCGCATCCCGACCGGCTCGTCGCCGCCGGATACTCGCTGGAGGAGATCGGCAACAAGCTCGTCGACAACTACGCCGCCCAGGTGCTCGACGAAGGCTTCTTCCACGCCGACCCCCATCCCGGCAACATCATCATCCGCGACGGCAGGATCGTGATGATCGACCTCGGCATGACCGGCCGTCTTTCCGCGCGCACGCGGTCGATACTCCAGGACATCATCTTCGCCGTCGGCAAGCAGGATTCCCCCGCCCTCGCCGAAGCGTTCCTGCGGTTCGCCGGCCCGTCAGACACCGCCGAAGTCAACTATCCCGGCCTGTTGTCCGACCTCGACGCCATCGTCCAGGACTTCGGCACCGTCAGCCTGCAGGACCTCGACATCGGCGCGTTCGTCACCGCGCTCGTGCAGCTTTCCCGCAAGCATCACGTGGAACTGCCCGGCATCGTCACGACCGTCGCGCGTGGCCTCGTCACATTGGAGGGCGTGCTCGACGAATTCCTCCCAGACACCGACATGATCGCCATCATCACCGCGCACATCGCCAGCACACGCGGCCTGCGTTCCGCCGCCAGGGATGAGGCGAAGACGTTGGGCATCGAGGGGCAGAAGGCGATGCACGGCACGTTGGGCGCGCTTGCCGAGGCCCGCACCGCCGCCCGGATGCTCACTCGCGGCCAGCTCAAGGCCAACGTGGAGATGGTCGGCTCCGAGGAGCCGATACGCCAGCTGAGCTACATGGTCGACCGCCTGACGATGGCGTTGATCGTCGTCGGCCTGTTCGTCGGGTCGTCGATCGTGTATTACGCCGGCATGAAGCCGGTGATCTTCGGCATACCCGTCATCGGATTCATGGGATATGTCGTCGCATTTCTGCTGTCGGTGTGGATCGTCATCGACATCTTCCGCAAGAACCGGCCGAGAAAACGGGGATGACGGGTTACGGGTTACGGGTTCCCGCAGGGGCTCCCTGTCGTGCTGGGCGGAGTGGAATGTCTCCCGCAGGGGCTCCCCTTGCCAGGGGGCTGGCCGCCGAAGGCGGGCTGAGGGGTAGTCGATTCCACCCTTGCCTACTTCTGCCTACTCCAGCGTAAGATTTACCCCAGTGTAAGATCCTTCGTCACCGTCTTGTCTCCGATGCTCGCAAAGCCCTTCATGGACGTCGTCACCGGTTGCGATTCGCTGCCGAGTTCGTACGCCATCGTCGTGGTCATCGGCACGTCCTGCATGACCGGAACGTCACGCGTCGCCACCGAATAGCCGGGGAACCGGTCCGAGAACGAGGTCGGTTTGAGCTCCACGCCGTTCTGATACACCGTCGTCGTCACGGCGTCGGTGAACGACAACGGTATCGGCGTGCGGTTGACCCATCGGTACGTCACGATCACCGTTGGAGCGCCCTTGTAGGTCTTCGGCCCCTTGACGGCGCTCACAGGCTTGACATCCACCTGCCGTCCGGCGGTGACGTCGTCGTACCGGTATGATGCGCCGGTCAGCCTTGTCATGCCCTGCGTGAAGTCCTTCGGCATGTCGGGTTTGATGATCTGCCCGGGTTTGGCGACGTCGGTGGCGGCAAGGTCGTTCACGTCCTTCGGCAGGGTGAACGATGCGCCGATCGACGTGGGCATGTTGCGCGAATGGCTGCCGACGCGCACGTCGTACGACGTGTCGGCGACGTTGCGCAGCTCGTACGCCTGCATGAACTCCATCGACGCGCCCGGACGTATCTTCCTCATCGTGTCGGAGAATTCGTAGCCTTTCGGATTATCGCCGGTGAAGCATCCGATGTTCCGCAGCCCGATGCCGGAATCGTAGACGTCGAACGACAGATACGACGTCATGTCGATGTCGGTCGTCGACGTGTTCTTCGTCTGGTATTTCACGAGCAGGGTGTTCTGGCCGCTGCAGCTTTTCGGACCGCGTTGGGCGGAGACGATGGTGAAGTCGGCGCTGAGCGTCTTGTCGGAACGTTCGACATACGTGAGGTTGCCGGTGCGGTCGAGCACCTTGAATCGCAGGGGTTGCGCCGTCTTGGGCGGCGAATATGACGAGTATGACGAGGAGCGCGACCTGCCGTCGGAGTCGCCGCCGAGTCCGAGGAACGATCCGATTCCGGGGAAGACGTCGGAGAGCAGATACAGGATGGCGATGATGGCGATGATGTTGCGGATCGGATGACGGCGTTTGCGTCTGGCCTGGGCGCCCGCGCGGCGGGCATCGGGGTCGCGTTGCCGGGCGTTGTGGCGCAGTGCGGCGTCGGCGCCGGAATATGGGCGTTTGCGGGAGGGCGGTGTGATCGGTGCCGTGTTCGGCTGAGTGTTCGATGGTGCGGTCCAGTTCGACGCCGTGGCTTCGTTCCGGCCCTTCGTGGCAGGCGCATCCGCTGCGGCGATGATATACGTGGGGTCATGAGGGGCGTCGTCGGCGTCGACGTGGTTCGATGTGTCGTTGATGTTGACGTAGTTTGATCTGTCGTCGAAAGGCGAGACGTAGCCGTCCGAGCCGCCGTTGGCGTCATGATCGCCGTTTTTGCCGCCGAAGATGCCCATGAGACCCCCTTGTTCGCTGTGGTTCCAGTGTACGGCACGGATGGGTGTTGCAGGGGGATTCCCCGGGCTCCGGTGAAGGGTCGGACGATCGGTGGACCGTGCCCCGAATGTTGGGACTGTTTTCTACAGTTGGATTATGACGATTCCGACGATAGGCAAGACGACGTACGACGGCACGTTGCCCCGCGCGGCGTTCTGGGACATGGACGGCACGCTCATCAACTCCGAGCCGATCTGGCATGAGGCCGAATTGTGGTTCGCCAAGCAGTATGGCGGGCATTGGACCGAGGAGCTGGGTTGGTCGGTCACCGGCACGCCCATGTCCGAGGTGGCCAGGACCATGATCGAGCACGGTACGAAACTCGGTGCCGAGGAGCTGGCGCAGGGCATCATCGACTATGTGGCCGAAAGCGAGATGCGGCACATGCCGTGGATCCCCGGCGCGCTTGACGTGGTCGTGGCGTTGCATGAGGCCGGTGTGCCGAACGTGCTGGTCACGGCGTCGCCTCGCAAGATGGCCGAATCCGCGGTGGCCCAGGCGCCGGAGGGCGCGTTCTTCGCATACGTGTGCAGTGACGACGTGGAGAAGAAGAAGCCGGATCCGGCGCCGTATCTGGCGGCGGCCGCCAAGCTCGGCATCACCGACCCCGACGAGATCGCGCAGTGCGTGGCGTTGGAGGATTCCGCCGCCGGACTGACGTCGGCGGTGACGGCCGGTGCCACCACGATCGCGTTGACGGGATACAACCCCACCGATGCCGCCGAGAAGGGCGAACAGTTCGCCACGCTGGAGAACTGGGACGGCGTGACCCCCGAGCTGCTCGGCGATTTCGTGCGCCGACGTCTGGCTGGCGAGTCCGCGCGCTGAACACCTCCGGAATCGGCGCGGTCCGTGATCCATCCATGCCCTCCCGCCGATGGAGGCGGCCCGTCGTTGTGGCTGTGCGCCGGCGACTACGAGATGACGGCGAAACGGTAGATGATGTCGAGCCGGTATCGGTCGCCGGCCTGCAACAGTGGTCGGGGGCAGTCGGTCCGGTTCATTGCGTCCGGTACGAAACCCGGTTCTAGGCATAGTCCGGATGCCGGGCCGTATCGGTGTCCATGCTTGCCGTCGATGCCATCGAGAAATCCGGCGGTATAGAGCAGCACTGTCGGGGTATTCGCATACACGCTCATCCGTATACCGCTGTGTGCGCCCTGCACCTGTGCCATCAGGCGGCATTCGGGAAGGGCTGCATCATATCCGTCTATGGGGAACGCGTGATTGTACCCGCGCGCTATGGCAAGTTGTGACCCGTGCGCCGGCAGCTCTGATTTCATAGTGAATTCGATGGTTTTTGAATCACGGAAATCCATGGCCGTACCGGTCACGGGCTGTGCCGGTCCGGACAGGGGGATGAATTGTTCGTCGGTGGGGTAGAACCGTGTGGCCGGTATGCGCAACCGGTGCGTGAGTATGTCACCGTTGCCTTCGCCGTCGAGATTCCAATACGTATGCGTGGTCAGATTGGCCACGGTCGTCTTGTCTACGACTCCCCGCACGGTGAGCCGCAATCCCCGGCCGGTCAGGACATACCGCACATGCACGCGGAATCGTCCCGGGAACCCCTGATCCATGTCAGGACTGGCCAGGGCGAATTCCACGCATGATTCGCTGACGTCGCGAACCGTCCAGTTCCGATGCTCGTATCCGTTCGGCTGGCTGTGGTTGTTGTTCCCGCCCTCGGTGGCCGCCAGATGGTATTCGCATCCGTTGATGGCGAATCGGGCTCCCCGAATGCGGTTGGCGTTACGTCCCACGATTGCTCCCATCAGCGTATCGTCCGCAAGATAGTCATGAGGGTCGTCCTTGCCGAGAACGACGTCGGTCATCCGTCCGTTGCGGTCGGGGATGGTCAACGACATAAGACGTGCCCCATGATTCGTCAGGCGGGCGGTCATGCCGTCCGGGCCGGTGATGGATACCGTCTGGATATCGTCGTCGGCCGTCGACGTGGTCGTTTTATGATGGTGTGTCATGTCTGTAGGCTAAGCCGGACGTTTCGCGGCATAATATACGAAAAGTGTCTGGTCATTATTGAAAAGTGCACAATGCTCGGCAAAGGTGCCCAAGCTTCGATGCCGGACGTGACTCAAGGGAGAGTGCGACATGAAACCGGCGGAACGGAACGTGGTCAACGAACAGTCCGAGCATTATCGGTACCGACCGACCAATTCGGGGGCGAAGGTGTTCCTGTATCCGGAATGGCTGGGTACATACCGCTATCTTGCCGGATACACGCTCAATCGTGGTCCGCTTGACAACTTTCTGCTGTTCTTCATCCGGTCGGGACGGTTCGCCATCGACGTTCCGGGCAAGGATCGCATCATCGCACATGCCGGCGACTTCGTGCTCATCGACTGCTACGAGCCGCAATCATATGAGGCGCTGACGGACAGCGAGGTGCTGTGGATCCATTTCAACGGCATTTCCGCGCGCATGTACTACGACTTCATCAACGAACGTGCGGGCAACGTGTTCTCCACCGCCAATTCGCAGTTCGCGGTGAATCGTCTGCGTCGCATCGGCGACGGATTTCGCGGCGGCGGGCGGATCTCGGAGCCGGTGATGTCACGGTATCTGACCGACATCCTTACCGAATGCGCGGGCAGCGCCGACGATTCGCCCGCGGAGGAGTCGGCGCATCAGTACGCAATGGAGGATGTGCAGGATTTCATCGTGGCGAATCTCGCTCAACCGTTGACGAACGATGAGCTGGCGGATATGGCGTGCATGAGCCGCGGCTATTTCATCAAGGAGTTCCGCAAGGCGACGGGGACGACCCCACACGCGTTTCTCGTCAAGGCCCGCATGGATGCGGCGAAGCGGCTGCTGTCCAAGACCGACGTCTCGTTGAAGCATATCTGCGCAAAGTGCGGGTTCTCGTCGCCAAGCGCGTTCTGTCTGGCGTTCCGCAACGCGGAGGGCATGACGCCACTGGAATATCGTCGGTCGGTGAGGGTGTGACGCCGGCATCGTCGATATACGAACATCGACGATGTTCGGTTCCTTGGATGTTTTTTTCATATCGAAAAGCACTTTTTATATATCGACCCCGTTGTTTCGGGCATAACGTTGATGGTGACAGCGCAGTCAAGAACAAATCACACATCCAACGAATGCATACGAAATAAAGGAGTTTCCCATGTCTCACCATCCTGTGGTCGCCGGCGTCGAGAAGATGATCATCCCGACCTATGAACCGCCCGCCCCCGAGGAAATGCCCATGTATTCGGAGTTCCGCCAGCATCAGGGGTCCACCGGCTACGCCTACCCGAACCGTGTGACGCTCGGTGTGGAACGTGACAAGCTTACCGATCACGAATACACCGTGGTGCGCCTCGAAAACGACTACATCCGTCTGCTGATCCTGCCCGAACTCGGCGGACGCATCCTCGAAGGCTATGACAAGGTCAACGATTACAACTTCCTTTACCGTCACCACCGCATCAAGCCCGTCATCGTCGGTTCCTACGGCAACTGGATCTCCGGCGGCATGGAATTCAACTTCCCGTTCCACCACCGTCCCGGTACGTACATGGCCGTCGACTACAGCATCGAGAAGCTCGACGACGGCACCGTCATCGTCTGGTGCTCCGAGGCCGCGCCATCGCCGGGCCAGTACCGGCTCAAGGGCACGTGGGGCGTCAAGCTGCGTCCCGACGTTTCCTACTACGAGACCCTGGTGAAAATCGACAACCGCACGCCCGTCAAGCATCCGTTCCTGTGGTATGAGAACGCCGGCATCCACGTCAACGCCAACTACCAGCTGTTCTTCCCGCAGGACGTCGGCTACGTGCACCACCACTACGACCGCCACCATGCCACCTTCCCGATCACCAAAGGCTGGTACGCCGTGGAGAACCACGAAGAGGAAACCGACATCAGCATCCACAAGAACACGCTGAAGGGCAACTCCTACTTCGCCGCCCCGTCGAAGTACGACTTCTTCGGCGGATACGACCATGACCGCGACTGCGGCACCGTGCACGTGGCCGACCACCACATGGTCCCCGGCAAGAAGCAGTTCATGTGGGCGCTCGAAGACCTCGGCGATGCATGGAACGGCAACCTCACCGACAACGACGGCGAACATGCCGAACTCATGGCCGGTGCCTATTCCGACGACCAGCCCGACTTCACATACATCGCACCCTACGAGGTCAAGACCTGGTCCCAGTACTGGTTCCCGATTCATGGCACCAAGGCGCCGACCTTCGCCAACCTCAACGGCGTGGTCAACCTCGACAAGGCCGACGGCGAGGTGCGTGTCGCCGTCACCAAGAGCGTGTCCGACGCCGTGCTCGAAGTGAGCGACGGCGAGAACACGGTGCTGCACGAGACCATTACGCTCGATCCGGGCGACTACCGCGAATTCGACGTGGCGCTGCCCGCCGACGTCTACACGCTGCGACTGACCGCCGCCGACGGCACCGTGCTTATGGACTACACCGAGGACAAGCCCGATGTGCTGCGCATCCCCGAGGACAATTCCGGTATCCCCACGCCACACGAACTCACCACCGCGCAGGAGATCTACGTGGCCGGCACCCACATCGACCAGTACCGCGACCCCGCCTTCAAGGGCCGTGACTACTATCGTGTGGCCCTCGAACGCGACCCCGAGCATCTGCCCTCCCTGCTTGCCATGGCAGAAGACCGTTACAACAACGCCCTGTACGACGAGGCATTGGAATACGTGAGTCGCGCGAACAAGGCGCTCAACAGGTTCAACCACAATCCGTACGACGGCACCTACAGCTACCTCAAGGCGCTGTGCGAATACGGCAAGGGGCAGGTGGACGAGGCCTACGAGACCTTCTTCAAGGCCGCATGGAGCAACAACGTCATCTCCCCGGCCATGACCTACATCGCCGGCATCGACGGACAGCGCGGCGACTGGGCCAAGATGAAGGAACACGCCGAACAGGCCCTTAAGAAGGAAGCCGACCACGCCATCTGCGGCACCTACAGGGCCATCGCCACCATCAAGCTCGGCGGCCGCGAGACGGGGCTGAGCGAACTGGAGGACATCATCGCCCATGACCGGCTCGACCATCTGGCCCGCTTCGCCCACCTCTACTATTCCGGCAAGGATCTCGGCGAGTTCTACACGATCCTGCTGGCCAACCCCGCGCAGACCATCCTCGACGTCACGTTCGACCTGCTGCTCGCCGGACTGAAGGACGAGGCCGTCGCACTGCTCGAAGGCGCCAAGCTCGCTGGACAATCCACCCCGATGACCCATTACACGCTCGCCTTCGTCTACGACATGCTCGGCAAGACCGAGGCGGCCGCATCCAACCGCAAGGCCGTGGCCGACAGCCCGATCGTGGATGTGTTCCCATACCGGCTTGAGGAACTGCCGGTGCTGAAGGCCGCCGTCGACGCCGACTCGACCGACTACACCGCCGCCTACCTGTACGGCTGCATCCTGTACAACAAGCTGCAGTATCAGGCGGCAGCCGACCAGTGGAAGCACGTCACCGAGATCAGACCCGACTTCTACATCGCCTGGCGCAACCTCGCCATCGCCTACTTCAGCAAGTTCGACCGTCGTGAGGAAGCGTTGGAACTCATGAAGAAGGCCGTGGAGGCCAGGCCGAAGGACGACACGCTCGTGCGTGAGACCAACTATGTGGCCGCCAAGCTCGGCGTCGACGGATGCGAGCGCCTTGACTGGCTCCTCGCAAACCTGCCCGACAAGCCATCCGACACCCTCACCTGGGATCTGGCCGACGCCTACAGCAACGTGTTTGAATTCGACAAGGCGCTCGACGTGCTGAGGAACCACGAGTTCGTGGCCGCCGAATGCCAGGAGACCTATCTCACCGAGGCGTACACCTTTGCTCTGTGCTGCAAGGGGCGGCTGCTCGAACGGGACGGCAAGGTCGAGGAGGCGCTCGAATGCTACCGCAGCGCGCAGATTATCCCCGCGAACTTCCGTGCCGGCTGGTGGGACACCCAGCAGCTGTATTACGCCCGCTGGTTCGAGGCCGCTGCACTGCGGAGGCTCAGCCGCGAGGACGAGGCGCGCAAGGCCGCATCCCGGCTGCTGCCCTTCATCCACAGCAGCTACAGCCCGTACATGGGGCCGGAGACCGACTACTACGTGGCGCTCGCCGAACGGCTGCTCGGAGACAACGTCATCTCCCGAAAGGACATGAGCGCCTCCGTGGTCAAGTGGGAAGAGGACGCGAGGAACGACCTCGACCGCAAGCCCATCGTCACCTCGCTGCACCTGTCGTTCGTGCCCGACGGCGTGACCGAGCACAAGGCCGAAACGGTCCGCGCGCTCGCCTACAGCCGCCTGTTCTTCAACGACGAGGCCGGTGCCCGTGATCTGTTCGAGGAGAGTCTGAAGCTCAACCCCGACAACCTCAAGGCCCGTTTCGAGTTGCACCTGCTCGGTGCTCTCGACGCCTGATTCCTCCCCATCCGGGGCGTCCTGCCTCTCCTCCTCCAGGACGCCCCTTTTTCTTTCCCCGATCTATTCCAGCGGCTATAGCGCCGTTGTCAAACACAGTAAGGAATTCGTCATGTCCTCCACGGAAAACACCGTCAACGAAGACGGCGTCACCCGGCAGCCGACTGCGGCGGTCGCGCAAGGGTCCATGAAATACGTCATCATTCTGGCGCTCAGCGCCGGCATGGCGGGACTGCTCTATGGCTACGACGCCGTGAGCATCTCCGGTGCCATCGGCTTCCTGCAGGAGCTGTACGACCTCAGCCCCGCCCATGAAGGGCTTATCGTCTCCAGCATCTTCATCGGCGGTGTGGCCGGTGTCGGTGCCTCCGGTTTCCTCAGCGACCGCATCGGCCGACGCAAGGTCATGATGTTCGGCGCGTTGTTCTTCTTCATCGCCGGGTTGTTCGCGGCCTTCACCCAGTCTCCCGAGCAGCTGATCGCTGCGCGTATCATCGGCGGTCTTGGCATCGGCCTGTCGTCGTCGATCTCCATCACCTACGTCACCGAATGCGCACCGGCGAAATGGCGTGGAACCTTGTCGTCCATGTACCAGTTCCTGTGCATCATCGGCATTTTCCTCACCAACATCATC
Source organism: Bifidobacterium catulorum (assembly GCF_003129925.1). Lineage (GTDB taxonomy): Bacteria > Actinomycetota > Actinomycetes > Actinomycetales > Bifidobacteriaceae > Galliscardovia > Galliscardovia catulorum. The sequence continues at coordinate 8,333 of NZ_QFFN01000025.1, read as the reverse complement.
AACTTCTGCATTGCGCAGTCCGGATCTCATGCATGGGGCGTGAGCACCGGCTGGCGCTGGGTGCTGGGCATCGGCGCCGCACCCGCATTGGTGCTGTTCGTGTTCATGCTGTTCGCGCCGGAAAGTCCGCGATTTCTGATGCAGTCCGGCAGGCAGGAGCAGGGATTCAAGATTCTTGAACGCATCAACGGCACCGTCGGCGCGCGCGAGGAGGCCAAGGCCATCGAGGATTCCATCAAGATCGACCAGAGCGGCAGTTTCGCCGAGTTGTTCGGCCCCGGCCTGCGTAAGGCGCTTCTTGTGGGCATCTTCCTGGCCGTGTTCAATCAGGCGGTCGGCCAGAACACCATTTCCTTCTACGGTCCGACGATCTTCCGCAACGCCGGCTTCGGCGGTAATTCAGAGTTTTTGGCGTCCACTATGGTCGGCGGGGTGGAGCTCGTGTTCACGGTTGTTGGCATGGTGCTCATCGACCGCGCGGGACGTAAGCCGCTGATGCTGTGGGGCACGGCTTTGATGGCCGCGTTCGCCGTTGCCATGGCGTTGACGTTCATGCTCAATGCGCCGGGTGTGCTGGTGGTGGTGTTCGCCTGTGGATTCATCGCCGCCTTCGCGTTCTCCATGGGGCCAGTCACCTGGGTGATGATTCCCGAACTGTTTCCCACGCATCTGCGCGGCCGCGCCTCGGGCCTGTGTGGTGTGTTCATCTGGGGCACTGCGTGGCTGATCGGCCAGTTCACCCCGATGATGTTCGCCGGCTGGGGCGGCCAGGGCATGTTCCTGTTCTTTGCCGCGTTGGATATCATCGGCTTCCTTGGCGTACGGTTCCTGGTCCCCGAGACCAAGGGCAAGCGGCTTGAGGAGATCGAGGCGTTCTTCCGTCCGTCGAAGTAATCGTCGTGATACTGCGGCATTGTTAGAGGCATAACTCAAATGAGGCTGTTTCCCGTGTTCACTGTGGCGCACAGGAAACAGCCTCGTGGTGTATCGTGGTTCGACGCCTAGTCGCGCGTGAGCACCTCGGTGAGGGCCTGGATCACGCTCTGCGGCATGTGCGAGTCGTTGTATCGGCTCTCGTCCACGCCGTGCAGGTCCTCCAATGTGGCGAGTCCGGGCAGCGCCGCCGCGCCGAGGTCGTCGATCATCGCCTTGGCCTTCTCCTTGGTCAGGTAGTACATCTGCGCGTCCTTGAGCACGGCGAATACGTCGTCGGCGGTCGGGTTGTGGGCGATCGTCGCGCCGTCGGCCAGCGTAAGCGTGATGGTCTCGCCAGTCGGGACGGCGGGAATCTCCACGATAAGGCTGAGCGTCTCCTCGTCATAGGACGTCCGAGTCTCGATTGCCGCACTGCCGTCCACCGACACCGTGACCGCCGATTCCCCCACGCCGCGGAACACCACCGTCCACGAACGTTCGTCGGGAATCGCGTCGATTGCGCCTTCGGCCGCGTTGATGACGAACGTGGCCGCTCCGGCATCCGCGCCGCCGCCGATGTTCCACGTGAAACGTGTGGTCGCCTTGCGGACCGAACGTTCGGCCGCGCCGTCGTCCTCGATCATCGTGAATTCCCCGTTCGCGCCGGGGAAGACCATCACGCGCAACGACTTCGGGTTGGCGACGGAGTTCGGCGCCGTGTGACCGTCCTCGCCGTTCCCCGACACCTTCTGCAACGGCACGATCGCGCCGGCCTTGGCGAACACCGGCATGCGGTCGAGTCCCCGCCACGCTTCGATCCGGCGTCCGTCCGCCGGGCGGGATGTGTAATGACGGCCGGAGAAGAAGTCGAACCACGTGCCCTGCGGCAGCCATACGTCGGCCTTGGCCATCTGCACGTCACGGTCGGCGGGGGAGACGATCGGTGCGGCCAACAGCTCGGTGCCGAAGAAGAATTCGTCGGTGAGCTTGTAGGCGTCGCGGATTTCCGGCCAGTCCCAGTACAACGGCTGCACAATCGGCTCGCCCTCTTCGGCCGCGCGCCAGTTCATCGTGTACAGGTACGGGATGAGCGCATGGCGCAGCCGCAGCGAGGCGGTCATGGCGTCGCGCACCTCGGTGTGGAAGTTCCACGGTTCCTTGCCGTTGAACGGCGAATCGGTGGAATGCAGACGGTTGATTGGGCTGAACGTACCCAACTGGTACCAGCGTGCCTCAAGTTCCTCGTCGCGGTAGCCGAACATGTGGCCGCCGATGTCGTGGCTCCACCAGCCGTATCCGATATTCGAGGCCGTGGCCGTGAATTCGGGCTGGAACTTCAGCGATTCCCACGTCACCACGGTGTCGCCGGAGAAGCCGATCGGGTAGCGATGCGACCCCGGCCCGGCATAGCGCGAGAACGTCAGCGGACGGGCGTCCATCCGCTGCGCGGGGTCGTCGTCATCTCCCTGACGCACCGCGTCGCCGCGTGCCGAATCAAGATAATGCAGATGGTTCAGCATCCACAGCGGGTCGAGTCCACGCTGACGGGTCACGCCGCCCTGCTGCCAGTCGACCCACCAGAAGTCGACGCCCTCGTCCTCCATCGGATGATGCAGCTTGTCGAAATACGCGGCCATGAACGTCGGGTCGGTCAGGTCGAACTGCACGGCCTCGCCGGTCTTCGGGTCCACGCCCGTCGCCTCGGCCATATCGGCGTAGGCGTCCTCAAACGCGCGCACGCCATCGCGGGGATGCACGTTCAGCGTGGTCTTCATGCCGTGGTCGTGCAGCCAATGCAGGAAACGCCGCGGGTCGGGGAAGAAGTCCCTGTTCCACGTGTATCCGGTCCAGCCCGAGCCGTACTTCGGGTCGACGTCGTCCACGAGATGCCAGTCCATGTCGATCACGGCCGTCGTGAACGGCAGGCCTTCCTTCTCGAACCTCGTGACCAGCTGCATGTATTCGGCTTCGGTGTAGCGGTGGTATCGGCTCCACCAGTTGCCCAGCACGAATCGGGGCAGCAACGGCGTGGGGCCGGTGAGCTTGTAGAAGTCGTGCACGGCCTCGCGGTAGCGGTGGCCGTAGCCGAACAGGTACAGGTCGGTCGTCGGTTCCGGCTTCGGCACGACCCAGGTGCCGAACGGGTTGGCGTGGCCGTTCACCTCATCGGCCTCGATGATGAGATTCGATGTGGAATCGTCGATCACCGCCCACCCATCGGTGCTGTTCACGCCGTCATCCACGGGGATGCGGCCGTCCGCCCAGTCAAGCGTGCGGTACGTGCCGCCCAGATTGCGCGACTGCTCGTCGCCATAATGCCATGTGTTGTCGATGGCGTTTACGCCCTTGACGGTGGCATACAGTCCTTCCTTGGTGAACGGCTGGCGATTATACGAAATATGCAGGCTCGGCGTATCGATCTCCAACCAGCCGTCGCGTTCGACCGCCGTGAAACGTGGGATGTCGTCGCCGTATGCCGCCGTGAAATCGCGGTTGAACGCCATCTGCGTCGGCGTATCGACGAACCGGCCCGAATCGGACCATTCACAACGGACGAGTGCGTCGGTGAGCAGACTGATGCGCCAATGGTCGCCGCTGATCACGGCGGCGGGGTTCGTGGCCGGATGCGCGTTCAGGGCGTGCATGGAAAACAGGGACGTATCTACCATATGCGGACTCCTTCGTCGGTGGGTTCATACGGGTGAACGAATCATGGTATCGGCTGGGATACAGTATTTATGATAGCGCTTGCGCAATTGTTCTGCAAATCATAAGGTGGAGTAAATATTATAATAATGCAAACGTTCCCATGTTCTTGTGAATGATTCGTCGTGAGCTATTCGTCGTGAACGATGATTTCCGATGACGGGGCCATCGGTTCCGGACGTAGACGGAATCATGCGGAATGCGCGGATGGACGACGTTGCGGCGAACGTCAGGTGGTCGAACGTCAGGTGGGCGAACGTCAGGTGGGCAAACGCTTGACTCGCTCCGCCATTTGCGGAAACGGCGATTATTGCGGTAAAAAGAGGATTGTTTGCGCAAACTTGCGCAGATGATCGCAGCGACAACGTCAGGGGCATCAGCGGGTATGTCCGTGATGCCGCCCGGGGAACGATGAACGGCAAAGGAGAACGGCGTGACGAGTCTGAAGGATGTGGCGGCGGCGGCAGGCGTATCCGAATCCACGGTGTCGCGCGCATTACGGGGCACCGGACGCGTGAGCGCGGCGACCAGGGCGCGCGTGCAGGAGGTCGCCGACCGGCTGCATTTCACCCTCTCGCGCAGTGCGTCGTCGTTGGCCAGCGGCAAGACCATGCGTGTGACCATGGTGTTCACCGACTCGTTGAACACATGGTTCAATTCGGCCGCCATGCAGGGTGCGTACGAAGTGCTCGCCGACGCCGGCTACGATCTCGTGCCGCTCATCGTGCGCACGCAGGCCGATCTGCGGCGGTTCTTCGACCAGCTGCCCGGCAATCGCAACGCCGACGGCATGATCGTCGTCTCCATCATGCTCGACCAGAAACAGGTCGGCATCCTCGAAGACCTCACCATCCCCTCGGTTGGGCTGGACGCGCGGGCCATCGGCGGATACAGCGCCACCGTGCGCGTCGACGACATGAACGCCATGCGTCAGGCCGTGCAATTGCTGAACTCGCTCGGCCACAGGCGCATCGGATTCGTGGAGATGCCCGACAACCCCGACTTCCAGTTCAGCGCCAAACTCCGATCCGGGGCGTTCTTCGACGCCGCGCGGTCCATGGGGTATGAGGAGGGTGATCTGAGCCTGTTCGAGGGACGTGACTTCGGCAAGTTTCGCAGCTTCCAGGACGCCGTCTCCGAAGCGGCCAACCGCATCATCTCCAAGAGGGAGAGGCCGACCGCCGTGTGCGTGGAGACCGACGACTTCGCCATCGCGCTGATGTACGCGCTGCGCAAGGTCGGGCTTCGCGTGCCGGAGGACCTCGCCATCGTGGGATTCGACGACAACGCGCTCTCATCCATGGCCGAGCTGACCACACTGCATCAGGATCCGCAGCTTATGGGACGCATGTCGGCTGAAAAGCTTGTGACGCTTATGCGGGGCAAGACGCTTTCCGACCCTCACTCCATGTTGCAGGCGTCGTTGATTCTGCGCGCCACCGCAACCCGGGTGGGATAAGGACGAGCGGGCTGAACTTGGTCAAAACGGTCGTGAAGGGGCCGAAATGGGCCGGTTCATGACGTGTTTTACCAAGTTTCGGTGGATCGGACCCAGAGGAATCGGCGGGGAACGGCGGAAATGGAAAACCCCGGTGGGTTGGGCACCGGGGTAATGAGGAAGAGAGAAGAAGGGGTTCAATTATCGGATTCCAGAGGAGGGGAATCCCATCGACGGTTGCGTCTCGCGTTGCCGTTCCACGTTTCCGTCGACAATTCATATATAACCCGGCGACTCTTGATGTAACGATGCGAAACACTGAAATTTCCCTGAAGAAACCATGTCGTTTTCGTGAGATGGGATGAATGGGGATGGAGAGGGGTATCCGGGGCTATAGGAACTAGACGTGGTGTTTATGTTCCGGGTTTGTCCTTGTGGCAGTAGGCGTGTCGGGGTGGTTTTAATGCGGCGTCGCATTAAAGGCCAGGATTATAGGCCAAAGGCGGTTCGGACGTCCCTCGCCTGTGTCGCTGCGATTCCAGATTCCAACGGAATAATGAAAAAGGCCTCCCGCGGTGGAATGAATGCAGGAGGCCTTAGTGGAGCTAAGGGTAGTCGAAACCCCGACCTCTTCGATGCGAACGAAGCGCTCTACCAACTGAGCTATAGCCCCAAAGGGTATGTTGCGTTTTGCGCGACAACTTGCCCTACTCTAATACGCAAACCGGAATCATGCAATTCGTGTCGGCGATAGGTCCACGATTCTTCCACATTGCGGGATTCCCGGCGAACCGTGAGGGGTCGGTCACACGGTCCGGTTCGCGATTTCGTAATGAACGAGGCCGGTTTTGGCCCGATTTCCCGGAGTTGCGAGGCCGAGGTATGGGTCAGGCCGCATGTCGCGGGGTGGAATCGCGGAATCCAGCGGCATCCGGGGACTCCATGGCCGGCGTTCCGGCCGGGGCGCCGTCTACCGACGCGGTGGCCTCCGGCTTCTTCTTGCCGAACTTCGCCTTGAACAGGCCGATGATGGTGGGCAGCAGCGACACGGCGAGAATCAGCACGATCACCAGTTCGAAGTGATCCTGCACTGCGGGGATGTTGCCGAAGAAGAAGCCGAGGAGCGTGAACAGCGACGACCAGGTGAGGCCGCCCAGCACGGAGAACGGGGTGAACCGGCTCCAACGCATGCCGGAGATTCCGGAGATGAACGGCATGAACGTGCGGATGAACGGGAAGAACCGGCCGAGGAACACGGCGAGCGGGCCCCACTTGTCGATCATCTTCTCGGTTTTCTCGATGCGTTCGGGGGTCATGGCCTTGACCTTGCCCGACTTGATGATGCGGCGGCCGAAGAAATGGCCGATGAAGTAGTTGCACTGGTCGCCGATGATCGGCGCGGTCCACACCACGGGGAGCAGGATGTGCAGCGGCAGCGCGGACTGGCCGGTGACGGCGTCCGGAGCGGCGAACACGCCCGCGGCGAACAGCAGCGAATCACCAGGCAGGAACGGGAAGAAAACCACGCCCGTCTCGATGAACACGATGAGGAAGATGAATCCGAGGGCGACGCCCGGCCCCATGGCGATCCAGCCGGCGATCGCGGCGCGCGGATCCTTGAGCAGTTCAAGAATGAAATTGACGAAACGCATGAAAATCCTTGATAAGTTTTCCTGACAGGTCCTTGACGGTATTTCGAACGAGGTCTGTAACCGTCAACAACCCTAGCATTTCGGCGTGTTTTCGCCATGCCGCGCTTCAACTGCCGCCCAAATCCTTACAAAACTTGGGGACGACTAAGAAACCGGCCGGTGATTCGGTGATTGCGGTGATTCCGATGATTTGGAATTGAGTGAGGCGGGGCGTCTATTCGTTCCTGCAGCGCCCGGAGGGCATCAGCGTCGCGAGCGCCTCCAGCCGCGCCGTCCTGCTGGCGGTGTCGCTGCTGTAGGCGTATATCGGGCGCAGATCCATACGGTCGACGTCAATCCATGGTTCGTCGTACTTATGGGCGTCGTCGGCGAGGTCGGCCATCGTTCCGCGGGCCGTCGTGCCGTCGTCTGTCATGCCGTCGTCTGTCATGCCGTCGTCATAAGTCTGCTGTGACATGTAGGTCATCCCCAAATCGTCGTAGTTCGGAATGTTCCGTGTAGCATCGAAATATTCCGCCTGCATTATTTTGCCACATTTTGCCTCGATGGCGTACGGCGTGGCGGTGGATGTCGAATCGTGAGACGCCTATGCCGAGCCGTTGGCGGACCGTCCGTCATGTCGTCCACGGGCGGGGGCGTGCGGGGCGTCGGGCGTGCCGGCCGCGTGTGCGACGTCCCTATCCGCAGGTATTCCTCAGATCCAGCTTTCCAGCCACATATGCGACAGCCAGAATTCGTATGGCACGGGAATGGCCGTCCAGATCGGGTAGAAGAACACCGATATCAACGTGACGACGAACAATACGCCGCCCATGATCCACCAGAACGAGAACGCATCCATCGACCGGTGCAGCCAGTCGGCCACGTATATGAATCCGAGGATGATCCACGGCAGGATGACGATGGCGTAGAACGTGAATGTGGTGCGGTTGAGATACTGCGCCCATGGAAGCCATCCGCCGAGGAAGCCGGCCAATACTGCCCAGATCCTCCAATCGCCGCGTTTGACGACGGCGATGACGATGGCGACGATCACGCAAAGCGTGCCGAGCCACCAGATCAGCGGATTGCCCAGGGAGGTGATGGCGGCCACGCATTTCGAATCGGGGGTGAGCGAACACAGGCCGGGATGGCCATCGAGCTCCTGCCAGTAGAAGCTGGTCGGCCGCCATTGTATGGGCCAGGTCAACGGATTGGCCTTGTAGCTGTGAGGGGCGTCGAGCGTGGTGTGGAACTGCCACATCTGCACATGGTATTCGACGAACGACCGCCATGATTCCGGCAGCCACGTGATGCCCCTGCCGGGATTGGAGGCGGCCCAGTCGTGCATGTACGAGTCGGTGTGGGCGAACCATCCGGCCCATGTGGCCAGATAGGTGATCGCATACGTGGGGATCATGTAGACGGCGGCGAGGATGCCGTCCTTCCAGATGCCGGTGGACAGCCAGCTGCGGAAGCCCGCCTGATGCCGTTCCCAGGCATCCCAGAGCACGCTGATGACGCAGAAGACGGCGAAGAAATACGCGCCCGACCATTTGACTCCGGTGGCGAGGCCCAGCAGCACCGCAGCGGCGAGACGCCACCATGAGAACGCGATGACCGGGCCCGTGGAGTCGAGGAGG
>NZ_QFFN01000024.1 GCF_003129925.1 Bifidobacterium catulorum | reverse complement strand
TTCCATACCCGCACACACAAAAGCCCCGGCCACGACGCCGAGGCTCAACACCCCACCACACAAACTGGCGAAGGCTCATATTTTCTTGTGTTACCGTCAAGTTACCGCCGAAACATCTAGAACACAGTATAAAAAATGGTCTTCTCTGCAATCAGAAAAGACCATATGACCATGCGACAGGAGGACATCCATCCCCTCAGTCGGTCCGCGGCTCCGGCTCCCCTTCCCGGGAAGGGGAGCCGAAAAAGACCACCGTCACGCCACGACCCCCGGCGGAGGGGAGCAGTCGAACAACACGAAACCGAGGGGGTGCCCGGCAGCCGAACCTGAACTACCTCCCGACCGCGCTGAGGAACCTCCTCGTGCGCTCATTGACCGGATGTGCCATGATCTCCTTGGGATCGCCCTCGTCGATGATCCGCCCGTCCGCCATGACGACCAGATGGTCGCCGACGTCGCGTGCGAAGCTCATCTCATGCGTCACCACGCACATGGTCATACCGCCCTCGGCCAGCTCGCGCATGACGTTGAGCACCTCGCCGCTCACCTCGGGATCGAGCGCGGACGTCGGTTCGTCGAACAGCATCACGGCCGGGTCGAGCGCCAGGGCGCGGGCGATGGCCACGCGCTGCTGCTGACCGCCGGAGAGCTGCGAGGGCCTATGATCGGCGCGGTCCTCCAACCCCACGCGTTTGAGCAGCTCCATCGCCCGCTCCTCGGCCTCCTCCTTGCCACGCCCGAGTACGTGCATCTGGGGGAACACCACGTTCTTCAACGCGCTCATGTGCGGGAACAGGTTGAACTGCTGGAACACCATGCCGCATTTGCGGCGCAGCGCCATCAGGTCGGACTTGCCCAGGTTCTCGGTGAAGTCCACGAACTGCCCGTCGATCACCATATTGCCGTCGTCGGGCTGCTCCAGCAGGTTGATGCATCGCAGCAGCGTGGACTTCCCCGCGCCGGACGGCCCGATGATCGAACACACCTCGCCACGCTCGACGCGCAGCGACACCTCGTGCAGGATGGTGTTGCCGTTGTACGACTTCACCACGCCACCCAGTTCGATCATGTATCTGCTGTGGTCGACGCCGTCGGCGTCCTTCGCCGCCACGGATTGAGAGACCAACGTTGCCAATGTCATGATGACTTCTCCTTCGTATCTGCCGTATCTGCGGCACGCGCCGCATCCATCCGTTGTGTGTGAGATGCCCACGGAAGCCGCCGAACGCCGTCCCGGACGTCCGCTCGGCGGCCACCGTCAGCCGGCATCGGTCGATGCCGTCAATCGATCCCGCGGGATCAGTCCGTCGCAGGGACGACGTACTGCTTGTCGCGGATCTCGGCGAGGCCCTCGTCCAGACCGTACTTCTTCAGCGTGGGCTTGACCTTGCCGTCCTTGATGATCTTCTCGATGCCCTTGTCGAACGCCTGGCCGAGCGAGGTGTTGCCCTTGGTGTACGGGTAGCTGACCTCCGGGGGCTCGACGAGGGAGTTGATTCGCTTGTCGGGGTTCTTGTTGGCGTATTCGACGGCGATGTTGTCGTTGCCCTTGAATTCGTCGACGGCGGTGCCGTACGCCTCCATGATCATGTCGACGCGGCCGGCCTCAAGGTCCTGCTTCATCTCGACGGAGCTCGGATAGGTCTTGACCTTGTCTCCGAAGACCTTCTGCATGTCGGCCAGCCAGCCGTAGCCGTCGCCGATGCCGATGGTCTTGATGCCCTTGGCGTCGATGTCGTCGATGGACTTGACGTCCACGCCCTTCTTGGATGCGTAGCCGACGCCTTCAAGGTAGATGGAGCGCGGGAAGTCGACGACCTGCTCGCGCTTCTCGGTCACGTTGATGTCTCCGGTGGCGGTGTCGATCTGGCCGGAGGCGATGGCCTGCATGGCGTTGGCGAAGGACGCCTGCTGGTATTCGACGTTCAGGCAGTTGGCGTCGGCGATCTGCTTGATGAAGTCGATGTCCATGCCGGTGGGGCTGCCGTTGTTGTAGCTGGAGTACGGCGGCTGGTCGATGACACCGACGGTGAGCGTGCCGGATTTGATGGTCGTGATGTTCGACACCAGTGGCGTGCAGTTCGCCTTGGCGCCGGACGAGCCCGACCCGCCTCCGCAGGCGGCGAGTGCGGTGACGCTCATCAGGGCGGCGCAGGCCGCGGCCATCAGTTTCGTTCCTCGGGTGATCCTTGCGGTACGCATGATCGGTTCCTCTCTGTGATGACGGCCGCGTTGTGGGCCACGGCCGATCTATGGTGACCTGGTTATGTTGTGGGATAATGGCGCAGACGATGGCTGGTCGGACCGTCGCCGGCACGTGCGATGGGCGTTCAACCGCTGTTGTGGGTCAGTAGCTGAGCGCGAGCCGGCGTTCGAGCCAGCGGGTGATCCATGAGGCGGGCAGCGTGACGACGGCGTAGCACAGTCCGGCGAGCACGAAGACGCGCAGGTACTGGAATGTGGTGGAGCCGTAGGTGTATGCCTCCTTCATGAGCTCCGGCACGGCCACGGTGTAGGCCAGGGACGTGTCCTGGAACAGGAGGATGGTCTGGCCGAGCAGCGCGGGGACGATGGAGCGGAACGCCTGGGGAAGGATCACGTAAAAGAAGATGACGCGTCCGTCGAGCCCCAGCGCGTCGCCGGCCTCGTTCTGCCCTCCCGGAACGGCCTGTATGCCTGCTCGGAATATCTCCGAGCAGTAGCAGGAGTAGTTCCAGGCGAGGGCGATGATGGCCGAGGGGAAGCTGTCGAGCAGGATCCCGAAGCCGGGCAGTCCGAAGTAGACGAGATACAGGATGATCAGGGCCGGCATGCCTCGTCCGATTTCGACGACGACGAGTCCGATGGCGCTGATGACGCGGTTGCGGCTCATCACCATCATGCAGAACAGCAGGCCGAGCGGCAGGCCGATGATCATGGAGACGCCGGCGAGCGCCACGCTGATCTGAAGGCCGTGCAGCATGTTCGGCAGTCCTTCGCCCCAGAACTGCAGCAGTGGTTCCTTGGGCACCATGTCAGATCACCGCCTTGCGGAGGTTGGCGTCGAGCCGGCGCGACAGCATGGCCACGGGGATGCTGAGCAGGATGTACAGCACGCCGGCGATGGCGTAGGGGAGCACGCCGGCCACGGTGTTGATGTTCTGCTTGGCGTATCCCTGCGCCATGAAGACCATTTCGGCCACGGCGATGGTGGATGCGATGGACGAGTTCTTCAGCAGACCGATGAGGTATGTGGCGATGGACGGGCTGACGATGCGGGCAGCCTGCGGCACGATGACCCCGAAGAACGACACGGCGCCGGGGATGCCGAGCGCGGCCGCGGCCTCGTACTGGCCTTTGGGCACGGCCTGCAGACCGCCGCGGTAGATGTCGGCGAGATATCCCGCGGAGATCAGTCCGAGTCCGACTATCGCCGCCTCAAGGGCGGTGATGCGGAACGCGGGCGTGGACAGTCCGAATTTCAGCAGGAACAGCCACACGATCATGGGAATGCCGCGCAGCAGGTCCACCGCGAGGCGCACCACCCATCTGACCGGTGCCACACCGGTCCGTAATCCAAGTGCCATGGGGATTCCGAGCACCGCACCGATCGCGAACGACACGACGGTGATGAACAGCGTCATCGGAAGTCCGGAAAGCACCACGAGAAGCGGCTCCATACGAGCTCCCTTCACTAGCAACACATGTGAACCCCTGCAAGGGACATCGTGGGAAGCGTTTTCGGAAAAGGGGCCGTCATATCGACCGTTCGCTTCCTCCCTTGCGTTGGTCATCATTTAAAGGGAGGAAAGGTCCGTTTTGTTTGCCGTCATGTAAAACGGAAATGAACCACGGTCTGGTTCGTAGTCCATTCGTAACACCGCGGAACGCAGGACGATACATAACGCTCGCGCATGATAAACGACGGCCGTGCGATCGTCGATGATCACACGGCCGTATGGCGGCATCGTCTATATATATGGATATATGGGAAAGAATCGATGACGCGGCAATCCGGCGATTCAGTAGTCGGCCTTCTCCGGCGTATCGGGGTCCTCGACGGGGTTGCCGTCGTTCTCGTATGTGCGCAGCAGGCTGGTGGCCTCGATGTCGGCGGCGATGGCCCTGGCCTCGTCGGCGTCCGGGCCGGGGGCCGGCGTGAAGAACGCCTTGCGGTAGTAGCGCAGCTCGTCGAGCGATTCGATGATGTCGGCGAGCGCGCGGTGTCCGCCGTGCTTGGCCGGCTTGTTGAGGTACACGTCCGGATACCAGCGGCGGGAGAGCTCCTTGAGGGTGCTCACGTCGATCACGCGGTAGTGCAGCAGGGCCATGAGGTCGGGCATGTAGCGGTCGAGGAACTTCTTGTCGCTGCCGACGGAGTTGCCGGCCAGATGGGCCTTGCCCCTGGCGGGCAGCCACCGCTTCACGTATTCGACGACCCTGCGCTGGGCCTCGTCGAGCGGCAGGCCGTTGGCGTTCCATTCGTCGATGAGGCCGGAGGACGTGTGCATGTTGCGCACGAAGTCGTCCATGTGCGCCACCGCGGCGTCGGACGGCCTGATGACCAGATCGATGCCCTCGTCGAGTACGTTGAGATCGAAGTCTGTCGGCACGACGGAGACCTCGCACAGCTCGTCGTGGAAGATGTCCAGTCCCGTCATCTCGCAGTCGATCCAGATCATGCGCGAGGCCGCGGAGTCAAAGGTCTCGTTGTCGTTATGCGATGCCATGTTCGCCCTTTCACCTGTGGTAATGGAACAGGTAAGCATACCTCGGCATCGGGATTTCCACGGCATCGGAATTTCCACGACCGCCTATGCCGCGGATTCGATGACGGGGCCGGTGGTGTCGCGTAGCACCATCGACGTGGGCAGGATGAGATACGGGTCGGCCGGCCGTTCGCCCCTCATGAGGGCCAGCGCGCGCAACGCCGCCTGCCGACCGGTCTCGATCGGGTTCTGGTGGATGGTGGTGAGCCCGGCGACCGCGGCCACGTCGCTGTCGTCGAAGCCGATGACGGAGACCTCGCCGGGGATGTCCCACCCCAGACGTCTCAGCTCCTTGATCAGGGACGCGGCGCAGGCGTCATGCTCCACGCAGATGCCGGTCGGCCGGACGGGGGCGCTGAGCAGCTGGGCGGCGATGCCGGAATACTCCTCCTGCTCCCCCGGCACGCCGGACCGCGCTATCGACGGCACGACGAGCACGTCGTCGTCATCGCAGCCGACCTCGCGGACCGCCGTCCGGAATCCGTCCAGGCGGATCTCCGCGCTGCATGGCAGCGGCGAGACGACGGGCTGTTCGATGTACGCCAGATGCCGGTGTCCCAACGAATGCAGCAGGCGCACGGCGGCGCGCATGGCGGCGAAGTCGTCGATCTTCGCCGAGGCATCCAGACCGTCGTCGGTGGGCGTGTTGATGCCGATGACCGGCACGGTGAGTTCGGAGAGGATGCGCTTCTTGGCGTCGTCGAGGTCGAACGACACGACGATCACGGCGTCGACGTTCTGGTTGTTGGGCAGCGTCTTGAAGAACCGGTCGAGGTCGCGCCGCTCCCACATCACATTGGGTATGACGTCGTACCCCTGTCTTGACAACACCTCGTACACGCCTTCGAAAGCGTGCGAGTTGAACCATCCGCTGATCTCGTTGGGCAGCAGGACGGCCACCTTCATGGTCTTGCCGCTGGCCAGCGACGACGCGCTCTTCGAGAACGAGAAGTTGAGCTCCTCCGCGGCGCGCTCTACGCGCTTGCGTGTATCGGGGTTCACCTTGTCGAGCCCCCGGAGCGCCCGGGAGACGGTGGACACGGACACCCCGGCCGCCTCGGCCACATCGGAGATCGTGGTCCTTGCCATCATTCGCCTCCTTTGCCGATATGTATGGCATCGTATTCATGCAATACACAACAGTATACATAAAAACGCTTGCACCTCAGACAATCCTTGAAACACAGCGCTTTAGCGCTCACATGGCCACGACACGCCGATAACGTTTTGATAAAAGTTATGCAAGCAATATTATCAATACCAACAAAAACACATACCGGAAACGGCACTGCAACAATCGCCTAAGATTCAACAGTCAAAGGAGACAACGAAAACGTAGGCAAAACTTACCTTTTTCCAGTCTTCGATTATCGTTTCCGATAGTGCAAACGCTTTTATAAAACCAAATGGAAACCGTCGCGGCTACGTAACCGCCGTGACTGAAACGTTCGCAACCGATTCAAGGAGGAGTTATGGCACGGAACGCAAGCAGCGACCCGGCACTGTGGTGGAAGCAGGCCGTCGTCTATCAGGTCTACCCCCGCTCATTCAAGGATTCCAAGGGCTCCGGCCTCGGACAGATCGCCGGCGTGACCGAGAAGATCGACTACCTCGCCAAGCTCGGCGTAGATGCGATCTGGCTCAGCCCCTTCTACCCCTCCCAGCTCGCCGACGGCGGCTACGACGTGGACGACTACCGCAACGTCGACCCCAAGCTCGGCACCATGGACGACTTCGACGAACTCGCCAAGGCCGCCCATGAGCGCGGCATCAAGGTCGTCGTCGACATCGTCCCCAACCACTCCTCCAACCTGCACGAATGGTTCAAGGAGGCGCTGGCCGCGGCCCCCGGCTCCCCCGAACGCGACCGGTACATCTTCCGCGACGGCAAGGGACCCAACGGAGACCTGCCCCCCACCAACTGGGACAACCACTTCGGCGGCCCGGCCTGGACCCGCGTTCCCGACGGCCAGTGGTACCTGCACATGTTCACCAAGGAACAGCCCGACTGGAACTGGAAGAACCCCGAGGTGCGCGCCGACTTCATCAAGACCCTGCGCTTCTGGCTCGACCACGGCGCCGACGGCTTCCGCGTGGACGTGGCCCACGGCCTGGCCAAGGACCTCGACCGCGACGACCTCGACAACTACGTGGTGTGGTGCACCTCCGACCAGCCCGACGACGGCTCGCACCCGGTGATCGACCGCGACGAGGTGCATGAGATCTACCACGAGTGGCGCAAGGTGTTCAACGAGTACGACCCGCCGGCCTTCGCCGTCGCCGAGGCCTGGGTGCAGCCCAACCGCCAGTACCTGTACGCCAGCCCCGACGACCTCGGTCAGATCTTCAACTTCGAGTTCGCCAAGAAGGACTGGATCCGCGACGCCATGCACGAGGCCATCGAGGAGGGCATCGCCAGCGCCGACCGTTCCGGTTCCTCCGCCACCTGGGTGATGAGCAACCACGACGTGGTTCGCCACGCCACACGCTACGGACTGCCGCAGGTGCCGACCAGCGAATACCACCAGCTCGCCAAGGACTGGGTGCTGCGCGACGGCACCACCTACCCGCTGAACAAGGAGCTCGGCACCAAGCGAGCCCGCGCCGCGATCCTCATGGAGATGGCGCTGCCCGGCTCCGCCTACATCTATCAGGGCGAGGAGCTCGGACTGTTCGAGGTGGCCGACATCCCGTGGGACCGCGTCGAGGACCCGTCCGGACACCGCACCTCGCAGGCCGCCAGCACCAAGGGCCGTGACGGCTGCCGCGTGCCGCTGCCGTGGGTCGCCGCCGACGCCCCGAAGCTCGCGGACCCCGACGACGAATTCGGCGTCGGCGGATCCTTCGGCTTCTCTCCCGCGGACGCCGCCGAGGAGCCGCATCTGCCGCAGCCGGCATGGTACAAGGACTTCGCCGCCGACGTGGAGGACGCCGACCCGGACTCCATGCTCAACCTCTACCGCAAGGTGCTGGAGCTTCGCCACAGGCTGCAGACCACCGACCTGAGCATCGAATGGCTGCCCGAGGACCGTTCCAGCGGCAAGCCCGACGGCGCCAACGGCTTCACCGGAGGCACCATCGCCTACAAGCGGGCCAACGGCTGGGCGTCGATCACCAACTTCGGCGCCGACCCGGTCGACCTGCCCGCCGGTGAACTGCTGCTCACCTCCGGCCCGTTGACCGACGACGGAAGGCTCCCCCAGGACACCTCCGCATGGATCCAGCTCTAGCCCTCACCATCCCGCCTTTTCGACGACAGGGGAAGAGCGGGATATGCGATGCTCGACCGTAAGCTAGCGGACGGCGCCGCCGTCCGCGTGGCCGAACGGCCTTGAGTATGTCGAGCATCACATATCCCGCTCCCTCACGCAAAGACTTCACCTGAATAACCAACATCTCAAAGAGGAGAAAAGGAAATGACCACTGCAACAGTGAACCCGACTCCGGCGAACACCAAGTCGGAGAAGTGGCGCTACGTCGGAGGCTTCATGGCCTTCGCCGTGCTCTCCGGCGTCGCCTTCTTCGGCACCATGTCCGTGCTTGTTCCGCAGCGTCTGCGCGCCGACCTCGGCATGGGCGCCACCGAATCGACCGCCGCACTCGGCGCAATCAACTCCGCCGGCTCCATCGCATCCATCTTCATCGCCCTGTTCATCGGCGCCTTGTCCGACCGCACCGCAAGCCGTTGGGGCAAGCGCACCCCGTGGATCTTCACCGGCGCGTTCATCTATGGCATCTGCTTCTGGTCGCTGAGCCGCCCGTCCACCGCGCTCATCATCGGCATCTGCTATGTCGTCGCCCTCATCGGCCTGAACATGGTGCAGGCGCCGATCTACGCACTGATCTCCGACCGTGTCGAGGAATCCAACCGAGCAACCGTGTCCGCGGCCATCGGCGGCGGCGGCGTGATCGGCCAGGGCATTGGCACGCTGATCGGCTCCCGCTTCATCGAGAACGTCGAGGTCGGCTTCATCTGCACAGGTCTGTGCGCTCTCGCCGCCGGCGTGCTCGCCGTGGTCATCACCCCGAAGGAGCCGTCCAGCAAGGACATGGTGAAGGACACCTCGAAGCCGATGTGGAAGGTCATCGTCGAGTCCCTCACCCCGCCGCTCAAGGACTGCGGCGACTTCTACCGCGCGTTCGTCTGCCGTACCTGCCTCATCGTCGCCTACCAGATGATCTTCAGCTACCAGCTGTACATCCTCACCGACCACATCGGCGAATCCACGAAGCAGGCCGCCGTGTCCATGTCCGTGATCTCCGTGCTCACGATGGTCGCCTCCATGGTCGCCTCCCTGATCTCCGGTCCGATCGCCGACGCGCTGCACCGTCGCAAGGCCCCGATCGCCGTCGCCTGCGCCGTGTTCGCCATCGGTCTGGCCATGCCGTGGATCTTCCCGACCCAGATGGGCATGTTCCTCTTCGGCGGCATCGCCTCCTTCGGCTACGGCATGTACCTCTCCGTCGACCAGGCGCTGAACGTGGACGTGCTGCCGAACAAGGAGACCGCCGGCAAGGACCTCGGCTTCATGAACATCGCCACCTGCGCCGGCCAGGCCATCGGTGTGGCGATCACCTCCAGCATCGTCGCCGCCACCCACTCCTACAACTTCGTGTTCCCGACCGCCATCGCCATGGCCGCGATCGCCGCGATCGCCGTCCTCGGCATCAAGCGGGTCAAGTAACACATGGATGGTCCGGCCGTCATCGGAACACCGGCCGGACCATCCGAACCATACGTACCGTTCCATCCCTCCCCCACCAGTCCCTGCAGCCCAAAAGGCGGCAGGGGCTTTTTCGTGTATATCCGTCATCTTCCGCACACCTTCATAGCCGAGCATCGCGCGACATCATCGTCCGCCGTCGAATGCAAAGGACGAAGCGCCAACACCACGGTTTTTTCGGTTTCGTCCGTCAACAGATCATCATCCCAATCCCCCGGCCGCTGCAATCATGCGGTTTTGCGACGACACTCCCGCACACGGCGAAGGACGAGGCACAACAACCCGCCCGTTCACGCCGTCGTCCTTGAAACCAGCAGCGCTCTTGATGGGCGAAAAGCATCTAGACATCCAGATATTTTGCGGAACCGTGAAGCACCTGCATCAGGGCATCGCATAAGATAAAAAAGCCTCTCATTCCCAAAAGAGACAGAGAATACAAGAGGGACAGTCAGGAAGGACCATCATGAACGAGGAAACCCATCCCATAGACGGCAACAAGCCGAACCAGGAGAAGCAACAAACCCCTCATCCGGCACAACCCGCTCAGGGGGGGGCAGCGATAGGAGGTAACCAGGCGCCCTCCGCCGCCCCGACATCCTCGACGACACAGACACGGATTCCGCAACATCCATTCCACAATCCGCCGCAGGATACCTCCTCCCAGTGGGCTCCTCGAACGACACCGACCTCATCCCCGTACAAAACGCCACAGACCGCGGAACCGAGAGCACAAAGCCGAACCATTACGCTGAAGCTCCCTGCGTTCATCGGATTGATTGTCGCCATCGTCGCAGCTCTGGTCATAGGCGTCGTGGCCGGGGTCGGCATGAGTTCCACAGCCATTGACGATGCCAATAACCGTGCGGAGGCCAGCGAAGCCGATCGCCAGAAAATCGCCGATGCCTACGACCAGGTCATGAGCCAAATCGAACAGGAAACGCAGCAGCAGCAAAAGCAGTCGACAAGTGAGCAGGCAATAAAAGTCACTGGCGGACATTGGAACGGAGATACTTACGGAACCGGATATGGTCGGGGAGTCATCACTGTCCGCAACGATGGCACAAAGACATTAAGTAATGTCGGCATTGTTGTGGCGAAGCTTGATGCTGGCGGGAAAGTGACCGGAGAAGCAAATGGACAACTGCAGACAGCTCTACAGCCCGGTCAATCAGCCGATATCGATTTCATGCTTGACCCCTCAGACAAGAATGTGACCCATGCACAGGCAACGACCATTCTCTACTCTCTTGACAAGAATGGAACCGACTTCACACAGTACAACATAACCAACGCCCCTAAAATCGCTGTCAAGTAGTCATAAACGGCTCTCCCCCATAACGGGGGGGAGAGCCGTTATTAAAGCTGGATAAGTCGACGAAACCGTATTCGATGTTCCAGCTATGGAAACCGATTTCGGATGTTACGACATCGCGCCGGCAAAATTCACATAGCACGTCATTGTTTTTGAGATCAAAGACTGATTCATACTTCGTATCATCAACGATTCGTTCCGGAAAGGAACCTTCAGCAATGAATAATCCAACCAAAAAAAACAGTCACCTTGTCGTGGCTTCAGCTTGTTATCGCCGCCATCATCGTTGCAGCGGTTTCCGTGGCATGCACACTTACGGTCACCGCCGTAATCAACGACAACAGGGCGAGGACAACAGCCTCCGAAAGCTATCGGAAACCGGAAAAAGCATCATCATCGCCTACCACCACGTCCAAGAAAAGCGAACGCGGTTATCTCATCAAGCATATCGGCGACAAAGCCGCATATACGAAGTCTCAGAATGACCGCACCGAAATAGCCTCGTGGACTGCGACAAAGATCACACTCGACCCACCATGCAAAGGTGCCACGGACCAGTGGAACAATTATGGCAAACCGAAAAACGGGCATTTCGTCACCATCGACTTCACCGTGCAGACCACTCCGCAGATGAGGGACAGCAATATCAGCATATTCACTCTCGGCATGCAGGGCGCGTGGAAATACATCGAAAAGGACAGAACCCAATGGAGCGGGAACCCCATGAACTCAGTCACCGCAAACTGCGTTCCCGAACAGAACCGACTGCCCGATTCGATAGGCCCCGCAGTGAAAGCGAAAGGTACCGTCATGTTTGATCTGCCAAGCACCGATGGATATCTGGTGTTTGACAACGGTTTCGAATACCCATTGGGTTAGCACACTGTCGTGAGTGATGAAATACGATGTAACTCATCACTCATGGGGAGGCCTCCGCCCCCTGGTATCCGGGATTCGCATACGACGGCAAACGGCTTCCCGCCGCGATTGGCGACGGGAAGCCGTTGTGCGCTATCAGGTCCGAGGCCGTTCAGCCGGTATCGGCGGCCGACCGGAGTCGTCAGCTGTGGAAGCCGGTGTAGTTCGGGGCCTCCTTGGTCATCACGATGTCGTGCGGGTGGGATTCACGCAGCGCGGCATCGGTGATGCGGATGAACTTGCCCTTGGCCTGGAGCTCGGGGATGTTGTGGGCGCCGACGTAGAACATCGTCTGGTGCAGGCCGCCGACCAGCTCGTACAGCACGTAGTTGAGCGGTCCTCGGTAGGGCACCTGGCCTTCGACGCCTTCCGGCACGACCTTGTCGGCGGTGGTGACGTCGGCCTGGAAGTAGCGGTCCTTGGAGTAGGACTTCTTGCCACGCGGGGCCATGGCGCCGAGGGAGCCCATGCCACGGTAGATCTTGTACTGCTTGCCGTGCAGAAGCACCTTCTCGCCCGGGGCCTCCTCGCAACCGGCGAGCAGGCCGCCGAGCATCACGGAGTCGGCGCCGGCCACGAGGGCCTTGCCGATGTCGCCGGAGTAGTGGATGCCGCCGTCCGCGATGCACGGGACGTCGAACTCCTTGCAGGCGCGGGAGGCCTCGTACACGGCGGTGAGCTGCGGGACGCCGACGCCGGCGACCACGCGCGTGGTGCAGATGGAGCCGGGGCCCACACCCACCTTGACGGCGTCGACGCCGGCCTCGATCATGGCCTTGGCGCCGTTGTAGGTGGCGATGTTGCCGCCGATGACCTGCACGCCGTCGAAGGCGTGGTCGGCCTTGATGCGACGGATCATGTCGAGCGCCAGACGGGCCTCGCCGTTGGCGGTGTCGACGACGAGCACGTCCACACCGGCCTCCATGAGGGCGGTGGCGCGCTGCCATGCGTCGCCGAGGAAGCCGATGCCGGCGGCAACGCGCAGACGGCCCTGCCCGTCCTTGGTGGCGTCCGGGTACTGTTCGGTCTTGACGAAGTCCTTCACCGTAATCAGGCCGGCGAGCTTGCCGTTGGCGTCGATGAGCGGCAGCTTCTCGACCTTGTGCTGGGCGAGCAGACGGTGGGCGTCCTCCTTGGAGATGTCGG
The DNA here is from genome assembly GCF_003129925.1 of Bifidobacterium catulorum. Lineage (GTDB taxonomy): Bacteria > Actinomycetota > Actinomycetes > Actinomycetales > Bifidobacteriaceae > Galliscardovia > Galliscardovia catulorum. Next base: position 22,629 of record NZ_QFFN01000024.1, on the reverse strand, counting down.
CCGGACCGGTGATGAGGTTCTCCTTGGTCATCACGTCGGAGACGCGCAGGCGGTCGTAGTCGTCGGGGTTGACGAAACGCATGTCGCGGTTGGTGATGATGCCGACCAGATGGTCGTCCTTGTCGACGACCGGCAGGCCGGAGACGTGGTAGGCGGCGCACAGCTTGTCGAGGTCGGTCAGCGTGGCGTCGGGCTGCACGGTGAGCGGATCGGAGATCATGCCGGATTCGCTGCGCTTGACGATGTCGACCTGATTGGCCTGGTCCTCGATGCTGAGGTTGCGGTGGATGACGCCGATGCCGCCGTTGCGGGCCATGGCGATGGCCATCTGGGCCTCGGTCACCGTGTCCATGGCGGAGGAGAGCACCGGGGACTTCATGGTGATCTCGCGGGTCAGACGGGTCGAGGTATCGACTTCGGACGGAATGACGTCGGTCTCGTTGGGGAGCAACAGAACGTCATCGTAGGCCAGTCCAAGCTGCTGGAATGGAGTGGCGAGCGGTTTGTATGCGGACTCTTGTTCTGAAGTGTTAGAAGCCATAGATTTACTCTATAGTCGTGCGTAGACCTCACTACCATTCCGTGTCTCGGACACGAAATCGGCATCTCACTCCTTGGAAGGGTCACGCGTCGGCGGGTCGACGTACGGGACCCTCGATGTGGCGGCCGTGTGCACCTCCGCCGCGAGGATGATCATCGCGCCGATGAGCAGCAGTATCGCGCACAGTTTGGGGTTGAGCCACGTGGCGTCCTTGATGGACAGCAGGATGACCGCCACGATGGCCACCTTGATCATCCAGCCGAGCAGGAACCAGGTGAGGTACGCCGCCGGACGCAGGTGCATGCGGCTCAGGATCGCCACCAGCAGGGGGTTCGACAGGCAGAACAGCACCACGGCCACCAGGGCCATGACCGCCGACCATATGCCCGGCAGCCCGTAGAACATGTATCCGACGATGACGCCGACCACGGCGAAGACGCCGATGAACAGCAGGCTTTGGTAGATGGCCCGGTACATGAGCTCCCAGATGGTCTCCTCGCCGGCGCGCTTCGGCCTGCCGAAGCGGCCGCGAGGCCTGGCGTCGTCCCCGTTCACGGTCCTGCCCTCGTTGTTCTTGTCGTTCATCATGTCTTCCATCCGTCGTCCGTGGTCGTCAGTGTTTCGTGGTCGTCAGTGTTGTATGGCCATCAGTGTCGTATGGCCGTCAGTGTTTCGCGGTCTGGTCTCGCACCGATGTGTCGTTCCCGCGTTCGGCCCTGCGATGGCGTCCCGCCGTAACCGTATCCGTACTATGTTTCGGACGTCCCATATTACCCTTCGCCGATTCGCGCGCGGCGGACATGGCGGCGTTTTCCGCGCGGATCTCGGGGATGCGCCGGCGGAAATACGGATACAGCGTGGCGAACGTCAGTATGACCGTGGCGATGGCGAAGCCGATGGCCACGTATCTGATGCTGAAGAACAGGACCATGATCGATCCGAAGGCGATGAGCGCGGCCCAGCCCCACAGGATGAGCACGGCGCCCTGCACGGTGTGCCCGATGCGCAGCATGCGATGATGCAGATGCATGCGGTCGGGGTGCATCGGCGACTGACCTTTCGCCAGACGCCGCGTTATGGCGAGGCACATGTCGAGCACCGGCAGGAACAGCACCAGCACGGGCAGCAGTATCGGCATGAACATGGGCAGGAAGATGCTGGCATGGATGGTCGTCGGATCGAGGCGGCCGGTCATCACGATCGACGCGCAGGTGACGAGATAGCCGAGCAGCATGGAGCCGGAATCCCCCATGAACAGCTTCGCCGGATGCCAGTTGTGCAGGAGGAACCCGATGCATATGCCGACCAGGGCGACGTCGATCATCGTGGCCATCGACGCGTAGCTGGGCGAATTGCGGGCGATGATGTACGAATATATGGCGAAGGCGACGCCGCCTATCGCCACGATGCCCGACGACAGGCCGTCGAGCCCGTCGACGAAGTTCACGGCGTTGATGGACGCCACGATGAGGATCGCGGTGATGGCCATGGACATGCTCGGCGAGGCGGCCACCAGGGAGCCGAACGGCAGCGACACCACCTGCAGGCCTCCCCATGCCACGAACACCGAGATGATGAGCTGGCCGGCGAGCTTGAGCATCCAGTCGAGGTCCCAGCGGTCGTCGCACACGCCGAGCAGGCAGACGAGCACCGCGCCGATGGTGATGATCCAGGGCTGCAGGGAGTTGTGGAACAGTCCGCGCGTCAGCGGCAGCCGGCTGGCGAAGCACATGGCGACCACGAAGCCGAGCATCATGCCCACGCCGCCCATGCGCGGGGTCGGGATCTTGTGCACGTCGCGGGCGCGCACCCGGCCGACCGCGCCGAATTCGATGGCCACGTGGCGGACGATCGGCGTCAGCAGGAACGTCGCGCCGCCGGCGATGGCGGCGATGAACAGGTAGATTCTCATGCTTGGATGCCTTCCGTCATCGTGGTCGTCATGGCTTGTCGTATCGTCATGGGTCGTCGTATCGTCATGGGTCGTCGTGCGGTCATGCCGCGCGGTCCCTGCCGTGCAGCGCCTGTCGGATGGTTCGCTGGCCGATCACGCCTTCACGCAGGATGGCGATGCCGTCGCGTCCGTGAACGTCCGACGCCACCACTGTACTCGACAACGGGCCGGGTGTGGGACCGCCGTCGAGGTACAGGTCCACGGAGTCGCCGAGCGCGTCCGCAGCCTGCCGCACCGTCTGGGCGGATTCCCCTCCGGAGAGGTTGGCGCTCGACGCGGCGAGCGGGCCGGTGGCGCGAAGGATGCGCAGGGCGTCCTCGGAATCGGGCACCCGGATGCCCTGCGTCCTGCCGGGGCGGGCGTTCGCAACGGTGCGGACCGTGACCAGCGGGCAATCGTCGCGCGCCACGCAGATCGGCGAGAACGCGCCGGGAAGGAACACGCGGGAAAGCCGGTCGAGCGGCACCGGCAGTTCGAGCGAGTAGTCGGCAAGCTCGTCGACGGAGGGGAACAGCACCTGCAGCGTCTTCGCCGCGGGACGGCGCTTCGCCGCGAAGACCGCCGCCACGGCGTCGCGATTGCGCGGGTCGCATGCGATGCCGTACACCGTGTCGGTGGGCAGCACGATGATCCCTCCGTCGCGGACCGTCCGGGCCGCGATTTCCAGCGCCGTATCGTCGATCGGCATGATCCGAACCATGATGTCCTCCCTGTTCGAGCCTCACCATTGCACCACTTCGTGCCGACGATGGGATGCGGCGACATCCCGCGATTCATGAACCGCGCGATACGCCCCGATAATCCCCGCATCGGGAGGATATCTGCCGATTCATGAATTATGATACGTACAAACGTACTCACAAAGGATGCACCATGACCATGATTCCACCGATCGAACTGCGCACGCCCCGCGCGAGCGAACGCGAGGAGATGCTCGCCGGGAAGCTCTACGACTCCTCCGATGCCGAGCTCCTGGCCCTGCGGAAGAAGGCCGGCGACCTGTGCACGAGGTTCAACGCCCTTTCACGCAACGACGACGAGGCCAGGGCCGAGGTATTGGACGAGCTGCTGCCGGGCCATGGCGAGGGGCTCGACGTGATGGGGCCCGTCTTCTTCGATTACGGCATCCACACCACGGTCGGCGCCCGCATGTTCGCGAACTTCAACTTCACGGTGCTCGACTGTGTTCCGGTGACGATCGGCGACGACGTGATGTTCGGTCCGAACATCTCGCTGCTGCCGCCGATGCATCCCCTGCGCTGGCAGGACCGTAACGTACGGCGCCACCCGGACGGCGGCTTCTACAACTACGAATACGGCGAGCCGATCGTCATCGGTTCGAACTGCTGGTTCGGCGGCGACGTCACGGTGCTGGGCGGCGTGACCATCGGCGACGGCTGCGTGATCGGCGCGGGGTCCGTGGTGACGAAGGACATTCCGGCGAATTCGGTGGCCGTGGGCAATCCGGCGCGTGTGATCAGGACCATCACCGACGCCGACGCCAGCGTGTATCAGGATTACGCGCGGTAGACGCCGAACAGATATCGCGGGCGCCCGGTGAGGTCGTCGCCGGTGGCGACGTCGCCGAACCCGTGGGCGGCGGAGTATGACCGCAACGCCGCCCCCTGTGATATGTCATGCTCCATGACCAGCGCGCCGCCCGGCCGCAGCAGGCACGCCGCCCGGCCGATGATGCGTTCGGGGATGCGCAATCCGTCCGGGGAGCCGCCGTACAGCGCGGATTCGGGATCGTGGTCGCGTACCTCGGGCTGTTGGGGCACATCGGTTTCGGGCACATACGGGGGGTTCGAGATCACCAGATCGACCGTGCCGTCGAGTTCCGCCAGGATTCCGGGCGACGTGGCGTCGCCGAGCAGGAGATGATACCGGTCCGCGACGTCGGGATGGCCGGCGGTCACAAGGCGTCGGTTGCGTTCCGTCCAGGTGTGGGCGGCTTCGCTCAGTTCGACCGCCCACACCTCGGCATCGGGGACCTCGGTGACGACCGACAGCCCGATCACGCCGCTGCCGGCGCACAGGTCCACGACGCGCGGCCGTCCGCCACGACGATGGGCCGCGAGCCAGTCGAGACCGGCCTGCACCACGGTCTCGGTCTCCGGCCGGGGAATGAACACGCCGGGGCCGACCTCGACGTCGAGATAGCGGAACGGGGCGTGTCCGACGATGTACTGCAACGGTTCGCGCCCGGCGCGACGTACGACCATGGCATGGAACCGTGCGGCATCGAACGCCAGAGGCTCCCCCATCAACACCGCACGGTCCACGTCCCTCGGCTCCACGCCGGCCGCGTGCGCGAGCAGCAGCTTCGCGTCGAACCGCGGGGTGTCGACGCCGGCGGCGGCAAGCGTCCGGGCGGCGTCATCCACGAGGCCGCCGATATTCGGGTTTTCCATCGGAGATTCTCCCTCCCCGGCTCCATCAACCGACTGCCGGTCCGCCTATTTGGCGAAACCGGTCACAAGCACGCCGCGAACCGGCCCCTTATGGACGGTTCGACCAAGTTTCGACGTTTCGCCGTCACTGCTGGGCGGCGGCCAAACGTGCGGCCTCGTCGGCCTGGATGTCGGAGTCGATGACGGCCTGCAGGTCGCCGTCGAGCACGGCGTCCAGATTGTACGCCTTGTAGTTCGTGCGGTGGTCGACGATGCGGTTCTCGGGGAAGTTGTAGGTGCGGATGCGCTCGGAACGGTCGAGCGAACGCACCTGCGAGTGGCGCATGTCGGCGGCCTCGGCGGCCTCCTGCTCATGCTTCATGGCGAGCAGGCGGGATTTGAGCACGCGCAGGGCCGCGGCGCGGTTCTGGATCTGCGACTTCTCGTCCTGCATGCTCACCACGATGCCGGTGGGGATGTGGGTCATGCGCACGGCGGAGTACGTGGTGTTCACGGACTGTCCGCCCGGGCCGGAGCTCATGAAGATGTCGATCTTGAGGTCCTTCGGATCGATCTCGACCTCGTCGTCGTCCTCGTCGGCCTCGGGGAACACGATGACGCCGGCCGCCGACGTCTGGATGCGGCCCTGCGATTCGGTGACGGGCACACGCTGAACGCGGTGCACGCCGCCCTCGTATTTGAGCGACGCCCATACGCCGTCCGCCGGCGCCACGGCCCCCTTGGCGCGGATGGCGATCTGCACGTCCTTCACGCCGCCGAGCTCGGTGCCGTTCTGGCTCTGGATCTCGGTCGTCCAGCCTCGGCGCTCGGCGTACCGCATGTACATGCGCAGCAGGTCGCCAGCGAACAGGGCGGCCTCCTCGCCGCCGGCGCCGGCCTTGATCTCCATGATGGTGTCGCGCGCATCGTCCGGATCGCGCGGGATCAGCGCGGTGCGCAGCTTCTCGCGGGCCCCGGGGATCTCCTCCTCGATGCGCTTGGCCTCCTCGGCGAAGTCGGGGTCCTCGGACGCCATCTCCTTGGCGGCCTCGTAGTCGTCGTTCAGCGACATGTACCGCTGGTACGCGGAGACGATGACGCTCAGTTCGGCGTGGCGACGCCCGAGCTTGCGCATCTTGTCGGGGTCGGAGGCCACCTCGGGCCGGCTCATGTCCTGCTCGATGCGATGGTATTCCTCCAATGCGGTCCTCGCCGCGGGAAACTCTTCTGCCATGTTCGCCTTTTCTTTACGTCAGATGGTCGGGTTACGTCGTATGGTCGGGTTGCGTCGACTGTCTCCAAGCATACAAAAACGCCAGTCATGCGCGTTTTCCGATCGGATCCCACGCAGGACTGGCGTCGCGACGTCTGTTACTTGGCCTTCTTGCCGTAACGCTTCTCGAAGCGGGCCACGCGACCGCCGGTATCCATGATCTTCTGCTTACCGGTGTAGAACGGGTGGCACTTCGCGCACACATCGGCCGTGATGTGGCCGGAGGTGACGGTGGAACGGGTGACGAAGGTGTTGCCGCACGAGCACACGACCTCGGTGGGCACGTATTCGGGATGGATTCCCTGCTTCATAGTTGACTCCTAGGATGTATTTCAGGACCGGGTCGCCATGCCCCTATGGCCTGACGTGAACCGGAACCAACGGGATTATACGCGCAATTCACCGTTTTGACAACCGACGGGGAGGTCGTCGGTCATGATTTCGACGCGGCCGGGCATCGGCGTGTGCATCCGTGCAACGGTGATTCACCGATAATTGAACAAACGTTCATGTGCTTAGGTATACATTTGTAAAAATTGATGATAGGCTTGATTGTGCAAGGCGGCCAGTGACGGCAGCCCCTTCACGAACACCGTGAATAATCAGAAAGGCACAGCCAATCATGTCCCTCACACAGGCACAGCTCGCCAAATACATGGACCACACGCTCCTCAAGGCCAACGCGACCGCCGAACAGATCGACAGCACCGTGGCCGACGCCATCAAGTACGGCACCGCATCCGTATGCATCAACCCCTATTGGATCCCACGCGTGTCCAAGGCCCTCGCCGGCACCGGCATCGCCACCTGCACCGTGATCGGATTCCCCCTCGGCGCCAACACCACCGACGTGAAGGTGTTCGAAACCAACGACGCCATCGACAAGGGCGCCGACGAGATCGACATGGTCATCAACATCGGTGAACTCAAGGGCGGCAACGACGACGTCGTGCTCGCCGACATCAAAGCCGTCGCCGACGCCACCCACGCCAAGGGCAAGCTGCTCAAGGTCATCATCGAGACCGCGTTGCTCACCGACGACGAGAAGGTGCGCGCGAGCCGCCTCACCGTCGAAGGCGGCGCCGACTTCGTGAAGACCTCCACCGGCTTCTCCACCGCCGGGGCGACCGTCCACGACGTGAAGCTCATGCGCGAGACCGTGGAACCCGACTTCGGCGTCAAGGCGGCCGGTGGCATCCACAGCCTCGCCGACGCCTACGCCATGATCGAGGCCGGAGCCACCAGGCTCGGCGTCTCCGCCTCCGTGGTCATCCTCGAAGAGGCCGCGCGGCAGTAGTCCCGCCACCATCCTCCCCGTGTGTCCGGGAGATTCCGCCCCCGGACACACGTCCCCATACCACCGGCCCCGAATCCCCGCACCGTCCCGGCATCATCCTTCGACCGCATCGTTCAACATCCTCTTTCAATGGCGAAAGGAAGCCTTTCCATGGCATACACATACAAACGCGTCCTGACCATCGCGCTGGACTCCATCGGCATCGGCGAGGCGCCGGACGCCGCCCGGTTCGACGACGTCGGCGCCGACACGCTCGGCCACATCGGCGAGTTCTTCGACGGCGGGCTTCATCTGCCCAACCTCGCCCGCATCGGCCTGGGCAACATCCGCGACATCGACCCCGCCGTCCCGCCGATCAAGGGCGTGCCCGCCGCCGACCCCGCCGAGGGCTGCTTCGGCAAGATGACCATCACCTCGCACGGCAACGATTCGCTTGACGGCCACTGGGAGATGATGTGCCTGCCGGTGAGGTTCGAGATGGCGACCTTCCCCGACGGATTCCCCCAAAGCATCGTCGACGCCCTGGAGAGGTTCTCCGGCCGTAAGGTGATCGTCAACAAGCCGTATTCCGGCACCGAGGTGATCCACGACTACGGCGAGCACCAGATGGCCACCGGCGACCTGATCCTCTACACCTCCGGCGACTCGGTGCTGCAGATCGCCGCCCACGAGGACGTGATCCCCCTCGACGAGCTCTACCGCATCTGCGAGTATGCCCGCACGCTGATCAACGGACCCGAGATCGTGATGGGGCGCGTGATCGCGCGCCCGTACGTCGGCCCCGACAAGGACCACTTCACCCGCACGTCGAACCGCCACGACTATGGTTTGGAGCCCATCGCGCCCACCGTGCTGGACTTCCTCCACGACGCCGGATACGACGTGCTCGCCGTCGGCAAGACCAACGACATCTTCTCCGGGCACGGCATCACCAGGGGATGGCGCAACAAAAGCAACATGGACGGCATGGACCATGTGGACGAAGCCATGGCCTCCGACTTCACCGGCCTGTGCTTCACCAACCTCGTGGACTTCGACGCCATGTACGGCCACCGGCGCAACGCCCAGGGCGACGGCGAGGCTCTCATGGCCTTCGACGAGCGGCTCGGCCGGGTGATGGCCAACATGCACGACGACGACCTGCTGCTCATCACCGCCGACCACGGCAACGACCCCACCTACAAGGGCACCGACCATACCCGCGAGTTCGTGCCGATCCTCGCCTACTCCCCCGGCATGCCGAACCCCGGCACGTCGCTCGGCATCCGCGAAACCGCCTCCGACATGGGCGCGACCATCCTCGACAACTTCGGCGTCGAGGGCAACGGGAACGGCACCAGCTTCTTCAACCGGATCAGCTGACCCCTCCGCACGGACGACACAACAACCATCGATCATCGATCACGAAAGGACATCCATCATGGCAACACCCCACATCGAAGCGAATCCGGGCGACTACGCCGACGTCGTGCTCATGCCGGGAGACCCGCTGCGCGCCAAGCACATCGCGCAGACCTTCCTGGAGGACGTGGTGCAGGTCAACGGCGTGCGCAACTGCCTCGGCTTCACCGGCACGTACAAGGGCCATCGAGTCTCCGTGCAGGCCAGCGGCATGGGCATTCCCTCACTGTCGATCTACACCAACGAGCTGGCGACCGTCTACGGCGTGAAGACCATCATCCGCGTGGGCTCCTGCGGCGGCATGGCACCCGACGTCAAGCTGCGCGACGTGCTGCTCGCCTCCGGGTCGACCACCGACTCGGCCGTGGTGACCAACACGTTCGGCCACGGCGTGCACTACGCCCCACTGGCCAACTTCGAATTGCTCGACACCGCCTACCATGTGGCCAAGAAGCAGGGCGTCGATGTGAAGGTGGGCGACATCTTCGCCGCCGACCGCTTCTACAACGACGAGCTCGACATGAAGAAACTCGCGGACTACGGCGTGCTCGGCACCGAGATGGAATCGGCCGGCCTGTATCTGCTCGGCGCGAAGCTGGGCTTCCGGGCGCTGTCGATCCTCACCGTCTCCGACCTCATCTTCGGCGAGGGCAAGACGACGAGCGAGGAACGCGAGAAGACCTTCAACGACATGATCGTCATCGCGCTGGAGACCGCCATCGCGTGAGCCGCCCGGCATCACGATGACGCGACCGACGAACGGACGGGAGCCCGGCATGAACACACAGGCGAAGAAGAACCGCGACGCCCTGAAGGTGGCCAAACTGTACTACCAGCAGGACTACAGCCAGAACGAGATCGCCAAGGCCATGCACATCTCCCGCCCGACCGTCTCCCGTCTGCTGCATTACGCGCGGCAGACGGGACTGGTCCGCATCGACATCGCAGACCCGAGCGGCGACGCACCCGACCTCGCCGAGGCACTCGAACGGCGGTACGGCCTGAAGAAGGCCGTCGTCGTGCCGATGACCAACATCGCGCCGAAGGACCGGCTCGACACCGTGGGGCAGGCCGCCGCCGGATACATCGAATCCATCGTGCGCAGCGACGACGTGATCGGACTGGGATGGGGACGCACGCTGTACGCCATCGGCAAGCATCTGGCCCCGAAGGACGTCCACGACGTGGCCGTCGTGCAGATCAAAGGCAGCGTCTCGAACACGGAGAGCAACAACTACGCCTTCGAAAGCGCCAACGCCTTCGCGGCGGCCTTCCACACCCTGCCGCAGTATCTGCCGTTGCCGGTGATATTCGACCGCCGCGAGACAAGGGAGCTCGTGGAGCAGGAAACCTACATCTCCCACATCTTCGACATGGGCAGGCACGCCAACATCGCCGTCTTCACCGTCGGGTCGGTGCAGGATTCGGCGCTGCTGCTCCGTCTGGGATACCTGACGCGCGACGAACGCGACCTTCTGCGCCGCGAGGCCGCCGGCGACGTGCTCTCCCGGTTCATCGACGACAGGGGACGCATCGTCGACGACGACATCGACGACCGCACGATCGGCCTGCGACCCGAGGAGCTCAGAACCAAGCCGCATAGCATACTCGTGGCCGCCACGCCGATCAAGGTGCCGGCCACCCACGGCGCCATCAGCGCCGGATACGCCAACACGCTCGTCATCGACGAAAACAGCGCAACAGACCTGCTGGAATACGGCGGCTAGCCCATCATGGCCCGGACGGGCCATGCCATCCGTACCGCGTCGTCGACGGTGAACCGACGTGCATCGCCGACGACAACGCAAACGAACAAACGTTCATAAATCGACACTTACATTGGTAAAAAGCCTGGTTGTGATTTATCGTTTTATCAGTGAGGCAAAGGAGCCCATCATGAGAATGACCGACGTCATCGACACCAAACGAAGCGGCGGAACCCTGACCAAGGAGCAGATCGACTTCTTCGTCGAGGGCTACACCGACGGCGCAATCCCCGACTATCAGGTCAGCGCCCTGCTCATGGCGATCTGGTTCAACGGCATGACCGCCGAAGAGACCCGCGACCTGACCATGGCCATGCTGGACTCCGGCGACCGGCTCGACCTGAGCGACATCCCCGGCAAGAAGGTGGACAAGCACTCCACCGGCGGCGTCGGAGACAAGGTGAGCATCCCGCTCGCCCCGCTCGTGGCCTCGCTGGGCATCATCGTTCCGATGATCTCCGGACGCGGGCTCGGCCACACCGGCGGCACGCTCGACAAGCTTGAGGCGATTCCCGGATACACCGTGGAGATCGAGGAGGACGCCTTCAAGCGCCAGCTGCGCGAAGTCGGCTGCATCATCGCCGGAGCCACCGGCAACATCGCCCCCGCAGACAAGAAGATCTACGCGCTGCGCGACGTCACTGACACTGTGGACTCCATCCCGCTGATCGCCGGCTCGATCATGAGCAAGAAGATCGCCAGCGGCACCGACGCCCTGGTGATGGACGTCAAGACCGGCGCCGGCGCGTTCATGAAGAACGAGGACGACGCCGTCGCGCTCGCCCACGCCCTGGTGGACATCGGCAAGGGCGTAGGCATGGACTGCATGGCCGTGATCTCCGACATGAACCAGCCGCTCGGCCTCGCCATCGGCAACGCATTGGAGATCGAGGAATCGATCGCCGTGCTGCGCGGCGAAGGCCCCGACGACCTGACCGACCTGGTGCTCACCATCGGCAGCCAGATGGTCGTGATGGCGGGCGAGGCGTCCGACCTCGACGAGGCCCGGGAAAAGCTCACGGCGAAGATCGCGGACGGCTCCGCGCTGGAACGCTTCCGGGCGATGATCGAGGCGCAGGGCGGGGACGGGCGCGTGGTCGACGACCCGACGATCATGCCGCAGGCACGGTACCGCATACCGATCCTCGCCGAAGAGGACGGCGTCGTCACCGGAATGCGCGCCGACGAGATGGGCATCGCCTCGATGATGCTCGGCGGCGGACGCGCCACCAAGGACGACACGCTCGACTACGCGGTCGGCCTGACACTGAACCACAAGGTGGGAGACGCCGTCCGCAAGGGCGACGTGCTGCTCACCGTGCACAGCGACCGCGAGGACATCGCGGACGTTGAACGACTCATCCGCAGCAACATCACCATCGGCGAGGAGGCCGAGCCCATCACGCTGATCCACCGGGTCATCGTCTGATCCGACGCATACGCCGGACCGACGCCCGCGACCATTCACCACGACATCAATCAATCGACACAAACGCCCACTACCGTGGGTATGAGTGCCATGCGCACTCGGGAAAAAGAGAACCAAAGGAAGGGAACTCATGTATCTCGCGATAAACATTCTGGGCCTGGTGGTCTTCCTGGCCCTGGGCTGGGTATTCTCCCACAACCGAAAAGGCATCGACTACAGATCCGTGGGCTGCATGCTGGCCCTGAATCTCGTCATCGCCTGGTTCCTCACCAGCTTCGAGTGGGGACGCGCCGCAGTGAAGGCCGCGGCCGACGGATTCGCCGCCATCGTCAACATCTCCTACAAGGGCGTCAACTTCGCCCTCGCCAACTGGGTCGGCGCCGATGGCACCAACCCCGCACCGGTGAACTTCATCGCCAGCGCACTGCTGCCGATCCTGCTCATCGTCCCGCTGTTCGACATCCTCACCTACATCGGCTTCCTGCCGTGGGTCATCAAGTGGATCGGCCGCGGACTGAGCTTCGTCACCCGCCGTCCGAAGTTCGAGACCTTCTACGCCGTCGAGATGATGTTCCTCGGCAACACCGAGGCCCTCGCCGTCTCCAAGGTGCAGCTGCAACGCATGAAAGCCGGGCGCAACGTCACGCTGGCCATGATGTCGATGAGCTGCGTCACCGCCGCCATCATCGGCTCCTACATCCAGATGGTGCCCGGCGAGTTCGTGATCACCGCCATCCCGCTGAACTGCATCAACGCCCTGATCGTCAGCCACATGCTCTACCCGGTCGAGGTCACCAAGGACGAGGACGTGATCTACAGCCTGGGCGACCCCGCGTCCGAGGACGACGTCGTGGAGCTCACCGCCGAGGAGCAGACCGCCAAGGACAAGGCCATCGAGGAATACAAGGCCCTGCCCTGGTACAAGAAGCTCCTCAAGCACGACCCAAGCAAGCCGGTCAAGGAACCGTTCTTCTCCTTCCTCGGCGACTCCATCCTCGGCAGCGGCAAGCTGATCCTCATCATCACCGCCAACGTGGTGGCCTTCGTGGCACTCGCCGCGCTCATCGACGCCGGTCTCGGCATGATCTGGGACAAGCTCTCGCTCGAATCCATCCTCGGCGTGATCATGTACGTGCCGGCCTGGCTCATGGGCCTCGATCCGGGCACCGCATGGGAGTTCTCGCAGCTGATGGGCCTCAAGCTCGTGACCAACGAATTCGTCGTCATGGGCCAGATCACCGGCGAGGTCGCCACCTACGCCGCCCACTACAAGGCCGTGCTCACGGTGTTCATCACCTCCTTCGCCAACTTCTCCACGCTGGGCATGGTCATCGGCTGCTTCAAGGGCATCGTCGACAAGGAGAAGAACGACGCCATCTCCAAGCAGGTCGGCCGAATGCTGCTCTCCGGCATCCTGGTCTCCCTGCTCTCCGCCGCCACCGTCGGTCTGTTCGTCTGGTGACACGCGGACGATAGAACCTACCCATAAGGCTCACCACTCACAAGACTCATAAGGGGAATCCATGACCAAGAAACTCATCCTCGATCTCGACACCGGCATCGACGACACCCTCGCCACCGCCTACGCGCTCGGCAGCCCGGAGGTCGAACTCATCGGCATCACCGGAACCTACGGCAACGTGCTGCTCGACCAGGGCGTACGCAACGCGCTCGCGGTCACCGACCTGTTCGGGCACCCCGAGGTGAAGGTGTACAAGGGCCTGCCCCACGCCAGCACCAAGGACTCGTTCGCAGTGCAGCCGGTCTCCGCGTTCATCCACGGACAGAACGGCATCGGAGACGTCGACATCCCCGATTCGGACCGCGAACCGGAGACCGAACCCGCCGTCGACTTCATCATCGATGCGGTGAAGACCTACGGCAAGGACCTTGTCTACGTGCCGACCGGACCGATGACCAACATCGCCGCGGCCCTGGACAAGGCACCCGAAATCAAGGACGAAATCGGCGGCATCGTCCTCATGGGCGGCGCGCTCACCGTCTGCGGCAATGTCTCCGCATGGAGCGAGGCGAACATCTCGCAGGACCCGGACGCGGCGAACCGGCTGTTCCGTTCCGAAGCCCCCGCCACGATGATCGGCCTCGACGTGACCCTGCAGACGCTGCTCACCTACGAGGAGACGCGGCGATGGCGCGCCCTCGGCACGCCGGCAGGCCGGTTCCTCGCCGACATGACCGACTACTACATCAAGGCGTACGAGACCACATCGCCGCATCTGGGCGGATGCGGACTGCACGACCCGCTCGCCGTAGGCGTGGCGGTGGATCCGAGTCTGGTCACCACGCTCGACATCAACATGCAGGTCGACGTCGAAGGCCCCACCCGCGGACGGACCATCGGCGACAACGAGCGGCTCAACGACCCGGTCAAGACCATGAAGGTCGCCGTCGGAGTCGACGTGCCGCGGTTCCTCAACGAGTTCATGACCCGCATCACCGGCCTCGCCAAGGCCGAATGACACCCCCTGTCGGCCTCCGGAAAACCCGGGGGCCGACAATGTATCCGGCATATGCGGCCCTTCGGCTCCCCCGCACGACAACACGACAAATAACGAGCCGATTACCCAGACGGTTCTATAGGAAGTAGGATTTCATGAGCAATCGGCCCTCCATCACGGCAGCCGAACGAACGCCCGACCAGACCAACGACGAGGTCGCCGCGAAAGCACGCAAAACGCTTATTCCGCTGCTGTTCATCTACATGCTCGGCACCCTGTGCCTGCAGGCGTTCAATCTGGTGTTCCAACAGGTCGGCGCCGACGTCGGCGCCGCCGGACAGGCATCGCTGATCACCGCCGTCCCCGGCGTCGTCCTCGGCATCGTCTGCTTCGTCTACGGATCGCTCTGCGACTTCTCCTCGCTCAAACGCATGACCATGTTCGGGCTCGTGCTGCTCTGGGCCGGCTCGCTCCTGGGATTCGTGCTGCATGGCAGCCTGTTGGAGATCATCGTGTTCCGAGCCATACAGACGGCCGGATTCCAGGCCGCCGGCTCCGTATACCTCGTCATCGTGGCGCGATACCTCCACGCCGGCAGGAAACTGCTGTACTTCGGCATGTTCACGGCCGCCTACCAGCTCGCCACAGCCATCGGCGTCGTCAGCGGCGGCGTCGTCAGCGCCATCGACTGGTCATACCTGTTCCTCATCCCCATGGCCTCGATCCTCGTGGTGCCCACACTGTTGGCCAACCTGCCGCACACCACCGGAAAAGCCGCGCACGTGGACGTTCCCGGCTTCATCATCTTCGCGCTCGCGGTGCTGCAGCTCACCCTGTTCTTCTCCGATCTGCACTGGCCGCTGCTCGTAGGATCCATCGTCACGTTCGCCGTGTTCGCCGTCTACATCGGCAGGGCGCGCGACCCGTTCATCACCCCGGCGTTCTTCCACAACACCCGTTGGTGGAAGGCCGTGGCTCTGATGTTCCTCTTCTACTTCACCAACTTCTCCATCACGCCGTTGTACAACGCCATGGGCGCAAGCATATACGGCATGACCAGCGCGCAGGTGTCGCTCGTACTGTTGCCGGCGCTGATCATCGCCACCGTCAGCGGCACGTCGTCCGGTGCCATCGTCGGCAGGCTCGGACGCAGGACCACCATCACGCTCGGCGCCTCGCTCATGTGCCTGGGCACGCTGAGCGCGGCGTTCAGCGTGCTTGCCGGACCGGTGGCCCTGGCCATCTGCATCGCATTGTTCTACGGCGGCATGGCCATGCTCTACTCCCCCACCGTCGACACCGTGCTGGGCACGCTGCCCGCCGAACAATCCGGACGAGGGGTTGGCATGAACGATCTGGCCATGCAGGGTGCCGGCTCGATCGGCATCGCCATCTTCGGCACGCCCATCGCCACGAACTCCCTTTCCGGCGGCAACATGGCGACGAATCTCATCGGCGCGACGGGCGCTGCCGCGAACTACACGAATCTGCTGCTCATCTACGCGGCGATCATGGTGTTCGCGATCATCTGGTTCCGGGTGAACAGCCGTTCCATCTACGCGGAGGGTACGACGGAATCGGAGAAGTAACAGACGGGAACCACCAGACTCGACGAACGAGAACAAACCGCATGGAATCAGGGAAATCGTCAGGGGATCACCATGATCGTCAGGGGATCACCATGGTGGGGCCTCAGGGGCTTGAACCCTGGACCGACGGATTATGAGTCCGCTGCTCTAACCGACTGAGCTAAGGCCCCACGTCGCCGAAACGGCAACTTGGCAATGATAGCAAAAACCACGGAAGTCCGCTGACACGCCTTGATGCCGGTGCGTTACAGTTTTCATGGCAGCATATCGAAGACCGAAGAAGCAGGGAAACCATGGCCAAGCATTCCGCAGCAAGCGTCCGGGGAGCGCGGCGCCGTAGACCGCTCATTATCGTCATCGTCATCGCGATGGTCGCCGCGATCGCCGTCTCGGGCGGCGTGGCGTATTCACGGCACAACCGGCATGTGCAGGCGATGAGCCGATGCACCGCGGCGCGGACGACGCTGCTCGACGCCGCCACAGCACTGGGGAAGGCGGTCTCGGCCACCGAATCCGAGGCCGGGACTCAGCCTTCGGCCGTGGAGGACCCCGCTACGGTCGCCACGTTGCGCACCGCCGTGGCAGAGGCGAAGACACTGGTCTCCGACGCCAACGACGGCGAACGGTACCGGTGCGACGACGCGATGTCCGCGGACGATCTGACGACGCGCACGCAATCATTGACCGACGCGGGGAAGGACGCCTCACAACGCGCCAAGGCCATCGCCGCAGATGCGACGACCGTGCGCCGCGGCGTCGCGAACAAGACCAACGCCGCCATCCGGTTCACGCTCACGGCTGCGGTATCCCAGTCCAAGGGCCTGCTCGACCAGACCGACGGCAAGGTGACCGACGAATCCACGCGCACCAGGCTGCAGCAGCTCATCACCGCCGCGGACGATCAGCTCAACGGCAACGACATCATCACCGACAAGACCGTCTACCAGCGGTCCATCGACCAGCTCAATCAGGCCATGGACAAAGTGACCGCATCGAACATCGCCAAACTGGGCGTGGACTGCACGAAGGCCAAGTGCGTGGCGCTGACGTTCGACGACGGCCCCGACGCCGCCAATACGCCGCCGGTCATCCAGGCGTTGAAGAAGACCGGGACGACGGCCACGTTCTTCTCGGTCGGCGAACACATCACCGACAAGACGTCGCCGATGCTCAAGGAGCTGGCCGGCGCCGGATATCCGATCGAGAACCACACATGGAATCATCCCCATCTGCAGACGCTGGGCAAGGCCGACGTGGTCTCGCAGCTGACGAGGACCAGTACCGCAGTGGAGAAGACCGTCGGCACCTACCCCTCGATGATCCGGCCGCCATACAGCGAATGGAGCAACGACGTGCGAGACCAGGCCGTTGCCATGAACTCGTCCATCATCAACTTCAACGTGATGGGCTACGACTGGGAGAAGGACGCCGACGGCGTCTACGACGAGGTGCTGCAATGGACCCGCCCCGGCGACATCATCCTGCTGCATGATCTGCAGGGCAGCACGGCGAAGGCGACCGAACGCATCATCACCGACCTCAAGGCCAGGGGGTATACGTTCGTCAGCGTGCCGCAACTGCTCGGGGAGCGTCCGAAGCCGGGATATGTGTACTATTCGCGAGACCAGATGGTCAGGCCGGGCGAGCCGTGGAAGCCCTCCACGAACTACGCCGTGCAGTGGTAGGGAAACGCGGAACGATTCCGCCCCACGTTCCCCGGAGACGGCCTAGGGACGGTTCTCGATCGGCACGAAATCACGCTGCGGGGACCCGGTGTACACCTGACGCGGACGGCCGATCTTCGTGGCCGGGTCGGCGAGCATCTCACGGTATTGGGCGATCCAGCCGGGGATGCGGCCGAGCGCGAACAGCGTAGTGAACATCTCCTGGTCGAATCCGATGGCCCGGTAGATGAGACCGGTGTAGAAGTCCACGTTCGGGTAAAGGTGGCGCGAGACGAAATAGTCGTCATGCAGGGCGATGTCCTCCAGTTCGAGCGCCACGTCAAGCAGGTCGCGTTCGCCGGCGAACGCGTCTCCGCGCAGCTCCATGATCTGCTCAAGGTATTTCTTGGCGATGGCCGCGCGCGGATCATACGACTTGTACACGCGATGGCCGAGGCCGGAGATGCGATGCCCCTCTTTTTTGGCCTCCTCCACGAACTCCCGTACGCTTTTGCCGGAGTCGCGGATGGCTTCCAGCTGACGCAGCACGGCCTCATTGGCGCCGCCGTGCAGAGGGCCCGACAGCGCGTTGATGCCGGCCGCCACTGCGGAATACAGGTTGGCATGGGCGGAGCCGGCGATGCGCACCACCGACGTGGAGCAGTTCTGCTCGTGATCGGCGTGGATGATGAGCAGCTTGTCGAGGGCGTCGACCATGAGCGGGTCGGATTCGAACTGCGTGTATGGCACGGCGAAGCTCATGCGCAGGAAGTCGTCCACATAACCCCGCGAATAGTCGGGGTACAGCAGCGGCTCGTCGCGGCGGCGGCGCCAGATATGGGAGACGATGGTACGCACCTTGGCCATGATGTTCGCGGCGGCGGCATCGAGCTGCCCCGGGTCGTTGATGTCGACCGTGTCGGGATGGTAGGCGGCCAGCGCGTTGACGGCGGAGGCGAGCACGCTCATCGGATGCGAGTCGCGCGGGAACGTTCCGAGGAACGTGCGGAAGTCCTCACCGATGACCGTGCGCCGCAAGATGCCGTCACGAAATGTCGTGTACTGCTCCGAATTCGGCAGTTCGCCGTGCTGGAGCAGCCATGCGACCTCAAGGAAGTTCGAATGCTCGCACAGCTGGCTGATAGGGTACCCACGGTAGCGGAGCACCGAGTTGTTGCCGTCGATGAACGTGATCTTGGATTCGCACTGCGCGGTGGTGAGAAACCCGGGGTCGAGCGTGACCCAGCCGTCATTGCGCAGCTTCGAGACCACGATGCCGTCGGGCCCGCTGGTGGCCTTGACCACGGGCAGGTCGTACGCTACGGACTCCACCTCCAGCCTTGCTGTTGACATATTCCCTCCTTGATACCGCTATGGCACCGTAGTCGTGCCGTGTTTGCATTAGGTTACCGCATGATCGTGCAGAACGCCGCCGTTCGCCCACGTAGTGGGGACTGCGCCGCCGGAGGGCAAGGCATGATCGGGATCCCGCAGCCGGTCCGGTATCACGGCGAAACGCCTGGAACGACGATCATGCCATCGGATTCCGCGCGTACGACGGCCCTGGCGTCAGTCGCGGGCGGTGAGGATGATGGGGTCGCCGTCGGTGATGGCGATGGTGTGCTCGGTGTGCGCGCCACGCGAACCGTCGGAGGAACGCAACGTCCATCCGTCCTTCGGGTCCTGATAGATCTCGTCGGTGGTCTTGAGGAACCACGGTTCGATGGCGATGACCAGCCCCGGACGCAGACGGTAGCCGTGATGGGCCTTGCCGTCGTTGGGCACGTGCGGGTCGCCGTGCATGATGTGGCCGACGCCGTGGCCGCCGAATTCGAGGTTGATGGTGTATCCCTGGGATCGCGCCACATCCCCGATGGCGGAGGAGATGTCGCCGAGACGGTTTCCGGCGCGGGCCTGGTCGATGCCCGCGGCGAGCGCGTCCTCGGTGCACTTGATGAGGCGAAGGTCCTCGGGGTCGGGGTCGTTGCCGACGACGAAGCTGATGGCGGAGTCGCCGACCCATCCGTCGACGTTGATGGCGAGGTCGAGGGAGACGAGGTCGCCGTCCTTGAGGTTGTAGTCGTAGGGAACGCCATGCAGCACGGCGTCGTTGACGGAGGTGCAGATGTAGTGCGCGAACGGTCCGGTGCCGAAGTCGGGGGCATAGTCCACGTAGCAGGATTCGGCGCCGTTGCGCGCCTCGATGCGCTGCTTGACGAATTCGTCGATTTCGAGAAGGTTGGTGCCGACCTTGGTCATTTTCCTCAGGTCCTTGAGGATGGATCCGACGAATTTGCCGGCCGGGCGCATTTCCTTGATTTCCTGGGGGGTCTTGAGTTCAATCACGTCTGATTCGCTTTCTACGATTGTTTCCCATCCACATTACTTCAACGCCATGCCATCATCGTCGATAATTTGATAACCATTCTCATATAGTGGCCGGTCGGCCATGTTTTCGGCGGGGATGGCGCCAGCGGCCGATATTCGGAGCCTCCATGAAACCTCCCATGAAAACGGACCGCGACGATGGCGTTAGTAGGGCTGGACCGTTACTCTGGGGATTATGACAGACTCGCTTATCTCCGGCATCGACCCGGCATCTTTCTCCTCCGTCAT
Source organism: Bifidobacterium catulorum (assembly GCF_003129925.1). Lineage (GTDB taxonomy): Bacteria > Actinomycetota > Actinomycetes > Actinomycetales > Bifidobacteriaceae > Galliscardovia > Galliscardovia catulorum. The sequence continues at coordinate 2,247 of NZ_QFFN01000024.1, read as the reverse complement.
CAAGCCAGCCGACGATTTCTTCCGATACGTCAACGGACCGTGGATCGACACGTACATCCTCCCCGCCGACCGCGCACGGTTCGGCGCGTTCGACAAGCTCGCAGAAAACGCCGAGCAGGATGTACGCGACATCCTTGAGGACGACGACAGCCCGGCCATCAAATCGGCCATCCTGTACCGTTCGTTCCGCGACGAGAACGCCATCAACGCCGCCGGCATCGAACCGATCCGCCCCGACCTCGAAGCCGTGGATTCGGCCTCCGACAAGACCGAGCTGACCCGCGTGCTCGGCATGCTCAATCCCGCGGGAGGCCCGGATCTCATCGGCCTCATGGTGTATCCGAACCCCGGCGACCCGGAGCACAACATCACGCATGTGGAGCAGGAGGGTCTGGGACTGCCCGACGAGGCGTACTACCGCGAGGAACGGTATGCGGCGGTGCGTGACGCCTACGTGGACATGGTCTCCGCCCTGCTTCGGCTTGCCGGCTATGCGAAGACCGGCGACGAGGCCGACGAACAGGCGAGGCGGTTCCTCGACGTGGAGACCCGCATCGCCAAGCACCACTGGGACGTGGTGGCCACCCGCGACGAGGACAAGACCTACAATCCGATGGACTACGCCCAGCTGAAGGCCGCGCTCCCCTCGTTCGACATCGAAACGTGGGCGCGCGCCTGGCAGAACGCCTACGACGTGACGGCCGCGGCCTCGATGCAGCCTGTCGACATGACCACGGTGCTGTCGCACGTCATCGTGCACGAGCCGAGCTTCCTCACCGGCATCGACCGGTTCTGGAGGGATGCGGACCTTGAGGACCTCAAGCTGTGGGCGCGCGTGCATATCATCAACAGCTGGTCGCATTTCCTCAGCGAGGACTTCGACAAGACGAGCTTCGACTTCTACGGCAAGGTGATGTCGGGCACCGCCGAGCAGCGCGACCGCTGGAAGCGCGGCGTCTCGCTGGTCAACGGCATCTGCGGCGAGGAGGTGGGCCGCGAGTATGTGCGCCGGCACTTCCCCGAATCGTCGAAGGCGCGCATGGAGGAGCTGGTCGGCAACCTGATCAGGGCGTACCATGCGTCGATCCTCGCCAGCGACTGGCTGGGCGAGGACACGAAGGCCAAGGCGCTGGAGAAGCTCGCTAAGTTCACCCCGAAGATCGGATACACGAACCATTGGCGCGATTACAGCGCGCTGAGCGTCTCCGACGACCTGTCGCTGGTCGACAACCTGCGCAACGCCTGGCGCTATGGGGCGGGATACCAGCTGGCCAAGGCCGGCAAGGAGGTCGACAGGGACGAATGGCTGATGAACCCGCAGACGGTGAACGCCTACTACGAGCCGACGATGAACGTCATCGTGTTCCCCGCCGCGATCCTTCAGCCGCCGTTCTTCAACCCTGACGCCGAGGACGCCGCCAACTACGGCGGCATCGGCGCGGTGATCGGCCACGAGATCGGCCACGGATTCGACGACCAGGGGTCGAAGTACGACGGCGACGGCAGGCTGCATGACTGGTGGACGGCCGAGGACCGCGAGAACTTCGAGAAGCGCACGAAGGCGCTGATCGACCAGTACAACGGCTTCGTGCCGCAGCAGCTGGCCGAGAAGTACGCGCGCCAGGGGCAGCCGGACAAGGCACCGCACGTGAACGGCGCGCTGACCATCGGCGAGAACATCGGCGACCTCGGAGGCGTGAACATCGCCATCAAGGCGTATGCGCTGGCTTTGGGCGCCGACGACGGGACGCCGGAATCGGTCGCCGCGGCGCTCGACCACGCGCCCGTCATCGACGGCTTCACCGGCGTGCAGCGGTTCTTCCTCTCGTACGCCTCGGTGTGGCGCGGCAAGAACCGTGACGAGCTGGCAGAACAGTATCTGCAGATCGACCCCCACTCCCCGGCCGAATTCCGTACCAACGGCATCGTACGCAACGTGGACCTGTTCTATCAGGCGTTCAACGTGACCGATGCCGACGCCATGTGGCTCGCCCCCGAGGACCGAGTCCGCATCTGGTAACGCTCCGGTCTCAGAGGTCGGGTTCGTCGGGAGGGGGCTCCATGTCGCCGAACTCCTCCGACGCCGGAGCCGTCTGCGCCGCGTCGGCTGCGGCATAGGGGTCCCGCCCCGGCAAGGAGGCGGAGGCGGCCTCCGGACCGCCGGATGTTCCGGAGGTCGCCGTGCCCCCTTGGAGGACGTTCGGCGACGCCCCGCCTCCCGACCCCGCGGCGGCATCCCCTCCGCCT
>NZ_QFFN01000023.1 GCF_003129925.1 Bifidobacterium catulorum | reverse complement strand
AGCAAACAACACCACTCGGAAGCGATGTCCGCCGTGCCGGGCAACGAGTGAATAACTTACACCACACCACACAACCATGCAAACCAACCCCGAACACAACACCCGAAAACCCTATAAAACAAACGCCTCCCCCGGCGTGTCGAAAAACGCGCAAAACACCCACACAACACCACAAACCGCAGCAAATGACTAGCCCATCCTCATTTCATTCCTCATCATCGTCGAGTAATGTCATCATAGGGATTCGAAACAAATCGACCCGCACCATCAGATCATCCTCACATACATGAAAAGAGAGTGCATCATGACACTTCTGGAACCTCCCGCCATACCCGTCCGCAGGGCGCATGACGGTCTTGAACTGCCTGCCATCGGCTTCGGTACGTACAAAGTCAACGGATTCGCCGGAGTCGAAGCCATCATCTCGGCGCTGGAGGTCGGCTACCGGCTGCTCGACTCCGCGTTCAACTACGAGAACGAGGGCGTGGTCGGCAAGGCGATTCGCGAATCCGGCGTGCCTCGCGAGGACATCATCGTCACATCCAAGCTGCCGGGCCGACATCATCAGTACGATCAGGCGCGCGCCACCATCGAGGAGTCCGTGGCCCGCATGGGGCTCGACTACATCGACCTGTATCTCATCCACTGGCCGAATCCGTCCCAAGGCCAGTTCGTGGACGCGTGGCAGGCACTCGTGGACGCAAGGCGGCAGGGCATCGTCCGGCATATCGGCGTAAGCAACTTCCTTCCCGGCCACATCGACCTGCTCGTCCGCGCCACAGGTGTCACACCCTCCGTCAACCAGATAGAACTGCATCCGTTCTTCCAACAGAACACGCAACGCGCCTACGATGAGAAGCACGGCATCATCACCGAAGCATGGAGCCCGCTGGGCCGAGCGAATCAGATGCTCAAGGACCCCACCATCAAACGAATCGCCGACAAGCACGGCATCTCCCCCGTCGCCGCGATCCTGCGCTGGCATCTCCAGCTCGGCGACGTGGCCATCCCGAAGTCCATGAATCGCGAGCGCCAGCGCGCCAATCTCGATCTTTCAGGCTTTGAGCTCGACGCGCAGGACATGCGTGACATCGAAGCCATGGACAACCCCGAGGGACGGACATTCGCGCAGGACCCCCACTGGCATGAAGAGGCCTGAGCCAGAAACGGCTAGCCGAGTCCCGATTCGAGTCGGCCCGTGGATGACGGCCCCCGGTCCTGCACGAACCGCCTGCGCAGACGACGTTCGGTGATCTCATCGAGGCCATGGCCGATTCCAGGAGCGCTTTTCCCCCGCTGCGACGTCAGGTCCACGAACTCCTCGTGGGCCAAGGCGTCGCGGGTCCGATGCCACAGCACGCCCACCGATACGCCGAAAACCGCGTCTCCCCCACGCACAAGGGCGATGACCTCCTCGTCGGTGACGCATTCGTGTACGGTCTGGCCGTCGCACATGATGGTGATGTCCTCAAGCTCCGCCGCGTCATGCTGCATCAGGCAGTCTATGGCACCGGTGACGTTCTGCAGATTGATGCCCGCGTCCAGAAGCTTTTTCGATACGGCGAGAATGACGACGTCCTTGAACGAATACAGACGCCTCGACCCGGAACCATGAGAGGGACTGATCGACGGCTCGACAATCTGCTTACGGGCCCAGTAATCCAATTGCCGATAGGTGATGCCCGCCACACGTGAGGCGACGGTGCCTCGATATCCGCGGGTCTCATGGGATTCCGCCTCGTCGAAAAGCCGCCCCTGCACGACGTTCGTCGCACGGAGGTCCGTACGGTCGTGCAGGGGCACATGAAGGGTCAATCGAACGCCATCGTTGTCTCCCATATCGGTCATCCTTCCGCGGATTGACTTGCCATCATGCCCAGTCTAACCGCGTAGGACGCCCTTATGCCGATACGACGGCCGATTTCGTAAAGAAGACCAGACGGAATTTTCCGATCATGATTTCGTCCCCGTTCTTCAATACGGCCTCATCCACGCGCTGGCGGTTCACGTAGGTGCCGTTGAGCGATCCGGCGTCCTGCACGGTGAACCGTCCGTTGACACGCCGGAAGACGGCATGTGACCTGGAGACGGTGGAGTCGTCGAGAAGGATGTCGGAATGGGGGTCCCGGCCGACGTTTACGACGTCCTCATCCAAAAGATATCGGGAACCGGAAACCGCACCGCGGGTGGATATCAACAGGGCCGAATTCTCATCGAGACGTGCGATGGTGTCCAGGTCCTGCTGGGTCAGGGGACGGTCCCCCGCAGTCGTGATCGGAATATGAATGGCCGGGATGCCGATGATGGTGGTCTCTCCGGCGGTTGGAATGGAATCAGTCATAGTTGTTATTCTACAGTCCTTGCGTACTTATAGTCGGTTGATTGTCGCACCGCGTTGATCTGGACGCCGTCCGACTGTACCACGCTGACGGAGGCGCCATGCTTCACACGCAGTTGCGAGCCCACGCCTCCTGCGATCTGAACGGCGTTCTGCAGGGCCGAGGGGTCGCCTATCGCCTTGATGGTGTATGGCGGTGTCACGGACTGGCCGCTGCAGGCCACGCCGGAATCCGTGTCGGTGAACGATGTGGAGGTGACCACGCGCACTCCGTTGAACTCCATCACCTCGGCGCCGGCGTTGCGCAGCTCCTCGATCAGGGTGAACATCATGGATGCCGGGATGTGTCCGTTGCGCTGGCCGACGGTGATGACCACCCCTTTGCCCTCGGCTGGCAGACGGCCCGAAAGGATGCCGCTGCTTTCCTCGTTCTCCTTGGCCACCCGCTCGACCTCCTTCTGCTTGTCGGCGGCCGATTTGATGGATCGCAGCTGCTCCGAGAGCTGGGCCTTCTGCTGTTCGAGCGTGTCCACCTGGGCGCTGGTCTCGTCGAGCAGACGCACAAGTTCGTCCTCGCTCAATGTGGCATATGACGATTGTGAGTTCTGCAGCTGGGTCACGTAGCCGAATCCCAGCAGCGCACATAGGACGATGATGAGGATGGAGGTGGCGACCCGTCCGCGCCCGTCCTTCCTGCGCGTGGGACGCGGGGGCTTCTTCCGCACCTGCGGGAACGTGCCGGTGGAGACGTCGTCGTTGATCTCGTCGGCCATCTCCTGATGCAGGAGACGGTTCAACGCCCGCGGCTGCCTGTGGTTGTGGTTGGTGTCTTTTGCCATGGTGTCTCGTCGCGGCCTTTCAGCCTCTGAAGATGAACCGGCGGATGGCCGATACGTTGGAGAAGATTCGTATGCCCAGGACGACGATCACCGCAGTGGTCAGCTGCGAGCCCACGCCAAGCTGGTCGCCGAGGAAGACCAGAAGCACGGCGGTGACGACGTTGGAGAGGAAGGAGATGACGAAGACGCGATCGGAGAAACTGCGCTCGAAGTATGCGCGCGCCGACCCGAGAAGGGCATCGATGGCCGCCACGACCATGATCGGCAGATAGGGCTGAAGCGCGACGGGGACGTCGGGCTTGATGAAGATGCCCACGACGACGCCCACGATGAGACCGATGATTGCCGGCATGCCTACTCTTCCCCTTTACGCGCGTATTTGAGGTCGGGCGACCCCGATGCCTCAAGTGTAATAGTATTGTTGCGCGACACGTCGGGATATATCCCCACCTGGGCGAGAGCGTCGTAGAGGGCGGTGTTGCTCTGTTTGCCGACAGCACGTGAGAGCGAGCCCCTGTCCCCTATGGCCTGGATCCTATACGGGCTCTGCACCGAGGTGACGCCGATGAGGATGGTCTGGCCGGCGACACGTATGGATGACTGCACGCCGATCCTGATGCCGTTGACGGCGATCGCCTCCGCGCCCGCGCCCCATAGATTGGATACGAACATCTGCAGGTCGCTGTCGGACACCACGCGGATGGCGTGTCCTTGCTCGTCCCTCGGCAGGTCGCCCTTCTGATCCTCGGCGGCGATGGGGTCAGCCAATGTGACGGTGACGCCGGGACCGGTCACGGCGACGGTGCCGTTGAGTATGGCGTCCCTTTTGGTGGTGGAGTCGTCGCTGGATTGCATGCTGTTGGTCAGGGATTCGATCTGCGAACGCTGTGACGCCACGTCGGATTGGAGCGAATGCTGTTTGTCGTTCAACGCCGCGACCTGGCTGGCGAGCTCCTCACGAATCTTCTGCCGGGTGTTCATATGCAGTTCCTGTACGATGACACAGCCCGAAATCCCGACGATCACGCAGAAAACGAAGGTGAGGATCCTCGTGATCCATACCATGGTGGCCGACCGGGTTTGGGGCAGCAGCGTGGAATCCTCGAACAGCGGATCAAGGGGCCGGTTGGTCAGATCGTCGATGAGATGAAGAGACTCGTCGTTGACCTTGCGCCGACGCGACCGACCGGGGACATGCGCCTCATCCTGGACGGCATGACGGTTTATCAGACCGAAGACGGACCGGGAAAACGCACTGCGCCGGCGCATGGGGGCGCTGTCCGGGTCGACGTCGAACGAGACCGGGGGGCGTCCGTCAATCGACATGGTCCCGCCTTGAACGTCTGCGGATATCCCGGTGCAGCAGGGCATACCCCTGCAGGATGTAGATGAGTCCCGCGATCCAATACAGCGACGCACCCCATATGGCACCGGCCACGCCGATGAGGTGCAGCACCTGGAAGAACGGCCGTACGCTCAGGTCGGCGACGATGAGCACCGGCACGGACATGAGCAGAAGTGCGGTGCCGGCCTTGCCGACGAAATGAACCGGCAGGGGGCCGTAGTCATACTGCGCCAGCAATAGCACCTCAAGGAGCATGACCACATCGCGCAAGCCGACGACTATGAGCAGCCACCATGGCAGGATATGCGCCCATCCCAGTGCGAGCATGGAACAGATGATCAGCAGACGGTCCGCGATTGGGTCGAGAATCTGTCCTATGCGGCTGACCTGGTCGAACCGTCGCGCGATGTATCCGTCGACGCCGTCGGACGCCGATGATATAGCGAGGACGACCAGCGACCAGATCAGATACCGCTTGGAGATGAGGACCGCTATGACCGGTATGGAGAGAATGCGAAGAAAGCTGATCGCATTCGGCACCGTCCATATGACGTTCTGCGGTTCCGGGCTGAATGCCTCGTCCTCGCCGCCGCGGTCGCTGTCGTACGTATGACTGCCCATGCGTTCCGTGGGGTCACATCCGGGATGCCTGAAGTGCGGTGACGATGATGCCGCGCGCACCCACCTCATACAGCCTGTCCATAAGCTGGTTGACCTTGGCCTTCGGCACCATCACTCGCACGGCGTTCCACTGCTTGTCGTGCAATGGGGAGATGGTGGGACTTTCGAAGCCCGGGGTCACGTCCACCGCGGCGGCGACCTTCGACACGGGAATGTCGTAGTCCATGAGCACATAACGCTGGGCCGTGAGCACGCCTTCGAGACGCCGTCCGAGGACGGTCAGGCGCTCATCCTTCGGGTCGAGACGCGGTGAACGGATGAGGCATGCCTCGGAATGCATGATCGGATCGGCGAAGATGCGCAGTCCGGCATTGCGCAGCGTGGTGCCGGTGGAGACCACGTCGGCGATGAGGTCGGCCACGCCCAGCTGGACGGAGGATTCGACCGCACCGTCAAGATGGATGGTCTCGGCGTTGATACCGTGCGCCTGCAGGTAATCATGCACGAGCTTGTCGAAGGATGTGCCCACACGCTTTCCCTCGATGTCCTCAAGCTTGGCGTACGAGGATTCATTCGGCGCGGCGAACCGGAACGTGGAGGCTCCGAAACCCAGCGGCAAATGCTCGATGGCCTCGGTGCCGGAGTTCTTGAGCAGGTCCTCGCCGGTGATGCCGCAGTCAATGGTGCCTCGGCCGACGTATACGGCGATGTCCAGCGGACGAAGATAGAACAGTTCGATGCCGTTGTCCGGATCCTCCACAACGAGCTGTCGTGAATTGCTCCGCAGCCGGTAGCCGGCCTCGGACAGCATGTTCCAGGCGGGTTCGGACAGCATACCCTTATTGGGCACTGCGATTCTCAGCATGTTTTCCCCTTAGTGATGAATTTGTCGGATCGCATGGCAAGCCCATGCGCCCCTTGATGCATCTGACCAGAATCGGAATCACAGGTGCTTGTAGACGTCTTCGAGGCCGATGCCTCGGTCAATCATCATGACCTGAATGTGGTAGAGCAGCTGGCTGAGTTCCTCGGCGGTGCGGTCAGCACCCTCGTATTCGGCGGCAATCCAGCTTTCCCCGGCCTCCTCGACGAGTTTCTTGCCGATGAAATGCGTGCCCTTGGCCAGCTCCTCGACAGTAAGCGACCCTTCGGTCTTGGCTGCGGCTTTTGCGCTCAGTTCTTCGAACAAGGAATCGAAGGTCTTCATAACTTGGGGTTCTCCTTTGGTGTTGCCGGATGGCGAAATCCGTCCGGCGGTTTTCCGGCCCTCCGGCACGGAGAGCCGGACGGGACTCAGGCCTTGTACGCTGCCTGGGCGTTGTTGCGGATCTCGTCGATGGCCTTGGCCGGGTCGTCGGCGCAGTAGACCGCCGAGCCGGCGACCAGCACGTCGGCGCCCGCCTCCGCTACGATGTGCGCGGTGGAGGGGCTCACGCCGCCATCGACCTGAATGTGGGTGTCGAGGCCACGGCGGGTGATCTCGTCACGCAGACGACGGGTCTTGGCCATCTGGTTGGCGAGGAATTTCTGACCTCCGAATCCGGGTTCGACGGTCATGATGAGAATCATGTCGAATTCCTCAAGGATGTCGAAGATGGGCTCGACCGGTTCGGCGGGGCGAACGGCGAAGCAGGCCATGCATCCCATGTCACGCAGCTGGCGGGCCAGACGCACGGGGGCGTGGGTCGCTCCCATGTGGAAGGTCACGGAACGTGCCCCGCACTTGGCGAATTCGGGGGCCCAGCGGTCGGGGTCCTCGATCATGAGGTGGACGTCGACCGGCAGGGGGCTGACCTCGCAGATGCGTTTGACGATGGGCTCGCCCAGGGTCAGATTGGGGACGAAGTGATGGTCCATCACATCGACGTGGACGAGGTCGGCGTTGGCGATGGCGTGCAGATCACGCTCAAGGTTGCAGAAATCCGCCGATAGGATACTTGGTGCAATTTGAATCGTCATGATACCCATTCTAGAGAAGCTGAACGACGATGCGCGGAAGCGACATCACCGTTCATGCGCTGTTCATATTCGGGGCGTCAGTCATTGGCCTGCCGCCGGAACGCCCGAACCCCCGTCCCCGCGGGTCTTCGCCGACTCCTGCTGGGCGATGCGTTCCAGTTCGTCCGCGGTCACCTCGGTGAGGCGACGCGACAGGTCGGCCCGATCCCTCCCTTTGGCATTTAGTACGACGAAGAGCACGACGCCCAACAGGAACACGATGATGGCAGTCCATACGTTGACGCGCAGACCAAGGATTTCGGTGGAGTAGTTGATGCGTAGCATCTCGATCCATGTGCGTCCCGCTCCGTACCAGATGAGATACATCGAGAAGATCTGCCCGCCTTTCAGCATGTGAGACAATCTATTGCCGACGATCACAATCAATGCGGCGCCTACGAGGTTCCAAATCATCTCGTAGAGGAAGGTCGGATGGAACAGGGTGCCCACCGGACAGGGCTGGCCGTTGTAGCACACCTGCGTCTTGCCCATGGCGTCGGCATCGTTCAGAGCCAGCCCCCACGGCAGGGTGGTGGGTTTGCCGTACAGCTCCTGGTTGAACCAGTTGCCGAGACGCCCGATCGCCTGCGCGACCATGAGGCCTGGGGCGAGCGCATCGCCGAGCAACGCGAACGGATACCCCTTGTGCCGGCACCATAGGAACGCCGCCAGGGCACCCGCCCCGATGCCGCCGAATATGGCCATTCCCCCCTCCCAGACCTTCACGATGTTGAGCGGATTGCCTGTGGGGGGAAAATACGCCGCCGGCGTGGTGATGCAGTGGTAGAGGCGCGCTCCGACAAGTCCGCTTGGCACGGCGACCAGCGTGGTGTCGAGCACCTGGTCGAAGAATCCGCCCGACTTCTTCCAGCGCACGCTGAGTATCCACACGGCGAAGCACACGCCGATGAGGATGCAGATGGCATACATGTGGATGGTCACGGGTCCGATATGGAATTCGGAGAATGTCGGGGAAGGGATCGACGCTACGCTCATCATGCCTCGCTTGTGGTAGGGACGGTGCTCCGCACGTGCATGGGGGACCATGCACGTGCGGATCCGCCTTCAGCTCGCATTGTGTGTTCCGTTCAGTGCCGCGCGCCGCGTACACCCTCGGCCAGCTCGTCGGTTTTCGCGGCGAGCAGTCCAAGACCTTCGGCGGAGTCACGGGCGGTTCGATTGTCATCGTTCAACAGCGTGTGCACCAGGGCGGAGCCCACAATCACACCGTCGGCATAAGAACCCACCTTGGCCGCCTGCTCCGCGGTGGAGACGCCGATGCCCACACAGACGTTGCTTGCGCCGGCCTGACGTGTACGTTCGACGAGACGCTCCGGCGAGGACGAGATGGTGTCCCTTTCACCGGTGACGCCCATACGCGATGCCGCGTAGACGAAGCCACGCGCATTGCGGGCGACCGTCTCCAACCGCTCCGTGGACGAATCCGGGGATACGAGGAAGATTCGGTCGAGACCGTGCCGGTCGGAAGCCTCAATCCACTCCCCCGCCTCGTCAGGAATCAGATCCGGGGTGATGAGTCCGGCTCCGCCGGCATTCTCGAAATCATGGGCGAAGCGCTCCACACCATAGTGGTAGATGAGGTTCCAGTAGCTCATGATCAGCGGGACGCCGCCTGCCTGGGCCACGGTCTCCACCGCCTTGAAGACGTTGTTGATGCTTTCGCCGTTGTCGAGCGCAATCTGGCTGGCCGCCTGGATCACCGGGCCGTCCATGACGGGGTCGGAGTAAGGCAGACCGATCTCCACCGCATCGACGCCGTGCTCAACCATGGTTCGCAAGGCATCCAATGAGGTGTCGGGATCGGGGAACCCGTAAGGCAGGTATCCGATGAATGCGGGACGGTTCCGTGACCGCAGAGCATCGAACATCGTTTCGGTGGGACTGGTCTTGTGGCTGATGCCCAGGGGCTGCCCGGAGGGCGTGGTTGCTGCATTCGTCATTGTTCTTCGCTCCTCTTGTTCTCAGGCGACGGCGTTGCCATGTGCGCCGGTCACGTCGAGTGCGGCCGCCTGGTCGTCCGTCAGGTAACCGAACCATTTGCCGGCCGTGGCCATGTCCTTGTCGCCTCGTCCGGAGATGTTGATGATCATCACGGCCTTGTCGTATCCCTTGGACTTGAGGTCGGCGGCCGCCTTGTACGCGCCGGCGACGGCGTGCGAACTTTCGATGGCGGGGATGATGCCTTCGGTCTGGCTCAGGTCGCGGAAGGCGTCCATCGCCTCTTCGTCGGTCGCCCACGAATACCTGACGCGGCCGATGTCCTTGAGCCAGGCGTGCTCCGGCCCGACCGACGCGTAGTCGAGACCCGCGGAGATCGAATACGTGTCGAGTGTCTGGCCTTCTTCAGTCTCCAACAGATAACTCTTGGCACCTTGGAACATGCCGAGCTGTCCGGTTCCCGGCGCGAATCGGATGGCGTGCCGCCCGGATTCAGGACCATTGCCTCCGGCCTCATAACCGTAAAGGTTGACACGTTCGTCGTCGAGGAAGGCGTTCATCACGCCGATGGCGTTGGATCCGCCACCCACGCACGCGCACACGGCATCGGGATGGTCAATCCCGTACCAGTCCCTGAGCTGCTGCTTGGCCTCTTCGCCGATGATCTTCTGGAAATCACGCACCATCTCGGGGAACGGATGGGGACCTGCCACCGTGCCCAGCAGATAGTGGGTGTCCTTGACATTGGTGACCCAATCACGCAGGGCCTCGTTGATGGCATCCTTGAGGATCCTGTCTCCGAGGGTGACCTCCACGACCTCCGCGCCGAGCATGCGCATGCGTGCCACGTTGAGTGCCTGGCGACGGGCGTCGATCTGCCCCATGTAGATGCGACATTTCAGTCCCAGCATCGCGCACACGGTGGCGGTGGCCACACCGTGCTGGCCGGCTCCGGTCTCAGCGATCACGCGGGTCTTGCCCATACGCTTGACGAGAAGCGCCTGCCCGAGCGCGTTGTTGATCTTGTGGGCGCCCGTGTGGTTGAGGTCCTCGCGTTTGAGGAAGATTCTGGTGTCAAGCCCCGTCCGATCCCGCACGAGCGCGGCGAACCGCGGCGCCTCGGTCAAAGGCGAGGGACGTCCCACGTAACGCTGCTGCAGCGTCATGAACTCCTTATGGAATTCGGGGTCATTCTTGGCCTCGTCATAGACGCGTTCCAGTTCATCCAACGCGGTGATGAGCGCCTCGGGAACATAACGGCCACCGAACTGCCCCCAGTACGGCCCGTGATGTTCGCTCAACGGCGTGGTCTCTGATGATTTCACTCTTGATCCTGCCTTCACTAGTCGTTCCACTGCAAGCTCATGGTCATCGGCCGTGGCGACACCCTCGCCGACCAGAACGGCGTCGGCACCCGCACGGCCATAGTCCTCGACCTCCACGGCGCCGAAAACCCCGGACTCCGCGATACGAATCACGTCGTCCGGAAGATTCGCGGCAAGCTCGTCGTACTTGTTCACGTCCACACGAAGGTCCTTCAGATTGCGGGCGTTGATGCCGATGACCCTGGCTCCCGCGGCGACGGCGCGATCTATCTCCTCTCGGGTGTGCGTCTCGACGAGAACGGTCATGCCGAGCTCATGGGCGAGGCCGAGAAGGTGCCGCAGCCTGTCGTCGTCCAATGCCGCGACTATGAGCAGTACCATGTCGGCACCATGCGCGCGGGCCTCCCAGACTTGATAATCGGTGACGATGAAATCCTTGCGCAGCACGGGAATCCGCACGGCCTCGCGGACCTTGTCCAGATCGTCCAGAGACCCGAGGAAACGGCGTCCTTCGGTAAGCACCGAGACGGCGCTTGCGCCGCCCCGTTCGTATTCGAGCGCGAGCGCCGCTGGATCCGGGATGTCGCTCAGATGGCCCTTGGACGGCGATGCACGCTTGATCTCGGCGATCACCGGTATGGCGTCGGGACGCTTAAGCCATCGACGAGCGTCGAGAGGTGTGCGGCCACTGCGCGCCACCTGTTCCTTCAGCGCCTCCAGAGGCACCGTCCTCTCCCGATGCTTCTGGTCTTCGACGGCTCCCGCCACCAGATCGTCCAATACCGACATGATTCTCCTTTTCGATGTGGTTGGAATCGACAGCACACCTTATAGCACAGGTACACCGTGCTTCGCTCGAATATTCTATCTGGCGGCTTTCAGCTGGGCCGCAATCTGCACCGCCTCGACGGAGGCCTCGGCCTTGTTGCGGGTCTCCTGCCATTCGTTCCCCGGCACGGAGTCGAGCACTATGCCGGCCCCGGCCTGAACGCTGGCCTCGTGGTCCCGGAGGAACGCGGTGCGGATGGCGATGGCCATGTCCATGTTGCCCGAGAAATCGAAATACCCGACGGTGCCGCCGTAGATGCCTCGGTCGGCCACTTCCAACTCGTCGATGATGTCGATGGCCCGGGGTTTGGGCGCGCCCGACAGCGTACCGGCCGGGAACGCGGACTTGAAGACGTCGAATGCGGTGAGATCCGGATCGACCCTTCCGGTGACCGTCGAACAGATGTGCATGATGTGGCTGAATCGTTTGATGTCCATGAGTTTGACGACCTCGACGCTGCTGGGAACGCACACCTTGCTCAGATCGTTGCGCGAAAGGTCCACGAGCATGATGTGTTCGCTGCGTTCCTTGGGGTCGGCTAGCAGCTCCTCGGCCAGACGCTCATCCTCCTCCGGGGTGGCGCCACGGGGTCGGGATCCGGCGATCGGGAAGGTGAGCGCATGGCCGTCGTCCACCTTGATGAGCGTTTCCGGGCTGGAGCCGATGACGTTGAAGTCGCGTCCCTCCGGGTCGGTCAGGGTCATGAAGTACATGTATGGGCTGGGGTTGAGCGTACGGAGCACACGGTAGACGTCGAAGGAGTCGGCCGGGGAATCCAGATCGAGCCTCTGGGAGATGACCGTCTGGAACACGTCGCCGTCCACGATGTGCCGCTTGGTCTCCTCCACGGCGTGCTCATAGTCCCCTTTTGCACTGCGGAACCGCAACTCAGGCCGTGGGCGAGTCTCGTCCAGCACGCTCACACGCGCCTCACCGTCGACCGGGGTCGCCGCCTTGCGCTGCATGTCGTTCAGCCGTGCGACGGCCTCGTCATAGGCGGCATCGGCGCGAGTGGGCTTGTCGTCCACGTTCACGGCGTTGGCTATCAGCCAGACGGAGCCGCTGACATGGTCTACCACGGCGATGTCAGTGGCAAGTGCCAGTGCCAGCTCGGGCTGCCCGGTCTCGTCGGGGGCCTGGGCCCGGAGCGTGGGCTCCCAGTGACGAATCACATCCCAGCCGACGGAGCCGACAAGCCCGCTGGTGAGATTGGGCAATCCCTTGACACGGGGCGCCCTCAACGTCTTCAACGCAGCGTGGGCCACTTCGATGACGTCGCCATGGGTCGGTACGCCGACCGGTACCTCGCCGATCCAGTCGGCCTCGCCATGGTCGGAGCGCAACTGGGCGATGGAGTTCACTCCAATGAAGCTGTAACGGCTCCATGAGCCCCCGTATTCCGCGGATTCGAGAATGAAGGTGCCGGAACGCCCCCCGGCGAGACGCTCGTAGAAGCCTACGGGGGTCAATGAATCGGCGAGCAACCTTCTGACGATGGGCACCACCCGATAGCCGGCATCGGCGAGGACGTGGAACTCCTCGCGGCTCGGCCAGGTGCCACCCCAGCTGAGGTGCTCGACGCTGCATTCGATGTCGTTCGCCCTGACCGTGCTCATTGTCCGTTATCCTTCTGTTCCGCCGTACGATGTCCGATGACGACGGGGAGCGCGCCCCCCTCGTCGAAGCATGATCGCTTGCCCGTGTGACAGGCCGCTCCCACCTGGTCGACCTCGACCAGCAGTGCGTCGCCGTCGCAATCCAACGACACCGCCTTCACATACTGCACGTGTCCGGAGGTGTCTCCCTTGCGCCAATACTCCTGCCGGGACCGTGACCAGAAGGTCACACGTCCGCTGGTCAGGGTGCGGCGCAACGCCTCCTCGTCCATATAACCGACCATCAGGACCCGCCCAGTATCGTATTGCTGGATGACCGCGGCCACCAGGCCCTTCGCGTCCTTCTTCAGACGCCGCGCAATCAGCGGGTCGAGCTGTGTGTCGTTATCGTATGTTTCCTGCATCGTCGTCATTCCTCGTTATCACCTCGTGCGCGTACACATGGCTGGGCACGCGACCGAAATCCGTTCCAGTCCACGGTCGCATAATCGGCCATCGTATGCCGTGTATGGACCGCCTATCGGACGTCGTAGCCGTGTGCGGCCAGTTCGGCCTTGACCTCGGGAATCGTCACCTGTCCGAAATGGAATACGGAGGCGGCGAGCACCGCGTCCGCCCCGGCCTCGATGGCGGGGGGGAAGTCCTCGGCTTTGCCGGCTCCGCCGCTGGCGATGATGGGGATGGAGACCTCGTTGCGGACCTTCTCAATCATCTCCAGGTCGAAACCTCCCTTCGTCCCGTCCGCGTCCATGGAATTAAGCAGGATTTCGCCGGCGCCAAGCTGCTCGGCCCGGCGGACCCACCACAGGGCGTCGATGCCCGTGGATTTGCGTCCGCCCATCGTGGTGACCTCGAATCCGGATTTCGTGTGACGCTCTCCGCGCTCACGGCGTGCATCCACCGAAAGAACGAGGACCTGTCGGCCGAAACGGCGTGACACGTCGCCGATCATGCGAGGATTGTTGATCGCAGCCGTGTTGACGCCCACCTTGTCGGCACCGCAGCGCAGCAGCATGTCGACGTCGTCGACGGTGCGCACCCCTCCGCCCACGGTCAGTGGTATGAACAGCTCCTCCGCTGTACGCCGCACCACGTCGTACATGGTCTGTCGGTGCGAACTGGACGCGGTCACGTCCAGGAAGGTCAGCTCGTCCGCGCCCTGACGATAGTATTCCGCGGCGAGTTCGACCGGATCGCCCGCGTCACGCAGGTTCTCGAAGTGGACGCCTTTCACCACACGTCCAGCATCCACATCCAAACACGGTATAACCCTGACCGCCAGCGACATGTTCACCCCTTTTGCAGATGGTCGTTTGCCACGCGACGACTCGCGCACTAGCAACAGGGTAACGTCACTTGACGACGCCTTCGTTACGACTCGCGGGAAAGAAGCTCCTTTGCGGCGAGCTGGCCGCATGCGCCGTCGATGTCCGAACCACGGGTGTCCCGCAGGGTGGCGGTGATGCCCGCCTGATGCAGGATATCCAGGAACACCTTCTCGTCATGAGGGTCCGAAGCCGTCCATTTCGACCCCTCGATCGGATTGAGCGGAATCGGGTTCACATGGGCCCAATCATCCCCGTAATGGTTCAGCCGGTTGGCGAGTTGTCTCGCATGCACGGCCTGATCGTTGATGCCCCGCATCAGCGCGTATTCGATGCTGACGCGTCGTTTGCTCGCCAGATAGTAGTCGTGCGCGGCATCCAGGACCTGCGTGGTGTCGAATCGGCGGTTCATGGGCACGAGCTCGTCGCGCAGCCTGTCGTTGGGGGCGTGGAGCGACACCGCCAGACGAACAGGGATGCCTTCGGCCGTGAGCTTTTTGATGCCGGGCACAACACCGACCGTGGATACCGTGATGTTCCGCGCCGAGATGCCGAAGCCCTCCGGGGGCTGGGCGCTTATCTGCCGTATCGCCGACAGCACGGAACGATAGTTGCCCATGGGCTCCCCCATACCCATGAACACCACGTTGCTCAGTCGTCCGGGGCCTCCGGCGATAGCGCCGTCGCGCATGGCCTTCGCGGCCACGCGTACCTGTTCGAGAATTTCCCCGGTGGACATGTTCCGTGTAAGTCCGAGTTTGCCAGTCGCGCAGAACGGGCACCCCATACCGCATCCGACCTGGCTGGAGATGCACAGCGTGGCACGGTTGGGGTAGCGCATGAGCACGGATTCGATACGGGACCCGTCGAACAGTCTCCACAACGTCTTGACGGTGGTGCCGTTGTCCGCCTTCTGCCTGAGCAGGGGCGCAATCAGCGTGGGGAAAAACGCGGATACGGCGTCTTCGCGCCGCGCCGCGGGGAAATCGGTGTATTCCTCGGGATCGACGCTCAGATGGGAGTAGTAGTGATTCGCCAACTGTCGGACGCGGAATTTCGGCAGACCGAGCTCCTTGGCCTTCGCGATGCGTGTGTCGGGATCCATGTCGGCGAAGTGCAGCGGCGGTTTGCCGCGACGGGCATGCTCCTTGGAGAGGATGTCACGGAACGGACCGCTCTCCCCTCCCGCGGTGATGCCGCTTTCCGGATGCTCGACCATATCGGTCATGTCTTCGTCGCTCCTTCGGAAAAATAGAAAGTCGGTAATGATGATGGCAGGCGCCGCGCGGCTACAGGCCGGTCGCGGCGATGACCAGGAAAATGAACGGAGCCGCCATGAGGATGGAGTCGGCACGGTCGAGCACCCCTCCATGACCTTTGAGCAGATGACCCATGTCCTTGATGCCCAGATCCCGTTTGAGCATCGAGGCGCACAGGTCGCCGAACGTTCCCACCACGCCGACTAGAACGCCGAACACCGGTGGAACCCACCAGTGCGACACCCAGATGGAACGATCGTAGGTGAGCAGGAAGATCACGAGTGCGCCGACGAAGCAGAAGAGGATGGAGCCAAGCAGACCCTCGACGGATTTCTTGGGGGAGATCCGCGGGGAGAGCTTGTGCTTGCCGAGCCATGCGCCGAACGCGAGACCTCCGATATCCCCCATAGCGGGGACGAACACCAGCAGGAACGCGTGGGCCACCGGATGCTCCCACGTCAAGGGCATGACGATGAACCCGGCGAGGAAAGGCACATACAGCACCACAAGCAGCGACACCATGACATTGGTGAAACGCGTCACCGGCCTGGACACGTCACCGTCGTTGAACGACGACTCATGCCGCATGTGGGCATCCGCACGGGAGAGCTTGGACGCCACCGCCATGGATACGCGGCGTCCCACCATGGTCAGTCTGGTGGACGCCGCCAATCCCACGTAGACGAGTGTCAGCAGCGTGGACACACACATCGCCACGGCATGTGTCGGCACGAAATACGTCGTGCCCAGAATGGCCACCGAACCGACCCACAGGGCCAGAACGGGTATGCGTATACCCACCGTCGCGAAATCGACGCGGAGCTCCCACAAGGCAAGCACCACGAATATGACGATCAATCCGACGAAGACATCGATGCTGGCGGCGAGACACAACAGGATGACCAGCACCAGCACCGCACCGGTGCCGATGGCCTGGGGCATGTTGCGTCCCGTGCGCTTGTTAATCGTGTCAATGGCCTCTTCGGCCTCTTCCCTACGCTTTGATGGGTTCATACCACTGCACCGTCTGAGAACAGTCAGACTTCGAGAATTTCCTTTTCCTTGGCCGCAAACAGGGAGTCGATCTCATCGGTGACCTTCTTGGTGACCTTATCGAGGTCCTTCTGCAGACGATTGCCCTCGTCCTCGCCCATGTCCCCGTCCTTCACGGAGGCCTCGATGGTCTCCTTGACCTTGCGTCGAATGTTGCGGATGGCGACCTTGCCGTCCTCCGCCTTGCCCTTGGCGAGCTTGACGTACTCCTTGCGGCGTTCCTCGGTCAGTTCCGGCAGGGTGATACGAATCACGTTGCCATCACGGTTGGGGTTGACACCCAGGTCGGAGTCGCGGAGGGCCTTCTCGACGGCGGAGGCCTGTGATACGTCGAACGGGGTGACCGCGAGGGTGCGCGGCTCGGGAACGCCGATGGTGGCCATCTGCTTCAGCGGGGTCGGGGCGCCGTAGTAGTCGACGACGATGCCGTTGAGCAGGGCGGGGTTCGCCCTCCCGGTACGGATGCCTGCGAAGTTCTCCTTGGTGGATTCCACGGTCTTGCCCATCTGGGCGGTTGCCTGATCGATGATTGCTGCCATATTGTCTCCTTGTCATGCCATGCGTACGGGCATGGTCGAACTTCCTCGTCCTTTGAGGATCTGTCTTTGGAAGATGTCCTGCCTATTCTATCGTGTCTTGGACTCGACGGCGCTGACCAACGTGCCGAGGGTCTCCCCCTCAAGCACGCGAGTGACGTTGCCGGGGGTCTCCAGGCCGAACACGCGGATCGGGAGGGTGTTGTCGCGCGCCATGGACAGTGCGGAGGCATCCATGACCGCGAGGTTGTCCACCAGCGCACGGTTGTAGCTGAGCTGGGTGAACATCTTCGCCTGATCGTCCTTGCGCGGGTCCGCAGTATACACGCCGTCCACGCCGTTCTTGCCCATGAGGACTTCCGAGCAATGGATTTCCAAGGCCCGCTGGATGGAAACGGTATCAGTGGAGAAGTATGGCATTCCGGCACCTGCGCCGAATACCACCACTCGGCCCTTTTCCAGATGACGAATCGCCTTCAGCGGAATGTAGGGTTCCGTTACCTGCGTCATCTGGATGGCGGACTGCACACGGGTGGCCTGTCCCTCCTGTTCGAGGAAATCCTGTAGAGCGAGGCAGTTCATGACCGTGCCAAGCATGCCCATGTAGTCGCCGCGGGATCGATCGATGCCGGCCTGCTGCAATTCGGCGCCGCGGAAGAAATTACCGCCGCCGACCACGATGGCGACCTGGACACCATGCCTGACGGCTACAGCCACTTCCTCGGCGATTCGACGCACGACATTGGGGTCGATGCCGATGTGGCCTCCCCCGAAAGCCTCCCCGGAGAGTTTGAGCAGAACCCTACGGGGAGATGTATGCGAAGGAGTCGAGTTATTAGAACAGTTGTCAGCCATGTGACACCTTTCGTCTCGTGAAAAAACCGAAATCCATGGTAACGGTGAACGATGACAACAACCGCAGCGCCCGACTACGGAAAAAGGCGGCCCCATCGGGGCCGCCTTCTGAACATCGTAGGAAGTTCGCAGAGAGGACGATTACTCCTCTTCGCCCTTACCTACCTCGATGCGGGCGAAGGACAGGGCCTTGCCTCCGACTTCCTTGAACAGGTCGCCGACCGTCTTGGACGGATCCTTGACGAACTGCTGTTCAAGCAGGACGTTGTCCTTGAAGAAGGCGTTGAGGCGGCCTTCGACGATCTTCGGAACGATCTTCTCCGGCTTGCCCTCGGCAAGGGACTTCTCGGTGGCGACGCGACGCTCGGACTCGACGACGTCGGACGGCACATCCTCGCGGGTCAGCCACTGGGGGGCCATGGCGGAAATCTGCAGGGCGGCTTCGTGGGCGACCTTGGCGCCGGCCTCGTCGGTGACGATCATGGCCACGATGCTCGGCGGCATCTCGGCGGACTTCTTGTGGGCGTAGATCTCGACGTGCGGACCTTCGACCTTCGCGTACTGGCCGAGCTTGACATGCTCGCCGAACAGGGCCGCAGCCTCCTCGATGGCTTCCTTGACGGTGCCGTCTTCGGCGGCCGCCGCGAGGACGGCGTCGGCGTCGGCGGCCTCCGCCTTGACGGCATCGGCGAGGATGCCGTCGGCGAACTCGACGAACTTCGGGGTCTTGGCGACGAAGTCGGTCTCGGAATTCAGCTCGGCGGCGTATCCGACCTGGCCATTGGCGGACTCGACCACGGTGGAGGCGATGGTGCCTTCCTGGGCCTTGCGGCCTTCACGCTTTCCGGCGGCCTGAATACCCTTGGCGCGGATGATTTCCTTGGCGCGGGCGACGTCACCTTCAGCCTCGGTAAGAGCCTTCTTGACGTCCATCATGCCGGCACCGGTGTCTTCACGAACCTGCTTGATGAGAGCGGCAGTGATCTTTGCCATAGCTTTTCTGTCTCCTCAAATACATGTGCGACCGTGTTCTCACGATCATTACCATCATAAGACGTCAGCCGTCCGCCTTGCGCGAACGGCTGAAATCACAAGGTCACTCGGCCTTGGTCTCTTCGGTCTGCGGCTTGTCCGCCTCGGCCGACGGAGCGGCTTCGGTGTCGTCCTTCTTCAGCAGCTCGGTCTCCCATTCGGGCAGCGGCTGGGCCTCATCCTTGCCGTCCGCCTTGTCGGAGGCCTTGCCGGAACGCTCCAGCAGGCCGTCGGCCACGGCGTCCGCGGCGAGGGTGGTCAGCAGCTCGACGGCGCGGATGGCGTCGTCGTTGGCCGGAATCGGGTAGTCGACGAGATCGGGGTCGGTGTTGGTGTCCACCAGGGCCACGACCGGGATGTGGAGCTTGTGGGCTTCCTCGACGGCCAGGGACTCCTTGTTGATGTCCACGACGAACAGGGCGGAGGGAGTGCGGTTCATGTTGCGGATGCCGCCAAGCTGCTTGACCAGCTTGTCCTTCTCGCGCTCCAGCAACAGGAGCTCCTTCTTGGTCAGCCCGGAGGCGTGCACGTCGGAGAAATCGATCTCCTCAAGCTCCTTCATGCGGGCGACACGCTTGGAGACGGTCTGGAAGTTGGTAAGCATACCGCCGAGCCAGCGCTCGGACACGTAGGGCATGTTGACGCGGGTGGCCTGCTCGGTGATGGCTTCCACGGCCTGCTTCTTGGTGCCGACGAACAGGATCGTGCCATTGTGGGCGACGGTGGCCTTGATGAAGTCATAGGCCTTGTCGATCAGGTCGAGGGACTTGAACAGGTTGATGATGTGGATGCCGTTGCGCTCCATCAGGATGTACTGCTTCATCTTGGGGTTCCAACGACGGGTCTGATGACCGAAGTGAACGCCAGCCTTGAGCATCTGGCTCATGGTGATCTGTGCCATGCCATGTACCTTTCTTGTCGGTTGTTGCCTGGTCATGCGCGCCTGCGTGCAACCTCCTCGGGGAAGGCCGACCGACACAGGCCGTCGCGGACATGACGCGTATTTCGCGTGCATACTCGGATGAAACGGATGCGGCCCCCTCGGCTGCGACTCCTCGGGAACCAAAAAACACGCGATTTTCTATATTAGCACATTGTCGGCGTCATCGGGAACGCATCATCCTCATGGCCTGACGCCGCTCCTCCTTCTCCAAGCGGTCGAGGTACACATGACCATCCAGATGGTCGCATTCATGCTGGAGCATGCGTCCCATGAGGCCTGTCCCCTCAAGGGTCACGGGCCTGCCGTCCAGATCGATGCCGGACACGCGCGCATAGTCCGCGCGCCGCGTCTTGTACCACAGTCCGGGAACCGAGAGACAACCCTCATCACCGTACTGCTCGCCCCGGGTCTCCTCGATCACGGGGTTGAGGATGTATCCCACCTTGCCCTCGATGTTGTAAGAGAAGGCCCGGAGCCCCACCCCGATCTGGTTTGCGGAGAGTCCGGCCCTGCCGGGATCGTCGACCGTCTCCAACAGGTCCGTCACCAGACGCTCGATGGCCGGCGTGATGCTGCGAATGGGGTCGCAGGGGGTGCGCAGGATCGGATCCGGCACCACGCGAATCTCTCGAATTGCCACTGGTCTTCACTCCTTGTCGTCGTTGTCGTCGGCCGTTTCGCCTTGTTCAAGGGTATCCGAGGCCTCGACCTCGTCCTCTGCGGAATCGTGGCGCCTCTTCGACATTACCGCGAGGGAGTCCCCCACGTTCTTTGCCTTGTCGATCATGGGTTCGAGCTTCTCCCTCGCCTCTTTGATGCGCGGGATCGCGTTCTCCTGCGCCTTGTCGACCAGAGGCGAGAACGATTCCGTGGCCTTCTCCAGCAGCTGCTTCGACGATGACGCCGTCTGGGGCCTGCCGGACGGCTTCGGCGCGTACATCACCTTGTCGATGAGTTCCTCGTAACGACGGAGGACTGCCGGACGGACGACCTTCATGCTGGGCGTAAGCGTCCCGTCGTCCTGGTTGAACTCCCTGTCCAGGATGATGAACTTTCGGATCGACTCGGCCCGGGAAACGGTGGCGTTGGCGCGGTCGACATACTGCTGGACCAGCGCCTTCACGGCGTCGTTCTCGGCGGCTTGTGCGGCATCCATGGACGAATCGAGACCCTGGGAGCCCAGCCAGGAGGCCAACATGTCGGGATCCAGTGTGACCAGCGCAGAGATGAACGGGCGTCCGTCGCCGATGACCACCGCCTGCGAGACTATCGGGCATGTCGCCACGGTGTCCTCCATGGGGGCGGGAGAGACGTTCTTGCCGCCGGCGGTGATGATGATGTCCTTTTTACGGCCGGTGATGAAGGTGAAACCGTTGTCGTCTATGCGGGCGAGATCCCCCGTATGCAGCCAGCCGTCGGGTTCGAGCACCTGGGCGGTCAGCTCCGGCTGCCCGTAGTATCCGAGGAAGACGCTCGCCCCCTTGATCATCAGCTCGTCGTCGTCGGCGAGCTTCACCTGCATGCACCCGGGCAGACCGACCGAACCGATTTCGTTGCGGTCCTGGAAATTCACCATGCAGGGAGCCGCGGTCTCCGTCATGCCATAACCCTGGATGAAGGTGATGCCGTCGAATCCATTGAAGAAATGGGCCAAATCCGTGTTCAGCGGCGCGCCGCCGCATGCGAGGTATTTGAGGTTCGGACCCAGCGCGGAGCGAATGGACGCGCCCACCGTCCTCATGAAAAAGGCGTGGGCGATTCTCGCGCCAAGCGGATGGCTGCCCTTCTCCTGCTCGTCCTTGGACCACTGGATGAAGTGGGATACAGCCTTGGCGAAAATCCGTCCCTGCAGTCCGGCACCGGCCTTCTGGGAGGCGGCGTTGTACACCTTCTCGAACACACGAGGAACACCCAGAAGATAGGTGGGCTTGAATCCGCGAAGATCGGACAGCAGATGCTTGGCGCCGGGAATGTACCCGACCACGCCGTGCGATCCGATGGCGACATACTGGATGTATCGGGCGAAGCAGTGGGCAAGCGGCAGGAACAGCAGCAGGCGGCTCGGCTGGTAGAGCATGTCGTTGAGCACCTCATACCCGTTGAGCACGGTATGGGTGAAGTTGCGGTGGGAGAGCATCGCCCCCTTGGGCTTGCCCGTGGAACCGGAGGTATACACGATGGTGGCGAGGTCGTCGGCCTTCACCCCATCGATGGCGGAGTCCAGCTCGTCGTCGGTGACGGCCCCGCCGAAACCGATGACGGCGTCCAGACCATCCGCCTTGAAATTGAACACGTATTGCAGGCAATCCTGATGCTTGCGAATCAGCTCAAGTGTCTGGGCATGTTCATAGTCCCCCGCGAAGGCGATGCGGGGCCGCACGTCGTCGACGATGCTGGCGGTCTGCTCCGACGAATCAGTCTCGTACACCGGCACACTGACGGCGCCGATGGCGGCGCACGCGAAATCGACCACGCCCCAGGGATAGCAGGTGGCCGAATAGATGACGACGTTGTCCCCGGCCTTCACTCCCAAGCCCATAAGCCCCTTGGCCACGTCGCGCACCGTCCGATGCATCTCCGCGGCCGTGACATCATGCCATTGGCGGCTCTCGTCATCCTGCCATTGCGCGATGCAATCCTCGGGATCACGGGAGAACCGGTGGGCGAGCAGGGAATAGATCGTGTCCTTTTCCGTGGTTGGATGAATGACATCCACTGAATATTCACGCAGCATAGACACTACTATAGGACGCCTTCGGCCCCT
Source organism: Bifidobacterium catulorum (assembly GCF_003129925.1). Taxonomy (GTDB): domain Bacteria; phylum Actinomycetota; class Actinomycetes; order Actinomycetales; family Bifidobacteriaceae; genus Galliscardovia; species Galliscardovia catulorum. Next base: position 13,529 of record NZ_QFFN01000023.1, on the reverse strand, counting down.
TCCCGCCGGAAACCCGCGATCCGTCAGCCGCCGTTCAGCCGAAATCGAGGAAGGTGCACATCCATCGGGATCCCCACCGACGCAGTACGATGCTCGATTGGTATATCTCCTTGCCGATGGTCAGACCGGCGCACGCATCGAACAGGTCCGAGTTGAGCACGGTGCCGTACAGGTACAGCGGCACAGGCGGCAGATGGCCGTGCAGGGCGCTGTCCTTGTGGCTGAGACGAAGCAGGCCGGCCATGAATTCCAGACGGTCGATGCCCTTCTCGGTCACGTTCCTGTCGAGGGACCTGCCCGAAAGACGGCCTCGTGCCACATCGGAGGCGAGGCATACCAGCTGGCATGCCTTGACGGCCACGTCCGCGCTCTCCCTCATGCTGAGATCACTGGGGACCAGCCTGTTCACACGGATTCGCACTCCGCCCGGCGCGCCATAGCACCCCGGCAGAATGAACGAAAACTCGCCCTCTTCCTCAGGGTTCTGCTTGAATTCATACATCTTCTCGCCCTTCCTGGCTCGCCCCCGTGGACGCTCATCCGTGCGCATCCTGTTTAAGGGGATATATACAAGCATGGGGGTGAACGCTCACAGAGTCAAATCGAAAACGAATAATGTGGATAACTCAAGGAAAAAATCATTACGAAACCGTTTTCTCACACACAGGCAAACGTTTGACGCCATCCCCCCGGGCGTGTCGGATACGAGGGCAAAGAAAAAAAAATGGGCGGCATAACGCCGCCCATCGAACATCGGCTGCTCACGCCGCGACGCAACAAGTCACAGGCTCTCGTAAGGCGTCACCACCACGCCGCAGCGCTGGAACTCCTTGACGTCGAGATAGCCCGTGGAGGCCATGGCCCTGCGGAGCGCGCCGATGAAATTCACGGTCCCATCGGCCTGGTGGCTGGGGCCGAACAGAATGCGGCGCATGTCACCCACAGTGCCCACATGGAAACGGCGACCGCGGGGCAACTCGGCATGGTGCGCCTCGGCACCCCACAGCTCACCCCGGCCGGGGGCTTCGGAGGCGCGGGCCAGAGGGGCGCTGAGCATGACCGCATCCGCGCCGAGCGCGAACGCCTTGACGAAATTGCCGGACACACCGGTGCCTCCATCGGCGATGACATGCACATAGCGGCCACCGGACTCGTCCATGTAGTCCCTGCGTGCGGCGGCCACATCGGCGATGGCGGTGGCCATGGGGGCATGCATGCCGATGGTGGTACGCATGGTGGAGACGGCACCGCCGCCTATGCCCACAAGCACGCCGGCAGCGCCGGTGCGCATGAGATGCAACGCCGCCTGATAGGTCGCGGCACCGCCCACGATTACCGGGACATCCAGTTCGTAGATGAACTTCTTCAGATTGAGGGGCTCATGCGAGCGCGACACGTGTTCCGCGGAGACGGCGGTTCCGCGGATGACGAACAGGTCGACTCCGGCCTCAAGCACCGTGGAATAGAACTCCTGCGTGCGCTGCGGGGTCAACGCACCCGCGACGGTCACGCCGGCGTCACGAATCTCATGCAGCCTTCTGGTGATCAGATCGGCGCGGATGGGGGCCTTGTACAGCTCCTGCATGCGTGCCGTGGACTGCTCCTGCGGGGCTTTCGCGATCTCCGCCAGCAACGGCTCGGGATCGTCGTAACGCGTCCACAGGCCTTCGAGATCGAGAACCCCCAGTCCTCCCAGACGCCCCAGCTCGATCACCGTGGCCGGACTCATCACCGAATCCATGGGGGCGCCGATGACGGGTATGTCGAATTCGTAGGCGTCCACCTGCCACGCCGTCGACACATCGCCGGGATCTCGGGTGCGTCGCGACGGCACGATGGCCACATCGTCCAGGGAATAGCACAGACGGCCGGACTTGCCCAGGCCGATTTCAGTCTCTTGAGTCATGCTCCCTAGGCTAATGCGCCGTGGCGACGATGAGGATGAGCCGAAACTGGACATTATCCACGCGCTGAAACATGAATCGTGTATGAACAAAGATGTTGTAATGACAACGCATCCGATCATGCCGTTAGAAGGAGCACTATCCCATGGCGAAAATCAAAGTCGAAGGCAAGGTCGTCGAGCTTGACGGCGACGAGATGACCCGTGTCATTTGGAAGGACATCAAGGACCGTCTCATTCTGCCGTACCTCGACGTCGACCTCGACTACTACGACCTCGGCATCGAGAACCGCGACGCGACCGACGACCAGGTGACGATCGACGCCGCCGAGGCCATCAAACGCGAGCACGTCGGCGTCAAATGCGCCACCATCACCCCGGACGAGGCCCGCGTCAGGGAGTTCGGTCTGAAGAAGATGTGGAAGTCCCCCAACGGCACCATCCGCAACATCCTCGGCGGCACCATCTTCCGCGAACCAATCGTCATGAGCAACGTGCCCCGGCTCGTGCCGGGCTGGACCAAGCCGATCGTCGTGGCCCGCCACGCCTTCGGAGACCAGTACAAGGCCACCGACTTCAAGGTGCCGGGCGCGGGAAGGCTCACCGTCACCTTCACTCCGGAGAACGGTTCGGAGCCCATCGAGCACGTGGTCTACGACTACGGCGAGGACGGCGGCGTGGCCCAGGTGCAGTACAACGTCAACGACTCCATCCGTGGCTTCGCACGCGCCTGCTTCAACTACGGCCTCATGCGCCATTACCCCGTGTACCTTTCCACCAAGAACACCATCCTCAAGGCCTACGACGGCCAGTTCAAGGACATTTTCGCCGAAGTGTTCGAAACCGAATACAAGGAGCGGTTCGAGGCCGAGGGACTGACCTACGAGCACCGCCTCATCGACGACATGGTCGCCAGCTCCCTCAAGTGGCACGGAGGCTACATCTGGGCATGCAAGAACTATGACGGCGACGTGCAGTCCGATTCCGTGGCGCAGGGCTTCGGCTCCCTGGGTCTCATGACCTCGGTGCTCATGACACCGGACGGCCAGACCGTCGAGGCGGAGGCGGCCCATGGCACCGTGACCCGTCACTACCGTCGTTGGCAGAAGGGCGAGAAGACCTCCACCAACCCGATCGCTTCCATCTTCGCGTGGACCGGCGGCCTCAAGCACCGTGCCGACCTCGACGGCACGCCCGAGGTCCGTCACTTCGCGCAGACCCTGGAGAAGGTCATCATCGACACCGTCGAGGGCGGGCAGATGACCAAGGACCTCGCCATGCTTATCGGCCCCGATCAGGCCTGGCTGGACACCGAGGGCTTCATGGATGCATTGGACGAGAACCTCGGCAGGGCGCTTGCCGACTGACGCGAGGCTTTCTCCCCGTATAGCCTTCTTCCGGATGCCCGGCCTGGTGCCGGGCATCCTTGTTTTTGCGGGGATGCCACCAGTGCCTCCACTGCAAGCGTCTGCGAAATGCCTTACAATCCCCATAGCCGATTATTTACGGAGGACCCATGCACATATGCCCATGGGTCAGCGAAGGATGTGATGTATGTCTGTGCGTGTGCGTGGATGGTGCAAACGCGGTGCAAGCCTCGTCGGCGCCCTGACGTGTCTGGCCATGATGTTGTCGCTCGCCGCCTGCGGCGGAGCCTCCGACGTTTCGCCAAGTCCCTCCGATGCGTCCGCCTCGGAAACGTCCGCCAAGCGCACGAATGCGGGTTCCGCACTGATCCTGCTTCCCGATGATGGCATCACGCTTTCGCAAAGCACGCCTTTGAACAAGTGGACCAAGCTGGGCGGCGACCTCGTCGAATCGCTTGTCACGCACGGATTCGACGAGGATGACATTGAGACCGTCAAATCCAAAACCATCGACGAGCAGATCGACGCCGTCGACGAATACGTGGCCGGACACGGATCCCAGGCCACCTCGGACCCCTCCGGATCAGCCCGAGAGACCCGGGACACGTCCAGTGGCAAAGCCACCATCGTCATCGCCCCCGTCGCCGACCCCGATGACGCGACACGCCAGTATGGCGACTACATCACCCAGACCGCGGAGCAATCCGACGGCGATCAGACGACGAAGAGCGTCGAGCATCTGGCGTCCGCTCTGAACGCGGCGAAAAAAGCCGGCGTGTCGGTCGTTCTCGTGGCCAACGAAGTGGAGGGTTTCGCCCCCGACGCCTATGTCCGCATGTCCACCGTAAAGGAGATCGCATACACTCAGGCCACGCTGACGGCCAGCAAGCTGGCGCTCGCCCGGGCCACATCGCGCAATCCCAAGAGCATCGAGATCATGCTGCCCGCCAGCGATGATGAAACCAACAAGGAGGCGTTCGCCGGCATCTGGCAGGCGCTGGGCCCCTATTTCCGCTCCGGTGCCGCAATCAGCCCATCGGGGCTGCTGGATTCATCCAGTGACGAAGGCAGCTGGAGCAGGGTCGTGTTCGAGGCGCCCAATCAGGATGCGGCGAAGACGGAGTTCGTCCATAGGCTCGACGCGAACGGGGAATCCCCGTCCCATCCATCCATCGACGGCGTGATTGCGATGAACGACATGGTGGCCGCAGGCGTGACCGACGCCCTCGCGGATATGGGATACAAGGGTTCTGCCGCCGACATCAATCCGGAAATCACCATCGGCGGCATCGTCGGCAACATCACCGGCAACAAGGACCTGAAGAAAGGAAAGGTGCCGGAGCCTCAGAACAATGGTTCCTCCACGGGCGAACGGCAATCCCCCTCCGAAAAGGGCGGGACGACGGTGGGATCCGAAGACGATCCCGCATGGCCTATCGTAACCGGCTACGGCGTCTATCTCTCCAACATCCTCCAAGTCGTCAACGGACACCAATGGAGCACCGGGCTGGAGAACCGCAAGCAGTACGCCGAAGACATCGCGCTGACAGTCAAAGCGCTGAACATGGGAGACGAACTCGACACGACCGACGGCCTTCGGCTGTCGGATACCACCGAAATGAGCGGAAGGAAGGTTCCGACCATTCACGAGGACATCGTCAGCGTATCGGCCAGCAACTTGAAGAAGACCCTGATAGACCCAGGGTACATTCGCCCGGCGGATGCGGGACTATAGGGATACGGGAACGATTCAGACAATGTCGATTTGCCGCTGGACTTGCTTGCAGTATGTCCAGCGGCAGGTCATATCCAGCCAATTCAGCACGGCTACGCGGCTTTCCTGGGTACGTAGATGACCTTGTCTATCAGACCGGCGTACCGTTGTTCTATGGCGGCGCGTCTGGCCTTCAGGCTGGGCGTAAGCATACCGTTCTCCTCCGTGAAGTCCTCGTCAAGAACCTCGAACTTGCGGATGGACTCCGCCCGGGACACCAATGCGTTGGCGGCATCCACGGCGCGCTCCACCTCCGTCGCGATGATGGGGTTGTCCTTCGCCTCGGCGAGCGAAGACACCGGTTCGGCCCCCTGCGACTTCAACCATGTATTCGCGTCGGCCAGGTCGATGGTGATGAGGGCCGCGATGAACGGTCGCCGGTCCCCTATGACCAGACATTGGTCGACGACCGGCGATGTCATCACCGACGCCTCAAGGATGCCCGGTGAGACGTTCTTGCCGCCGGCCGTGATGATCAGATCCTTCTTGCGGCCGGTGATGCTGACGAATCCGTCGTCGTCGATGTCTCCAAGATCGCCGGTGTGCAGCCAGCCATCGACGATCTGTTGCGTGGTGATTTCGGGATGGTTGTGATATCCCCTGCATACCGCACGGCTTTTGACGCACAGCTCGCCATCGTCGTCCACGCCGAAGCTCACTCCTTCCAGAGGCAGTCCGACGGTGCCGATCCTATATCCGGACGTCGGATTCACACATGCAGGGGCACAGGTCTCGGTCATGCCATAGCCCTCAAGCAGCGGCAATCCGATGCCGTTGAAAAAGTGCGCGACGGCGCTGTCAAGAGGAGCCCCGCCGGATACGGCGTACTCGACATGACCACCGAATACTTCCATGATGCTTGAATAGATCAACGTGTTGTATAGTGAATGTTTGGCGCTGACGCCCAACGGAATCTTCTCCCCCGACTGTTGGGCATGGGACCACGCTCGCGCCGTATCGGCAGCGTCATAGAACAACCGTCCCTTCAGTCCCTTCCCGGCCTTCTGCGATGCGGCGTTGTATATCTTTTCGAAGATGCGCGGAACCGCAAGGACGAAAGTCGGCTTGAAGACCTGGAAATCGGGGATGATGGTCTTCAGATTGCTGGACAGTCCCAATGTCACATTGCCCGCAAAGCAGAAGAACTGCATATATCGTGCGAACACATGGGCCAGAGGAAGGAACAGCAACAACCGACGATTGGGTTTCATGGCAATGTCGGGCATGGAGTTGCAGCCGGAGTATGCGATATACACAAAGCCGCCGTGGGTCAGTTCGATGCCTTTGGGAGCGCCCGTCGATCCCGACGTATATACAATCGTGGCGAGGTCATCCCCGTTGACGGCGTTCTCCCGCTTCCAGAACTCGTCATCGGCGATGGTCCGTCCGAATTCTGCAAGCGCGTCAAGCGCGCCAAGGGATATCACATAGACATCGTTGAGGTATGCCGCCTGATCACGGATGGATTCGACCTTGTCGCGTTGCTCATCGTCTTCGACGAAGGCCATTCTCACCTTCGCGTCATTGAAGATCATCTTGACCTGCAGGGCGGAGTTGGTCTCATACACCGGTACCGTCAAGGCGCCGATCGACATTATGGCCAGGTCAAGAGCCGTCCACTCCCAACGTGTATGCGAGATCACGGCCACCGAATCACCTTTGGTAATCCCCCTGGCGATCAGGCCTTTGGCCAGAGAGATCACGAGGTTCTGAAATTCCTCGGCCGTGAACGACTGCCATTCGCCATTGTTGTCCTTGTATTCCACGAGGGAATCCTGCGGCGTGCGCCCTGCCCGTTCTTCCAGGATGGAAAAGATGTTCTTGTTCGAATCGACATTGATCGTTTCAGGACGAGTATATTCCTTCAGCATACTTGCTCCCTGTCTTTGACTCGCTACTTTGGATTCTACACAATCGGAGGGGTTTGTCGTGTATATCGGCAACGAATCTCATGATCACAATGGTTTCAGTACAATGCGTTGTGGCCTGACGGCATGTTCCGGATCCATATATGTAGTCTTTCCCGTTTTCATGCCCCAATGCATGCAGGATTCCGCACAATGGTCCGACCCGCCATGAACCGTTGCGAATCTCTGCCCTTGCATGACCGACGACCCCACGGGCAGGTCGCTGACAGCCGGCTCATACGTCGTGGTGATGTTGTCCTCATGTCGGATGGTCACGACGCTCTTCGATGCGACCTTGCCCACGAAGGCCACTCTACCGTTCGCCGGGGCGATGATGGGTTGCTCCTTGCCGGTGGATAAGTCGATGCCCCGATGTCCGGGAAGCCATGGACGCGGTGGATTTTCGAATCGACGTGTGATGACCGGTTCCCCATCGACGACGATAGGCCAGATATAGGCTATGCGGCAGGAAGGATGAGGAGGGTTCGCGCTCCAATTCATTGATGATGCAGCGGAAGGCTGGATTGAAGGAATAATTGTTATGACGCAAATGAGACAACCGGCCGCAAGCATACGTAACCTCGTATGAGTTTGTCTCCGCTCGCGGTCCTGGCGAAGAATTCGATGGAATTGCCGTTTACGATTGCGCTGCATCCTCGTCTTCATGGTTTTCATGATGTCCTTCATCTCTCAGTGGAATACGTCCCTTTGGACGTAGGATGCTTCCAGTACATCAAAAAAACACAAAGAACAAGTCGGTTTACCGGTATTGTTGACGGATGTGGTTTTGCCAGCACCATGTCCGGCGTGCAACGACCCGTCACCCGCATCGACGTCTACGAGAGCGGGTCCGGCATCAGAGAAGCTCGACGGACCGCTCAGACCAACCAAAGACACGACGGCGACACGCGAGAATAAGAATCCCGTTCTGGCCTTGAATCTTCAATGAGTGTGTGATGATGGGGGTGTCTGCGGCCACGGAGACGGACGCGGTACCCCCGGTGTCCACGCTATTGTGCATGTGTTCCGCGCGGGGGAAGTGATGTTGTGTGGTGGGTGTTGTGTTTGTTGTGGGTGTGGTGCGGGAAGGGTGTTTGCCGGTGTGCGTGGTCGAAGCCCCGGATATGGGAAAAGGGGCCGTCCCGGCTGGGGCGGTCCCTTTCCTTGGTAAGAGTGTGATTGCGGCGGCGTGCTACTCTCCCACACTCTGTCGGGTGCAGTACCATCGCCGTGCCGGGTCTTAGCTTCCGGGTTCGGAATGGGACCGGGCGTCTCCCCCGGGCCATGGCCGCCGCAAAATCCTGTGTTCGATTATCCCGGCGGGGTGTCTCCCCCGCCTTCCCCGGTGGATTGGGGACCGGATGGCGGACGCGTGCCGTGATGTATTCGTGTTCTTTCGCCTTGGCCGATGCGTGGCGCATGATGATGCTCCGTGCCATCGCGTTCCGCGCAGTGTCCGTCGCGGGCCCGAAAGGGGCCGCGTACGGGGTGTAAAGAAGTATTGCCCTTCGGCCGTTAGTACCGGTCGGCTCCACCCCTCACGGGGCTTCCACCTCCGGCCTATCAACCACGTGTTCCACATGGGGCCTCCAACGGTCCGAGGACCGTACGGAATGCTCATCTTGGAGAGGGCTTCCCGCTTAGATGCTTTCAGCGGTTATCCCATCCGAACGTAGCCAACCAGCCACGCCACTGGCGTGACGACTGGCATACCAGAGGTTCGTCCACCCAGGTCCTCTCGTACTATGGGCAGGGCTCCTCAGCATTCCAACGAGCGCAGAGGATAGAGACCAAACTGTCTCACGACGTTCTGAACCCAGCTCGCGTGCCGCTTTAATCGGCGAACAGCCGAACCCTTGGGACCTGCTCCAGCCCCAGGATGCGACGAGCCGACATCGAGGTGCCAAACCATCCCGTCGATATGGACTCTTGGGAATGATCAGCCTGTTATCCCCGGGGTACCTTTTATCCGTTGAGCGATGCCGCGCCCGTGCGCCGGCACCGGATCACTATCTCCGACTTTCGTCCCTGCTCGACCCGTCGGTCTCACAGTCAAGCCCGCTTGTGCGATTGCACTCGACACCCGATTGCCAACCGGGCTGAGCGGACCTTTGAGCGCCTCCGTTATCCTTTGGGAGGCAACCGCCCCAGTTAAACTACCCGCCAGGCACTGTCCCTGACATGGATGACACGTCGAGGTTAGACGCCAGACATGGACAGAGCGGTATTTCAACGACGGCTCCACGGATGCTGGCGCACCCGCTTCGAAGCCTCCCGCCTATGCTACACAGTCCACGCCTAACGACAATACCAAGGTATAGTAAAGGTCCCGGGGTCTTTTCGTCCTTCTGCGCTTAACGAGCATCTTTACTCGTACTGCAATTTCGCCGAGCTCCTGGTCGAGACAGTGGGGAAGTCGTTACGCCATTCGTGCAGGTCGGAACTTGCCCGACAAGGAATTTCGCTACCTTAGGATGGTTATAGTTACCACCGCCGTTTACCGGGGCTTGAATTCACCGCTTCGCCGAAGCTGACGGATCCTCTTAACCTTCCGGCACCGGGCAGGCGTCAGAGCGTATACAGCGGCTTGCGCCTTCGCACGCTCCTGTGTTTTTGGTAAACAGTCGCTACCCCCTGGCCTGTGCCACCCCCAAACGCTCCGGGAGCAAGTCCCTTCACCCTCGGGGGCCTCCCTTATGCCGAAGGCACGGGAGCAATTTGCCGAGTTCCTTGACCAGGATTCTCTCGATCGCCTTGGTATTCTCTACCTGACCACCAGTGTCGGTTTGGGGTACGGGCGCCCGTGCACCTCACGCCGAAGCTTTTCTCGACAGCATCGGATCACCGGATATCGGGGCAGGAAGCCCCCCATCATCACGCCTCGGACACATGCCACACGGATTTGCCTGCATGGCGTCCTGCGCGCTTGACCACGGAAAACCACCTCCGCGGCCGGCTGCCGTTCTGCGTCACTCCCGCGCTATCCTACTGCCCGGCGGTTCCCAACAATCCAAGCGTCAACGCCCCGAAGGACGCATCCACACGGACCGGAGGTTAGCAACCGGGTCCCGGACCTGACGGTACACGGCCGGTACGGGAATATCAACCCGTTCATCCATTCGACTACGCCTGTCGGCCTCGCCTTAGGACCCGACTCACCCAGGGACGACGAACGTGGCCCTGGAACCCTTGGTCATCCAGCGTGGGGGATTCCCACCCCCATCTCGCTACTCATGTCTGCATTCTCACTCCCAAACGGTCCACGGACGCTCCCGCGCCCGCTTCGCCCCGCATGGGACGCTCTCCTACCCAGCGTCAAAAGACACTGCCGCGTCTTCGGTGGCGTGCTTGAGCCCCGCTACATTGTCGGCGCGGAACCACTAGACCAGTGAGCTGTTACGCACTCTTTCAAGGATGGCTGCTTCTGAGCCAACCTCCTGGCTGTCTATGCGACTCCACATCCTTTCCCACTTAGCACGCGCTTGGGGACCTTAGACGACGGTCAGGGCTGTCTCCCTCTCCACGACGGAGCTTATCCCCCGCCGAGTCACTGCCAGGATACACATCACGGGTATTCGGAGTTTGGCTGCTGTCGGTACCCAGTACGGGCCCTCAAGCATCCAGTAGCTCTACCCCCCGGACGCAATCACCTGACGCTGCACCCAAATGCATTTCGGAGAGAACCAGCTATCACGGAATTTGATTGGCCTTTCACCCCCAGCCCCAAGTCATCCCCCCAGTTTTCAACCTAGGTGGGTTCGGCCCTCCACGCGGTCCTACCCGCGCTTCAGCCTGCTCAGGGCTAGATCATCCCGCTTCGGGTCCAGGGCATGCGACTCAAACGCCTTATTAGGACTCGCCTTCGCTACGCATCCGCCACACGGCTTATGCTCGCCACACACCACTGACTCGCAGACTCATTTTTCGATAGGCACGCCGTCACCCCGAAAGGCTCCGACGGTTCGTAAGCGCACGGTTTCAGATACTATTTCACTCCCCTCCCGGGGTGCTTTTCACCTTTCCCTCACGGTACTAGTACACTATCGGTCGCACCGGAATATTCAGGCTTACCCAACGGTCTGGGCGGATTCACACGGGATTCCACGAGTCCCGCGCTACTTGGGAACACACATCGGCAGGCGCCATGCGACCGACTACGGGGCCATCACCCTCTACGGCCGGGAATTCAATCCCGTTCATCTAGCACGACGCTTTATCACTGCCGCCCGGCCCGTCGGAACCGGGACAGCATGTCCCACGACCCCGGCGCCGCAACCCCCGACGGGTATCACACGACACCGGTTTAGCCATCATCCGCTTTCGCTCGCCACTACTCACGGAATATCCTCTCCTGCAGGTACTGAGATGTTTCACTTCCCTGCGTACCCCCCGCACAAAATGCGGTGCCAGCCCATCAAGACTGGCGGGTTTCCCCATTCGGACACCCTCGGATCAAAGCCCTGTCGGCGGCTCCCCGAGGCCTATCGCGGCCCCACACGTCCTTCATCGGTCCAGTGCGCCAAGGCATCCACCATACGCCCTTCACAGGCAACACCACCCAACAGGACGGCCCCACCCGCGACAAGACATCCGCGAACTACCGGACAACACATCAACACATCATCATGATCACAAACGATCGACCAGACACCCCGAAACAACAGGGCATCCGGCGAAAAAGAAAATCACAGCAAAGCAAACCACACCAACCCCCCACACAAGGGAGGGCCACGACATGGTCCGCTCGCGTCCACTATCCAGTTCTCAACCCACCGGCCCACACGGCCACCGGCCACACACGACACACGCGCACGACCCACGGCCACGGGACACCAGACCAAACCCGAAAAAAAGGTCGCGGCCCGGGAGCCCAAAAGCATGCCCCATACCACCGAAAAGCCAAAGACCGCTCCACACCAGAAACCCCCACCATGCGGGAACACCCCGCACCCAGGGGCACGACCACGCCACACAAAAACCATGGCATGGAATTTCCAAGAAATCTCCGTAGAAAGGAGGTGATCCAGCCGCACCTTCCGGTACGGCTACCTTGTTACGACTTAGTCCCAATCACGAGCCTCACCTTAGACGGCTCCCCCCCACAAGGGTCAGGCCACCGGCTTCGGGTGCTGCCCACTTTCATGACTTGACGGGCGGTGTGTACAAGGCCCGGGAACGCATTCACCGCGGCGTTGCTGATCCGCGATTACTAGCGACTCCACCTTCACGGAGCCGAGTTGCAGGCTCCGATCCGAACTGAGACCGGTTTTCAGGGATCCGCTCCGCGTCACCGCATCGCATCCCGCTGTACCGGCCATTGTAGCATGCGTGAAGCCCTGGACGTAAGGGGCATGATGATCTGACGTCATCCCCACCTTCCTCCGAGTTAACCCCGGCGGTCCCCCGTGAGTCCCCGCCATGACGCGCTGGCAACACAGGGCAAGGGTTGCGCTCGTTGCGGGACTTAACCCAACATCTCACGACACGAGCTGACGACGACCATGCACCACCTGTGAACCCGCCCCGAAGGGAAACCACATCTCTGCGGTCGCCGGGAACATGTCAAGCCCAGGTAAGGTTCTTCGCGTTGCATCGAATTAATCCGCATGCTCCGCCGCTTGTGCGGGCCCCCGTCAATTTCTTTGAGTTTTAGCCTTGCGGCCGTACTCCCCAGGCGGGACGCTTAACGCGTTAGCTCCGACACGGAACCCGTGGAAAGGGCCCCACATCCAGCGTCCACCGTTTACGGCGTGGACTACCAGGGTATCTAATCCTGTTCGCTCCCCACGCTTTCGCTCCTCAGCGTCAGTTACGGCCCAGAGACCTGCCTTCGCCATCGGTGTTCTTCCCGATATCTACACATTCCACCGTTACACCGGGAATTCCGGTCTCCCCTACCGCACTCAAGCCCGCCCGTACCCGGCGCAGACCCACCGTTAAGCGATGGGCTTTCACACCGGACGCGACGGGCCGCCTACGAGCCCTTTACGCCCAATAATTCCGGACAACGCTTGCGCCCTACGTATTACCGCGGCTGCTGGCACGTAGTTAGCCGGCGCTTATTCGAAAGGTACACTCACATCACTGCTTGCTCCCAAACAAAAGCGGTTTACAACCCGAAGGCCGTCATCCCGCACGCGGCGTCGCTGCATCAGGCTTGCGCCCATTGTGCAATATTCCCCACTGCTGCCTCCCGTAGGAGTCTGGGCCGTATCTCAGTCCCAATGTGGCCGGTCGCCCTCTCAGGCCGGCTACCCGTCAACGCCTTGGTGGTCCCTTACACCACCAACAAGCTGATAGGACATGACCCCATCCCATACCGGAAAAACCTTTCCCACACCACCATGCGACAATGTGGAACATGCGGCATTACCACCCGTTTCCAGGAGCTATTCCGCAGTACAGGGCAGGTCGGTCACGCATTACTCACCCGTTCGCCACTCTCACCCACCAGCAAGCTGGCAGGATCCCGTTCGACTTGCATGTGTTAAGCACGCCGCCAGCGTTCGTCCTGAGCCAGAATCAAACCCTCCACAAAAAACCCTTCATGGAAAGCCGAAAACGGCCCACAAAAAAAA
>NZ_QFFN01000022.1 GCF_003129925.1 Bifidobacterium catulorum | reverse complement strand
CCCGCCCGGCTCCCTCACACCGTTTACGACAACCGGCTCCCCTCAACCATGTGGGAAGCAGTTCGCTCTCACCAACCGGCTCCCCTCACGACTGAGGGGAGCTGTCAGCGAAGCTGACTGAGGGGAGTCCCACACACGCAGCACCCTCAGGTCCCCAACGCCCTCAGTTCCGCTCCCACGGATTGACGAGCTCCACGCCGGTATCCTCGAAATTCCTGACGTTCCGAGTAGCCAACGCGGCGCCGCGCGACTTCGCGATCGCCACGATCATCGCATCCTGCACGCCGATAGTGCGGCCGGCTTTTCGACGGTCAGCCACGATACGGCTGTATTGCAACGCCGGCATAAGCCGCACACCCAGATACAGTTCCGAGACCGTAATGCTCGTGATCATCAGCTCATGCGTATTCCGCGACCGCCACCATTGCATTACGGACCCATCCGGCTCCGTATGGCCGTTTTCCCGCCGCATCGGTAGACTTATGTGCATTATGGCTGCTTTTACTTCTTTGACTGACCGTCTTTCGGGCGCGTTCAAGAACCTGCGCTCGAAGGGCAAGCTTTCCGAAGCGGATATCGACGGCACGATCCGCGAGATCCGCCGCGCACTGCTCGACGCCGACGTGGCGCTCGACGTGGTCCGCGCCTTCACCGCCAAGGTGCGCGAGCGCGCGCTGGGCGCCGAGGTCTCGCAGGCGCTGAACCCGGCCCAACAGGTGGTGTCCATCGTCAACGACGAGCTGACGAACATCCTCGGCGCCGGAGTGGACCGTCCGCTGAACTTTGCGAAGAACCCGCCGACGATCATCATGCTCGCCGGTCTGCAGGGCGCCGGCAAGACCACGCTGGCCGGCAAGCTCGGCTACTGGCTCAAGGACGCGGGCCACACCCCGCTGCTCGTGGCCGCCGACCTCCAGCGCCCGAACGCCGTCACCCAGCTGCAGGTGGTGGGCGAACGTGCCGGCGTGCCCGTATACGCCCCCGAACCGGGTGTGCAGGCCGACAGCTCCGACGTGGTCTCCCCCGGCGAGGCGACCGGCGACCCGGTGAAGGTGGCCCGCGACTCCATCAAGCTGGCCAAGGAGAAGCTGTACGACACGGTGATCATCGACACCGCCGGCCGTCTCGGCGTGGACGAGGCGCTGATGAAGCAGGCCCGCGACATCCGCGACGCCGTGCAGCCGAACGAGATCCTGTTCGTCATCGACGCAATGATCGGCCAGGACGCGGTGAAGACCGCGAAGGCGTTCGACGAGGGCGTGGACTTCACCGGCGTGGTGCTTTCCAAGCTTGACGGCGATGCCCGAGGCGGCGCCGCACTGTCGGTGGCGAGCGTGACCGGCAAGCCGATCCTCTTCGCCTCAAACGGCGAGGGCCTCAAGGACTTCGAGGTGTTCCACCCCGACCGCATGGCCTCCCGCATCCTCGACATGGGCGACATCCTCACGCTCATCGAGCAGGCGCAGAAGGAGTTCGACGAGAAGGAGGCCCGTAAGGCCGCCACGAAGATCTCCGACGGCAGCTTCGGTCTGGACGATTTCCTCGACCAATTGCAGCAGGTGCGCAAGCTCGGCCCGATGAAGAACCTGCTCGGCATGATTCCGGGCATGGCGGCGCATCGCAAGGAACTGGAGATGTTCGACGAGAAGGAGGTCGACCGCACGGAGGCGATTATCCGGTCGATGACCCCCGAGGAGCGTCGCAACCCCAAGATCATCGACGGATCGCGTCGCGCCCGCATCGCCTACGGTTCCGGTAACACGGTCTCCGCGGTGAATGGTCTGCTGCAGCGGTTCGAGCAGGCCGCGAAGATGATGAGGCGTATGAGCAACGGCTCGCGCGGCATCCCCGGCATGGGAGGCCCCGGCGGCGGCAAGAGCGCCCGTAAGGCCAAGAAGGGCAAGAAGAACAAGAAGGGCCGTTCCGGCAACCCGATGAAGCGCGAGGCCGAGGAGAAGGCATTGCGCGAGCGTCTCTCCGGCAAGGGCAGGTCCGGCGGCAACGGCGGCTCCGCGTTCCAGAAGCAGCCACAGAACCCGGCGCTTCCGGCCGGCCTGCAGATGGGTGAGAACGGTATGCCCGAGCTTCCGCCGAATCTCGGCGGCGGCCTCGGCGGTCTGTTCGGCCGTTAACGCAATCCAGTTCTTTCGTTCCCGTTCCGGCATCGGCTCCCCTCCCGACGGAGGGGAGCTGTCTGCTTTAGCAGACTGAGGGGAGCGCCAAGCGCCACCATCTTCATTATGTCGACCGCTGGCCATGTCTTGGTCGTCTGCCGATTTCCGCGGTTCATCCTATGTCTGTAAAGAAACGTCCGCCACGCATCCTGTCATCGTCCCCTTCCCTCTCCCCAAGGAGCCGCCTTGTGATCCTTTGGATCCTGCTTGTCGTCATCGCCCTGTGGATGGCATTGAGATATCTGCCCGCCGGCATGGATGCGCATCGACCGCTGCCGGAGGCCATCGCGCTGATTCCACTGCTGACGGCGCCCATCGTCGTGTTGCTCGCAACCGCCGTCATACGCCATGCCTGGCCGCAGACCGTCATGGCCATAATCCTGCTGGTCATCCAATTGTTGTGGCAGCTTCCGTATGTCATGACCGTCCCCGGTTTTCTTTCGCCGATGCTTGGTGTTCCCAGTCAATCGGTCGAATATTCGTCGTCCGAGGATTTCGTGAAATCCACGGAATCGAACGCGAACCGTCATACGACGACGATTCGCGTGATGACGTTGAACACGAGATACGGCCGTGCGGATACGGGCACCATCATGCATCTGGTGAAGACCGAGCATATCGACCTGCTCGCCGTGCAGGAGGTGAACGACGATCTTATCCACCGTCTTGAGGAGTCGCATATCGACGACGAACTCCCCTATCGTGCGCTCGGCGAATCCCGGCCGAGCGACAATGCCGGCTCGAATGCGTTGTTCATGCGGTTCAAGCCGGTCGAGACCGCGGATTCGTCGGTGGATATCAGTGCGGCGGCGGCTCCGGTCGCCAAGGTCCGTCTGGGCGGGCAGCTTGTGGAGTTCGCGTCGGTGCATCCGAAATCCCCGCCTCGTAGCGGACAGGACTGGAGTGACGGCATTCGCGCGCTTGGTTCGTTCGCCGACCGTGCCGGCGCGTGCAATACGGCCGGCATGACGACCGCGTCACGTGGGAGCAATATCGCCGATGCGCAACGACGTGATGCCAGTGCAGAACGACGTGGCGCCAGTGCGGAACGACGTGACGCCGACGCGGCAGGCACCCCCCATTTGCCGACCGATGCCGATGGGACGCCGAAGCAGTATTCCACGGCGCCGCATTGCGCGGCCGTGGTGCTTGGCGACATGAATTCCAGCGTGTTTCATCCGAGTTTTCGTGACGCATTGCGCCATGGGACAGGATTGGCGGATTCGTCGTTGGAGCTGCATCGGGGGTGGAATCCGAGTTTCCCGGCCAGTTGGCCGACGTTCCCGGCGTTGATCGAAATCGATCATGTATTGCATACGCCGGGCATCGTGGCACGGTCGGTGCATACGGCGCGGGTGCCGAGGACCGATCATCTCGCCCTCATCGTCGAGCTCGACATCCTATAACTTATCGGCTCCCGCGTAACACATAACGTGTGCCACATGCCACGTGTTACGTGTTGCGTGTCGGACTTCGCCGTGCGTGTTGGACTTCATGCTGCGTGTTGGACTTTGCGTTGTGTGATGGGAACGGAATCGTTGCAATTTCAACAATCGTGGTTTTCGGGGTCCAACACGTATCGCGAAGTCCGGCACGCAATAGGGAGTCCGGCACGCGGTCGCGGGGAGGTCGCGGGGCCGCAGGGACGGGCCGCGGGCCTAGGGGACGCCTCATGGCGGCGGTATACGAAAAAAAGGGGGCTTGCTGTGGCGGATTCCGTTTCATGTCCGG
The DNA here is from genome assembly GCF_003129925.1 of Bifidobacterium catulorum. Taxonomy (GTDB): domain Bacteria; phylum Actinomycetota; class Actinomycetes; order Actinomycetales; family Bifidobacteriaceae; genus Galliscardovia; species Galliscardovia catulorum. The sequence continues at coordinate 34,315 of NZ_QFFN01000022.1, read as the reverse complement.
AATCCGACACAGCAAGCCCCCTTGCGCGTCAACGCGCCATCCTATCGGACCCCTGCCGCCTGCCCGCGGCGTGCGGCTCCCCCATCCCGCAGGGGCGCCGGACGGATGGGGCCGCTCAGCGCTCCCGCCCGCGGCGGGCGATGGCGAACACGGCGCCGGCCGCCGCAAGCAGCATCGTGGCCATGGCGACCGAGGCGACCCCGGCGCCGGTCCTGGCCAGCGGCTGCTTGGCGGCCGTCTGGGCGGCCGTCCTGCCGGCCGGGGCCTTGACGGTGGACTTCGCCGTGGCGGCCGGCTCGGTCTTCGGGGCCGTGCCGCCGGACACGACCGTCACCTCAAGCGTCGCCGGGGCCAGGCCCTCGACCGGCTTGCCGGTGGCGGGGTCGAGCACCGAGAACGTGACCGTCGCCTTGCCGGGGCTGATGGCGACCAGACGCTGCGTGTCCTGCAGATCCTGGTCATCGAACCTGGCGGCCCTGTCGAAGCCGGCGACCTTCACATCGGACGACGTCCACAGCGTTTTGGCCGTGAAGTCGTTGCCCATGTCGACCCCCTCGGAGGCCTTCGCGGAGCCGGCGCCCTGCAGGCTCTTCACGTCGATGCTGCCGACCAGGTCGCGCGTCTCGCCGACCTTCAGGGTCAGCCTGCCATCCTTCACATCCCTGCCGGAGATGGACAGCCCCACCTCGGGAGCCGGCTGCGGGTTGGACTCCTCCGTCCACTTGGCGTACACCGTGGTGTCGGCGGCGATGGTGAAGCCGGTCCAGTCGACGGCCTTCGTCAGGCCCTCGTCCAGATACCAGCCCGCGAACCTATAGCCCTCGCGCGTCGGATCCGAGGCAGGCTTCACGGCCTTCTCCCCGTCCCTCACCGTCTGCGCCGCGACCTCGGAGCCGCCGTTCGACTCGAACGACAGCGTATAGGTCTTGGCGGCAGGCTTATCCTCCGTCCACTTGGCATAGAGCGTGAAATCAGTGAAGGAGTCGACCGGCTTGGTGAAGTCGAACTTCTCCGCAAACTTATCGTCCTTGTACCAGCCACCGAACGTGTAGCCGTCCTTGGTCGGCGCGACCGGCTCGGTCAGCTTCGTGCCATAATCCACGGTCTGGTCGGCGATGGTGCCGGCATTGTCGGTGTCGAACGAGACGGTGACCTTCTTGACGTCGATGTTCACGGCGTACTTGGCGGGCGTCACCAGCTTCCAGCCCTTGGCGGCGGCATCATAGGCGAAGGTGGCGGTCAGGTTCTGCTCGCCCCAGCTGCGGTCCCACACGCCGCCGTTGTATGCGGCGCTCTGCTTGAGGAACTCGGTGTCGGCCCATGTCCCGTAATCGCCCACCTGCACGGTGATGCCCACGGTGTAGCCGCCCTTGCCGTCGGCGGTGACGTTGCCGACGGAATAGTTGAAGTTGCGCAGGTTGAGCTTCACGGTGCTGAAGACATCGGTGTGGTTCAACGGAACCACCTCAAGCGCACCGGCGGCCGCGGTGATGCTGTCGTCGTTCAGCGCGGGGGCGTCCGGCGCGGTCGCCTCGGCCTTGGCGGCGAGCTTGACCGGCGTGGTCAGCGCCCACTTCTGGGCGGCGTCGTCATAGGTGAACGTGGCCGTGTAGTTAGTGCCGGCCCACGCCTTGTCGAAGTCCGTGACCTTGACGGGCGGGTTCAGCCAGGTGAACTTGCTCATCACCATGGTCCAGCCGTTCGACAGGTTGTTGGCGCTCAGCATGGCCTGCACGGTCCACTTGCCGTTCGTCTGCGCAGGCTGGCCGAACGTGTACCCACCGAGGAACTGATTGAGGTTCGTCTCGATCTGCGCGTTGTTGGCGGCAGGCGCCACCACAACCACGGTACCGTCCTGCCCGGCGAGGCTGTACTCGTCAACAGCGGGCGCGGTGGCGGCGGGGGCAGCCTCGGCCTTGGCGGTGGCCTTCTGCGTCGGGGCAGCGGCCTTCGTCTCCGGCGCGGACTTGGCTTCGCTCTTTGCCACAGCCTCGGCCTCGGCCTTCGGTGCCTCGGTCTGCTTCTGCTTGGCGACGGCCTTCGGCGCGGCAGGCGTTGCACTCTGCGGCACGACGGTCTCGGCAGCCTTCGGAGCAGTGGCGGCCGGGGTCTTAGACTCGGTCTTCGTTGCAGCCTCGGTCTTCGTTGCAGCGTCGGCCTTGGCACCGGACGCCGCACCAGACGCCGCACCAGACTTGGCAGCCGATTCCGCGGCCGGGGCCTGCGACTTGGCGGCCGGAGCCGTCGTGCTCGCCGCGGCGGGCTCGGTCTCCGCGGCATTGGCCGTCGCGGCCATGCCGAATGTCGGTACGATCATTCCCACGGTCAACAGTCCGGCAAGCGCCACTGAACCAACCCGCTTGCCCACACGCAATCTCATATTCTGCGTCATATTCGTATCCTTCCTCACGGGGCCCCTCCACTGTCGTCGTGAATATGGGCCTCCTATAGTTCAGACTAGATGGGCAAGATGAACGAATCGCCGGAGATTTCAAGGCAAACATGAATTCTTGGCGAACAAGGCAATCACCCCCGGCAATCCCCTCTCCGCATCCGAGTTCGACATCGTCCTACATCGTGACACAATAGAAAGTTATGGACGTCATTGAGGAGTTTACGCACGGCAAACACCGGGACCAGTCGCTCAACGAGGACGGATATTATATCGGCGGCGGTCTTGTGGCGGTCATCGACGGGGTGACGAGCAAGGCGTCGGAACGCATATGGATGCCCACGCCGGGCGTCGTCGCCAAGAACACGGTGATTAAGGCGTTGAACGACATCGTTGCCGACGCGATTGTCACGAGCACGGCCGCCACAAGCACAGCCTCCACAAGCACAGCCTCCACAGGCACGAACACCACGGCCGCCGCATACATGGCCAAAGACACACCCGCCACATATACGATCACCAAAGACGCGCCCTCCTCGATCGACATGCGTGAGATGCAGCGTCGTCTTGACGGCGCGCTGCATGCGCGATATGAGTCCTCGCCGTTATCGCCCACGTTTTTCCGTCAGCATCCCACGGAACGTCTGCAGGCCAACGTCGTCATCTATAGCGAGGCGAGACATGAGATCTGGCTGTTCGGCGACTGTCAGGCGATGATCAACGGCAAACGCATATCCAGGATGAAAAGGGTCGACATCCTTCTGGCCGAACTGCGCAGTTTCGTGTTCCAGGCGCAGGCGGCGGGCCGCGCATCCACTGGCGGCGAGAATCCGGTGCCGCCTCCACCGAGCGCCACGTCCACCGCGGTGTTCGCCGACCCCGGCCGCGACGCCATCATGCCGTTTTTGAAGATGCAGACGAATTTCGCCAACCAGCGTGGCGAGTATGGGTATTTCGTGTTCGACGGATTCACCGACCCGCGGTATCCGATCTATGTGGCACCCGTTCACGCGGGCGACGAGGTCGTGCTCGCCAGCGACGGCTATCCGGTTCTGCGCGGCACGCTTGACGCCTCCGAGGCGGAGTTGCTGCGTCTGCGTCGCAAGGATCCGCTGCTCATCCGCGAGTTCAAGGACACCAAGGGCTTCTCCCCCACGCTCGAATCCTTCGATGACCACACCTACGTGCGATTCGTGGTGTAAGCGACGTTGGCGCGAACAGTGCGAACAGAACAGTGCGAATAGTGCGAACGGCACGTACTGTGCGAGTCGGAATGATCGGTGAAGTAGACTGATGCCCATGCCGAATGAACTGTCGAATGAACTGTCGGATGAGCCGTCGAATGGACTCGTGAGCATCATCGTGCCGGTGTACAACGCGGAGAAGTATCTGCGGTATTGTCTGGATTCCATTGTCGGCCAGTCGTATCGGAATCTGGAGATCATTCTGGTGGATGACGGCGCGAAGGATTCCTCGGGAGCGATCTGCGACGAGTATGCGGCCGAGGATTTGCGCGTGCGTGTGATTCATCAGGAGAATGGCGGCATCGCCAAAGCGCAGAACACCGGTCTTGACGCCGCGACGGGCGCGTATATCGCGTTCGCCGACAACGACGATATTCTCGACCGTCGCAACATCGAACTGCTGTTGCACGCGTTGGAGTCCACGGGCGCTTCGATGAGCAAGGCCCGTTGGCGGCAGGTCGGCGTCTCGCAGATCGCCGACACGGTTGCGCAGGCCGCGGTCGGCGCCGAACCGCCGGCGTCGACGACCGTGTTCCGCAATCCGCTCCGCGCGTATCAGACCGTGTTCTGCAAGTCTCTGCGTCTGATTGGCAACGCTCTCGGCCGCCATACGGAGGCCCGATATTTCAACGAGGCGAACTGGTGCCGCCTCTACCGCCGCGAACTGTGGGACGGCGTGCGCTTCCCCGAGGGCATGTATGCGCAGGACGTGATGGTGGCCGGCGAACTGTATTCGCGCATGGACAAGGTGGTCGACGTGAATGCCGTGCTCTACTACTGGCTGCAATCTTCAGGTTCCGTAACCCACGCCGAACGCAGCTTCGGCTTCTACCACGACAACGTGGCCGCCGGCATCGCCAACTTCCGTCATGCCCTTGCTGAAGGCGTCACGCCGGCAAGAAGCTACTACACACTGGTCGGCTCCGTCGTCGAGGAACGCACTGCACCCGATTTCGACAATCCCGATAGCCAACGCCAATATGAACTCGACAGCAATGAGATGCGCGAGCTGCTGTCCCAGCTCTCCCCCGCTCAGCGTCTTCGCTGCGCCGCGCTCCAGAAAATCCGCCTCTTCGAGAAGCACATCTACGACCGACGGGTGAAGGCGATGAAGTAGAGACGTTCTCAAAGAAGGCGTTCTCGACAACTCGGCAACAGGACGCTTTCATCTCGAAGTCAAATCAGTAGGGCCGATGATGAAACTTCAGCCCTACTGATTCGATCATCACAGTTGATATCGCATCTGCAACTCAAGTCTGTCATATGGTGACAGTTCGCCTTGATAATCCCGCAATGCAGTTTTGGGAATTTTCAGCAATCGTCGGCACCGAGCCGCTGAGGCACATTCGAACCCTTCATCGCCCCAGTCTTTCAACAGTACAAAATCAGGGAACCAATTCTTCTTGATTTTGCTTGTCACGTAGATGACAACGCAATCATTAGATTGCACCTCTTTGATAATGACTCGACGATATTTGCCCTGAGTGGGATCTTCTCGGTATGGAAACCACACCTTCCATACCTGCCATGGCCGGATTTCAGTCATCGTCGTCCTCCCAGCCTTCAGGAAGGAACGGATTTCCCTTCTCGTCAAGATCGGCCACAGCTACCGTTGCCGAATCTACCGTCTTTTCATCTATTGGCAGAGGATTCCGTTTGACCCATTGACGAATCACATCGGTGGGAATCACATTGTCTCTGTCCTCCTCATAGACCTGCGCCCACGGAGTTCCTTCTCGATGAGTCATGCGCATCAGGCCAATGGCCGAATAATCTCGCGCATATGTACGGTATACGTCGCACAACAGCTCCAGAACCTCCGGATCCTGCTGCTTCCAATCAAACGGCTGGACCACTTTAGAAATGGAGTCTCGACCATACCCTTTAAATATCCGGTACACATCCCGTACAACGGGACCGTACTGCCAAGCCTCAATATCTCTATCAAACAATGGCTTACCGAAACGCTGTAGGCTGGCCGCCTGCGCGAAAAACAGAAGCTTATTCAGCTTCATATTCGTCATGCCATCGTCTTCATCCGGATTTCCTTCATTCGCCGTTGCGATGAAAAAATCCGCTACATCCATAACATCCATCTCTTTATTCACCTCCTTCATTCTTCATTGCGTACCTGCTTATTGTAAATTCACAGGGAGTCCGTTAGCAAATGCATGATCCCGCTACTTCGATAACCAACCTCACCATGCCTATTGCAAAATCTACGTATATCAAAAAATATGGTGGGCAGAGGGAGGATTTCCTCTGCCCACCATCACTTCAACTCAGAATCAGACGTATGGGCGAGCGATTGCGGTAGGACGACGTCCGCCGTCGAAGATATTCGCAACACGCACTCGCGGCGGATATGCCTCAATCACCTGATTGTTGCCCAGATAAATGGCGACATGGCCGGTATAGAAGATGAGGTCGCCGCGTTTACGTCCTTCAAGCGGCACATGCTGGAACCGCCTGTCCGCAGCCATATTGTTGGCATCATGGCTGTGATAGGGAACATACCAGTGGTTGTAGGGATTGTAGCCGTCGAGATTCATGCCCGTCGCATACAGCGACTGCATAACCAGACCGGCACAATCCACACCTTGGTTGGGTGCCAAGGCGTAATTCCACACATAGCGAGAACCCATGTACTGGTATGCACGACGAATCGTCTGCTCAATTGCCTGATTACGGCTCGCATCAACACGGATGCGCGAGGGAGTCGCGTAGTTCCACGGTGCCGGACGGTTCCTGAACGTTACCGAACGGTGGCTCACCTGGAAATACTTTGGTGGATTCTGCCAACCATATTTATCGGTCGCTCCATTCGCTGCAAACCAGTACCGGCGACCGTTGATTATGTGCGTACTAGACCGCAAGCGCTTACCGGTCCGGCTATCATATACCTTGTAAACCTGATCGCCCAAACGAGCCCAACCAGCATGACGGTAGCCGGTCTTGGATTCGAGATAGTAGTAGGCGTTACCAATTTTCAGCTCGCCACCGGAACGTTTTTTTCCATTGGCATCATAATACACGTAACGGCCGTTGGAGAGCCGACGCCAGCCGGAATAACGAACACCGGTATCCTCCGTGAAGTAATACGAAGCACCATTGATGGTTTGATCGCCCTTCAGAGGTACACCCTGTTCGACGTAAAACCAGTCTCCTCCGACCTTCTGCCAGCCGGTGACGGCAGCAGTGGCACCATTACCAACGGTAACTCCTGCTGCGAAAGCCGGCGCCGTACTGGTAAGTGCCATGGGGACCAGTAATGCGAAAGAAATAATGACGGTGACAATAGCCCAAATCCGCCGTTGTGTTTGTTTATATGCCCACCATAAACGCATATGAATTCCTTATCAAATATCCAAATTGCTACTTATCGTTCAAGGTCTCAAGAGTGACTTGCAGACCGGAATTTTCGTTATAGATCCAAGTGACGTCCATGCCGTTCCATCGTTCGGTTTTCAGACCGTCGTCCATCTTGGCATCAAGAATTCGGTGCTTCAGGTCTTCGGGCATTCCGTACTTGGTCAGCATACAGTCCAGTGTTTTCTTCGAGGAGTCCTTGCCAGAGAGCAACGTCATGGATTTGCCGCCGTCCTCCGTGACCATGATCTCCTTGTTAATCGATGTTTCACTGAATTGCACGTTCGGATTGCAATCGGTATTGACTTTAGAAACCAACGCCGGTGCAGCAGCCTCCGCACGTTTTTCCTGCACATAGGAGGCACCCTTCCATACGGCAAGAATCGCGATGACGACCGCTACAATGATCACAGCAAAAATCAACATGCGTTTCCAAGAGACTGATGCCAGTCCTTCGCGCTTAGTACTCATGTGCGTCCCTCACCAATACAGAATCGATTGACATATCACATCGCATTCCATACGATTTTCTCTTGCCTCCAATCGCGCGAATGAATCAAAGACTTGTACTCGCCGTATGAAGTGTACAAATGTTCTTTTGAATAAGTGTTATACATGCGATACACGTCTCGCAGACCGTTGGCGCGAGTGTAGAACGCAATACCCTCGCCGCGCCATCCGTGCTTTTGCAACGATACGTATTCGCTATTACTAAGCGTAAAGAAATGAGCTCGATATTTCGTGTTGTATAACCGGTAGACATGATTGCCTGTTTTAAATGCCTTGAATGCGACACCTTCACTACGCCAGCCCTGACGAAGGCACTTGTTGACTTCATTTCTACTGACAGTGTAATGATGCTGATGAATCTTCGGGTTATATACACGATATACCGGCACTGCATCCGCATTGTTAAATTCCATATAAGCCACGTTCAACTTGGCAGCGCTACCCGATGCGGTCCGTCCTTGGGCCGTCAAGACAACGGAAACGGTGATGGCAGATTTCGTACCGTTGTTGAAATATACCCAGTTGCCTTCGGTGTTGGCACCGCCTTGGCAACGACCTGTCGCACACAACATCGCCGACTTGTTACCCAAGAAATAGTCACCGCGGGATGAGCTGTTCAACCACGAAGAGAAATTACCTGCCGAAGCAACCTTTACACCGTTTTTTTGGTCCCCAATGTATCCGGCATATACGTAATCTGACGGAGAACCATTTTTCCCGAATTGTCCACGTGCAGCGATGATGAAAGAAGGCCTCGTACCGCCGACAGGACTGGTGTTACGAATGGAAAACTTGCCTGTGTAGTTAGGACGAACCGTGAACTTGTATGTTGTAGCGGTCTGTGGCGTCGTGTCAGAAGCCGTGGTGATGATACCGCCTGAAGCATCCGCCGAATATGTTCCCTGATATCCGGAGTTAATGGAAATGGTGCCATTGTCCTTCAGCCCAGCGACTTTGCAACCGGCAGCGCGGCACACAGAGGAGAGACGGCCCGACAATCCGCTGGCGTATTTCGTATATGCGTTGTTGAATCCGGTGATATCCGACCAAGAGGTCTTTGCCTTTGCCGCTCGGGGGGCTACTGGCGTTCCATCGGATGATTGAGTCTCATCGTTGTTCGTGGATTCCGATTGCGTGCCGCCTGCGGCTTCATCCGAAGTCACAGAATCCGCGGATTCGCCGTCTGAGGCGTCCGAACCCTCACTGGAATCAGCATCGTTATTCGTATCCGGCGTTGACGATTCCTCATCATTATCGGAAGGAGTACCGGGCGTGGATTCAACGGCCGTAGTGGAATCCTTCGACGTTTCATCTGCCCACGCCGGCATATCCCCCACCAAGACCATGGGGACAACGAGCAGCATTGCCGCAATGCCTGTCATCATTCGGGGAATAGCACGTTTCAACATCGTTATACCTGCACCCTTTCGCCTCACTAAATCATTCCCGTCGGGAATGATACCCCCCACCTCCTGACAATTTGCGACAAGAAAAGGCGATAAAAAGGAGAAAGAGATGCGGCATCCGTTCAGGATTGTGTCGAGGAAACCGTGAGAACCAAATGCCGCATCCATCTCATAGTGTAGCCGCTGCATAGAATTCGACATAAGCAAGCACAAAATGTCCCAAACCTACATCAAAACATGAGTATCTGCTATTACGATTCACTATTGATGATAGAGAACTGCAACGATCGGTCATTAATCAGTGCATAGTCACCATTGTCAGTATCACGGATAGCAAAAGTGCTGCAATTCGCATCATTAGTAAACGCAAGACGCTCAGTTCGCTCCTGCGGCGTAGGCTTATCTTTATCCACTCGTAACGTTACAAGAACCTTGTACTCTCCATTGTTGAACAAATGGAGGGGCAAAGAGAACCGCACCATGTGATGTCCCGGTTCAGTAAAACGAAAAGTATCTTCTCCGGAATCAAATGAAATACCGCCTCTCTTCAAGTCGAAAACCGCTGCCGCTAAATAATACGGCGTGCTTTCATTGAACTCATATTCAACGTCGAATACAAATGAATCCGAACTCTTCAATACCAAGGATGAGACCGGAATCTGCTTCAGCACCGGTACGCGCTTGCTCAAGCCTAGCGGATACTCAGAATCCGGTGATGCGACACTATGCTGTTCCGCAGAAGCACGAAGATTCTCCAGCGTGTAGCGATCGGCGACGTCGTCCTTGTTGCCGCTTTCGACGATTTCTCCGTCCTTGATGAGAATCGCCTTGTTACAGTACTTCTTGACCGCGTCCATGCTGTGGGTCACAAGGATGACGGTCTTCTTCGGATCCTTCTTGATCTGTGCGAAGTAGTTGTCGCACTTACGCTGGAAGGATTCGTCGCCGACGGCGAGCACTTCGTCGAGTACGAGGATGTCGCCCTGTGCCTTGATCGCCACGGAGAACGCCAAACGCACCTGCATGCCGGATGAATAGTTCTTCAGCTTCTGGTCCATGAATTCACCAAGCTCGGCGAATTCGACGATATCGTCGTACATGTCGTCGATTTCGGTGTGGGAGAAGCCAAGGAGAGCTCCATTGAGGTAGACGTTCTCCCTGCCGGTAAGCTCCGGATTGAAGCCTACGCCGAGTTCGATGAACGGCACGAGTTTGCCGTTCACCGTGATGGTTCCGCCGTCAGGCATATAGATCTGAGAGATTAACTTCAGCAGCGTGGATTTGCCGCTGCCGTTTCGTCCGACAATGCCGAAGAAATCGCCTTCATGAACCTCGAAGGAGATATCACGCAGCACATGCTGAATCTTGAATCCCTTGATTCCCTTGGTCCAATTGATGAGGGCCTGCTTCAGGCCGGATGCCTGCTCGGTCGGGAGTTTAAAGAATTTGGCCACATGATCGACCTTCAGCACGACCTTTTTGTCGTCGTTTTCCGTTACCAATTCATCAGCAGTGGTCTTCACAACGGTGTTCTTTTCCATTGTGGTGTTCATTTACAGCACCTCCGCGAACTTCTGGCTGTACTTGCGGAACAGGTGGATACCCAATACGAGCAACATCACGGTGATCGCTATCGGAATCAACTGTATCCACAGATGATTAATGTCGGTCCATACGGTCTGTGTCGTATCCGGAGCGATGAGGTTATGCCGAATATCCTGAATTATCTGGGCAGGCGGACTCAGCAACAGCATCTTGGTGACGATGGCACCATCAACCGGTCCGAGACGCTGAATAATCATGCTAAGCGGGTAGATGATAGGCGTCGCATAGAAGAAGATCTGCAGCAACACCTCCCAGATGTGTTGAATATCGCGGAAGTACACGTTCAAAGCGGAAAGCAACAAGGCCGAGCCAAGCGCCAGAGCATAGAACTCGATGAAATTGAACGGCAGCAACAGAACACGCCAGGTGAAATGCACCAATCCGCTGAATATGCAGAACACGATGACCACGCCCATGTTGATGGCAAGGCTGATAAGCGATCCCACCGTTGCCGCCACCACAATGATGTAGTTGGGGAAATGTACCTTGCGCAGCACATCGCCTCGGTTCACAATAGACACCAGTCCCATGGTGGTGGCTTCAGAATAGAAGTTCCACAAGCTGATGCCCAGCAGCAACACAAGTGGGAACGTGGGCGTGCCGTCGGTGAACTTCAGGAACCGTACGAACACTACGTACATGACAACGAACAGCATCAGCGGCTTAAGAACCGACCATGCAATGCCCAGGAACGAACCCTGATAGCGAAGCTGGAAGTCGGTCTTCACCAATTCCCGGAGGATCACCAACGATGTATGGTATCGCTCCTGCATTCTCTTGATTAGTTTCACAAGCACCTCATTTCCAGACAGTGATTCTACCCGCAGCCCGATATACCAGCCGTGGATGCCGGAATTCCAATAGAATTACTTATGGGAACGTAGCTTGCGGAGTATGGCCACCGGCCCCCAGGCCAGATTATAGGCGGCATCCCGCAACGGCTTTGGCAGCGGAAGAATCACCTTGTGGGCGATGCCACGTAGACGATTATGGATTCTGTTGCGCAGAGAACGCTCATGGAACACGCGCAACGCGGTCAGTTTCGCGTCGGAGGACCGGCTGTTTTCGATGAGGCTGTCGCCCCAACGATACGGCCCCAGCGTCCCCATGAAAATCTTAGACGCATGCAACAGCGAATCCAGTTCGATCGCCGCATACTTGTCGGTGAGGATCCACGCAGCATAATACCCCTGCGACTGCGCCACATACCCGGTCGCCCGTTCTATGGCATGGGAGATCGATCCGTCCACCCCCATCTTGCCTTCGGGAAGGAAATCCTCATAATCCCAGCCGTATTCGAACAGCGGCTTCAATGCCTCGACCCGGAACCAATAGCAGGATCCGATGGCCGACATTGTGCGCTTCGCTTCAGTCATCGGCACATCGAGGCCGAGCATGTCGTGCATGAGTTTCTGCGTACCGTCGAAATTGGGACCCCAATCATTGGGAATGGTGTGCGCGAAGTAGATGGCGTGCCACGGCGGCGTGGGAGCAGCCAGGCCAAGCCGCGGATTCTGCACGAACAGGGTCAGCACGTTTTGGACATAGTCCTTGCTGCCGAGTGTGTTCTCCATCAGCTTGTATGCGAAGCCCTGGGATTCGGTGCCATCGTGGCCGCTTTCGCCGACCTGCGATGACTTCTTGTCATGGGCAAAGCCGATGACTTCGTATTTGCCGCTCAGCACCACACCGCTTGCGGCGACGAACAGGGCGGAAACGTCACGTCCGCGATTCTTTACAGGAAGGAATTCAATCGGGTGGGTGAAACCGTGAGAATCCGCGTAGGCACGAATCTGTGGAATCTTGTCTTTGGTACTGGTGATGTACAGATCGGTGGATTCCGGCAGAGAATTCAAATAATGGAAGGTATCGTCGAGCAGGTCCATGAAATAAACGTGCTGGATGAACGCGGACGAAGGGGCTTCACCCTCGCGAGGGTTCAAGGCCTTGGTAGGCAGCACATAGTCCAGGTGCATAGCCTGGCGTATGTCGTCAAGGTTGAAGGATCGTAGCAGTGTGTCCCAAATCAGATTGACGTCGTAATCCGTGTGCTCGCGGATGTAGTCATAAAGCTCGCTGCCGGGCTGGCCTGCGGTTTTGTCGAAGTAGGCACCATAATCCACGAAGAACGATCGACGCTTGAAAATAGGGCATCGATCATTTTCGATGATTTGCTTGGGCATGAACAGCAGCGGATACGGTGAAAGACCGGCATATTTCTCAGCGTCGATATATGTGACCCAAGTGAAGCCGAGTTGCTCGAAATACGGGGTGAACCGCATTTCATGCTTTCGGGTCACCTCCGCGTAATCGGTCATGACCGGCATGGATTCCCAGTACTGCTGGAATGCACCAGAGGAGACCAGACGCTTGCCATATACATGCCAGTATGCCTGAATATGGGCGGGAATGCTTTCTTCGCCGAACTTCGCCTTCGGGTGTGCGGTGATTCCCCAAAAGTCGACGTTCTTCGCTTCCATAGCGTCGAACAGTTCGGAGAACGGATAAAGTGGTCCCATGACGGTGTCGTTGAAGCAGATGACTTCGTCGTACGACTCCAGCTTGTCCCATCCCAAAGCAAGCATGGCCTGCTGATAGGCTGCCGCATCAAGTCCCTTATTCTCACGAACGGTGATCTGATCGGTGAATTGACCAAACATCGCTCTTGATTCACCATCCAGCTTGCCATTGGCGACGATGACAAGATCGTTCAGATACGGACGAAGAGCTTTGAGCAATACTTCGATATACCCATCAGCATGACCGGCATGATCGTAGAAGCAGAAGATACCCAGTCTTTTTTTCGTATCGGATACGGAATTCTGGTCGCTCATAACGTGAAATCACTCTTTTCTCGACTGAGGTTACAGTTGTAGTTCGGATCGGCCGCCACGAACTGCGCCCAACGATGCTTGAATAAGGCGTCGGCATGCAGAAGCTCAATGACATCGCGGTTGCTTCGATCCGGCGTGCCCACACTGATGGACTCGTGATGTGTGAGCTCGACGGTGGGCATGTATACGTTGCGGTAGCCCTTCGACCACAGTTTCAAGCACAGGTCGACATCGTTGAACGTCACACGGAATTCGTCGGCAAATCCACCGACTTCCTCGAACTTCTTTTTTTCGATGACCATGCAGGCACCGGTCACGGCGGTGACGTCGCGAATCAGCCACAGCATCACCTGTTGGGTGACATTGAGCTGGTTTGAGTTCTTCTCCACATGGTTGAACAGGTTGGCTGCGGCACCGTTTTTGCTGCCGACTCCCACGCCGATGCCGGCATGTTGGATGACGGCATTGCCGGGATACAGCAGCAAAGGTCCGACAGCTCCGATCTCCGGACGCTGGGCAAGGCCTCCGAGCGTCTGCATCCAATCGGAAGAAATGACTTCGGTATCGTTATTCAGCTGGATAAGCAGCTCGCCCTTGGCCTTGGAAGCGCCGAAGTTGCAGGAACGAGAGTAGCTGAAGCGCTCTTCCACAAAAGACAGCTGATGGAAGTTGCTGTGCTTGGCGCTGACTTTCTTATACCAGTCGAGAACCTGGGGATCGTCGGAACCGGTGTCCACCAGGATGATCTCGAAGTTCTGATATGTCGACCTTGCGTAGATGGATTCGATGCAGCGCTTGACCACAGCGAACTGGTTCTTGCTGGGAATCACGATGGAGATCAGCGGATTGCCCTGCAACGGATATCGTACGTTCAGCCAGCCGTTGGCATTCTGATTGACCACGGCATTGCTGATTCCACGCTGCACGAGATCGATTTCCACGGCCTTCTTCTGCGCTCGGAGTGCATACGGTTTCGCCCCCATGCTTTGGGCCGTGGAGGCCGAATAGGCGCGCCAGCTGTAGAGCACCTTGGCGATGTGGCAGATGGTCGTCGGATGCACCGAACGTGTCACGCGCAGGAACAGTTCCCAATCCTGGGCACCGTTGTATTCCGGATCTTCCAGACCGGCTTCCCGCAACACCGAGGCACGAATCACCGTGAAATGCGTGATGTAGTTGACGCTGCGCAGCAGCTCGCTGTTCCAGTCCGGTTTGAAGAACGGCTCGAAATGCTGTTCCGAGTGCTCGTTCACCTTGTCTTCATCCGTATAGATGAAGTTTGCGTTCGGCACGGCATTGATGGTCTGCACCACTTCATGCAACGCATTGGGCCATAGCAGATCGTCATGGTCGAACAGCGCGATGAACTCGCCGCCCGCTGCCTCGATGCCGGCATTGGTAGCCTTGGCGATGCCGCCGTTCTGCACCATGCGCATGAACTTGATTCGGGAGTCCTTGGCCACATACTCCTTGGCAATGGCTTGCACCTGCGGCTGCGGCGATGCGTCATCGACGATTACAAGCTCCCAGTTGGCGTAGGCCTGTCCAATCACGCTGTCGATTGCCTCGCGCAGGTAGCGTCCCTGCGTGTTGTATGCAGGCATGATGACCGAAATCAGCGGCTGGTTGGCAAAGACCGTTTTCCTCATTGCGGCGACGGCGTTAGCGTCCGGATAATGATCAGCGGCATACCCGACGTATTTCTGAGCCTCAAGCGCGGCATTCTGAGGAAAGACAGGGGCCGTGTTCTTCTGCCGACGCACGACGTTTCTCACCTTGGTGAGGGTGGCTCTTACGCCATGCTGCTTGACTGTCCGCGCGATGGTCAGTGGTGCGGCGATCATTCGTCCCACACGGAAGGATTTGGAATTCCGCAAGTCGATGACCTCGCGACTGGTCTGAGCAAGCCGCTCATTCAAATCGGCGGCATCCTCCAGTAGACGGTTGACCATGCCATCCTTGACCTCGTTGTCCTCTTTGAGGTCATGGATTTCCTCATGCAGCTTGGCATTATCTCCGTTGGCTTTGTCAAGAGCATCCTGCAGAACTTGGTGAGAAGTCAACGTTTCGACAATCTCGCTATCATCCGTATAGTCAACCGTTCCGGGATACATGCGACGATATTTCTCGATGATATACGTGTAGGTCTTCAAAAAACGGAATGCATTCGCCTTGTTTTGTGCTGTGAGTCCTCCTGCACTGTACGACACGTCACGGGATCCTTCATGCTTCCGATAGGAAAGATAGGTGTCGCTGTTTTTGGCGAATTTCACGCCGTCCAAGGCCAGTCCAAGGAAAAAATCCCAATCCTCTCGTCCCAGCTTGTCCAGATGCTTGTCAAAACGGTGCTTGCCAATCGCCGAACGCCGAATCAAAGACCCCATATGAACGAAATTACGGCCAATCAGGAATTTCAAACTGAATTCCGGCATGCCAAATATGACATCATCATTCCCGAAAGCGTGCAAATCGGTGTACACCACATCAAGGTGATCCCGCTCCGCCTGCGCAACCAAGGTTGCGAGATAATCGTCATTCCAAACATCATCCGCATCAAGGAAGCACAGATACTCCCCCTGTGCCAATTCCAAACCACGATTGCGGGTGGCAACGATGCCGGCATTCTCCTGTTTCACATAAGTGATGTCAGGATGTTTCTCACAATAGGTTTTGATGACTTCATCACTGTCATCCGTGGATCCATCGTTGATGATAATCAACTTGATATTGGAGTATGTCTGGTTCAGCACGCTTTCAATGCTCTCCGCAATATATTCACCGTAATTGAAATCGGTGATGATGACGGAGACGAGAGGATGTTCCTGGGTCATAGAAAAATGGTAGCAGTCCATACACGTTGACAAGGTACGGACCGCTACGCTCCTTTCACTGCAAACGGCTGGACTTCAGTCTTCGTACTCGGTCTTCTTGACGACGATGCGGCCTTCGGCGACGTCCTTGAGGTGCTTGCCGTAGGGGCTCTTGCCGTACTTGGTGGCGGATTCCATGAGGGTCTCCTCGGTGATCCATCCGTTCTGGTAGGCGATCTCCTCCACGACGGCGATGGGCAGGCCCTGCGCACGCTGGATGGTGCGTACGAATTCGCCGGCTTCGTAAAGCGAGTCCATGGTGCCGGTGTCGAGCCATGCGTAGCCGCGGCCGAGCGTGCGGACGTTGAGGGTGCCGTCCTCAAGATACATCTTGTTGAGGTCGGTGATCTCCAGCTCGCCACGGGCGGACGGCTTGACCTGCTTGGCGAATTCGGTCACGCGCTCGTCATAGAAGTACAGTCCGGTGACGGCGTAATTGGAGGCGGGGTGCGCCGGCTTCTCCTCGATGGAGACGGCCTTCTTGTTCTCGTCGAACTCGACGACGCCGTATCGTTCGGGATCGTCCACGTAGTAGCCGAACACGGTGGAGCCTTCGCCGTTCTCGGCGGCCTTGACGGCGCCGCGCAGCGTGCGGCCGAGACCGTTGCCGTAGAAGATGTTGTCGCCGAGCACGAGCGCGCACGGCTCGCCGCCGATGAACTCCTCGCCGAGGATGAACGCCTGGGCGAGTCCGTCGGGGGACGGCTGCACCTTGTAGCTGAGGTTCACACCGTAGTGGGAGCCGTCGCCGAGCAGCCGCTCGAAGTTCGGCAGATCCTTGGGGGTGGAGAGGATGAGGATATCTCGGACGCCGGCCATCATCAGCACCGACAGGGGGTAATAGACCATCGGCTTGTCGTAGACGGGAAGCAGCTGCTTCGACGTGACCGTGGTCAGGGGATACAGCCTCGTACCTGAGCCACCTGCAAGAATAATGCCTTTCATACGTGTCCTCTTTCGCTTGCCGTATGCAGTATCTACTACGATATCCTTAGTTACCGAACTTTATCCTAATGACCAGCCTATATAGGGAGCGGCTAGACGATGCGTCTCTTCATACAAATTCCATGCTTGAACGAGGAGAAGACCCTTCCCCTCGTGTTGAAGGACATGCCGAAGGAGATTCCCGGCATCGATGACATCCAGTTGCTGATCATCGACGACGGCTGTACCGACAAGACCGTGGAGGTGGCCCGCAGTCTGGGCGTGCAGCATGTGGTGCATCATGCGAAACCGATGGGTCTGGCGCGTGCGTTCCGCGACGGCGTGGACTACGCGCTGAAGCATGGCGCCGACATCGTGGTGAACACGGACGGCGACAACCAATATCCGAGCGCGTCGATCGCCGACCTGGTGCAGCCGGTGGTGCGTCATGAGGCGGATATCGTGGTCGGCGACCGTCAGACCGGCAAGATCAAGGAGTTCAGCTGGTTCAAGAAGCGGATGCAACATTTCGGCTCCTGGGTGGTGAACAAGGCGGCGGGCACGCACATCCCGGACGCGGCCAGCGGCTTCCGCGCGTATTCTAAGTCGGCGCTCATCAAGCTGAACATCGTCACCGAATTCAGCTACTGCATGGAGACGATCATCCAGGCGGGCAACAAGCGCATCGCCATCACGTCTTATGCGATCACCACGAACCCGAAGACGCGCGAGTCCCGCCTGTTCTCGAACATCTTCGAGCATATGGCGAAGTCGGGCGGCGCGATCATCCGCAGCTTCCTGATGTTCAAGTCGAACGTCATCTTCAAGTGGGCGGGCATCATCTTCGGCATCGCCGGTCTGATTCCGATCATCCGGTTCCTTGTGCTGGCCGCCATGGGGCAGACCGAGGGCCACCTGCAGTCGCTGATGCTCGGCGTGGCGCTACTCATGCTCGGCGCCCTGTGCTTCGCCCTGCAGATCATCTCCGAAGTGCAGCGCATCCAACGCCGTCTGGTCGAGGACGAACTGGAACGCACCAAGGAAATCCAGTATTCACTCCCCTATCAGAGAATCTGGGCCGAACAGGACGAGTTCGGCGGCTACACCGGCAAGCCGACCGGGCTGCCGGGTAAGCATGACACCGACTGACTTTTCCGTCTTCCCCTCGCAGGGGAAGCTGTCATCCGCAGGCTGACTGATGGGGCGGTCGGCGACGTCAGTCGCCGTTATGCCTCAGTCGCATCCACTGTCCATTACGCTTCTCCACTCCGAAAGATCTGATATGTACTCTCAACCCCGGGTTCTCGCCTTCGGCACCTACAACGTCCGCAAACATCCGCGCGTCGGCATTCTCATCGATGGGCTGCGCCAGAACGGCTGCATCGTCGAGGAGATCAATCATCCGCTGGAGCTTTCAACCGCACAGCGCGTTGAAATCCTCAAGAAGCCGTGGAAACTGTTCGGATTCGGATGGAATCTACTCACCTTGTGGAGCAGGCTTCGCAGGGACGCCAAACAGTGGATGAAGCATAATGGACGTCCCGATGCCGTGCTTGTGGGCTATATGGGGCATTTCGACGTATTGCTCGCCCATCACGTATTCAGGAAGACGCCGATCATCCTTGACCATCTGATCTTCGCCGGGGATACCGCCAAGGATCGTGGAGCCCAAGGTTTGAAGGTCAAGTTGCTCAAGAAGCTTGATCGCATGGCCATCAACGCCTCCACGCTGGCCGTGCTTGATACGGAGGAGCATAAGGCCATGCTCCAGCCGGAAGACAACGGCATGGTGATTCCGGTCGGCGCCCCCGAGGAATGGTATGTGGCCCGGGATCGAGCCGGTGAAAACCGCACCCGAGACATCGTCTTCTACGGTCTGTATACGCCATTGCAGGGTACGCCGGTCATTGCCAAGGCTGCCAGGATTCTTGCGGACCGTGGCCATGCACCGCATTTCACGCTTATCGGCAAAGGCCAGGATTACGACGAGGTCCGTGACATCACCAGGGGACTCGACAATGTGGAGTTCAAGGATTGGGTGGAACCCGAGGAACTGCCGAGGGTCGTGGCAGGTCATGCGATTTCGCTTGGCATCTTCTCCACCACATCGAAGGGACTTCACGTGGTTCCGAACAAGGTGTACCAGTCCATGGCAGCCGGATGTGCGGTCATCACCAGCGACACCGCGCCCCAGCGTCGTATGCTTGGCGACGGGGTCGTGTTCGTGAAGCCCGGGGATGCCGAAGCGTTGGCCGATGCAATCGAGGAACTGCTCTCCGATCCGAAGAAGCTCGCTCAGGCCCAGACCAATGCCACGCTCGTGGCCGAACGGTTCACCAGCGTGGAGATCACCAAGGAGCTTGCGAGATGGATCACGAATCGAATCCATTAAGACAACGCTCATAATATGAATGAAGCCCGTCACGGAACGTTGACGGGCTTCATTCATATGTCTACACGTTTATTGCGCTATGCGCCGAGCTTCTTAAGGCTGGATATACTGACTACCTTCGCCGCCATAAGAACGCCGATATACCCCACATACACAACCGCATACACCAAGCCGAGTACGAGCAGGTTCGACGTGGAGAAGAACCGGAAACCGAACCATACCGCCAGCCACAATGCGATGTTCGAGCCAAGCACCAGCCAAGCGGTCCGCGTGATTACGGCACCCACTTTTCGATACGCGCGCACGAATGACACCAGCATGGTAATGAACGTGCAGGTCACGCTCGCCACCGCAATCGCCACAATGCCGCCGAACTTGGCCGACAGGATGAACACCGGCACGACCACCACCAGCGATACGATGGACAGCGCATCTGAGAATCTGCTTGAGCCATAGGAATTCAAGACCATGTTCAGAATCACGGTCATGCCCATAAAGAAGTTCGACAATGCCAAACACGACAATGTAGGGGCGGCCACGGTGAATCCCTCGCTATAGAAGGCGAGCAGCAGGGAACCGCTGCTCGCCGAAATCACCACTGGAATCGGGAGTATGAATACGAATACGAGCAACAGCAGTTCCCGAATACGTTCCAGCGCGCGGTCGAGGCTGCCTTCGGCCACCAGTTTCGCCACCACGGGCAATATGACCGTGGAGAACGCCTGCAGAAGGTAGTAGGCGATTTTGCCGAAGTTCATGGCGCCCGTGTAATAGCCGGCCATGGCGGCGGGCTCCACCACGGCTTTGACGATCAGAGTGTCCACGCTGAGCACCAACGACACCATGATGAAGAAGAAGGAGAAGCTCAACGTATGATGGGCCACTTCTCCAAACGGCACCTTCTGCGGTCTGTGCACCTTCAGAGGTGCATAGTTTACCGCCAAAATCACGCATCCCAGCAGAATCGTCAGCGCAACAGCAAGAAGGAAGCCGATCTCCACGCCCAGCACCGGGTCATCCGCGAATACGAAGATAATCAGCGGAATCACACCCAGTTTGGCGATTGGATAAAACGTGCTCAGCAACGCGCTCGTACCGAACCGCTGCAATCCGTCATTGATGCCTAGCAGAATGACCTGCAGTCCATTGGCGATAACCAAAAACGCGGCTACACGGAAATAGAAATCCAATGATTCGTCATTGAGGACGATGCCGAACAGCGGGGCCCCGAAGAAGTTGACGGAGAAGAACACCGCGATAACCAGCAACTGGAACAGCAGCGTCTTACCAATCACGTCGCCGATATCGTATTTATGCCGAGAAATCTGGCTGGCAAGCGACTGGCGTGCGCCATTCGAGACGAACATGTACTCGAAATCCAGCACCGTGATGATCGTGCCCACCACGCCATATGCCGCCGGTGGCATCGAATTGCCCAAAAAATAATGCAGCACATAGCCGCTTACGAAGAACATGACGTTGCTGATCAGATTCAGCACCAAACCCCGACGCACACCGCCCCACTTTCCGCCCGGCCGCACAACAAGGTCACGGCGACACAATCAACATTCTCAGCCGGCCGAACAGGGAACGGCCACAAACCACACCAATCCTAGCAACAGGACTCACATCATTGGGCAAAGACAGAAACTACTACCGGCCACACACAATTATCGGATTGTGCTTTCAATGCCGACGCCAGCCTTTTACTCCGCGCCAAGTATTCGGCCATTATTCCGACAGCCATTCGATGATGTTAATCTGCTTGCTGTCGACGTGATCTCCTGTGTCGATGCAATCCATCGCCAGCGATGTTTTGGGACGACATTGAGTTCTCAGAAAATGGAATATATAAAAATGGCCGGACTCTCGTAAAGAGCGCCCGACCAAATATTTACTTATTGTGGATCATTACCTCCACTTGCCCACTAGCACGGTGTCTCCAGGCTTGCCATAGCCGATGACCCTATCCGCCGGACCGCCGGAGATGGAGTTCTTGATGTAGTACACATTGCCACGGCGCACCGCCAACGAATCCACGGACAAGTTCGGATCGCGCTTCACGACCGTCACCTCCACCGTGACGTCCAGTCCCTGCACCTTGCCACGGACAGTGAATTTGCCCGGATTGGCATACTGGGATTCGTCGATGGGGCTCCAGGAGATTTTCTCGTCGCTGGTCGTGCCATCCGACCATGTGACCTTCGCCGTCCGCGGCAGGGCCGGAGGCTCCTGCTGCTGCGTCGTCACCGGTTGCGGATTCCGAACCGAGATCGGGGTGGCGGATGTCACGGTGACGGTCACGGTGACGGTGCGACCTTGTACTGCGCCATTCACCGTGAACTTTCCGGCCTTTGCGTACTTGGAAGGATCCACGTTCTCCCAAGCAATTTTCTCGTCGCTGGTTGTACCGTTCGACCACGTCACTTTCGCCGTATCGGGCAGATCCGGGGCTTGGCCGACACGGGTCTGTACCGCTTCAGGGTTTGCAACGCTCTTGACGGTGACCGAATCATTGGTATGCGCCATGTTGAAGTAGATGCCGTAGCGTTCGTTCTTGATGGTGTACCAAGGCTGGAACGTCACGGAATCAGCAGACACCTTGCTGGAGGAGTTCTGCTTGTTCTGCAGTTGTGCGACCGACTGGAGCTTGAAACGCACGGACTGGAGGTTTCCTCCATCCGTCGGGGAGTCCGACCGGACGAGGTTCTTCGTGATGTCCGTAAGCCACTGCTTGGTGTTGTAACGGGGCACGATTGTGTTGGTCACCGCACGGTCGTAGTTGGAGCTCTGTACGTTGGTACCGCCGGTCCACAGTTTTGGCGCGGTGTGGCTGACCAGCTTCGCCGCAAGAAGCAGCGGACCATAGGTGAAGGCCGCATAGTCGGCGTTGTCGTCGGCGGCCACTGCCTTCACCGCCATCGGAATCTGGTAGCTGATGGTGGCGCTGCCGGAGACCGGGATATCAAGATATCCGTTGTCATCGGCGACATTCTGCACTGCGCCATTCACCTTGACAACAGGTGTTCCCGCAGCCCAATCGGGGAGCAGCAAACGTATACGAGTGTTTGCCGGAGCATTGGACACGGCGATTTCGGTGGTGTCTTGCTTCGGTATCGATGACTTCTGCACCAGTTTGAAGCCATTCGCGCCGGTATACGTCGAACTGATGAACTCGTTCACATACACGTCGTTCGTACCATTCGCCGTATCAAGGAAGTAGAACGAATCGCCGTACTTGGATGCGGATTCCATGCCGGTGCCGGTGTCGCACCAGAACCGGGTGACATTCGGCCGGGTTCGATCATTGATGTCCATGTGGGCGTCATCCTTGGCGGCATTGGCGTTGCCGGTACCATCCGGATCCAGGTTGGGGGTGTCGTATACCTTGAAGTATCCGGCATCCATCGGGGAGAAGTAGGCGAACATGCCGGTGTCCGGGTTCTGCGCGGCCACGATCTGGTTGGTGAAGGCCCACTGGTAGTACTTGGCGTACTTGGCGTTGTGGTCGAGACGGTACAGCTCTTTGGTGAGCTTGAGCATGTTGTAGATGTTGCAGTTCTCATCCGTGGAGCTATTGCCGTACGCCTGATCAACGCCATGATTGGTGGCGTCGTCCCACGGCACGTTGGGACGCCACAGGTGTTCGGCCACACTGTTGCCGCCGTTGACGAACGTATGATGGTCGAGGAGATCCTGCCAGAGGTTTTCCGCGGCTTTCTTGTAGACCGGAAGTTCGGCCTGCTCCTCGGGGGTCAGCTTATCGTACAGATCCTTGTTCTGCGTGAAGATCTCGTACTTGGTGATTGCTCCATAGAACTTCGGAATAGTGGTGTTGGCATGCCATCCGTTGAGGTCCTGGTTCGGATTGTTGGCGAACAGGTTGAAGATGCCGTCGTCGTTGAAGATGTCTGCGACCTTCTTGACCCTGTCGTCGCGCGTCATCGCATAGATGCGGTAGAGGGAATCGTTCATGCTGCCGTATTCGATCTGACGAGCCAGATTATTGAGCGGCTGCTTGAAATTGTCGTCGGCATGGCCGACGAGCCTGTTGCTCAAATAGACGGCAAGATCATGGGCGAGAGCCTTGGCTTCGTCACCTCCCTGATCGGGGGGGGGGGAGAAGATTTGCCGCATCGACCAGGCCGGCGACCACTTTGTGGAGTGCGTAATATGGCTGGTATACGGTGCCGATTCGCTGATCCACACGGCCCAGACCATCCAAATCTCTGAGAAAAGCTTCTTGGAATGCGGACAGATACCCTTTGTCATTGGGATGTTTGGCGTCCCATGCATCCTGGCATTTCTTGAATCCCGTGAGAAGCTCATTGGCTTTTGCCAACAGCTGGGCTTTGACGGCCGGATCCTTCTCCGCCACATAAGCCTGCGAAAGGGACGAAAGGTAATGACCTGTCGCATGGCCACGGAATGTGCCGCCGCTATGCTGGTCGGAATTCTGCTCCCAGCTGTTGGCATAGGACTTGTTCCCCTGCGGCTGGGGCAGCCCGGCCGTCTGATAGAAGTTGTACAGGAAACGCTGTGGATCGAGTTTCAGCAGAAACTCGGTGTTCTTCTCTTCGCCATTGGCGAGCCATGAATCATCCAACGTGATGCTGGCGAGGTCGTTCTTGAGGTTTGGCACCTGCGCAGTTGTCTCATTAGTTCCCATGACGGACGTGTTGAAATCACGTGAAGTGGTCGCTTCGCCGTGGGAAACGGCGGCCGTCAGTTTTACAGCAGTGTCCTTAGCCGGCTTCTGCGGCGTCGCCATGCCGGTGGCGGAATCCACGGCGAGGGCGGACGGGTCGGATGACGTCCAGACGATTTTCGATCCGTTGGGGCCGGTCAACGGCAGAGGCGTGATATCGAACATCGTGCCGGGCACTGCCAGCGTCGCGGCATCTGCGGCAACAATCTGCTGATCAGTCACCGGGGTGCCGTAGGCGTCATAAATCGTACGAATCTGATCCGCGGTGGCGAATGCGGAATACAGCTGGTAATCATCCAATGCCGCGTTCAATGAATTCTGTTTGTAGGCAGGACCGTTCCAGCCGATCCCTTTCTCCACGTCGGAAGAAGCTATCGGACCGACGGCCGCGGCATTACGCCCCGTTGATGTATCGGTGATACGAAGACCGTTCTTGTAAAACACGGCGGCATGTTTGCTTCCGTCATAGGAGACCGCGATATGCGTCCATTGACCTGCCGGCAGAAGATCGGCTCGGTTCGTGTTTGCATAGAACTCTCCCAAGGTCCCCTTGCTGTCGGTGACGGAGAACACCAATGCATGGTCCTTTGTGGAGGAGAGGTACCATCCGGCATCGGTGTACTTGGCTTTGGCCCAGGAGATGACCTGTTCGCCGTTCATCGTGGCATTCGGCTTGATCCAGAACGAAAGCGTAAGAGCCGCGGGCTGTAGTCTGGAATCCGTTCCCAGAGAAACATGCTGATTGCCGGTGAGGTTCAACGCCTGGCCGCTTTTGCCCTCGACATAGGAGGGGGTTCCGGAGGAGACGGTGCCGCCAAGACGGTTGCCGGACGCATCGTCAAGATTGCCATCAAAAGCCAGACTCTGGATCTGTGAACCGGTTAGTGGATTTTCATCAGGGGCGGCGGAGGCCGGAACAACGGATACGGTCAGCGCGAATGCCGCAACCATGGCCGCAACCATTCTTCCAACCCCTCTTTTCTTTGGAAATAGTGATTGCATTTCTCTTCCTTTTTTATTCTTTTTCCGTAGTTTAAAATACCCTCGTTACAGAAAATCAATTCTATTTTAATAACGTGAAGGTTGGAAATCCTCCGATGGTTCCAAATCTTTATTTTTGAACGTTCTAAATGCTGTTAGAGGGGTATTCAAGAAGGCTGGTGCAAACCATTTCAAACAAACAATCACTCGAACAATCACTCAAAAAACCATAAGCGGAAAATCAATTTCCCCCGTCCGCAAGTAAGATTCACGTCAAGTCACTTGGCCCAGCATTGGCATCTGGGTCCCTGATATGAAACACCCCCTACCAGAGTCAGTCTCGTCTCTTCAAAAACACAACAAAACAAAGCGTTTGAACATCCGCACACACCATATCAATCAGTTTATTTACAAATGCTCATGGCATAAGCCCTAAATCTCTTCTTAAAGTCAATGGCCCCAGCGTTTATTAACACACGATTCTGATCAGGCATACACCCCGGGAACCATAAAGCACCCATCCGCATACCGGATATCCAGCGGGAAGAATAAAATCATAACTATGCAAAAAACCAACCCCCCCCCCCCCGATTCCGGCTTTGGTGATGCATCAATAGCGGGTCTGGTTCCTTGCTACAACGAGGAAATCACCATTGGCAAGGTGGTACGAGATTTCCGCGCAGCCCTTCCACAGGCCACGATCTACGTCTACGACAACAATTCAACCGATGATACCGCGCGTATCGCTAGGGAAGCCGGGGCAATGGTTCGGTCCGAATCCCGTCAGGGGAAGGGCAATGTCGTACGGGCCATGTTCGAGGACATCGACGCCGATGTCTATGTCATGGCGGATGGTGATGACACATATCCTGCGGAACATGCGCCGGCAATGGTCGAGAAGGTCCTTTCCGGCTACGACATGGTCATCGGCGACCGGCTGAGTTCCACGTATTTCACGGAGAACAAGCGCCCATTCCACAATGTCGGCAATCGTATCGTCCGCAAGGCCATTAATACGTTGTTCGATGCGCAGTTGAATGACATCATGACCGGCTATCGTGCTTTCTCCTTTACGTTCGCGAAAACGTACCCGGTCCTTTCCCGCGGTTTTGAGATTGAGACAGAAATGACGATTCACAGTCTGGATAACAATCTGCGCCTGTATGAGATGCCCATCCAGTATCGCGACCGTCCGGAGGGATCGGTAAGCAAACTGGCGACCGTCGGAGACGGCATCAAGGTGCTTTCCACCATATTCCGCATGATTCGCGAGTATCGCCCACTCCCCTTCTTCGGCGCAACCGGATTCATCAGTATCGTTGTCGGCTTGTTGTTGTCCGCATCAGTGATTGCCGACTTCTGGAGAACCGGGCTGGTACTACGATTCCCGACATTCATCGGAGCCGTATTATTCATTATCGCCGGGTTGCTCCTGTTCGTCGCCGGCATCATCCTCGATGTCATCGCCAAAAATAACCGTAAGGCATTCATCACCCAGTGCAATGGTTTTGCCTATCTTCATCGCGCAAATCGCTCATGAACACTGGTCTCTAACAACGCGACCGTAACACCGTCTGACTTGGAAACATTGTTATGAAACATGCAGCATCTCCGTCCAATTTCTCCCTTCTTGAGCGCAACACACGGCTCTGGAATACGTTGCGCAAACCGGAGTGCATTTTCCTGATTATCGCCACTCTTATGGGCGGATTACTGGTATTTCTGGCACCAGTGGCCGCTGGTCCCGATGAGCCGACGCATCTCTACCGTGTTGAGCAAATCGCACGAGGCCAGCAACCGCAAATCGTCACCGAATCATGGGATACGCTGAAACTCACTATTGGGCATAAAAGCACGAACGCAGACAAAAGCAGAACACTGACGTCAGCCGGAGGCTATATCGATTCAGGATATAAGGAGGCTGTATCCTCAACATATTCCCGAGTCAGGTTCCATGAGGTCTTCTCTTGGCCGGCCTGGCAAGACCCGCACGTTTCCGCGATCACCAGATCGGGGCATGATGTGCCAACGATATTCACCAACACCACGGGAAACTCGCCGTTAGTGTACGCTCCCCAGATTCTGGGATACTGGTTAGGCCGACTGCTGACGCCAGCCGTATACCAGCAAGTCATCGTCATGCGTCTGTGTGGTTTGCTGGCCTATATAGTCGGCATGTTCTTCGTTATCAGAATCATTCCGTTCGGCAAATGTTTGATGCTGGCCATTGGATTGCTGCCCAACAGCCTAATCGTCAACTCCTGTGTCACAGCCGATACCATGACCATAATCATTTGCCTGTTGTTCGTGGCAAAACTGCTACAACTCCTGTATGCGGATTCCCCTATTGGCACACGCAAACTCATTTCCATGGGAATACTCTGTATAGCCATCGGCTTCGTGAAGATGACATACTTCCCGCTGATCCTCTTGTCAGGATTATTGATTCTTCTCCGTCCTGAATTGCGAAAAAGGAAGCCTCTCGCTGTAATCTGTGGATTCGCCATGGCCGGTTTCCTGTGTTTCCTGATCTGCTACACCGCCGCCGCCGGATTCAACAGCGGCCTGATGTTCGGCAAGGCAACGGATCCCGATGCACAGAAGACGTTTATTATCACGCATCCGATAGCCTATCTGAAAACCGTATTCATGCTGATACTGCAGCAGGACGTACTGAACATCAGTTCACTCAGTCCGATCATCGACGGACATTCGATTCGTACGACCGGGTGGTTTACCGCGATAGGGCTTCTTTGCGCGGTATTTTTCCAGAATCCAACGGAAAAGCACTCTTCTGTCAAGGGAAGCGTATGGGTCATATCATCGATGTGGGGAGTTTTCCTGATTGGCGTCGCCCTGATTTGCACTGCACTTTATATGTACTGGGATGTGCCGGGCAATCCGCAAAGCACCGGCGTTCAGGCCCGATATTTCCTGCCGATCCTTCCGCTCCTACTGTTACCGATCAAGATGCTTTTCGCCGAGACGCAGCCTTCGGGAGAGCCATCGACACGTTTATCGGCCGCGCGGGCCTTCATCACAATATGCATCGTCTTTTCGCTATTCGTGATGCTGCTGAACGTGTGCTTCCACTACTACGGCTGGCACCCACTCTTCTTCCTATAGAGGATACGCTCAGCGTAATGTTCTGGCATGTTTCCTCAGGCGGGAGACATGCCAGAACATCATTACGCTACTTCCCCAGTTCCTTGGCCACGTACGCCTTCAGCGACTCCTCCCAGTCGGCGGGGGTGTAGCCGGCGGCCTCGATCTTGGCGAGGTTGAGGGCGCTGTGCACCGGACGCGGGCTGACGGGGTTCTTCGCGTTGGCGAAGTATTCGGCGGTGGAGATCGGCTTGACCTTGTCGCCGTTGCCGTTGGTCTGCTCGAACACGGCGGCGGCGATTTCGGCCCAGTTCTTCACCGCACCGGAGCCGGTGAGGTTGTAGGTACCGTACGGCGCCTTGCCGTCGAGCAGCGCGAAGATGGCCGCTGCCATGTCCTTGGTGAACGTGAGGCGTCCGAACTGGTCGTCGACGACGGTCACCTGATTCAGGGCGTCGTTTTCGTCGGCCACACGGTTGGAGAGCATCATCATGGTCTTCACGAAGTTGTGGCCTTCGCCGATCACCCAGCTGGAACGCAGGATGTAGTGCCGCGGCGCATTGGCCACGGCGATGTCGCCGGCGGCCTTGGTCTGGCCGTATACGCCGAGCGGAGCGAACGCCTCGGTTTCGTCATGTTCTTCGGCGACGCCGTCGAACACGTAGTCGGAGCTGATGTGCACGAGCGTGATGTTGTGCTCCTTGGCCACCTTGGCCAGCAGGGCCGGCCCCTGGGCGTTGGCCTTCCACGCGATTGGCCGGCCTTCCGCGGTCTCGGCCTTGTCGACGGCGGTGAACGCGCCGGCGTTGATGATTGTGCCGTACAGGCTCCAATCGTAGGCCTCATATGCGGCTGGGTCGGAGAAGTCGAACTCGTCGATGTCGGTGTACTCGAAGCCCTGCAGGTCGTGGGCTTCGGCGTATTCGCGGATGGCATGGCCGAGCTGGCCGTTGCAGCCGGTCACCAGCGTGCGCTTCGGTTCCATCGGCTTGGCGTCCTTGAGCATCGGATGATGCAGGTCGGCCTCCGAACGTTCGGACTCCTCCAGCGGAATCGGCCACTGGATGTTGAGCTCCGGGTCGGCGAGGTTCACGAACGTGTACGTCTTCTTCTGCTCAAGCGACCAGTGGGCGTTCACGAGATACGTATAGGCGGTGCCGTCCTCAAGCGCCTGGAAGCTGTTGCCCACGCCGCGCGGCACGTAGATGGCACGGCTCGGGTCGAGACGCGTGGTGAACACCTCGCCGAACGTGTCGCCGGGGCGCAGGTCCACCCAGGCGCCGAAGATCTCGCCGGTGGCGATGGAGATGTACTTGTCCCACGGTTCGGCGTGGATGCCACGGGTCACGCCCTTCTTCGCGTTGAAGGAGATGTTGTTCTGCACCGGTCCGAAGTCCGGCAGGCCGAGCGCGGTCATCTTGGCGCGCTGCCAGTTCTCCTTGAACCAGCCGCGGTTGTCGCCGTGCACCGGCAGGTCGAACACCAGAAGACCGGGGATGTTGGTCTTCGTGACCTTCAGTTCCTTCTCGAATTCAAATGCCATGATTGCTCCTCGCTATCGCTTTTATGGCTATCGCTTTTATGCTTCGCATACCATCGTTTGCCGCATATCCATCTGCGCCCCCTCAGTCTGCCAAAAGCAGACAGCTCCCCCACCATTCGTGGGGGAGCCGGGAATCAGTCACCGAATCACTGGCCCTGGGCCTTGTACTTGGCTTCGGTGGCGGCCTTGGCGGGCTCCCACCACGTACGGTTCTCGGTGTACCAGGCGATGGTCTTCTCCAGACCCTTCTGGAAGTCGGTGTGCGTGGGCTTCCAGCCGAGCTCGGTCTGGAGCTTGGTGGAGTCGATGGCGTAGCGGCGGTCGTGGCCCGGGCGGTCCTTCACCCAGTCGAAGTCGTCGCGGTCCTTGCCCATGACTTCCAGGATGTCGCGCAGCACGGTGATGTTGTTGCGTTCGCCGTTCGCGCCGATCAGGTAGGTCTCGCCGATGCGGCCCTTGGTGAGGATGGTCCAGACGGCGGAGGAATGGTCTTCGGTGTGGATCCAGTCGCGCACGTTCCTGCCGTCGCCGTACAGCTTCGGACGCAGTCCGTCGAGGATGTTGGTGATCTGGCGGGGGATGAACTTCTCCACGTGCTGGTAGGGACCATAGTTGTTCGAGCAGTTGGAGATGGTCATGCGCACGCCGAACGTGCGGTGCCATGCGCGCACCAGCAGGTCGGAGCTGGCCTTGGTGGAGCTGTACGGGCTGGACGGATGGTAGGGGGTCTCCTCGGTGAACTTTGCCGGGTCGTCGAGAGCAAGGTCGCCGTAGACCTCGTCGGTGCTCACGTGATGGTAGCGAACGTCGTACTTGCGGGCGGCCTCAAGCAGGCGGAACGTGCCTTCCACGTTGGTCTTGAGGAACGGCTCCGGATTGGCGATGGAGTTGTCGTTATGCGATTCGGCCGCATAATGCACGATGGCGTCGTGTCCGGGAACGAGCCTGTCGAGCAGCTCGGCGTCGCAGATGTTGCCATGTACGAAGTCCACACGATCGCCGAGAATGCCCCTGATGTTCTCAAGATTGCCGGCGTAGGTGAGCGCGTCGAGCACGGTGATGTGCACGTCGGGATGGTTGTTGTACACGTAATGCACGAAGTTCGAGCCGATGAAGCCGCAGCCACCGGTCACGATGATGTTCTTCGGAGAGAATGCTTCAGTCATAGGTTCCATGGTAGTGGAAGGTGACGGCATTCTCTCCGGATTCATCATGCACGCAACAGGGTGATGCCAGTATATTCAGACTTCTGCATGCTCTCCCCGCGGCTTCCGAGGACGGTTCAGAACGTCATCAATCGGTTTGCGCAACACAAACAACGACACAAGCAGTACCGTCGCAATTCCTGCGACAATGAACATCTTCTTCAGCGAGGCCGGCTCATACTTCAGTTCCACAGTATGGGTTCCGGCAGGAATTTCAACGGCACGGAACAGGTAGTTGCCTTTAACGACTTTCGTCCTCTGACCATCTACGTACGCAGCCCAATTGCCGTCATCATATTCGTTGACCAGCACATAACGGTTCTCACTAGTCCTCACAGTGAAGGTCATGTTGCCGTTACGCTCACTCTGAAGGTTAGAGATTTTCTCATCCGGCTTCAAGTCGGATTGCCTGGACGTTACCGACGATGGAGCATCCTCACCATCCTTGCTGAAATACAAGGTTCCAGCATCATAGGATTTCTTCATGGTGTTGAGTACATCCTCATCGGAATCCAACACCTTGACGGTATCCATCAGCTCGACCTGAGGCGCATACTCGTCCAGTTGCCGCACAGCCATACCATCGGTTCCTTTACGAATTTCGTCATATCGAAGAGACAGAATTACATCGTTCACCGAATCCGTTGAATCAGTATATGACGATTCTCCCGTATATGCGTCTCCGGAATTGACGAAGACCGCAACCCCCGTATTGGAGGGGTCCTTCACGGATATCGTCATACGATAGGTCTTGCCTTTGGAATTATTTATACTAGGAAAATCAAAGGATGCCCGAGCCCCATCCTTCAAACCGCTCAGAGGCAGTGACGAGGTTGCGGCAACTGCATTGTTTTTTACAGAACGCAGTTCAATTGAAATCGAACCGTCTGCCGGTTTTTTACCATAAGTGCCGATAGTAAATGACACGTTCTGCAGATTGTTCTTTTTCGCAGTAAACTCCTGCACAAACTTGGTGCTGTCATTCAGCGCTTCAGACGGTGTGGCGACACCTTGCGTCGGCTGTTTGTCTGAAAGATCATCCGTTGCCCCGGCGACATATTTCACACCCATATACTTCAGTAAATTCTCATTGTCAATCTTTCCATATGCCGGACGAGTATGAGAACCGTCAAGAGCTTCTTCGGAAATACCAGTAAAGTAATCGGAAACGTCAGGATTGGTGTAAAGGAATCCGTGACCGGCTATGTTCCGCAGATTGTAGTACATGTTTGTCATTGCAAACATTGTCCAACCACCCAGAACGGCGATTTTCTCTTCATTCTGCGTATTCTTCTGCAAGTAGGCAACGGTATCTGTCGGCTCTGGAATAACCGGCGCCGATTGCTGAATCCATGGCATGTATTTTGAAGAGAAATACCCCATGTCCAAGCACACGCCAAACATCAACGCTATTGAAGAGACAACTGCAACAGCTTTGGTGCCGTTAATGGATCTTATATTAATTAGTCTTACACAGGAAACCACAGCAAAAATTACTACAACAGCACATGCCACATAAACTTGATGAACAGCAGTAATGTTGGCAGAAGTAAATACCGGACGAACTCGGTATGCTGCGAACGCACATAAAAGAACGCCGGCTGCAATCAAGCCCCCGTACAGAACTCGTTCCTTGCCGGTGAACCGTTCCTTGGTCAGCAGATCATCAAGATTAATTCCCACAAGCACGGCCAAAGCAAAATTCAACAGTACGATTACACGGAATTTCGTGGATGTATGAATCATCGGCAGCAGTTTGAAGATGAAATCAAACGTGTGGGTGAAAATCAACAGAATCATTATTACCGCCGTAAGGGCGAAGAAACATGCCCGCGGTTTTTTCCGTATATTCATTACTGTCAAAGGCAAGGAAACCATCGCAAGGATTCCTGCGTACAGCGTTCCCTCATTGGCATGGATGACCATTGAGGTTGGTAGATAAGGGAACAGCAGCGTCTTAAGACGGGATAATCCCAATGTCGCTGTAGCCAGACCACTACGAGACTCAGAATACCCATTGGAGCCTACGGTGCCCAGCAATGCACCGGTATATGGCAATGACATCATTGCCCCGAAAGCCACACTGATGCCGAAAAACACAAAGTATTGTATTAACTTCGTAGGAGTCTTCCGATACTCGCGGATACCGTAGAACAGCACATAGATTCCAACTAGATACAGGAAATAGGCGGCATAGGTTGGCATACCGGCGACAAGCATGAGATAGATAACTATGGCGCAACCTGCAAAATATCCGATTGAGATTTTATGTAATGCCTTGTCGAGCAGAAGGAACAGCAATGGCGCATACATGGTTACTTCAGAATGCGGCCAACCGTTCCACATCACCATGACCGAACACATGGCATACGATGCACCAGAGAAGAAGGCGCCACGCCACGTGTAGCCAATCTGGCGGACGAAGAAGAACATCGCAGTAAACGCAACCACGGTTTTCACTACGGAAATCAGCACCTGTGCAATACCGAATGGCAATAGATAGAAATAGTTCAACGGAGACAGGTACAGAGTCATCAACTGGGAATTCCCGATACCGAACTGGGGTAACCATGATGTCGTCAAGAAGGGATGGAATGTATACCAAGCAATGGGCAACACATTATCGGCCGGGTCAGTCAATAATGGACCACTGGTCTGCACACCCTGACTTGCAAAAGGTGGAAAAGAGTAGTTCACGTTTGTGAAGGAATACTTCCAGCCATGCAAATAGGCCCACCCATAGACACCGAAAAGCAGTACAGCCAGTCCAATGAGGCAGGTCATAGCACCGATGATTCTGCCTTTACGGGATACCTCACTGCCTGATTCATGCTGAGCAACCGGCACAGCACCAGTTACATTCCCCATTTACAATCCTCATTTCCGTTTGCCACTCAGAATCTCGATAACGCACATCCGCTACCCCGTATCTGACCATTCGGCTATACCAGCCGAACCTTCTTTACCGTAGCAATCTTTCCTGACTCCTTAGCCGTAGGATCTATACCTCTCAAAAAACATACAAAAGAGCGGAAACGTGACGGCACACGATTCCCGCTCTTTTTTAGGCTCTTCGGGTGTTTGTGTGGGTGTGGAACACTGGTCCGGCCTGCTGGTTATTGGCGTCCGGGGAGTTGTAGGTCGAGTCCGCCGCATTTGAGCATGACGAGGCTGATGAGGTTGTCGAGGTTGCGGTAGCCGTAGCCGATCTTGATGGTGGTCTTGAT
>NZ_QFFN01000021.1 GCF_003129925.1 Bifidobacterium catulorum | reverse complement strand
AGGACCGGTACCGTTCGCGCTCATTTCCGATGAGGCACCACTAACCATTACGCGCTCAAAAAACATGAGTCACGTCGGCCGGCGCATCGCGATCCGACGCGCCGGTAGACTATGATGTCGGTAGCCAACGATTGAGGAGAACCAACGAAATGACCATTGCCGCGACCGACCGTGTGCTGTCGGTGACCCTGCGCATCGCCCGTTTCACCCCCAAGCCCGAGCGTGCGGGGCGTCGTCGCGGCGGCAGCCCATTCGGCTCGAAGTCGCCGTTCGGCGGGTCGAACGCCGGCGCCCGGTCGAATCGTGTGCGTGGCAGGCGCTGGACACAGGACTACACCGTAAGCGCGCACGCCAGCGATTCCGTGCTCGACTGCCTGCTGTCGGTGAAACGCGAGCAGGATCCCTCCCTGGCGTTCCGGTACTCGTGCGGCCACGGGATGTGCGGATCCGACGCAGTGGCCATCAACGGCACCCCCACGCTGCTGTGCACGGCGAAGATCCGCGACTGGGTGAAGCCGGATTCCCCCGAATTCGCCAACGAGGACGGCTTCCGCCCCACCGGAGAGCCGCTGGACTCCTCCGACCGCGCCATCGATCTCGACGCACTCGACCCCGACACCCCGCTGGTCATCGAGCTGGCCGCATTGCCGGGTTTCCCGACCCGCCGGGACCTCATCGCCGACATCGATCCCATGCTCGACCAGATTCGTCGTCTCAAGCCGTATCTTCAGGCGTCCGGCGAATTGAAGACCGCCCCGAACGGCAAGGTCGACGCGTTCGAATATCTGCAGAACCCCGAGCAGCTGAAGCGCTACGAACTGCTCAGCAACTGCATCGCCTGCGGCGTGTGCGAAGGCAGCTGCCCGGTCTATGCCGGCGGCGAGGCCTTCGTCGGCCCGGCCGCCATGATCCTCTCCTCGCGGTTCCTCAACGATTCCCGAGACGGGGCAGGCAGGGAACGTCTTGAGGCGCTGATGGGGCCGGACGGATCCGCGGCATGCCAGTCCGTGCGCGCCTGCTCAATGCATTGTCCGAAAGGCATCGACGTGGGCGAGGAACTGTGGCAGACGATTCAGAAGGTCGATGCGGCCAAGGCGGCGCTGCAGTGACGATGAACAGAAGGGAATTCACCAATATCGCCAAGGGTTGGGAGTTCATCGAGAACGCCGCCCTGGTCAACGAATCCGACGACCTCACCCGGCTTCGTGAACAGGCCGGGGAGACGGGCTTTACCCCGGGGTCGGCGTCTCAGGCCGATTTTCTGGCCTTCGAGGCGCGACAGCTCGATGCCCGTTCCGTCATCATCCTCGGCACCGGCGCCATCATGGAGTCGTTGCATCTCATGGCCGGACTTGACCGGTTGCCGGACGCCGACGCACGGCAGCTCACCGTGGTGGACTCCCTGGCGGCGGGCGCGTCGGCGATCCGCGAAATCATAAGCGGGATGCGCTTCGATGTAAGGCTGCGCATCGTCAATGCCAAGGCGGATGTGTTCCTCCCCCGGCTCAACGACGACGACTATGACCTGGTCATCATCTCCGGGGACGAGCAGAACTACGCGGATGCATACGACCAGGCGCATCGCCTGCTCCGCGCCGGCGGGGTCCTGATGCTGTGCGACGCTCTGGCGTTGGAGAACGCCGATTCCCGCGGAGGACTGCTCAACCCGTCCGACCGCTGCGGCAAAGCGACCCGCATGCGTCAGCTCATCGATTTCGCCATGGCCGACGAACGGTTCTCCTCAAGCGTCGTCCCCATCGGGACCGGCATGATCCTCAGCCTCAAGCTGCCGGAGCAGGCATAGGCCGCCGTTCCGCTTCCCCGAACAGTCGGTATCCGACAGTCAGTGCCCGAACAGTCGGTATCCTAGCCGTCAGTATCCGATCAGATGCGTGGCGTATTCGACCGCTTCGTCGGGATCGTCGGTGAGGGTGACGAGATTCGGGTCAAGCGCCGAGATCATGCCCCGGTCGGCAAGCGTGCCGTTGATCCAGTCGAACAGCCCCTTCCAGTATTCCGTGTCGAACAGCACGATCGGCATGGTGGTGACCTTGTGGGTCTGCACCAGCGTGAGAACCTCGAACATCTCGTCCAACGTGCCGAAACCGCCCGGGCATACAATCACCCCGGACGAGTATTTGACGAACATGGTCTTGCGCACGAAGAAATACCGGAACGTCATGCCGAGATTCACATAGTTGTTCAGTCCCTGCTCGTGCGGCAGCTCTATGCCCAATCCTACCGACTTGCCTCCGGCCAGCGACGCGCCCCTGTTCGCGGCCTCCATGATGCCCGGTCCGCCTCCCGTGATCGTGGCCACGCCGCGTTCCGCCAGCAGCTTGCCCATGCGCCGAGCCGCCTTGTATGCGGGTTCGCTGCGCTTGGTGCGGGCCGAACCGAACACGGTGACCGCGGGCCCCACCTCGGCCAGGGCGCCGAATCCATCGACGAATTCCGCCTGGATCCGCAGCACCCGCCACGGGTCCATATGCAGCCAGTCCGTACGGTCGTCACGCCGCAGCAGGTTGCCGCTGGTGGTGTCCTTCGGGATCATCGATCCGCGCATCACCACCGGCCCACGGTAGTAGGTGCCGCCCAGCGGGGAGCTCTTCTCGCCCGTGGTCTCGGGGACGTCCATGCCATTGTCGGCGACCGTCGCCGCATCATGCTCCCGGTCGGTGAGGTTCCTGCGCTTGAGGGCCTTGTCCTTCTTCTTGGCGGCCTGCACGTCGTCGCGCTCGCGCATACCCTTCGCTTTCTTCCCTTCGCTCTTCCTGACGAGTCTCGCCATATGTCACACTCCTTGCCGACTGCTCAATAGCCTAACAGGACTGCCGGCGGACGACGGGGGACGCCGTTGCCGTCCATGGCGGAATTCCCCGTGAATTAACACGTCATTCACGTATGCGGGAACGGCCCACGGCTGGCATCGTCCGGAGCCGGTCCGGAGCCGGAGGAGCGTCACCTGCCCGGATGCCTGCGCTTCGGGGTACGGGCATGATGCTGCTTTTTGGCCTGATGCCCCTTCTCGCCGCCCCTGCGGAATATACCGAGCCGCCGGCGCATGCGGCGTGCCGGCTTCGCGCCGGCGGCCTCCTCTGCACCGTCCTGCGGATCGGATGGGTCCTGCGCGTGGCGGGCCTTGTATCTTGCCACCGCCTCGGGGCTCAGATCGCTCATCGATATGGTCACGGACCCATCGGCGAGCACCTGCTCCACATCGATGTCCCTGCTGCCGGCGGCCTTCCGTGCCGCCTCGGCGATCTCGCGATCGGCGTTGAGCTCCCGGTACCGCCGTGCCTGCCGGCTGAGCAGCACTCCCGACACCGCCGCAGACAGCAGCGAGCCGACCAGAACGCCGAACCGCGCCTCACCGGAAAGCTCCGAATCGGCATAGGCCAGCGACGCGATGAGGAAGGACACGGTGAATCCGATGCCGCATGCGCATGCCGCGGGAAACAGATCCCGCACCTTCAGTCCCTTGGCCAGGTTGAGTCCCGCCAGATGGGTGGAGATCCATGCGGTGGCCATGATGCCGATCGGCTTGCCTGCCACCAGGGCGATGACGATGCCCAGCACCACGGGCGAGACCAGCATCCTCGGGCTGAGCGCCTCGAAACGCACGCCCGTGGCGAACAGGGCGAAGATCGGCAACGCCAGCAGCGCCGAGAACGGCTGGAGCTTGTCCTTGTACCGTTCCGCGCGGGGCGTGGACTCCCCGTACATCTCCCGGGCGGGGGTCAGCAGTCCGACGAGCACGCCGGCAAGCGTCGGATGCACGCCCGCCTCGAACATCATCACCCACGCCAGAATGCCCACGACCGCGACGAGCGGCCACGGCACATGACGACGTTTGACGAGGACGGACCATATGGCGGCGCATACGATGATGCCGACGAACCAGTACCAGTCGTTGAGCGATGAGAAGAACACGGCGATGATGATGACAGCGAGCAGGTCGTCCACCGTGGCGAGGGTCATGAGGAACGCGCGGATAGAACCGGGCAGCCCTTTGGCGAACAACGCCAGCACCGCCAGGGAGAAGGCGATGTCCGTGGCCATCGGGACCGCCCATCCCTGCGCGATCTCCGTGGAGGGCAGGACGCTCCCCGTGGCGATCACCGCGTTGCCGACGCCGCCGGGACCGAAGTATGAGAACAGCGTGGAGACCAGAAGGAACAGCAGCGGGGGAACGACCATGCCGCCCACCGCGCAGGCCATGGGCACAGCCGCTGCGCGCGGATTCGACAGCGAGCCGGTGGTCAGCTCCTGCTTGAGGTCCAGTCCCACCACAAGAAAGAACACGGTGAGCAGGCCGTCCTGGGCCCAATGCCCGATCGGCAGGTCGAGGTTCGTGGAGGGTATGCCCACGTGATATTCCGCAATCGCCTCGAACACATGCGCACTGGCGGGTATGTTGGCGAGCAGCAGTCCCGCCAGGGCGAATCCGAGCATCACCAGTCCGGAGACTTTGTCCGATGCCGCGATGCGATTGATCCTCCCCCATGCGGTCGTGACGGCTGCCTTGGCCATGTGCGCTCCTCCCTGTCGATTTCATCCAGCATGGCATTTTGTCTTAACATTTTCCGAACACGAGACCCGTCATTCCAAGGAAAAATAGCGCGACACGCCGATATTGCATCATTGCATTCATGGCGATATATTTATCGAGTTGCCTGTTTAGGCAATATGCGCCAGTAGCCCAATGGATTAGAGCATCTGACTACGGATCAGAAGGTTGCAGGTTCGAATCCTGTCTGGCGCACCATTGCTGCCGTGATATCCGATGGATATCACGGTTTTTCATATCTACAGCTTTTTTCATATCCACAGCGGCGTCCACCATAATGACGTCCACCACAGCGACGACGCCTATCCCGGCAACGACATGCCCCGGCACGGATGTATGCCGGGGCATGAATCACCATTGCACGGCATACGCCTCGGAACCGTCGTCAAGGACGATGCCCCGGCGAATCATCTCCACGCCGGCGATGTTCCTGATGAACGACTGGTTCATCGGATCGAGCGTCTCGAACACATCCGTCAGCGTGTCGTCATCGACGTTCGACAACAGATCGGCGACTGCGGCGGTGTTGCCTCCGATGTAGTCCAGCTCGGCCATGATGTCCATACGATCCTCCTCGCCCCGATACATCACCCAGCCCGCGAAGCATTTCACCGGCGTATTCTAGCACCACGCGAACCGTATGACGATCTCCCCGCGTGTGGCATGCTCGCGCAAGGGGTATGACGCCCGCCGCCAATGCGGCCGTCTTTCAACAGCCTACAGAAAAATGAGGACTATAGTCCGTGGACTGATATGCCCATGTCGTGGACCATATCCATATGACCAATAATTCCTCGCTTCCCGCTCTCCGTCGCAGGGCCTTCGGCATGGCCGTGGTCCAACTGCGCAACGCCCGCCATCTCAGCCAGGAACGCCTGGCCCAACTGGCCGGAATAGACCGATCCTACATGGGACGCATCGAACGTGGCGAACGTTCGGTGGGATATGACAAGATATGGGCGATCGGCGACGCGCTCGACGTCAGCTTCCTGGAACTCGCCCAGCAGATGCAGATCGAGTTCCAGGTACTGCAGCGCGAACTCGACGTGACCGCACGATAGTCGCGTGGGGCGGCGTCATTCCGCCGCCCCATGCGCGTCCCACTGTTTTCTCGGAATCAGTCCATGAGGATCTTCGACATCGGCATCGCCGAATCGATGGGGAAACCGGGGCTGCTCGGACCGACGCCCGCCTCGACGAGATTGACGCCGAGCATGGCCACCATGGCGCCGTTGTCGGTGCACAACCCGATTCGCGGTATGCGCACCTGAACCCCGTTGTCCTCACCGACCTCGGCCAGCTTCGTACGCAGCTGCGAGTTCGCGGAGAAGCCTCCGCCGACGATCAGCGTCCGCGAATCGAACCGACGGCATCCGTTGATGGCCTTCTTCGCCAACACCGAGGCGACGGAATCCGCCAGGGACGCGCATACGTCGTCCACCGGGATCTCGTTGCCGAGGGCCCGCTGCTCCTCTATCCACCGGGCCACCGCGGTCTTGACGCCCGAGAAGCTGAAATCGTATGGATGCCGCGCCGCCGCCTTGCCCTGGGTGAGGCCCTGCGGGACCCGGATGGCGCGGGGGTCGCCCAGCCGCGCGTGACGGTCGATGTGGGGGCCTCCCGGATAGGGGAATCCAAGCAGACGCGCCACCTTGTCGAAGCACTCCCCCGCCGCGTCGTCCAACGTGGTGCCGACCACGTCGACGTGACGGGCCACATCCCTCACATGCAGCAGCGACGTATGGCCGCCCGAGACGATGAGCGCCAGCGTGTCGTCGGGAAACGGGCCGAACTGCAGCTGGGTGACCGCGATGTGTCCGATGACGTGGTTGACGCCGTACAGGGGCTTGTTCGCCGCATAGGCGAGCGCCTTGGCGCCGGACACGCCGACGGCGAGACATCCAGCCAGACCGGGGCCCGCGGAGACGGCGATGGCGTCCACGTCGGAGAGTTCAAGACCGGCGTCGGCAAGCGCCTTCCCCACCACCGGGACGAAGGCCTCCGCATGCGCGCGCGAGGCGATTTCCGGAATCACGCCGCCGTACCGGGCGTGTTCGTTCATGGATGACGCGACGACGTTGGACCGCAGCGTACGTCCCTGGACGATTGCGGCCGCTGTTTCGTCGCAGGTGGATTCGATGCCCAGTACGATCGGTTCGCTCATAGGTTCCTCTCCCCGCTGACGTGCGCCGCCGGCCGGAATCCGACGACGCGTTCCTTCAATTCCAATGCCATGACATAGGCGTCCACGCCTTCCGGCTGATAATACCGGCGTCGCAGTCCGATGCGTTCGAATCCAAGACGCCGGTACAGGCCCAGGGCGGCGGTGTTGTCCACCCGCACCTCCAGCAGCATACGGTTCGCTCCCTGACGGCAGGCCTCGTCGACGAGCGCGTTCATCAGCCGCCATGCGATGCCCCTTCGCTGACAGGGGCGGCGTACGCCCACGTCCATGATCTCCGCATCGTCGCCGTCGTACCAGAAGCCGGCGAATCCGCGGATGTCCGACGCCTGCACCTGCCCCCCGGAGGACTCCTCGTCCGCATCCTCCGTCTCGAACAGATAGGTGCGTGCGGGGGCGTCGAGTTCCTGCCGTATCGCACTCTCGCTCCACGCGTGGGCGCCGAACAGCTCGGTCTCCATGTCCCGGAACGCCGTGACCGCGGTCTCGCGGTCCAGCTCGTCCAGACGATGCAGCATCATGCGGTCCTTTCGGCGCCGGCATGGTTGAGCACATGCTTGAGCGGATTCGGCACGGACACGTCCGGACGCCTCAGGTACAGCGGCTCGACCGGCGTTTCCGGATTGCGTTCATGGGCGAGCAGCGCGTCGGACGCGAAGACGGAAAGCCCCTGTTCGCCGCCGTCGAACACCGATTCATCGACGATGTCGCCCACATGTTCGATCGCGGACAGTGCATCGGCGTATCGGGCGGCGCCGTGGCCGACGACGTCGACGACCACGTCGACTCCCGCCCGTTCCCGCCAGGCCCTCACCGCGGCGTTCACCCGTTCCACGATGGATGCCGGATAGTCGATGTCCATGTCGATGATCGGACGCGACGGCATCGCATCGCGGTTGCCGTCTGCCGACGGATCGTCGCACAATGCGAAGTACAGCTGCCTGCGGCGTGCGTCGTTCACGGCGAGCGTGAGCGTATGCCGTGTCCCCGGATCGTTGGATGTGCCGTCCTTGCCGCGTCGGATGAGATTCCACTGCGCCTGCGGTTCGAGCACGTTGCGGCCGATGAGTTCCGCCCCGGTGGCGAAGGCGAGCGCCTTGGCGGTGACGATGCCGGCGCGCAGGCCGGTGAACGGCGCCGGGCCGACGCCGACCACGATGGTCTTGATGTCCGCGGGGGTGGCCCCGGCCGCGTCCACGACATGCGCGATGTTGTTCCGCAGTCGTTCGACGTGCGTGCGAGAATCGGTTTCGACCATCGGCTCATGGCCCACTATGCCGACCGTCGACCCGTATGAGGTGTCGATCACCAGCGTGCATCCCATTATGTCTCTCCTTGCTACGACCTGTAAGAGTCTACAACGCGGAGCCCATCCGCCTCTCCCACGCGTCGCCCACGGGTATGAGGGTGACGATGCGGACGCCGTCGCTGGTCAGCTCCGCGTCCGGGTCGGCATCACGCCCATCCGCATCCAGTGGACGGTCGATGTGGATCTCCAACCGTTCCGGGGCCAATGCCGCGACCATCTGCTCTCCCCATTCCATGAGCACGACGGTGTCGTCGCTGGGATCCTCAAGCTCTTCGTCCAGTCCCAGGGATTCGAGCTCGTCGAGCAGCCTGCCCACGGCGTCCTGGCCGGGGGCGTATGCGCTGCCTCCCAGACGGTAGGCGTCCACGTGCACCAGATGGGCCGGCGACCCGTCGCCGAAACGCCCCTCCAGTTCGCGGGCTATGGTGAACGTGGGCGAGACGATGGGCTCGGTGATGCCGAGGCCGGCGCCGAATCCCTGGGCGAAGGTGGTTTTGCCAGCGCCGAGCGGGCCCGACAGCAGTAGTACGTCGCCTCCCCGCACCATGGACGCCACGCGGCGCCCCACCCTGCGCATGTCCTCCGCGGTGCGTGCGGTGGCCGTTCGTTCTCCGGTCATGTCAGTTCCGTCCTTTCGCCGCTATGGTCTCGATGGCCCGTTCCAAGGCATAGACCTGGTCTCCCCCGTTGGTCTTGCTTTGCTCGTCCGCCCATGCGAGCATCCCGATGCAACGCCTCATGCCGTCGGACGACCATCCGGAGAGCTGCCTGCCGGCGTTCTTCAGCACCCACGGGTTGATGTTCGCCT
Source organism: Bifidobacterium catulorum (assembly GCF_003129925.1). Classification (GTDB taxonomy): domain Bacteria; phylum Actinomycetota; class Actinomycetes; order Actinomycetales; family Bifidobacteriaceae; genus Galliscardovia; species Galliscardovia catulorum. Next base: position 30,922 of record NZ_QFFN01000021.1, on the reverse strand, counting down.
CCGCTTGGCTGATCGTGCCGACGCGCACGGCGGACGCCTTGGCCATGGTGCGCAGCTTCATGGCGAGCGCGCCGATCAGGGCTATGGGATCGGTGCCTTGGGCGATGGCGGAACGCATGGCCACGATCGCCTCGGCGGCACGCCCCTCCACGGCCTTGTCGGCGACGGCGAATCCGGTGACCTGGGGGCTTGCGGTGAGATACTGGTTCACCCGGTCAACGCCGATGGGGTCGTCGTCGAAGTCGAAGCACAGCTGGGCGCACATGGCGGAGAGCTCGCCCGTTCTGCCGCCGAGCACGTTCACCAGCTGCTGCGCCGCGACGGGGTCGACGCGTCTGCCCCTCCGCTCGAAGCACTGGTACACGTAGTTGATTTTGGCGTCGGCCTTCTTCAGGTCGGGGACCTGCACCACGTCCGCCCCCGCTCTCTTGAGCGCGTCGACGATGCGTTTGCCCTTCATGCCGCCTTCATGCCGGCAGACCAGCACAGTGGGGCATCCGGCATCGCCGTCGCAGTGTTTCAGGTAGTCGACCATGGCGTCGCCCAGCCTGTCGTCGGCGCTTTGCAGGTTGTCGATCCTGACCACGGCGGCGTCGGACAGCAGCGACGGGCTGACGGCCTCGTCGAAGGCGTAGACGTCGCATGAGGCCGCGTCGAGTTCGATGAGCTCCGCGTCGGGTCTGCGTTCGCATGCCTGGTGACACAGGTCCTTCACGGTCTGCTCGTTGAGGAACCCGTCGCCGCCGAACACGATGCTCATGGGGGAATTCCGATGTGACGCTGATGCTGGCATGAATCCTAATCTTCCGTCAATGCTGGACATCGAACAGCATGGCGCATGTCTCACGCCACCATGCCCTCCACCGTGACATCGGCGTGGCCCGGTATGGCGTTCCCACCGATTCATGGGGCGAGGCGCCGACGTCGGACGGTCCGGGGCGCCCGATGGCTCGTATGGCTCCCGCAATCGCCACGACGACGGCCATGCAGGCCAGCTCCGACACTATCATGGCGACCGCACCGGCCGCGCCGTCCGGCCATACCAGTGTGCCGAAGGGGGCCGAACCCAGCAGGGTGGCGCACCGTTCAAGCGCCGCCGTGCCCAGGGACGCCACGAGGACCAGCCCATGTCCGAGCCAGGGCACGGCCCACGAGACGAGCAATGCGGCGAGGCCGACGATTGTCGTGACGCCCACCACGGGCGCCGTGACCACGTTCGCCGGAACCGCCAGCAACGGCACCTGCGGATTCATCATCACCTGGACGGGCAGGGTGGGAACCTGCGCGCACACCGTCACCGAGATGGCGCCCGCCAACGCCGACGGCAGGAATCCCCGGAGCATGCGGGAGAGCGCGGGGTCAAGCAGTACGATGCCGTACACGGCCGCGCAGGACAGCGCGAACCCGTAGCGGGGCTGGCGAGCAACGCGGCGATCACCGTCCAGTTCAACGACGACAGGGACTGGGCGCGGCGGCCGAGGAACAGCCCGGCCACGCAGACCATGCCCATGGTCGCGGCGCGCAGCACGGAATCCGATGGGTACACCAATGCGACGAGCAGGGCGTATGCGCCGATGATGCAGCCCGCGGCAAGCCGACGGGGCGCGAGGAACCGTGCGCAGCACCGGCGCACAAGCTCCGCGGCCAGGACGAAGTGGCTTCCGGAGACCGCCATGAGATGCATGATTCCCGAACGTTTGAAATCCTCCTCCAGCAGACGCGCGTAGGTGTCGTCCACCGGCGCCGGGCCCTCATCCGTCCGGCGGTGGACGTCCTGGCCGAGCACCCCGATAGTCAGTCCCGGAACAAGTATGCGCCCCTGGTCATCGAGCCTATCGGTCTGGGCGAGGAACGCGTCCTGCATTCTCGTCGCCATGCTCCGCCACCACGACGGCGGCGACGTCTGCACGGCGTCGTCGGCATGCGCTACATCCAGCCAGAACGGCACCGCGCCGAATCGCGCCGTCTTCAGGGTTCCCGAGATCCGGTATGTGGCGCCCTGCCTCCACCGGCATGCCTCGTCATCGGAGAACACCCTTATGGTCGCGTTCGATGGCGCGGCCACGTCCCGGATGAGTATCGTCTTCACCAGCATATCGGTCTGGCAGTCGGCGTCACGCCTGCCGGAGGCCATGACGGGCGTCGTGGCGACCGCGGTCACGGCGACGGGTCCCGACGCGCCGGAGCCCATGAACTCGAAGACCGGGTCGTGGCTCTCCGACAGGCACGAGAGGCCGCCGGAGACCGTGGCTGCGGCGACCGCGACGAGCAGCACCGCCGTATGCCACAGGCATTGCCCGGCTCCGCGGGGGATGATGTCCCGAGGTTCCGCGGACGACGGGCCGCGGGTCAGCATCAGCGCGACGGCGCCTCCCGTAAGGCAGACCACGGTGACGGCCATCACGGCCGCGTCCCAACGTCCCCCCAGGGCGTGCTGGGCAAGCAGCGTGGCCCATATGGCCAGCGCTGCCGGCATCATCCTTCGGTCCACGCTACCCTTCTCCCGTTCGGCGCGCGGCCCGGAGGCCTGCCGGACGTTCATGCTCCGACCGTTACATGGGGCCGAATCTTCTCCAGGGTCTTCGCGCCGATGCCCGGCACGTCAAGCAGCTCGTCGACGTTGGAGAACCTGCCGTTCCGGGTGCGGTGGTCGAGTATCTTCCGCGCCGTCACCGGCCCGATGCCGTTGATGGTCTCCAGCTGCTCCGCTGTGGCTGTATTGAGGTCTATGGCGGCCGACGTTCCCCCGACGGTGGCCGAGGCCGATGGGTCGGAGGACGGGGATGGGCTTGCGGCCGGTGAGGAAGACGCCGATTGCGATGCCGCCGATTGTGATGCCGCCGACGAGGCCGGGGACCGCGGCGACGCCGAGCCCGACGGATCGGCCGGAGACACCGATGACTCCGTCGACGCTGCGCCCGTCCCATCCACAGCCATGATGTCCACGTGCCTTGTCTGTTGGGCCAGCATGGTGAGGCTGACGCTGAGCACGAATGCAAGGACCAGGATGATGACGGCGGCGCGTCGGCCGTCGAGCGTCAGCCTTGCGGCGTTGCGTGACGTATGCCTGTCCAGCAGCTCCTCGGCGCCGTGGTCGTCCGGAGACACCCCCGACAGCATGGACAGCATCAATGACGGTTTCGGTGAGGAGTCGCCGCTGGAGGGGAGGCGACCTCCCCCGGAACGTCGTCCGGGCAATGGCGGATTCCCCTGGGAGGCCGTCTCGGAGGCCCCCATGTCGTCATCGAACGCCGCATGGTCCACGCCGAGGTCGGACGGCAGCGGCACCATGGTGACCGGCAGGTACGGCAGCGGAACGGTTGTCTTGTTTTCGGACATGCCTCCACTATGGACGGCCCGGCGCTTCCCCGACGACCGTCATGGGGAATGTGGACGGATGGACCACCCCCGATGCGTCGATGTGGACGGCCGGTCGTCCATCCACATCTCCACATCGACGATGGCCACAGGCCGTCCGCATGCATCGTTCACCGGCTTTCGCTGCGCAGGATTCCCGGAGGAATCCTGCGTGTCACTTGGCCGGGACCACGGAGACGATCTTCGGGGCCTTGACGATGACCTTGCGTGGCGGCTCGCCGCCGAGACGTTCCTGTACGGAGGGCAGGGCGAGGGCGAGCTTCTCAAGCTCGTCGGCCGTGATGTCGGGGCTCACTTCGAGCTTGCCGCGGATCTTGCCCTTCACCTGCACGACGGCGGTGACGGTGTCCTGGCCGACGTAGCGTTCGTCGGCGACCGGCCACGGCGCATGCGCCAGGGACTTTCCGTGGCCCAGCCTGCGCCACAGCTCCTCGCAGATATGGGGGGAGATGGGCGAGAGCATGAGGATCAGCGGCTCCACCGCGGCACGCGGCACGGCGGGCAGCGAGGTGAGGTGGTTGTTGAGCACGATGAGCTTGGAGATGGCGGTGTTCGGCCGCATGTTCTCCATCTCCACGGTCACGTCGGCGATCGTGTTGTTGAGGAGCTTGAGCGTCTTGACGTCCGGGGCGTCCTCGCTGACATGCGTCTCGCCGGTGTTTTCGTCGACGACGTTTCGCCACAGGCGCTGCAGGAAGCGCATGCCGCCGACCACGTTGCGCGTGTTCCACGGGCGGGACTCGTCCAGCGGCCCCATGCTCATCTCGTACAGGCGGAAGGTGTCCGCGCCATAGTTCTCGTACATGTAGTCCGGGGTGACGATGTTCTTGAGGCTCTTGCCCATCTTGCCGAACTCGCGGTTGGCGTGCTCGCCGTGCCAGGTGAACGTGGGTTCGCCGTCGAGGCCGGCCGGCCCCTCCTCGACCTCGTCCGCCGGCACATACTGTCCGCGGTCGTCGGTGTAGGCGTACGCCTGGATCATGCCCTGGTTGAACAGCTTGTGGAACGGCTCGGCGGACTCCACATAGCCCAGATCGAAGAGGATCTTGTGCCAGAAGCGCGAGTACAGCAGGTGGAGCACGGCGTGCTCGACGCCTCCGATGTACAGGTCCACGCCGCCTTCGGCACCGGAATACCTGTTGTGGTTCGGACCCATCCAGTAGTCGAACTCGTCCTTCTCGACCATGTGGGCCGTGTCGGTCGGGTCGATGTAGCGCATGTAGTACCAGCAGGAGCCGGCCCAGTTCGGCATCGTGTTGGTGTCTCGGTAGTAGGTCTTCGGCCCGTCGCCGAGGTCGAGCTCGACCTTGACCCAGTCCTCGTTGCGGCTCAGCGGGGCCTCCGGGTTGGATTCGGCGTCCATCGGGTCGAAGGTGCGGGGCTGGTAGTCGGGCACGTCCGGCAGGCCGATCGGCAGCATGGAGTCGGGCAGCAGGTGCGGGGTGCCGTCCTCGCCGTAGACGATCGGGAAGGGCTCGCCCCAGTAGCGCTGGCGGGAGAACAGCCAGTCGCGCAGCCTGTAGGAGACGGTGCCTTTGCCCACTCCGGCGGCTTCGAGCCACGCGTTGACCTTGGCGATGGCGTCGTCCACGCGCAGGCCGTCGAGGGAGAGCGCGTCGCCCTTGGCCTTGGTGGCTTCGACGGAGGAGTTGATGACGATGCCGTCGTGGGAGACGAACGGGGCCTTGCCCTCGTAGTTGGCGAGGTCGTCGCCGGATTCGGGCAGCGGCTTGACGGTGTAGATGACCGGCAGGCCGAACTTGACGGCGAAGTCGTAGTCGCGCTGGTCTCCGCCAGGCACGGCCATGATCGCGCCGGTGCCGTAGTCCATAAGCACGTAGTCGGCGGTGAACAGCGGCAGCTTCGCGCCGGTGATCGGGTTGACGGCGTACAGGCCGGTGAACAGGCCGGTCTTCTCGCCCGCCTCGTCGACGCGGTCCTTCGCGGTCTTCGATTCGGCGGCGAGACGATACGCCTTCACGGCCTCGACCGGGGTGGCGTAGCCGCCCTTCCAATCCTCGGGGGTTCCGGCAGGCCATTCGGCGGGCACGTCCTCAAGCAGATGGTGCTCCGGGGAGACGACGGCGAAGGTGGTGCCGAACAGGGTGTCGGGACGGGTGGTGTAGATCTCCATGTCCTTGACGCCGGCCGGGGTCTCCACCTCGAAGTGCACGGACGCGCCGTGGCTTTCGCCGATCCAGTTGCGCTGCATGAGCTTGACCTTCTCCGGCCAGTCGATGCCGTCGAGGTCCTCGATGAGGCGGTGGCCGTACTTGGTGATGCGCATCGACCACTGGCGCAGCTCACGCTGGAAGACCGGGAAGTTGCCGCGCTCGGACTTGCCTTCGGCGGTGACCTCCTCGTTGGCGAGCACCGTGCCGAGGCCCGGGCACCAGTTGACCGGGGACTTGGAGATGTAGGCGAGGCGGAAGTCGTTGAGGATGTCCTGCCGTTCGGCGTCGGTGAGCTGGTCCCATGCCTTGCCGTCCGTCTCGTGGCCGGGGATGGCCTTCTCGCCGTTCTCGAACTTGGCTACAAGCTCGGAGATCGGGCGGGCGGACCCCTTCGTGCCGGACGGGTTGGTGGCGTCGTCGTCGTACCAGGAGTCATAGATGCGGGAGAAGATCCACTGGGTCCATCGTACGTAGCCGGGGTCGATGGTGGCGAAGGTGCGGCGGTTGTCGAAGCTCAGGCCCATACGGTGCAGCTGGCGTGACATGTTGGCGATGTTCTGCTCGGTGGTGATGCGCGGGTGCTGCCCGGTCTGCACGGCGTACTGCTCGGCGGGCAGGCCGAAGGCGTCGTAGCCCATGGCATGCAGGACGTTCTCGCCCTTCATGCGGTGGTAGCGGGAGACCACGTCGGAGGCGAGGTAGCCGAGCGGATGGCCCACATGCAGGCCCTTGCCGGACGGGTAGGGGAACATGTCCATGGCGAAGTAGGAGGGGCGTCCCTCCGCGTTGCGGCCTTCGCCGTCCTTGAGGTCGCCGTTCACGTTGGCGGCCCAGAACGTACCTTCGTCGTCCCAGCGCTTCTGCCAGTCCTCTTCGATCTTCTGTGCCAAGGCGGCGTTGTAGCGGAAGGCGGGCTCCCCGTTTCCGTCGTGCTGCACGTCCTTCACATCGGTAGCGTCCTGCGCCATGATGCTCCTTTTTGTTCAACGGACTCCATGTAACAGGGGCAATTATCGCCAAACATGCGGACACGCCGCGGAGGGACGTCCAGTTAGTGAACGTCGCCCAGGGTGCTGCGGTATGCGCGGTCCCATGAGCCGTCGGACTTCATGGCGTCGAGGGCCGCCTTCACCTGTTCGGAGAGACGGTCGCTGCCCTTGCTCAATCCCATGCCGTACCGTCCGCCGGCGTATCCGCCGTCGAGCACGTGCGCACGCGACTGTCCTTCCGACGCGGCCAGCCCCTTCAGCACCGATTTCGGTGCCCCGACGGCATCGACCATTCCGGTGAGCAGCGCGGTCGCGCACTGCGTCGCCCCGGGTTGACCCACCAGCGTCACATGGCCGTGCAGGCGGCGCTGCAGCCGGTCCCCCGTCGTGGAGCCTTCGATGACGCATATCTTGCGTCCGGCGAGGTCGTCGACCGTCGCGATGTCCGTGTCCTCCTTCAACGCCATCACGCCCTGATCGTCCTCAAGGTACGATCCGGCGAAATCATAGGGGAGGTCCGAGCCCTCGTGACCTGCCGTCAGGCTTTCGTCGTCCACGTACATGCCGGTGACCATATCGACGTCGCCGTCTTCGAGCATCGACTCCCTTCTGGCCTCGGGCGCGTCCTCCCATACGATCTGCCACGGCGCATAGCCGAGTTTGCGGGCCACGTATTCGGCGACCTCCACGTTGAGCCCGCTGTAACGGCTTCCCTTGCGCAGGCCCATGGCCGGCTGGTCGAACGTCACGCCGATCACGATCCGGGGCCCTATGATCTCGCTGGCGCCCAGCGGGGCCTGTCCGCAGGCCCCGAGGGTCGTCGTCATCGCGGTGGCGGCCGGCCCCGCCGCGATCCTGGATGCCAGGGCCTTCCGAACGGCCCTTCGACGCCGTGCCATCCCCATGACGGCGCCCGTCATTTGAACATGCGCGATCGGGTGAGGAACCAGGTCACCAGCGCGGAGACGATAAGCGATATGATGATGATCGCCGCGAAGCCCCATGTCTTGTCGGTCAACGGCATTCCCAACTGGCCTTCGGCGAAGTTCATGCCGTACATCGAGAAAATGAGCGTGGGAATGGACAGCGTGATGGAGATGATGGTGAACACGCGCATCACGTTGTTCAGGTTGTTCGACACCACGGAGGCGAAGGCGTCGGTCATGTTCGCGAGAACGCCGCTGTAGATGTTGGCCATCTCGATGGCCTGCTTGTTCTCGATGATCACGTCCTCAAGCAGGTCCTGGTCGTCGGGATACTGCCGTATCCGGCTGAGCGTGTTGAGCTTCTCCATGACTATCTCGTTCGATTTGAGCGACGTGGTGAAGTAGACCAACGTCTTGCTCAGTTCGAGCAGCATGAGGATCTCGCGGTTCTGCATGGAGTGGCGGAGCTTGAGTTCGAGCTTGTCGCTTTCCCGGTCGATGATGCGCAGGTAGCGCAGATACATGGTGGCGTTGCGGTAGAGGATCTGCAGGATGAACCGGGATTTCATGAACGTGTTGAATCCGCGGATGGTGCCTTCCATGAACGGATGCAGCACCGGGGTGTCCTGCATGCAGACGGTGATGATGATGTCGTCGACGATGATGATCGACAACGGGATGGTCTCGTACCAGTCACGTCCGCCGCGTTCCTCCACGGTCGGGATGTCGACGATGATCATCGTGTAGTTGTCCTCGACGTCCACGCGCGACCGCTCCTCGTCATCCAGCGGGGCGCGCAGATCGGCCAGATCGATGCTGCACGCCTCCGCGACGGTGGCCAGCTCGACATCGGTGGGCTCACTGAGGCATATCCACGATCCCGGCGTGGGTTTCTCGATCTGCTCGACCTGGCCGTTCACCGTGCTAAACGTTCTCATCATCGTCCGTCACCTGCCTTGTGCCCTTCAATCGTGGTGGCATGTCCTACGCTGTCGCCGAATCCGTTCCGTCTGACCCAGGCTGCCAAGGACCCACATCAAGGATAGTCCACGTCGGGACTTCATACGCCGTGGCACGTCCTCATATGCGCGGACGGACCGTTGCCGTCGGAACGTCGATGCCCGTATCCGATGCCCGTACTCGATCGCCACGGCCGGATCGATTCCGCCGAGGAACATGTGTGATATGGAAAAACCGGAACCCAAATGGATTCCGGTTTATGATAATCGTGGAGCTAGGGGGATTCGAACCCCCGACCCCCTCCATGCCATGGAGATGCGCTACCAGCTGCGCCATAGCCCCGTCGGTCTATCCCGAACAAATGGAAGACCACTTCGCTCGGACCTATGAAATATTACATCGATACGAATCATCGCGCAATGTCGGCGTGTCTCGCTGATGTCACATGTGCTTCAGGACGGTGCTTCAGGACGCGACGCCGTCTCCGGATCCGTTTCCGAGGAGGAAAAAGACCCGAAGACGCCGCTGGTCCCTTCGGCATCGCCTGTCCGATTCGATGAGGTACGGTTCGTTCAGTTGGCGGAACCGTCGGAGCCGGAACCCGTCGTTCCGTCCCCGGTGGCATTGCCGGTGGAGCCGGTGCCGCTTTCGGTGCCGCCGGTGGAGTTCGAGCCGTTGTTCGTGCCCGTGTTCCCACTGGTGCCGTTCTCCGACCCGGTGGTGCCCGAGCCGTTGTTCGTCGTGTCGCCGCCGGTGGTGCTCGACGTGCCGGAATCGGAACCGGTGGAGTTCGAGCCGTTGTTCGTTGTATCGCCGCCGGTGGTGCTCGACGTGCCGGAATCGGAACCGGTTGAGCCGTTCCCCGAATCGTCCGTCGTGTCCGAACCGTTGCTCTGCGTGGTCGGCTGGTCGGTCGCGGTTTGCTGGGGCGTCGGCGTCACGCCCTGCGTCTGTTGCGGACTCGGCGTCGTGGTCTGCGTGGTCTGAACCGACTTCGGCAGGTTGCGCTTGACCACATCATCGGTGCCCTGGCCGCCGGTAAAGGCCAGGATGAGCGCCGACGTCACGCCCACGGCGATCAATGCGGCCGCGATGGTGATGGCGAGGGCCTTCCTGCGCGTCTTCGCATCCATGCCGGCACCATTTCGCGCGTCGGCATGATGGGCACCCTGGGACACGGTCCCCGACGCCGAACGTGGGGCGAATGACGCCGGGGCGGTGGATTTCGTCTCCGAGGCCGCTCCCCCGGCGACGGCGGGCATGACGGACGTCGAGCCGTCGGCGGCATCGGACGCGTCCGCGGGAACCGCGGGCATGACGCGCGTGGCCCCCGACGCATCGGCTTCGGAGGACGTCACCGGCGGCATGACCCGCGTTCCGCCGTCATCGACGGGATGCATGACCGAGGTGCCGCCATCCGTCGCGGACATATCCTCCACGGCGTCGGAATGCATGACGACCGGCCCCATGGTCCTGGTGGCCGCCTTGGCGGCCGCACCCGATCCGCCGGCGATGCGTGGCCTGCGCTCCTTCTGAGGCTCGCCGGCGGCATCAGGGCCGCCCACCCATTCCACCTTCTCCTGGATCTTCTGGCCGGAGACCTTCAACACGTTCTGGTACAGCTGCGACGATACGGCGGAGACCACCGAACCGACCGCGACGCCGATGACCGAGCCGCCGATACCGATCTTGGCGGACAGCAGGAACGACGTCACCGCGGCAAGGGCGCCTCCGATGATGGGCACAGCCGAAATGTTCGTAAAGAACTTCTTGAACACAACACCCCTTATATGACCATATAGCTCTGGTATGTCGTTACGTAGCGTATGCGAAATACGACGACAAAACGGGGGAAAGCGGATATCGGCCACAAACCGTCACAGGACCTGCCTCATCCGGAACACCGAACGACGACGATTCAGGGCAGCTGGGGATCGTCCCATCCGGACATCTCCGCGATGGCCGGGCCATGGTTGAACGCGGCCAGCCTCCAACGCGTCGGACCGTCCGGCAGGTCCAGCGGACGCAGGCGGCACCAATGCGCGTTGCGCATCGACATGAGCGAGGCGAAATCCGGATGGATCTCGGCGAGCCCCAACAGCACCTGCAGCGTCTGCGAGATCCATGCGCCGTGGGAGAAGACGAACAGGTCGGTGTCGTCCCCGGCCCGACCGGACCAATCCTCCAAGGCCGCGACACCCCGTGAACCGACGGAGGTCTTGGCCTCCGCGCCATGGTTCATCTCGCCGCCCCGGAAGGACATGAAGGACGCGAAATCCTCCGGCCATCGCTCATGGATGTCCCGAAGGCGCAGCCCCTCCCATTCGCCGAAATCCCGTTCCCGGACGCGGGGGTCCGCATGGACGGGAAGGTCCAATGCATCGGCGAAGGCGTGCGCGGTCTGCATCGACCGGCCGAGGTCGGAGCTGACGACGATCTGCCGTCTGCCCGAGTTCGTCACGTAGAGCGTGCGCAATGATTCGCCGGTGCGCTCCACCTGCCACAATCCGGTCTCGTCGAGGGGGATGTCGGACTGCCCCTGCAGCCTGCCGACCGCATTGTAGGCCGTCCTGCCGTGACGGACCAACGTGATGGAATGCACGCGCATGGGGCGCTCCCCTCCTCTTTCCGTCATCGAACGGCCTCGTCGACGGCGTCGGGCCGGGACGATTCGGGATGCTCCAGCCGCAGATCGATGTTCGGGCAGTCCTTCCACAGCCGTTCGATGTCGTAGAACTCGCGCTTGTCGTCCAGCATGATGTGGGCGACGAAATCGCCGTAGTCGAGCAGCACCCACTCCCCCAGATCGAAGCCTTCGCGTTCGCGCGCATCCATGCCCTTGCGCAGATGGAGCTGCCGTTCGATCTCCTCGGCTATGGCGACCACCTGCCGGTCCGACGAGCCGGAGGCGATGAGGAAGGCATCGGTGATGCCGACCGGTTCGCTCACGTCGATGGCGACGATGTCCGTGGCCTTGACCGAGTCGGCCGCCTGGGCGGCGATGCGGACGGAATCGATGGAATCTTGTGCTGCGGGCACGTGTGCACCTTTCTTTGTTGGCGTTGTCGACGTTGTTCCTTATCTGTTCGCTGCTGTCTGTTCGCTATTTCGACGGGGTCCAATGCTCCACGACATGCTGCGTGTTCTCCGAATACACCATGGCATCGTCGGGCACGTCATGGCGCACCACGGACCCGGCGCCGGTGGTCACGCCGTCGCCCACGGTGACGGGGGCGACGAACATGTTGCCGGCGCCCACGTGCACCCCCGAGCCGATTTCGGTGTGGTGCTTGTTCTTGCCGTCATAGTTCGCGGTGATGGTGCCGCCGCCGATGTTGGTGTGCTCGCCCACGTGCGCGTCGCCCACATAGCTCAGGTGGGGCACCTTCGTGCCGGTGTCGATGTGGGCCTTCTTCATCTCCACGAAGGCGCCCGCCTTCGTGCCCTCGCCGAGGTCGTTGCCGGGACGCAGGTAGGTCCAGGGGCCGATGTTCGCGTTCCTGCCGATGTGTGTGCCCTGGACGCGGGAGCGTTCCACCACGGCGCCTTCGTCGACCGCCGCGTCGATGAGCGTGGTGTAGGGGCCGACGACGGCCCTGGACGCCACGACGGTATGTCCCTGAAGGAAGCTGCCGGGCAGCACGGTCACGTCCCGGCCGAGTTCCACGTCGTCCTCGATCCACGTGGTCTCGGGATCGGAGATGGTGACGCCGGCGCGCATCCACCCCTCGCAGACGCGGCGGTTGTGGGCCTTGGCGAGCCTGGAGAGCTGCACGCGGTCGTTGACGCCTTCCACGGCGAGCGCGTCGGGAGCGGCGTAGGCGCCGACGCCGCCGAACTCCTTGGCCTTCTCCAGCGCGTCGGTGAGGTAGAACTCGCCCTGGGCGTTGTCGTCGTCGAGTCCGGCGATGGCCTGGGCGAGGACCTTGGCGTCGAAGACGTATACGGAGGTGTTCACCTCATGCACGGCGAGTTCGGAGGAGTTGGCGTCCTTCTGCTCGACGATGCGCAGGACCTGGCCCTGCGAGTCGCGGATGATGCGCCCGTACCCGGTGGGGTCGTCGAGGATGGTGGTGAGCACGGTGGCCGAGTTGTTGGATTCCGCATGGGATTCCATAAGGCTGCGGAGGGTGGTCTCATCCAGCAGCGGCATGTCGGAGGCCGCGATCAGGACGGAGCCGTCGAGGGGACCGTCTTCCGACAGCTGCGACATGGCGCACTGCACGGCACGGCCGGTGCCGGGGATCTCATCCTGATGCACGATGGTGACATCGGCGTCGTACGACCTCGCCGCCTCGGCCACCCGATCGCCCTGATAGCGGACGACGACGCCGAGCACCTTGGGGTCGAGGGCCCTCACCGAGCTCATCACCCGCTGCAGGAACGTCTTGCCCGCCAGCTGATGCAGCACCTTGGGGTCGGCCGATTTCATGCGGGTTCCCTCGCCAGCAGCCAGAATGATCGCCGCGCTGAATGTCATGTTCGTTTCTCCACTTCGTTGTCCGCACATCGTCCGCTTGCGCGGCGTCGTGCGGGTTCGACAGAATTCGTAAAACCATATATAAGCATATAGCCGGCGTGCTCCGGAATCGTGGTGATTCCGGGATGCGCGCCGGCTATGTCGGGCTCCCCCACCTGGACTCGAACCAAGACAAAGGGTTCCAAAGACCCGTGTGCTGCCATTACACCATGGGGGAATGGGCGGCGAAAACCGCCAAGTCACCATTATGCCATACCCTCGGGAAAACCCGGACAGCGGGGGATATGACGGGAGACTTTTCGTTGATTTACCGGCGACACGCCAATGGACGCCGGACGGCGTCCTCAGGCGAACAGGAACCCTTGGCCATGATGCGCCGGATAGGTGTCGAACAGCTCGGCGACCGAGCCGTCGTTGAAGACCTCCTTGATGGCGCTGGCCAGCAGGGGCGCTATGGACAGCACGGTAAGACCGTCCCAACGCTTGGATTCGGGAATCGGCACGGTGTCGGTGAGCACGATCTCCCGGGCGCCGCAATTCTTGAGCCGCTCGATGGCGGGACCGGAGAGCACGCCGTGCGTGGCGGCCACGGTGATGGACTTGGCACCCGCCTCCTTGAGCACGTGGCATGCGCCGGCGATGGTTCCGGCGGTATCGATGAGGTCGTCGACGAGGACGCAGTCCTTTCCCGCCACATCGCCGACCACGCGGTTGGAGACGGCCTGATTCGGGCGGGTGATGTCGCGGGTCTTGTGCACGAAGGCGAGGGGACCGCCTCCGAGGCGCTGCGCCCACTGCTCCGCCACGCGGATTCGGCCGGCGTCGGGCGAGACCACGGCGATGTTGGAAAGGTCGAGACGGTCGCGCACATAGTCGACCAGAACGGGCATGGCGATGAGATGGTCGACAGGCCCGTCGAAGAAGCCCTGGGACTGCGCGGCGTGCAGGTCGACGCTCATGATGCGGTCCGCGCCCGCGGTGGCCAGCAGGTCGAAGATCAGACGGCAGGAGATGGGTTCGCGGCCGCGGTGCTTCTTGTCCTGGCGGGAGTAGCCGAGCATCGGGCACACGGCGGTTATGGAGCGTGCGGAGGCGCGCTTGAGCGCGTCGATCATGATGAGCTGTTCCATGATGGCCTTGTTGACCGGGGTGGAGTGCGTCTGCAGCACGAAGACGTCCGCGCCGCGCACCGATTCCGTGTACCTCACGTACATCTCCCCGTTGGCGAAGTCGTATGCCGTGGTTTCCAGAATATCGATGCCCAGCTGCTTCGCCACATCTGCGGCCAGCTTGGGATGGGCCCTTCCGGTAACGAGGATGAGGTTCTTGTCTGGCTTTCCTTCAAGGATTGCGCTCACCGTATCTCCAAACGTGTGCGGGTCTGATGACAATGCCCCACTATAACCGTCGTAGCCGACGACGGGACACGCTGCCGGAACGGGTCCGTCACCGGTACAGCCCGTGTTTGGAGATGTACTGCACCACGCCGTCGGGGACGAGATACCACACCGGTTCGCCGTCCTCGCTGCGGCGCCGCACATCGGTGGAGGAAATCGCCAGGGCGGGGATCTCCAGGGTATCGACCGCGCGCGCGGGGATGTCGAGGCTCTTCAGGTCCGACGAATAGCCGGGACGCGACACGGCGACGAAGTGCGCCAGCGACCACATCTCGTCGGCGTCCTTCCACCGCATGATCTCCGCGATGGCGTCGGCCCCGGTGATGAAGAACAGCTCCGCCTCCGGGCGCGCCCTGTGGATGTCGCGCAACGTGTCGATGGTGTAGGTGACGCCCGGCCGGTCGATGTCGACGCGGGAGACGGTGAACTGCGGGTTCGACGCGGTGGCGATCACCGTCATCAGATACCGGTCCTCCGCGTTCGTGACCGTTTTGTCGAGTTTGAACACCGGACGGCCGGTGGGTACGAACATGACCTCGTCGAGGTCGTACACCCATGCCACCTCGGACGCGGCGACGAGGTGGCCGTTGTGGATCGGGTCGAACGTGCCGCCCATGATGCCGATGCGCGGCACCGTGTGATGGTTGCCACGGGTCGAGAGCCGCTGATGGTCCCGTCCCCCTTTGAGTTCCGCCATGGTGCGCGACGTGGGATGCGCCGTCTCGCTCATGCCCTGTCCTCCGTTGGATGCTCCGATGAATGCTGCTCGTCCTCGGCACGGGTCTCGTCCGCCATCTCGCTGGCGCTGCCCGAGGAGCCGGGATCGATCTTGTCCATGTCCTCGTCCCATTCCTCCTGCACGACGCGTCGGATCTCCGCGAACGTCGGCAACGGGAAGTCGGGTTGGAAGATCTTGCGGATCTCGGCGACGCGTTCGGAGATGCGGATCAGCACGTCGGTCATGTCGTCGATGCCGCCCTCGCGCTCCGCCTCGCGGAACTTGTCGATGTAGTCCTCCATGATGCGCGCATGGGAGACGATGTCGGAGAGCTGCTGGCCGTCGACGACCGCCACGTCCGGGGCGTCGGCGTCGGGCCATCCGATGAGCACGGCGTCGGCGTATTCGAGCGCGGAACGCTGCGCCGCCGTGGGTATGCCGTCCTCGATCTGTACGAGGAACACATAGCGGACCAGACTCAGGCGTTCGGCGGCGACACGCAGCCACAGGTCCGGCTCCTGCTGTCCGTCCGCGGTCATGATCCTGTCGTTCATGGGCGCACCTGTCCTGTTCCGTAGCCGATCCATTTCGTGGTGGTGAGCTCCTCAAGGCCCATGGGGCCCCGGGCGTGCATCTTCTGTGTGGAGATGCCGAGCTCCGCGCCCAGTCCGAACATGCCTCCGTCGGTGAAACGGGTCGAGGCGTTGACCATGACGACGGCGGAGTCGATGCGCCTGGTGAATTCCTCGATCCGGGAATAGTCCTCGGACAGGATGGCTTCGGTGTGGCCGGTCGAATACGTGTTGATGTGTTCGATGGCCTCGCCCATGGTGTCGACGACCTTTATGCCCATCTCGTAGTCGAGGTATTCGGTGGACCAGTCCTCCTCCGTCGCGGGCAGGATGTCGAGTCCGTCGATGCCGGCGTTCGCGATGATGGTCAGCGCGGCCTCGTCCGCGTGGATACGCACGCCGTGTTCCGTCAGCGCGTTCGCCACGACGGGGAGGAAGTCCTCGGCGACGGCGCCGTTCACGAGAAGCTTCTCGGCGGCGTTGCACACGCCGACCCGCTGCGTCTTCGCGTTGATGATGACCGGAAGGGCCTTGTCGAGGTCGGCGGTCTCGTCGACGTAGATATGCACATTTCCGGCGCCGGTCTCGATGACCGGGACCTTCGAATTCTCCACGACCGCGCGGATGAGTCCTGCGCCGCCGCGGGGCACCAGCAGGTCGACATGGCCCCGCGCCTCCATCATGGCGAGGGCGCCGTCCCGGCCGAAACGGTCGACGCTCGCCACCAGCGAGGGGCCGAATCCGTGGTCGGCGAGCACCTCCCCGATGACGCGGAGCGTGGCCTCGTTGGTGCGCCGCGCGGCATGGCCTCCGCGCAGCAGCACGGCGTTGCCGGATTTCAGGCACAGCGACGCCACATCCACCGTCACGTTGGGACGGGCCTCGTAGATCATGCCGATGACGCCGATCGGCACACGCACCTGGTTGAGCCTCATGCCGTTGGGCAGGTTGCGGCCACGGACCATCTCCCCGACCGGGTCGGGCAGCGACGCCACGTTGCGCACCCCTTGGGCGGTGGCGGCGACTCGTCCGGCGTCGAAGCGCAGGCGGTCGAGCAGGCCCTCGCTCATACCGGAGGCGGCCGCGTCCCTCATATCGGAGGCGTTCGCCTCACCGATCGCCTCCGCGTTCCCGACAAGCGCGTCGGCGACGTCGAGCAGCACCGCGTTCTTGCGTTCGGTGCTGGCGCCGGCCAGCGTCTGCTGGGCGTAGGCCGCATCGTCGGCCATGTCGCATACGGCCTCGAAGACCTCGTTCATTGTTTCCTCACCCATGGGGCTCCCATCCGTTGTCTGGAACACCATCATAATGCCATATGGCATGACGGGACCTCCCCGAGGCGCATCACGACGCCGTGACGATGGCGGGGAGGTCCCGTCCGGGGTCGGCGGCCGCCGGCCCCGTCGTATCAGTCGACCTGGTCGAGGTCGGGATAGAGCGGGAAGTCGGAGACGAGCCTGTCGACACGCGCCTTGAGCGTCTCCACGTCGGCGGACTTGCCGGCGGCGAGCGCGGTGCCGATGATGTCGGCCACCTCCTCGTACTCCTTGGGGCCGAAGCCGCGGGTGGCGAGCGCGCTGGTGCCGATCCTGAGGCCGGACGCCACGGAGGCCGGACGCGGGTCGAACGGCACGGTGTTGCGGTTGATGGTGATGCCGCACCGGGCGAGCAGGTCCTCGCCCTGCTGGCCGTCCATTTCGCTGTTGCGCAGATCGACCATCACCAGATGCACGTCGGTGCCGCCGGTGAGCACGGAGATGCCGTTGGCCTTCACGTCGTCGGCGGTCAGACGCTCGGCGAGGATCTTGGCGCCGTCGAGCGTGCGCTGCATGCGGTCCTTGAATTCGGGGGTGCCCGCGACCTTGAAGCTCACGGCCTTGCCGGCGATCACATGCATGAGCGGACCGCCCTGCTGGCCGGGGAACACGGCGGAGTTGAGCTTCTTGGCATACTCCTGCTTCGCGAGGATGAAGCCGGAGCGCGGGCCGCCGAGCGTCTTGTGCGCGGTGGAGGAGACGACGTCGGCGTAGGGCACGGGGCTCGGGTGCAGACCGGCGGCCACGAGGCCGGCGAAGTGGGCCATGTCGACCCAGAACTTGGCGCCGACCTCGTCGGCGATCTCCTTCATGGCCTTGAAGTCCTCGATGCGCGGATAGGCGCTCCAGCCGCCGATGATCATGGCGGGGTGTGTTTCGAGGGCGCGCTGGCGGATGATCTCCGGGTCGATGCGGAAGGTCTCGGGGTTCACGCCGTAGGCCTCGGCATGGTAGAAGCGGCCGGAGAAGTTGATCTTCATGCCGTGGGTCAGGTGTCCGCCGTGGTCGAGGGCGAGGCCGAGCACGGTGTCGCCGGGCTTGACGAGCGCCTGATAGACGGCGGCATTGGCCTGGGCGCCGGAGTGCGGCTGGACGTTGGCGTATTCGGCGCCGAACAGCTTCTTGGCGCGGTCGCGCGCGATGGTCTCGATTTTGTCCACCTGCTCGCAGCCCCCGTAGTAGCGGCGTCCCGGGTAGCCTTCGGCGTATTTGTTGGTGAGCACGGATCCCTGGGCCTGCAGCACGGCGCGAGGCACGAAGTTCTCGGACGCGATCATCTCCAGCCCATCCTGCTGGCGGTGCAGCTCAGCGGTCAGGATATCGGCGATCTCCGGGTCGGCCTGCGCGATCGGCGCGTTGAACGCGTCGTCGACGTGCTGGGGGTATGACGTCTGGTCGGTCATGGTGCTCCTTTTTTATTTATTCATTGCGTGCGGATGGCTAGCGCCCAGTGTATGCAGTTTCGGCCGTGAAGCCAATCGGAACGGCAGGTTCGTCTCATTTTCCCCGGGTGTCGCGTCGATGACCGCATGTCGCATCCAATGAGACGGCGGGTCCTGTTGCCCAGTGCTGACAGTAGAATCGACATGTCCATATCTTGTCGAGCATCCAAGGATTTCGAACGTGACCACCTTCCACAGCACACGTAGCACCACTGATTCGCTCACCTCCAAGCAGGCCATCCGCAAGGGCATCGCGGACGACGGCGGCCTGTTCGTCTCGGATTCCCTCGGCGAGGAGCATGTCGACATCGCCTCGCTGCCGGGCAAGAGCTATCAGCAGATCGCGCAGGCCGTGCTCGCCAGGCTGCTGCCTGATTTCACCGAGGAGGAGCTGGCGGACTGCATTCGCGAGGCGTACGGCGACCAGTGGTCGGATCCGGCCATCACGCCGCTCAGGCCGCTCGGCGACGACTACATCCTCGAACTGTTCAACGGACCGACAAGCGCGTTCAAGGATGTGGCGCTGCAGATCCTGCCGCGGTTCATGGCCCGCACCACGCCGGCGGGCGGCGACGCCGACGAGAAGATCATGATCCTCACGGCCACCTCCGGAGATACCGGCAAGGCGGCATTGGCCGGCTTCGCGGACGCCCCGGGCACCGCCATCACCGTGTTCTATCCGGAAGGCAAGGTCAGCCAGGTACAGCAGCTGCAGATGACCACGCAGGCCGGCTCCAACGTGAACGTGTGCGCGGTCAGGGGCAACTTCGATGACGCGCAATCGGCCGTCAAGCGCATCTTCGCGGACCACGGGCTTGCCGCGGAGCTCGCCGGCGAATCGCACACCGTGCTGTCCTCCGCCAACTCGATCAACGTGGGCCGTCTGGTGCCGCAGGTGGTGTACTACTTCGCCGCCTACGCGCAGCTGCTCAATGATCAGGTGATCAACGTGGGCGACGAGGTGGAGTTCTGCGTGCCCACCGGCAACTTCGGCGACGTCCTCGCCGGCTACTACGCCAAACTGCTCGGCCTGCCCGTCAAGCATCTGATCGTGGCCAGCGACAGGAACAACGTGCTGTTCGACTTCCTGACCACCGGCACATACAACCGCAAGCGCCCGTTCTTCCAGACCATCTCCCCCTCGATGGACATCCTCATCTCGTCGAACCTTGAGCGCATGCTCTACTACTTCTCCGACAAGGACACCCGCCTGATCTCCATGCTCATGAACGATCTGAACCAGTGGGGCGCATACGAGGTTCCCGAGGAGATGCTGTCCAAGATCCGCTCCCTGTTCGGATGCGGCTGGGCCGACGAGGACCAGGTGCGTGCGTCGATCCGCGACTGCTGGGAGAGGAACCACTACGTGATCGATCCGCATACCGCATGCGGCTACTTCGTGATGCAGCAGATTCCGCGCGACCCGCTCACGCCGCGCGTGCTGCTGAGCACCGCCAGCCCGTACAAGTTCCCGCGCGTGGTGAATGAATCCCTCGGCCTCGACGCCACCGGCACCGACTTCGAATGCATGGATGTGCTCGCCGGCGCCACCGGCACCACGGCCCCCACGGCGCTGCGTGGACTGGAGACCGCGGATGTGCGGTTCGACGACGTCGTCGAGATCGATGCCATGGAGGATTACGTCCGCTCAGCCGCGGAGAAGTGACGTATTCCGCGTCGGACCGCGGACGCGAATAACCGATGTGGGGCTCCCGCCGTGGGCTGACGGCGGGAGCCCCACATCGTATCGGCGGAGACCCCCGGTTCGGCGCTCAGACGAGCCGTGTGCGGAAATCGCCGTCCTCCAGGACGGCTTTGATGCCGTCGACGGAGCAGGCGACCATGCTGTGCACGGCGGCGTCGGTGTAGAACGCCATGTGCTGTGTCATCACCACGTTCGGGAACTGGCGCAGATAGGCGATGCCGCGGTTGGTGAGGATGTCCGTGCGGCGGTCGCGGTGGATCAGCTCCCCCTCGGTCTCCACGGTGTCGAGGCCGAGGCCTCCGATCTTCTCGGCCTCGATGTTGTCGATGAGCGCGTCGAGGTCCATGAGCTCGCCGCGGGCGCAGTTGACGAGCACCACGCCGTCCTTCATCCGCGCGATGGATTCGCGGTTGATGATGTGGTGGGTGGATTCCAGCAGCGGCATGTGCAGGGTGATCACGTCGCTTTGCGCATACAGCGTCTCCAGGTCGACGTATTCGGCGTGTTCCGCCACGGAGGCCTTCGGATGAGGGTCGTAGGCGAGGATTCGGCATCCGAATCCGGTAAGGCATTCGACCACCGTGGCCCCGATGCGTCCTGTGCCCATCACCCCCACGGTGAGGTTGCGCAGCTCCCGTCCCCGCAGGCCTTTGAGGGAGAAGTCGTATACCTGTCCACGCCACAGGGCCGGCTTGTAGTTGCGCAGCACGAGCAGGATGAACATCACCGTGTATTCCGCCACGCCGTTGGGCGCGTAATCGGCGTTGAGCACCATGATGCCGAGACGCCTGGCCTCATCCAGATCGATGTGGTTGTATCCGATGGTGCGCGTGGCGACCGCCCTCACCCCCATCCGCGACAGCGTCTCCAGCATGGGTGCGTCGAAACGGCTTTGGCCGAGTGCGCTGACGCCGTCGCATCCTCGGACGAGCGGAACGGCGTCGGGCGTCAGGCGTCCGGCATGCAGTTCGATCCGCACGCCGGTGCGTTCCGCCGCCTCGTCGAACGCCGGACGTTCGTCGTCCCGCACCTCGAATGCCGCGATTCTCATATATGCCTCCATATCATTCGGATGAATCCCATGATAGACGTGATGCGCGGGGCCTCGCGCTACAGGATGCGCGGGGCCTCGTCGAAGTCATGCATGACACCGTCGGCGGCGGCCCGGATGTCCCGCCACTGGGATTGCGACGATGCGTCATACATGGCCCACGCCGTCATGCCGACCGACTTGACCGCCCGGATGCCGGCGAGGATGTCTTCGAACACCGTGCAATCCCGCGGTGCGACACCGATGCGTTCCGCGGCATACAGGTACACGTCGGGCTTGTCCTTGGCGACGTGGCCCACGTCGTCCACGCTGCACAGCGCGTCGAACAGGTCGAAGACGCCGAGCCGGCGAAGCACCGGCTCCCGGAAGTTCGGAGGCAGGCTCGTGGCGACGGCGAGCCGCGCGCCGGTCGCCTTGAGATGGCGGAGGTACTCCCCCGCATGCGGCTTGAGCGGCACGGTGGTGGCGTACTCCGTGAAGGCCATCCGGTTCCATTCGTCCATCAGCTCCTCGGGCGTGTCCGGCAGTCCGAAGCGTGCGATGGTGTAGCGCGCGCAGCCGTCGAATGACAGGTGGGCGATGGATTCGGCGTAGTCGGCCGGCACGTCGAATCCCCGGCCGCGCAGGAACTCGTTGTCGACGTCCGTCCATACGTGCATCGAATCGAGCAGCGTGCCGTCGAGGTCGAAGATGGCGCCCCTGCCCGCGTTCACCGGGTCCATGGCCCTGGAGACGTCAGGCATTGGCGTCGAATCCTTCGAGGCCGTGGGCGTACAGGTCCCAGAAATGATTCGTCGGGCCGTTGCCGTTGCCGAGTTCCAGCGAATGCTCGATGGCCATGGTCACGTACTTCTTGGCACGGTCGATGGCCTCGTGGAACGGATGGCCGAGTGCGAGGTTGGCGGCGATGGCCGACGAATACGTGCAGCCGGTGCCGTGGGTGTTCTTGGTGTCGATGCGCCTGACGGAGAACTCGTGGAAGTCCCTGCCGTCGTACAGCACGTCGATGGCGTCGCCCGTGGCGTGGCCGCCCTTGACGAGCGCGGACGTGCAGCCCATCTCCTGGATGGCCTTGGCGGCGGCCTTCTGACCGTCGAGATCCGTGATCTTCAGCCCGCTGATGCATTCGGCCTCGGGAATGTTCGGCGTCAGCACGTCGGCGTGGGGGATCACGATCTCGATGAGCGAGTCGATGCAGTCGGGGTCCATGAGCGGCGCGCCGTTCTTGGCGTACATGACCGGGTCGATGACCACGTTCTCGGCCTGGTATTCGACGAGTTTGTCGGCGACGACCCGCATGATGTCCGGATTGTCGAGCATGCCGACCTTCACGGCCTTGGGGCGGATGTCCTCGAACACGGCGTCGATCTGATCGGCGATGATCTTCGGGTCCACGTCGAGCACGGAGATCACGCGCGCGGTGTTCTCGGCCACGACGGACGTGATCACGGACATGGCGAAGCATCCGTTGGCGCTCATGGTCTTGAGGTCGGCCTGGATGCCGGCGCCGCCGGAGCAGTCGGATCCTGCGATGGTGAGCGTCGGGGTGAGTGTCGTCATGGTTGCTTTTCCTTTGTTGTGATTGGGTTGGTGGTTGTTCGGGATCGTTCCACGGGGAGGCGCAAAGTGCCTCTAGCGGGAGGCCCCGGAGGACGCGAGCAGCTCGCGGGCGTGCGTGAGCGAGGCCTCGGATTCGCTTCCGGCGAGCATGCGGGCGATCTCCCGCACGCGGGCACCGTCACGCACCTCGGCGACGGTGGTGTCCGCCCCCGCGTCGTCGTCCTTCGTGTCCACGGTCTTGGAGACGACGAACTGCGCGTTCGCCCATGATGCCACCTGCGCAAGATGGGTCACGACGATCACCTGCGCGTGTCGTGCGAGTCTCGCCAGCCGTCTGCCCAGCTCCACGGCCGTCTTGCCGCCGACTCCGGCGTCGACCTCGTCGAACACGAACGTCATGGCGAAGTCCTCGCCGCCGTTCATGCCGCGGTCGGCGGCAACGAGTTCAAGAGCCAGCATGAGCCGGCTGAGCTCGCCGCCGGATGCGCTTTTGCCCATCGGCAGCTTCGGCGAACCGGGGAACGGGGTGAACAGGAACCGGATGTCGTCGACTCCGTTGGCGTCGAGGGGTCCGAAATCGCCGGGATCCGGGGCTGCGGACCGCCCGCGCGGCTCCACTTCTATGTCCAGCGCCGCGCCGGACATCGCCAACGATCCGAGTTCGTCGGTCACGCGGCCGGCGAGCTCGGATGCCGCGGCCTTGCGCGCTTCGTGCAGGTCGTCCGCGGCGGCCAGGGCCTCCTTGTACGCCTGCGCGCGCTCCTCTCGCAGGCGTTCCACGCGTTCCGGCGATGCGTCGAGGTCCTCAAGGTCGTATCCGGCCTGCTCCCGCCATGCGATCACGTCCGCGAGGGTGGGCCCCCAACGTCGCGTAAGCTCGTCGAGTTCGTGGATGCGCCCGTTGATCGTATCGAGGTCCTGCGGCTCCTCCTCGCCGCCAAGCATGCCGCCGAGCGTGAAGACCACGTCGGAGAGCTCCGTGCTCACCGCCGTCAGCCGGTCGGCGATCTCCCCGTATTCCCCGTGCACATGGATGGACCTCAACGACTGCACCGCCTGTTCGACCAGCGGCAAAGCCCCGGGGACGTCACCCTCCGCGTCCATCTGGGATGTGTCGAGCGCGGCCAGCGCCCCTCCCACGCCCCTGGCGATCTCGGCGGCGTTCTCTATGCGGTCGCGCATCGCCTTGAGCTCGTCGTCCTCTCCCGCATGGGGGGCGACACGGTCGATGCGCTCGATCGATTCCCGCAGGTAGTCGGCCTTCCGCATGGCGTCGGACTCCTGCTCCGTCACGCCCCTCAGGCGGGAGTCCGCCTCGTTGAGCCGCTTCCACGCCGACCTGTAGGCGTCCAGCAGCGCGTCGTCATGCGCGTACCGGTCGAGGAATTCGCGCTGACGCCCCGCCGAGGCCATGCGAAGCTGGTCGGCCTGCCCGTGAATGGTCACGAGCTCCCCGCTGATGTCCCCGAGCACGGCGCGGGGAACGCTTCGTCCGTTAAGCACGGCACGGGACCTTCCCTTCGCCGGCAGGGTGCGGGTGAGGAAGATCTCGCCGTCCTCGACGTCGCCCCCGGCGCCGTGGACGATGGCTGCCGCGTCCGAGTCCTCGGATACGGCGAATATGCCCTGCGCCCATGCGCCGTCTTCTCCCGGCGACACCATCCGCGCCGCCGCGGTCCCGCCCGAGATCATGCGCAACGCGTTCAACAGCATGGATTTGCCGGCTCCGGTCTCGCCGGTTATCGCCGTCATGCCCGGCGCCGGTCGCAGGACGGCGTGGTGGATCGGCCCCAGTGATCGAATCTCCAGTTCCTCCAGCATCGCTCGCCGCTACTCCCCTTTTCTCCTGTTGTCCCGGCTTTTGTGTGACTCCCTCCACCCGACCACGGGCAGGTCGAACTTGCTGACCAGCCGGCTGGTGAACGGAACGCCGAGCAATCGGGCCAGACGCAGGGAGTTCGGCGACTGCCGCACGACGATACGCGATCCGCGCGGCACCCCACGCTGGCGTCGTCCATCGCAGCATATCCACCCTTCGCTGGAGGACTCCTCGATGATGTCGATGGTGAACGTGGATTTCGATCCGATGACGAGCGGTCGCGAGAACAGCGCGTGCGCGGCCAGCGGGACCAGCTGCAGCGCGTCCACGTTGGGCCAGATGATCGGCCCGCCCGCGGAGAACGCGTATGCGGTGGAACCGGTGGGGGTGGAGACGATCACGCCGTCGCAGCCGAACGAGCTCATCTCCACGTCGTCCACCCGGATGCTCAGTTCCACCATCTTGCCACGGTCGGCCCGTTCCAGCGTCACGTCGTTGAGCGCCCACTCGTGCAGGGGCTCGTCGGCGTCGGGAAGCCAGACGTCCACCCCGGCGATCACACGTTCGTCGATGGAATAGTCGCGGTTCGCGATCTTGCGGATGGCGTCCCGTATCTGGAAGCTTTCGAATTCGGCGAGGAAGCCCACATGGCCCATGTTGATGCCGACGATCGGCACGTCCGTGCCCTTGACCAGTTCCGCGGCCCGCAGAATCGTGCCGTCGCCGCCGAGCACCACGACGATCTCCGTGTCAGGGGCGACGGTCTGCATCTTGGGGGCGGCGAACGGAGGGGCTTCGAGATTGTCCACGATCGCCACATCGAAACCGGCGTAGATGAGCTGCTCGACGACCTCCTTGACCTCGGTGCCGGTGGCAGCCAGCTTGCTGTGGGTGACGACGACCGCATGTCTTGGATCTGGCAATGCATCCTCCTCGCGAATCTTCCGCCGGGCCACGGCCCGCACGCCCATGGACCCGCGGAGGCGCCGCCCGGTCGGCACAACTATGTCATATTCTCCCACATCGAATCGATAAAGTCCCCATCAACCGCCGTCATTCTCGTCGACCCACGAGAGTATGTCCCCCGGCTGGCATTCCAGCACGCGGCACAGCTCGTTCAGGGTGCTGAACCGTATGGCCTTGGCCCTGCCGTTCTTCAGCACCGACACGTTGGCCGCGGTGATGCCCACCCTGCGGGCGAGCTCTCCGACCGACATCTTCCGTTTCGCGAGCATCACGTCGATATTGACCACGATCGCCATCAGATCACCGCCTCAAGTTCCTCGCGCTGGTCGGTGGCCTTGACGAGCAGCCCCCGCATGACCGCGACGAGCAACGCGACGGCCGTCTCGCCCAGCAGGGAGGCGAACAGCGCGCCGAGCAGTCCGAGCGGCCCCACCCCGGCGACGAACGCGGCATGGACCAGCAGCGCCAGCGTCAGCGCCGCCGCGAGGGACGCGCACCATATGACGGCATCGACCCAGCGGAACGCCGCACGGGAGAACACCGCCCCGGCGCCGGTCATCGTCAGCAGTCGCCAGACCGCGGCGACGGCGACCTCGAAGCACGCGATGACGGCGATGGACAACGCCAGATAGGGCACCCTCAGATACGCGTGCGCGGGGTCGGAGGCCGCGCATTCGGCGGCGAGCGCCGGCAACAGTACGACCTGGCAGGCCAGGGCACCGACCTCGATGAGGACGAGCAACGTCTTCAGCATCATCATAATCCATGCGCCCGCAAGAGGGCGAGGATTCTCCGTCCCGGTCATGATGGCTCCTCCCATCTCCGCGATCGCACCATTGTCGCGATCACGGTCTTCGATCATCCATATCCATTGACCGACAATAAGAATATCACGTCTTTCATTCGAAATATATCGATAATCGATGTATTTGATTTGTATCGATTGTACGTTCCCCCAACTCAGTCATATCGTTTATCGATATTTTTATATCGAAACACAACATTCGACAATCAATCAAGGAGCACCACATGAACACGCACGACACAATTTCCGCACCCCGTCCGGCACCCGACGCCGGCATGGACGCGCACGACGCCCGCACAGACCAGGCCGAAGGGATGCGCCCGCATCGGACGCGCCGCGACACCACGCTGCTCGCGACCTGCCTGCTCGCCGCACTGCTCGTCGACCGGCTCGTCATCCATGACATCGAGACGGAAAACGCCCGCGCCCTCGTCACGCATATCGGACTGCTGACGGCGTCATGGCCCATGGCCGTGCACATCCTCTTCCGGAAATCCATCCGGCGGCGCCCCTCGCCATGGATCCTCGGATCAGAGCTGACCGCGCTCGGCATATGGTGCATGCTGTACGGCACCGGCCCGGCATATCACGGCAACCGGGAGTTCATGACGCTTTCGGCGCTCGCCACCCCCGGCCTCGCCATGCTCCATCTGCAGGTCTCGGCCGGTGCGGACCCCATGCAACGGCCACGCGGGACCGCGATGCGATGGCTGCGCGGATGGTTCGTCGAACCGTTCTCCGCGCTCGGATGCATCCCCGACGCCCTCGCCGCGCCGTTCGCGGCCCGTGCGGGGCACGTCGGCGGAGGAACGGGACGGGGCCTCGCGATCGGGGTCCTCTGCTCCCTGCCCGTCCTGATGGCGGCCACACCGCTGCTGACGTCCTCGGACGAGGTCTTCGCCTGGTATTTCGCCGACCTGATGCACCATGCCGACATCCGGTCGGCGACGGCGCACGGCATCATCGTGGCGTCCGGAGCGGCCCTGCTGTTCTCCCTGCTCCGCAACGCCGACCGCCATGCCACCGCGGAAGCGGATTCGTCGGCCGCAGCGAAGACCCCCAGACGACGCACTCCGCTGAATCCCACGGCATGCGCCACCATGCTCGCCATCGTGGGTGCCTTGTACGCCGCGTTCTGCTCGACGCAGCTCGCATTCCTGTTCGCCGGCCGCGGGCTGCCGGCCGGATACACCTACGCCGACTACGCCCGACAGGGATTCTGGCAGCTGCTCGCCGTGACGGCCATCAATCTCGCGCTGTACGGCATATGCCTCTCCTATGCGCCACGCCGCCGGCCGCTTGTCGCGGCGCTCGCCGTGCTCATCCTCTGCACCGCGGTGATACTCGCCTCCGCCTTCACGCGTCTGCACCTGTACATCGGGGCATACGGACTGACCTGGCTCCGCCTGGCGGCGCTGACGCTCATGGGATACCTGGCGGTCGTCCTGCTGCTGTGCGCCATACGGCTGGCCGGCGCCCGCATACCACTGGCGGCCATCACGCTCATGCTGGCGCCGGCGTGGTTCGTCGTCCTGGGATACGCGGATCCGCACCACATCATCGATGCCTGCAATGCCGCCATGTCGTTCGGATATACGGCCCCCTCTCCGACCGGCGGCCTATGAGACCACACCCCGGAGTGTCGCGCTTGCGCTTAATAAATTAACATTGTTAATATATTCACAACAACAAGCAACGCCGTCAAGGAGGACAGGATGACCGCACCCGGCAGCACGCACGCCTCGATGGCCGAGCTCAACCGCTCGCGCATCATTCAACTCCTCCACCACAACGGCATCTGCTCCCGTGCCCACATCGCCCGGCAGCTGGGACTCACCCCCGCGGCCATCACCAAGATCACCGCCCAGCTCATCGACATGGGCGTGGTCAGCGAGACCGGCAACCTCGACGGCATCAAGAAGCGCCGATCCATCGGCCTGCAGCTCAACGAATCCAAGTACCGCGTCATCGGCGTCAAGTTCGCACGGACCCTGGTGCGCATCGGCGTGTTCGACCTCGGAGGCAATCTGGAAAGCGAGCAGCTGCTGCCTCCCGTCGCCATCGGGAGCATCCGCAACACCCTCGACGACGTCAAACGCCGCATCGACGTCATCCTCGACGCCGACGGCTCCATCGTAGCCATCGGCATGGCCGTGCCCGGGCCATATCTGAGGGACGAAGGGCGTATCGCCGTGGTCACCTCGATGGTCGAATGGCGCGACGTCAACTTCATCGACGAATTCGCCGGCGCCTTCCGGGTGCCCGCGTTCATCGAGCAGGACGCCCGCGCCGGCGCACTGGCGCAAAGTCTGTTCGGCGGCGGCGCCAACCCCCGCAGCCTCGGCTACTATCTCATCGGCGAAGGCGTGGGCCTCGGCCTCATCGACGACGGCGGACTGGTCAACGGCAACCTCGGCGCGGCCACGGAAATCGGACATGTCAGCATCGACATCCACGGCAGGCCATGCGAATGCGGCAACGTCGGATGCCTGGAGAACTACTGCTCCGCGGTGTCTCTGCACCGCGCCATCATCGACGGCGGACTGGTCGACGGCGCGGAAGGCATGACACACACCGCCGCCTGCACCGCGCTGTTCCGACGCGCCGAGGACGGCGACGAGACGGCGCTCGCACTCGTCCGCGAATTCGCCCGATACATCGGATACGGCTGCGTCACCATCATCAACGCATACAATCCCGCACAGATCATACTCGGCGACATCATGGCGCAGGCGGGCCCGATGCTGCTCGACGAGGTGAAGGCCGTGGTGGAACGGCACGCGCTGTCCGCGTTGCGGGACACCACCGCGATAACCATCTCCGACCTGCCCGTGGACGCGACGCTCTCCGGCGCCGCCGCCGTGGCCGCCGCGCAGTTCCTCGAACATCCCACGGAATTCGTCGGCCAGCCCGACGACTGACCGGACCACCAACGACCGACCATACCAACCAACAAACCATACGATTCGACAACACAACGATTCTCCGCGGGACATCCCCGAGGAGAGAAGAAAGGAGCCATCATGGCAGACAAGAAACCCATCGTCCTGAGCCTCGGCGAAATCCTGTGGGACATGATCCCCGAAGGCAAGCGCGCGGGAGGCGCCCCCGTCAACTTCATCTACCACGCCACCATGAACGGCGCGGACGGCTACTCGATCAGCGCGATCGGCGAGGACCAGCTCGGTGACGAACTCAAGGCCGCGGTCGAGAAGACCGGCATCAAGTCCATCCTGCAGCGCAACGCCTACCCCACCGGCCGCGCCGACGTCAAACTCAACGACGGCATCCCCGAGTGGACCATCGTCAAGGACGTGGCATGGGACCACATCGCCCTGACCCAGGACCTCATCGATCTGGTGCGCAAGGCCGACGCCATCTGCTACGGCTCCCTCGCATGCCGCATGCCCGAGTCCCACGACACCATCATGAAGCTGCTCAAGATGAGCCGCCCCGACACCTTGCGCTACTACGACATCAACATCCGCGGCGACCACTACTCCAAGGAGCTCATCGAGGAGCAGCTGTCCGACGCCACCGTGTTCAAACTCAACGACGACGAGCTCGTGCTGCTGCGTCCGATGTTCGGCATCACGGGCACCGACGAAGAGGCATGCAAGTGGTTCATGGACAACTACGGCCTCGATTACGTGATCCTCACCGCCGGCGCCGACTTCAGCACCATCATCGCCAAAAACGGCGAGACCTCCACCCTGCCGACACCCCGCGTGGAGGTGAGCGACACCATCGGCGCCGGCGACTCCTTTTCCGGTGCGTTCACCATCAACATCCTGCTCGGCAGGTCCCTGCAGGAGGCCCACCGCGCCGCCGTGAACACCGCCGCATACGTGTGCACGCAGGCCGGCGCATGGCCGGAATACCCGGAGGCCATGCCCGACTACCTCGCCGAATACGAGGCCAGGCAGACCCGATGACCCCTCTCCGCCGCTTGGGCCGGACCTCATATCGGGTGTTCGCTCTAAGCGATACTCCTTGTTGACAGACCGGACATTTCACCGTTATATTGAAATGTCCGGTTTCGTTATGCCGGAATTGCTTGATAATTCAAGATTCGGGGTCGATCGGTTTCGACGGTGATCTGTTCGCCGCAGGGAAGCGTGCCGAGAACGCAGGGGTCCACTCGTTAACGTGCTCCTGTAAAGAATAAGTGCTAAATCTAACCGCACTGAGTTCGCTCTCGCTGCCTGAGCTTCGCGCCAGGATTAACCAGTGAGCAGCCGCTCCGTTCACTCCCCCACGTCTTCGGGGGGATGTTGAGCGTCGTGAGAAGACTTGCCTGAAGCATTGCGTCACAGGGTGCTTCGGGGACTTTTGCTGTGAATATGCCCGCCGCCAGTTGTCTGCGACATCGGCGGGGGCAGACATATAGCCACCAGGCCAGCAGACTACGCACGTAGAAGACTGAGGGTACGGTTACCGGACGCGGGTTCAATTCCCGCCGGCTCCACGAACACAGGCCGTCCGAGCGATGCTCGGGCGGCTTTTTTGTTGCGATTCCAACGGTTTCACAGGGGTTTCGGCAAATATGCCTTAATGGGTTTAAGGCCGTTTAAGGCCGTTAAAATAGAGCCTTCGCCAGTTTGTGTGGTGGGGTGTTGAGCCTCGGCGTCGTGGCCGGGGCTTTTGTGTGTGCGGGTATGGAA
>NZ_QFFN01000020.1 GCF_003129925.1 Bifidobacterium catulorum | reverse complement strand
ATCAAGACCACCATCAAGATCGGCTACGGCTACCGCAACCTCGACAACCTCATCAGCCTCGTCATGCTCAAATGCGGAGGACTCGACCTACAACTCCCCGGACGCCAATAACCAGCAGGCCGGACCAGTGATCCACACCCACACAAACACCCGAAGAGCCGAAAATATGGCGTGTAACACGGATAGCTATACTTTATAAATAGAACACGTTCTAGAACAACGAATATATGAATTGGTTCCGGAAACGTGGACGGCAAGAAAGAAAGGGGTGGGTCTCATGACAGCACGACAGCATCACGTCATTCGATCCGCGGAACTGTTCGCCGAGGTGCCGGTCCGGAAGATAGCCGACGCCGACGCTACGCCGCTCGAAAAAATCGAGGAGTCCGGACTTGTCGGCATGGGTGGCGCCGGATTCCCCACGTTCAAGAAACTCAAGTTCGGCAAAGGCTGCGCAACGGTCATCGCCAACGCGGCCGAATGCGAGCCGCTGCTCGAACACAACACCGCCCGTCTTGAGACCGACGCCGCCAAGGTGCTCTCCGGACTGACCATAGCCATGCGGGAGGTCGGCGCCGAACGAGGCATCGTGGCGATCAAGCCGAAGAACATCACGGCCGTGCGTTCGCTCCAGGCGGCATTGGACGAGGCGGCGTCCGGCGAATACGGCTTCGACGTCGACCCGGACATCGAGATCGCCTTCCTCAAGGACCGCTACCCGGCCGGCGACGAACGCGCCATCGTGCGCGACGTGCTCGGCACGCTGCTGCCACCCGACGCCATCCCCAGCGCGGCCGGCGCCGTCGTCATGAACGTCGAGTCGCTGATGCGCGTGCACGACGCCGTCATCGGGAACCTGGCCGTCACCACCAAGGACCTCACCGTCGCCGGACACATCGAAGGCAGCGGCTTCGACGACGACGTCAGCATCGTCGTCTACGACGTGCCGATCGGCGTCACCGTGCGCGAGGTGCTGGCCGCGCTTCACGTGCACGAGCCCACGGCCGACGAGCAGATCATGATCGGCGGCCCGTATATGGGGCATCTCGGCTCGCTCGACGACACCGTGTCGGAGACCTGCGGCGGCATCATCATCGCCGGACCGGAGATTCCCGACCCCGGTCCCATGGGCATCATCGTGTGCGCATGCGGCGCCGGCGAGGACCGTCTCCGGGCCATCGTCAAGGCCAAGGGCGCACCGCTCGTGGACGTGCGCCTGTGCAAGAACGCCTGCCGGCTGCCCAACGGCCGGCTCAAATGCCGCAACCCCGGCATCTGCCCCGGCCAGGCGCAGAACATCATCGCCCTGAAGAAGGAAGGGGCCGAAAGCGTGCTGATCTCCCACTGCACCGACTGCTCCAACACGGTGATGCAGGTGGCCCCCAAGCTCGGCATGCGCGTTCACCACGCCACCGACGCCTTCATGAGGGCCGGCGACGAACCCATCATCCGCGCCTTCCGCAAGACCGTCAAGGCCGCGTGACCATAGCTTCCACAACGTACCATCATCAACAACCCAGGGAAAGGAACCAGAAATGTCGCTCTCCAAGGAAACGCTCGAAGCGCATCTCAACGATCCGGCGGTGCTGTGCTGCCGCCGACCCGCCGGCACCGTGCTGAGCGCCGCCGACTTCGAGGACCCCACGATCTTCCCCGACCTCGTCGACTCCAACCTCATGACCCTCAAGGAGGGCGGACTCACCATCCAGCAGGCGCTCGGCGCCACGCTCGTCAACGACGGCGAGGCGCTCACCCAGCTCACCCCCGAACTGCTCGACGGCGTGAAGGAGACCCCGGCCGCGGAACCCGTCGACGAAGCGGAGGGGCCCGAGGACGGCGTCGAGGAGCCGTGCTCCTGCTGCGCCGGGCCGGCCGCCCCGGCGGCGCCCGCGTCCGACGGCGACGTGCCCCTGCACCTCGACAGGGCCGAAGGCCTCGACCTCGTCTTCCCGGCAGGCGGCGCACCCGTCGCCGGAACGCCGGTGCCGCCGGCCTGCGCCGCGGCGCCGGTTCCGTCCCCGGCCGAGGAGCCCGCGCCCGCCGACAAGGTCATGCGCACCCTCGTCAAGAAGGACTATCCGGTCACCAAGGTCGAGCTCGGCGACGCCACATCGTACGAGGGCGGCGTGCTCACCATCGACGAATCCCTCGTCGAGGCCGCCAAGAAGGCCGATCCGCTGGTCAAGGACGTCGAGATGAAGATCATCGAACCGTCCGAACGCCACGTCTACTCCAACACCATCATGGACGTCATCCCCATCGCCGCCAAGGCCGAGGGCAAGCTCGGCGAAGGTGTGACCAACGTGCTCTCCGGCGCGGTCTTCGTCCTCACCGGCATGGATGAGGCCGGCGTGCAGGTGCACGAATTCGGCTCGTGCGAAGGCTACATGGACGAGAAGATCCGTTACGGACGACCCGGTTGCCCCGACGAAGACGACATCATGATCCGTGTGGACGTGAAGATCCAGGAAGGCACCGGCATGGAGCGCCGCGGACCGTTCGCAGCCCACAGCGCCGCCGACGTGATCGTGCACGCCTGCCGCGAGGCCATCAAGAAGCTCGACGGCGTCGAGCCCGTCAAGGAGGAGACGTTCAGGGACGTCCGCCGCGCCGGCAGGCCCCGCGTGGTGCTCGTCAAGGAGATCATGGGTCAGGGCGCCATGCACGACAACCTGCTCGTGCCGACCGAACCCTGCGGCGTCAAGGGCGGCCAGAAGAACGTCGACCTCGGCAACGTGCCCGTGGTGCTCAGCCCCAACGAGGTGCTCGACGGCGGCATCCACGCGCTTGCCTGCATCGGGCCCGCCACCAAGGAGATCACCCGCCACTTCTTCCGCGAGCCCATGGTCGAGGCCCTGCAGACCGACGAGGAGCTCGACCTGACCGGCGTGGTGTTCATCGGATCGCCGCAGGTCAACGACGAGAAGACCTTCGTCTCCGAACGGCTCGGCGCACTCATCGAGGCCATGGAGGTCGACGGGGCGATCGTCACCACCGAAGGCTTCGGCAACAACCACATCGACTTCTCCGAGAACATCGCCGCCATCGGCTCGCGCGGCGTGCCGGTCGTGGGCGTCACCTTCGCCGCCTACCAGGGACAGCTGGTCGTCGGCAACAAGTACATGGACGCCATGATCGAGCTCAACAAGGACCCGGAGGGCTTCGAGAACGAGATCCTCGCCGACAACACCACCACCCCGGAGGACGCCGATCGCGCGATCCTGATGCTCAAGACCAAGATGGCCGGCATCCCGATCGAACCGCCGGAGCACAAGTGGGACGAGTCGGTCATCGAGGCCAACAAGCAGCTCGTCAAGTAGCCCATCCAAACACACGATGAAGGAGACGTCATGCAGGTGGAACTCAAACCGCTCCTGCTCAAAGGGGTCATCAAGGAAGTCACCGAGGTCGGCGTGCGAATCGGCGTCAACGGGCGCATGGGCGTGCTCTCGCTGCCATTGCGGCTGGTCTACACCGACAAGCCGCTCGCGGTGGGTGAGGAATGCGAGTTCTACCTCAGCTACGTCAACGTCATCTGACCACGCGTCCGTACGACGCCGACCGACACGGCATCGCGCAACACCCACACCCACATCCACGCAATCACCAACGTCATTCACGAATCAAAGGAGCACATCATGCCTACCGCATTCAAGCTGACGACAGCCAAGGGACTCAAGTCCGAAATCTACGTGCCATGGACGCCCAAGCCCGTCTGGACCCCGCTCACCAAGCCGCTGAGCGAATGCAAGGTCGCGTTCATCACCTCCGGCGGCATCCACAAGAAGGACCAGACGCCGTTCAACACCGCCGGCGACTGGAGCTACCGCGAGATCCCCAGCGACACCCCGTCCGACCAGCTCATGGTCACCCACGGCGGATTCGACAACTCCGACATCAACAAGGACGTCAACGCCATGCTGCCCATCGACCGCCTGCGCGAACTCGTCAAGGAGGGATTCATAGGCTCGCTCGTCCCCACCTTCTTCGGCTTCATGGGCGGTGGCGGCAACGTCGACAAGTTCGAACACGTCACCGGCCCCGAAATCGCCAGGAAGCTCAAGGCCGAAGGCGCCGACATCGTGCTCGCCACCGGCGGCTGCGGCACCTGCCACCGCTCCTGCACACTCGTGTTGCGATGCTGCGAGGAGGCCGGCATGAGCACCTGCATCATCGCGGCCCTGCCCCCGATCGCCCGCCAGCAGGGCGCGCCGCGCATCACCGCTCCGCTCGTGCCGATCGGGTCCAACGCCGGCGAGCCCAACAACCCGACCATGCAGATGGGAATCCTCAAGGACACCCTCAACGCGATGGAGGAGTTCGACCACTTCGGTCAGATGAAGGCGTTGCCGTACGAATACCGCCACAACGTCTGATCCGTCCGGTAGTCCGGACCGTCCGATCGTTAAGCAGTCCGGTAGTCCGGACCGTCCATCGACGGCGGGGCGTACGTCGCATGACCGTCGCCCCGCCGCATGATACGTCGGTCGTATGAATCGGGGACGGTCGGACGCATGGGCGCCGCGGACGCCCGATCGGACAAGCAAACCAATCCGCATGACCGATCCGGTCGCATCCGTGCAAGGCGGCGGGACACGTCCAAACGATACGGTTCTATGATGGAGTCACATCTACGTAACGGCTCCATGACGGAACACGGGGCGAAAGGCGGGACCTGTCCATGGCACGAGACGCACGAGGCAGCATCATCGACGCTTCCTGGGACCTTTTCAAGGAAAAAGGCTACGAGAAGACCACCATCGATGACATCATCGCCAAGGCGGGAATCGCCAAAGGCACGTTCTACCATCATTTCCAAGGCAAATCCGCGCTGTTGGGAACCCTGAGCGACGTGTTCGACGAGAAATACCGCGAGATGGACACCGAACTCGACCCCGACGGATCGGTGGTCGAACAGGTCCATTATCTCAACGTGCAGATGTTCGGCTGGATCGAACGGCATGTGCCGGTCGAACTGCTCGGCGCCCAGCTGGCGTCGCAGCTCAACGAGCGTGGAGACCGGTCACTGGTGAATCAGGACCGCTTCTATTTCGCCATCCACCGCAGGCTTTTCGCACGCGGCCAGGACAGGGGCGAGATCACACGGGACTATTCCACGCATGACATTGTCCGCCTGTATGCGATGGCGGAACGATCGATGCTGTACGACTGGTGCCTGCATCAGGGCTCGCAGCCGCTGGTGGGGGAGCCCACCCGGATCGTCGCCGAAGTGCTCGACCGCTTCGTGCGGCACCTGTAGCGCCGCCCACGGTCGCGGGCTCGGCCGGCTTCGATCCTCCGCAGGCGTAATCAGGCGCCGAACCGAGGAGATGCATGATGAACGTTGCCGGCATGATACAGGTTCCGTCCACTTTCCACACCAAGACGCTGGCGGCGGCGAAGGCCGTCCTCGACGATGCGATGTTCGCCTCCAGTCCACGGCTGACCACCGTGGAATCGCATACGCAGGGCGAGCCCACGCGCATACTCGTCGGCGGGCTGTCCGCGCTCGACGCCGAGCCCAGCGCCATCGCTGTGCGCGACAAGCTCATCAACGAATACGACGGCATCCGCAAGATCCTCATGCTGGAGCCACGCGGGCACCGCGACATGTTCGGCGCGATTCTGTTCAAGCCCACGCGGCCCGACGCCGACCTCGGGGCCGTATTCACCGATTCGGGCGGATACCTCAACATGTGCGGGCATGGTTCGATCGGCGTCTCCACGTTCGCCGTCGAATCCGGCCTCGTGACCGGCCGATACCCGTCGTTCGCCGCCATCGCCGACGACGACATCGACGTGCATCTCGACACGCCCGCCGGGCTCATCACCGTGACCGTACACGTGCGCGGCCACGAGGTGAAGAACGCCACGCTCACCAACGTGCCCGCGTTCGTCGCCATGGACGACGTGACCATCCACGTGGACGAGCCGGGCATCCCCGTGCACGACGTCAAGGCCACCATATCGTTCGGCGGCAGTTTCTTCGCGCTCGTGGACTTCGACTCGCTCGGCCTCGGCTACGACATCGAGGCCGCTCATTCGCAGGAGATCGCCGACATCGGCATGGCGATCCTGCGCTCCGCACGCGAACAGCTCGACGTGCGGCATCCGCTGGTCGACATTCACGGCGTGGATTTGGTGGAGTTCGGTCAGGTCGACGCCGCGACCGGACATTACCGCAACGGCGTGGTGTTCGGCGGCCGGCAGGTGGATCGTTCCCCCTGCGGCACCGGTACGAGCGCCAAGCTGGCCACGTTGGTGGCGCATGGCGAGATGGAGATCGGCGACAGTGCCGTGTTCGAGTCGATCACCGGTTCGAAGTTCATCGGGTGCCCGGCTTCGCGCACCACGGTTGCCGGCCACGAGGCGATTGTGCCGCAGATCACCGGCAAGGCGTTCATCACCGGCGTCAGCACCTTCGAGATCGACTCCACCGACATCTATCCCGAAGGGTTCCTGGTGTGATGCCGGTTCCCCGTGCGGGTGACCGGTCCGAAAGCGATATCCGCGGCGTGCGGTTCCAATGACGCCTCGACACGGCGGGGAGGGCCGCGGCCGCTGGGATTACCGCTGGGATCCGTGGTCTGGCTGATGAAGGCGTTGGAGGTCGGACCCGGAACGGAAAGGTCCTTGGATTCGTACGAATCCAAGGACCTTTCTTCGCTATTCGGAGGATGTCACAGACTCTGCTCGGTGCGGGCGATGATCTCGTCCTGCAGGGCCTTGTCTAGGTTGTTGAAGTAGTCGGAGTAACCGGCCACGCGGACAATCAGATCCTTGTACTGCTCCGGATGCTTCTGCGCGTCGATCAGCGTGGCGCGGTCGATCACGTTGAACTGGATGTGATGGCCGTCCATCGCGAAGTAGCTGCGAATCAGGGCGCTCATTCCGAGAATGCCCTTCTTGCCGGCCACCACCTGCGGCGTGAACTTCTGGTTGAGCAGCGCACCGCCGGTCTTGAGCTGGTCCATCTTGGCGGCGGAGCGGATCACGGCGGTCGGCCCGTTGATGTCCGCGCCCTTTTCCGGCGCGATTCCGTCGGGCAGTGCGATGTGCTCGTGGCGTCCGTTCGGGGAGGCGATCATCGTCTGGCCGAAGTACACGTGGCAGGTGGTCGGCAGGAACTCCACGATGGTCTTGGAGCCCTTCGGGGTCGGGCGGCCCGCCACGATCTTCTGCAGCGACTCGGAGACCTCGCGCAGCACGTCGTCGGCGTAGTCGTCGTCGTTGCCGTACTTCGGGGTGTGGTTGAACACCTGGTCGAACATGTCGTCGTAGCCCTTGAAGTCGGCCTCGCAGGCGGCGAGCACCTCATCCATGGAGAAGCGCTTGTCTTCGAAGACCTGCTTCTTGAACACGGTGAGCGAGTCGGTGACGGTGCCCATGCCCACGCACTGGATGTAGCTCGTGTTGTATCGGGCGCCGCCGCAGTTGTAGTTCTTGGCCTTGGCGATGCAGTCGTCGGTGATCACCGACAGCAGCGGCACGGGCAGCGTGTCCATGAACAGCCGCTCGATGAGGTTGTTGCCGGCCACCTTGATGTCGGTGACGTACTTCAGCTCCTTCTCGAACGCGGCGTAGAGCTCGTCAAAGCTCGTGAAGTCGCGCGGATCGCCGCAATCGAGGCCGATCTTCTTGCCGGTGTAGTGGTCGTAACCGCGGTACATCACCAGCTCCAGCACCTTCGGCACGTTCAGGTAGCCGGTGAGCACATAGGCCTCCTTGCCGGCGGTGCCGGTCTCCACGCAGCCGGAGGCGATGCCGGCCTCGCGGGCGTCGTCGAGCGACTTGCCCATGTTCAGCAGTTCCTGGATGATGGCGTCGGAGTTGTAGAACGCCGGCTGTCCCCAGCCCTTGCGGCTGATCTTCACGGCCTCGTGCAGGAAGTGCTCCGGGGTCTTGCGGCTGATCTGCACGTTCGAGCTCGGCTGCAGCAGCTTCATCTCGTCCATGACCTCAAGGATCAGGTAGCTCACGTCGCTCACGCCGCAGGTGCCGTCCGGGCGCAGTGCGCCGGTGTTGAAGTTGCAGAAGTCGGTGTAGGTGGCGGACTCCTTCAGCGTGATGCCCACCTTCGGCGGGGCCGGCTGGTTGTTGAACTTCACCCACAGGCACTCCAGGTATTCGCGGGCCTGCTCGCGGGTGAGCGTGCCGGCGGCCACCTCACGGTTGTAGAACGGCTCAAGATGCTGGTCGAACTTGCCGGGGGAGTAGGCGTCCCAGTTGTTCATCTCCGAGGTGACGCCGATGTGGGTGAACCAGTACATCTGAATCGCCTCGCGGAAGGTGCGCGGCGCGTGGGCGGGCACGCGGTCGCACACCTCGGCGAGCTGTTCGAGCTCCTCACGGCGCACCGGATCGTCGCATTCGGCGGCCTTCTCTCGTGCCAGGGCGGCGTAGCGCTGGCCGAGGACGATCATGCCCTCGCACACCAGATGCATGGCCTGCAGCTCGGACTGCTTGTGCTCGGCGTCCATGTCGTTGTTGTAGTCGATGGCGGCGAGCTCGTCGTCGATGCGCTTCATGAAGTCCGCGTAGCCGGCCTTGTAGATCTTGCCGTCGGCCACGGTGTGACCCGGGCCGCGCTGGGCCATGAACTCGGTGTACATGCCGCCTTCGAACAGCAGATGCCATTCCTCGGGCAGCATGTTCATCATCTTGGTCATCGAGGCGCGATCCTGCCAGAACGGGATGATCACGTCGCGCTGGATTTCCTTCTGCTCCTCGGTCACCGAGAAGGAGACATGCTCGCGGTTGTTCATGTTGTCGAGATCCTCAAGGCTGTGGCAGCACAGTTCCGGGAAGGTCGGCGCGGACTGCGGGCCCACGCCCTTCTCGCCGACGATCAGCTCATCGTCGCCCAGATACAGCGTGCGCTTCTCCATCAGAGTCTTGAAGAAGATGCCGCGCAGCACCGGCGTGGGAACCTTGCCTTCGTACTGCTTGTACACTTCGGTCTCGATGAGTGCGCGTTCGAGCGAGATGCTCGGATGCGTGGTCTCGCTCAGCTCGCGCAGGCGCTTGGTGCGCATGGTGGAGCCGCGCTTCTCGTCCCAGTTGATGCCGGTGTCGACGCCGGTCGGTGTGATGGTTGCGGTGGTCATGATTGGTGAATCCCCCTGAGATTGCGGATATTGAAGATATGGATATAGGTATGGGTATGTAGGAAAGGGACGGCGTACCGTCGTTCGTTCGGGTCGGCTATGCCGCTCGTGCGGGATGACGATGCCGTTCGACGGAACGGGGAACCGGTCCGGCCGTGATCGGCGGGGCGTCGCCTTCGCTGAGGTGAAAATCGGCTGGTCGCCGGATGCCGGGCGCCTCTATGCGCCTGACGGTTATTTGAGAATGGTTTCCGCGCCGCTTCGTGCGCCGGGATGGCCCTGGCTGCGCTTGCGCGAGCGCATGCAGCCGTCCATGAGGCCGAGAACGCGGGCGGACGCGGAGAGCGGCGAATCGAATGCGGCGTCGATCGTGAAGACGCCGTCAGTGAAATCGTTCATCGCCATGCCTCCCTCCGGTTTGCGTTGCATTGCGGCTATCGTAGCGCCGTCGTGTTATGCGTGTCGCGACCGATGTAACAGGCCTGCAACACGACGATCGGCTTCGGTGCCGATTATGGCACGGACGGCGGCCAAAACCACGCCGCCCGTGTTGCCATCGTCTACCCGTCCGACCGTCCTCGTGGGCGCTATCCGCCGATGGTCACGTTGTCGTAGAACTTCTCTATCTCGGCCTTGACCTCCTGCATCTGCTCGTCCGAGGGCACGTCGAAGTAGATGGCCTTGCGTCCGAGCTTGGCGTACTTGTCCATGCCGTACTTGTGGTAGGGGAGGATGTCCACCTGCTCGACGGGGATGTGGTTCGCACGCAGCCACAGCATGGTGCGTTCGATCATGTCCTTGTCGGTGTTGATGCCGGGCAGCATGATGAGACGCAGGAATATGCGCGCGTTGTTCTTGGCGAGGATCCGGAGGTTCTTCAATACCAGATGGTTCGAGCCGCCGGTATAGCGTTTGTGCAGGTCGTCGTCGATGAATTTGAGGTCGTAGAGGAAGAAGTCGGCGTAGTCGCACATCTCCTCTACGGTTCTGGAGGCGGCGACCCCGCATGTGTCGATGCCGATGCTGATCTCCTGCTCGTCGAGACGGCGCACGAGCTCCATGATGTAGTCGTGGTCCATGGCCAGCACCTCGCCGCCGGAAAGCGTGACCCCGCCGCCCGACTGGTCGTAGATCATGTGGTCCTTGAGCACGTCGTCGACGAGTTCGTCGATGGTGTATTGCCTGCCGACCCGTTCGATCTTGCCGTCCTTGCCGGTCATGGTCTCGGGTGTGAACAGCTGGCTTTCGGGATTATGGCACCATTCGCAGCGCAGCGGGCAGCCCTTGAAGAAGATCGTTGTGCGTACGCCCGGGCCGTCGTGCGTGGAGAAGTGCTGGATGTTGAATACGTATGGCGTTCTGCCTGACATATCGTTCCTCCCCTGTCTCGTCGTGGATGCCGTCGTTGGAGGGCCTGCCGCCGATATCGGTTGGACCGTGGTGCATACGACGTTCTTGTTCGGCTGCCGTCATCATACGCCCGGCGTATGTTACCGGTTTCTGACATGGCTACACGCGGTCGTAACAATGCCGGGGCGGCCGGCTTGCGTCATGGTTGCCGGCCTTTCGTCTCATCGTGGGGATGGGGGCTCCGGTTGTCCACATTGTCCCTGTGGGTTGCACCGCGGTTTATGGGACGCATAGCGTGGGGCCATGAGCGATGGATCCAAGGCATTACGCGAACTGACCGATGCGAAACACCGGAGAATGCGGGTCTGCTCCGAGGCGATGGAGCGGACCCGCAACGAGCTGGTGTTCGATTTATGCACCTCGCTGGAGCTGCAATCGGTGGAACCGCCCAGGGATTCGGTGCTGAACAAGGATATATGCCACGCGGCGGTCCGGAACCCCGCCGAGCGGTACAACCTGGATGGCGTGCGATTCCACCATTACGCCCGTGGATTCGGCGTGACGCTTGTGGAACGGCGATTCCGCTGCGTGGCTCTACCGGACGTATGGATGCACTACGCCGCATTCCTTCCTTTGGACGAGCTCGTGGTGCTTACCGACAATCTGATGAGACGCGACGGGCGGTTGAAACGTCTTACACTTGAGCACCTCTCCCGCGAACTGGAGGAAGGCGGGAGATTCAAGGGGGTGCGCCGATGCCGTCAGGCGTTGCGCCTTGCCCGGGAGGGAACCGATTCCTCCTATGAGACGCGCACACGCAACGCGATAACCTGCTGGAGCCTTCCGGTACCCGAGGTGAATGTGCCGGTTCCCCGAGGGGATGGCAAGGGGTTCTATTACCTCGACATGGCGTATCCGCAATGGAAAATAGCGATTGAGTACGACGGGGAGCATCATCGATACCAGTGGAAGGACGACAGTCGGCGTCGTGAGGAGCTGGAGCTATGGGGATGGATAGTGATCACGGTGTTCTACGAGGATCTTAAGGACGAGGAATCGCGTAGAAGGCTTGCCGAGCGGGTGGCCGCACGCATCGAACAGGTTTCGGGGAAGCGTATTGGGCTTGTGCATCATCCGATCGAGTGGGTGGCCGATGGCCGACGGTGGCGCTACGGCACGTTGCAGGGGAAGTGAGGCGGCTATCTCCGTTTTGGGAGTACATCTACGGCTTTGCGGATATCAATCTTTATTTTGGGAGTGTTACGATTCTGCGACGCCGGATATGGCCGTTGGAATTGCAGTGATCGTATCCGGGGATTGCCGGATACGGCACTCCAAAAGTGAGGATTGGTCTCTGCAGGGTGCGGGAAAACACTCCCAAAACGAAGATTGATGGCCCTTTGCTTTCCGGAGTGCGAGCGATGCGTCATGGCTGGATTCGGATGGCACGGCTGGACCCGCTGAAGTGCATCCGGCTTCGGACGATGCAGCCGTTGACGTTGCGGAAGCCAGGACTGTGTCGTGTCGAGGTCTTGCCGTGGATGGCCTCGGTCTTGGGCAGCCTCCTTCGGAGCGGATTTGTGCTGGTGCCGCGTCTGCTATTGTGCCGTCCCCGCGGTTGTCAGCGGGCGCGGTCCGCGAGTGTGAAGCCGTTGAAGGTGAATCCGGGGGAGACCACGCAGGAGACCAGTGCGTCTTCATTCCCGGGGATGGTTCGCTGCCAGATGCCCGCCGGCACGATCGCGTGGCCCGTCACCGAGACGGGGAGTGTCGCCGTACGCAGCCCTTCCCCCAATGTGATGCGTCGGACAGCCCTGGGATCCGGCTCGTTCCCGTCGCCCGCCAGCTCAAGCGTCACGGTGCCCGGTCCGTGCCATAGCCATAGCTCGTCGGCATCCACCCGATGCCAGTCGCTGTAATCGCCTTGCGGCAGCAGGAAGTAGATCAGCGATGCGAGCGGCCGGTTGCCGACTACGGTGGAGACACCGGGTCGCGTCGCGTCGGTGAGGTCGGACGGGGCCGAAGACGGGGACTGCCAGTCGCGCACATACCATCCGCCCTCCGGATGCGCCTGCAATCCCAGACGGTCGATGACCGAACGGGAGTAGCCGCTCAGCGGCGGGATGTCGTGCACCGGACGGACGGGGGCGCGCATGGCGGCATGGTCGGCCGTCGGACTCGCATTCGTATCGGGGTTCTTGCTCATGGTTGTATTCCTAGTCGTTCGTGATGTCGTCGGCGTGACCGGCCTGTCGCGATGCTGACGGCTGGCGATCAGCCGAGCAGGGCTGCGATGGCGAAGATGAAGATCGGTGACGACAAGGTGCTCAGTAGGATGCCGTCGCGCGCGATCATGGTGCCGGCATCGTATCGGGCGGCGTAGTTGTAGACGTTCTGCGCCGTGGGCAGGGCGGCGAGCACCACGCATGCGTACAGGTCATGCCCCTGGAAGCCCATGGTGCGGGCGATGGCGAACGCGATCGCCGGCATGACCGCGTT
This sequence comes from Bifidobacterium catulorum, assembly GCF_003129925.1. Classification (GTDB taxonomy): domain Bacteria; phylum Actinomycetota; class Actinomycetes; order Actinomycetales; family Bifidobacteriaceae; genus Galliscardovia; species Galliscardovia catulorum. Next base: position 27,820 of record NZ_QFFN01000020.1, on the reverse strand, counting down.
CTTCAGCAGCGCGGCGGTGACGGTGGCCGCACGGTTCGATCCCCTTCCCAGCGGTTTTGAACCATGCAGCGACATGCCGAACGCCATGAGAATCAGCGGCACCGCGGAGTTGCCGACGATATTGATCGGGTCGTAGATGTAGCTCGGCACCACGAACCACCCGACCGCATCACTGATTGCGGACACGACGATGCCGATCGTCACGCCGATGAGTATGGGCTGCCGCAGCGGCTGGGAGGCGATGGCCTTCGCGCTCACGCGGCCGCTGGATGCCAGATCCAGCGAGGTGAGGGCGGCCGGCGTGAACAGCACCTGCTGGATGAGTACGATCGGCGTGACCGCCGCCGGATTACCAAGAATATATGTGGCGATGGGCAGTCCGATGTTGTTCGCGTTCATATACATGGAATCGAGCACACCGATGGTGGCGTCGGTCGGTTTGAGGTGGAAGACCGAGGCGTTGAGGGCGAGGAACACCGCGCCGGTGATCACCGCGCACGCGATGGCCACGGCTATCGATGGCTTGAACACGTCGGACAGATGCTCCTTCGACAGGATCGCGAACATCAGGCATGGCGTGGAGACGAAGTAGCTGAACCGGTTGAGCACCATCTGCGCGGTCGGGCCGCCGATATGGAACCGTGCCGCGATATAGCCGATGAGAATGATGATGCCGATGACGCAGAACCCCTGCATCGCCGCGATAAGCCCCATGCTCGTGCCTCCGATCGTTTCGTGCGATGCGGGCGACGCGCCCGCCATTGCGTACCTTACCGCCGAAGGCCGCGGGAGGTCATGCGGGTTTCCGGTGATTTCACGTATTACGATGCGTATGGGGCGTCCGTGGCGGCATTGAGGGGCGTCTCTACAGGCTTTCGAGATCCCGCCCCCTGGTCTCCTTGGCGAAAAGATAGATGATCGCTCCGACGACCAGACATGCGCCGAAGAAGGTGAACGCCGTGGTGATGACGGCGATGTCGATGTTCTGGGAGACGAAGTCCCCGCCGACGAGCGCGCCCATCAGCGCGGGGCCGACGATTTTCGCGGTGGCGCCGATGCCGTAGCCCAGTCCCAGTCCGGTGGAGCGCACGTTGTTCGGGAACTGTTCGCCGCCGAAGGCGTTGAGGATGCCGAACACGCCGTCCGCGAACGTCATGATGACGAGCACGGCGATGTAGAACTGCCAGCCTGAGTCATGGAAGATCGCGGCGTGGAAACAGCCGGCGGCTCCGATCATGCCGAAGACGAACATGGTCAGACGGCGGCCGATCATGTCGGCGAGCCAGGCGGAGGCGAAGCGGCCGATGCAGTCGGCGACGGACACGCCCATGAACAGGTAGGCGACCGTCCGGGTGGGGAAGCCGAAGGCGTCCTTCAGCAGGGTCTGGCCCCAGGATTGGATGGCGAATCCGCCCATGATGAAGCAGAACGAGCCGATGGAGACGATGGCCAGGGAACGCAGGTGGTTTCCGAACAGTGCGGCATAGGCGGATCGCCGTTCGCCGCGGACGGTCCCGGAGACGACGCCGGGCAGGTCGCCGACTTCGTCCGCCGGGATCTCCATGGCCCATGCGAGCGCCGCGCGCGCCTCGCCGTCCTGGCCTTGGGACTGGTGGAAGCGCGGGGATTCGGGCACGGTCCGCAGCCAGAGCAGCAGCAGTGCGGGGGCGGCGCCGAGTGCGAGAAGCGCCCGCCAGTTCTCTCCCACGACGCCCTGGGCCACGGAGCCGAGCAGCAGTCCGAGGGGGATGAACACGGAGGCGAGTCCGGAGAGCAGGCCGCGGTGCCGTGCGGGCACGAACTCCTGCACATATGGGATGGAGGTGATGTTGAGTCCTCCCACGCCGATGCCGACGCCGACGCGCAGGATGGCGAGCGGCATCCATGCGCGGTCGGGGAGGAAGACGGAGAGGATGGTGAACGCCACGAAGCAGACGACGCACCATTGGAATGCGTGACGACGGCCGAACCTGTCGGCAAGGCGCCCCCACATGATCGAGCCGATCACGGTGCCCAGGCCGGAGCAGGCGAGGATGACGCCCGCCTCCATGCCGGTCAGTCGCCATGCGTCGGTGAGCAGGGAGACGACGAATCCCACGAGGAACATGTCGAAGAACTCCGCGATGTTGCCAAGGACGACGAGGCCGATGAGGCTTTTCTGATGGCCCGTCAGCGGACGGGAATCCATCTGCTCGTATGCGGTCATGCGTCGCCGGGGCGCGTCCGTCGTGGATGGCGTCGTTTTGGATGATGCGGTCGTGGATGGTGTTCCTGAAGTGCGTTCGGTCATGCTGTCCCCTTCCCATGATTGTACGGCGTGATCTCGCCGTCCCGGTCGGCGGTTCCGTTCAGGGTTCCGAAGCCGGGCGTGGGATGGGAAAGTCCAAGAAGTATACGTGTCAGCTTGCGCGACACGCGCGAATGTGCTAATCTGATTTGCTGATTAGTGACGTGTGTCATATAGCGGGCATGCATCAAACTGGGGGAACCGCCCGCGAAGATTGTAGTTCCGCGGCAGCTGTTCCCTGACGTATGGAATAACAGCGAACGAGAAGGACCATCCCATCTTGGCTGCCGAAAACACACAAGCAAGCACCACTAAAACCTATGCTCGCGCCGATGAGCATGACATCGAGCTGCACAAGGCCTCGAACCGCGTGAACTTCGGTTCCATCAAGGAGCCCATCGACGTCCCGTACCTGCTGGGCGTGCAGACCGATAGCTTCGACTGGCTCATCGGCAACGAACGCTGGAGGAAGCGCGTCGAGGAGGACGAGGCCAACGGCACCAACACCGTGCCCCACACCTCCGGTCTCGACGAGGTCTTCAGCGAGATCTCCCCGATCGAGAACTTCGCCCAGACCATGAGCCTGACGTTCTCCAACCCCTACTTCGAAGAGCCCCGCCACACCGTGCAGGAGTGCAAGGAGAAGGACTACACCTATTCCGCGCCGCTGTACGTGAACGCCGAGTTCTGCAACAACGACACCGGGGAGATCAAGTCGCAGACCGTGTTCATGGGCGACTTCCCGCTGCAGACCCCGCACGGCACGTTCGTCATCGGCGGAACCGAGCGAGTCATCGTCTCCCAGCTCGTGCGCTCCCCGGGCGTGTACTTCGACCGCAGCCGCGACCGCTCCAGCGACAAGGAGGTCTTCGGTGCGAAGATCATCCCGAGCCGCGGTGCGTGGCTTGAGTTCGAGATTGACAAGCGCGATGTGCTCGGCGTGCGTGTGGACCGCAAGCGCAAGCAGTCCGCCGTCATCTTCCTTGAGGCCATCGGCATGACCGAGCGCGAGATCAACGAGGCCTTCGAAGGCTACCCGTTGATGCGCGACGCCCTCGCCAAGGAAATGGACGCCATCACCCCGAAGGACTCCAACGGCAAGCCGCTGATCGACCAGCGCCCGAACGACGAGGAGATTCGCAACCACGCCCTCACCGAGCTGTACCGCCGCATCCGCCCGGGCGACACCGCCACCCCCGAGGCCGGCAAGAACCTGCTCGAATCCTTCTACTTCAACAACAAGCGCTACGATCTGGCTCGCGTCGGCCGCTACAAGATCAACCGCAAGCTGGGCCTCGAAGGCGATGTGAACGACCGCAGCCTCAAGCTTGAGGACATCGTCGCCACGCTGAAGTACCTGATGACGCTCCACGAGGGCAAGGACAAGTTCGCCGGCAAGCGCGACGGCGAGGACATCGAGCTGCGCGTCGAGACCGACGACATCGACCACTTCGGCAACCGCCGCATCCGTCAGGTCGGCGAGCTGATCCAGAACCAGCTGCGCACCGGCCTGTCCCGCATGGAGCGCGTGGTGCGCGAGCGCATGACCACGCAGGACGCCGAGGCCATCACGCCGCAGTCCCTGCTGAACATCCGTCCCGTGGCCGCGACGATCAAGGAGTTCTTCGGAACGTCCCAGCTGTCGCAGTTCATGGACCAGAACAACCCGCTGGCCGGCATCACCAACAAGCGTCGTCTCTCCGCGTTGGGCCCCGGCGGCCTGTCGCGCGACCGCGCCTCCATGGACGTGCGAGACGTGCACCCGTCCCACTTCGGCCGCATGTGCCCGATCGAGTCCCCCGAAGGCCCGAACATCGGTCTGATCGGCTCGCTCGCCACCTTCGGCCGCGTCAACCCGTTCGGCTTCATCGAGACGCCGTACCGCAAGGTCGTTGACGGCCGGGTCACCAATGACGTCGTCTACATGACGGCCGATCAGGAGAACGACCACGTCATTGCCCAGGCCAACCAGGAGCTCGACGACGAGGGCCGTTTCGTCCATGACGACGCCCTGGCCAGGGCCAATGAGGAAGAGGCGGTCGACGTCCCGGTCAGCTCCGTGGACTACATGGACGTCTCCCCGCGTCAGATGGTCTCCGTCGGCGCCTCGCTGATTCCGTTCCTCGAACACGACGAGGGCCACCGAGCCCTGATGGGCGCCAACATGCAGCGTCAGGCCGTGCCGCTCATCAAGTCCGAGCGTCCGCTCGTGGGCACCGGCGGCGAATGGCGCGCCGCGGTCGACTCCGGCGACGTCGTGCTCGCCGAGAAGGACGGCGTGGTGACCTACTGCTCCGCCGACATGATTCGCGTGATGAACGACGACGGCACCACCAGCTCCTACAAGCTGGCCAAGTTCCAGCGCTCCAACCAGACCACCTGCTACAACCAGGTGCCGCTCATCCACGAGGGCGAGCGTGTGGAGAAGGGCTCCGTGCTGGCCGATGGCCCCGCCACCGAGAAGGGCGAGATGGCCCTGGGCAAGAACCTGCTGGTCGCCTTCATGCCGTGGAACGGCTACAACTACGAGGACGCCATCATCATCTCCCAGCGTCTCGTGCAGGACGACACCCTCAGCTCCATCCACATCGAGGAGTATGAGATCGACGCCCGTGAGACCAAGCTGGGTGCCGAGGAGATCACCCGTGACCTGCCGAACGTGAGCGAGGACGCGGTAAGCAACCTCGACGAGCGCGGCATCGTCCGCATCGGCGCCGAGGTCGAGGCCGGCGACATCCTCGTCGGCAAGGTCACGCCGAAGGGCGAGACCGAGCTGACCCCGGAGGAGCGACTGCTGCGCGCCATCTTCGGCGAGAAGTCCCGCGAGGTGCGCGACACCTCCCTGCGCGTGCCCCACGGCGAGACCGGCACGGTCATCGCCGTCAAGGAGATCACCAAGGAGGACGCCGAGGAGGACGGCGACGAGCTGCCCACCGGCGTGAACCACATGATCCGCGTGTACATCGCACAGCACCGCAAGATCACCGTGGGCGACAAGATGGCCGGCCGTCACGGCAACAAGGGCTGCATCTCCCGCATCCTGCCGGAGGAGGACATGCCGTTCCTCGCCGACGGCACCCCGGTCGACATCATGCTCAACCCGCTGGGCGTGCCGTCCCGAATGAACCTCGGCCAGGTGCTCGAACTGCACCTCGGCTGGATCGCCCACGCCGGATGGGACATCAACATCGACCCGAACCTTGAGGCCGAGTGGAAGAAGCACATCCCCGCCGGTGCCGAGAAGGCCGATCCGAACACCCCGGTCGCCACCCCGGTGTTCGATGGCGTGCATCAGGACGCCATCAACGGCTTGCTGAAGACCACGCTGCCGAACCGCGACGGCGACAAGCTCGTCGGCGACGACGGCAAGGCCGTGCTGTTCGACGGCCGTACCGGCGAGCCGTTCGGCAAGCCGATCTCCGTGGGCTACATGTACATGCTGAAGCTGCACCACCTCGTGGACGACAAGATCCACGCCCGCTCCACCGGCCCGTACTCGATGATCACCCAGCAGCCGCTGGGCGGCAAGGCCCAGTTCGGTGGCCAGCGATTCGGCGAGATGGAGGTGTGGGCCCTTGAGGCCTATGGCGCCGCCTACACGCTGCACGAGATGATGACCATCAAGTCCGATGACGTCGACGGCCGCGTGCGTGTCTATGGCGCCATCGTGAAGGGCGACAACCTGCCGTCCGCAGGCATTCCGGAATCCTTCAAGGTTCTGCTCAAGGAAATGCAGTCCCTGTCCCTGAATGTCGAGGTGCTCAACGCCGAGGGCGTGGCCATCGACATGAAGGAGGAGGACGACGACCCGGTCTCCGCCGCGGACGATTTGGGCTTCAACATCGGCGCCCGCCCCGAGGCCGGTGCCAGCGCCCCCGCCGACTCCGAGGAGCCGCAGTACCGCTGACGGCTCTCCGGCCACTAGCACACGTCCGACGGCACGGCATCGATCGACCCGTGCCATGCCGTCGGACGCAACCCACGTGAAGCAGTAAAATTTTTCGACAGACAGGACATAGAGTGCTGGACGTTAATGCATTTGACAAACTGAGGATCGGCCTGGCCACCGCCGAGGACATCCGCAACTGGAGCTACGGCGAGGTCAAGAAGCCCGAGACCATCAACTACCGTACCCTGAAGCCGGAGAAGGACGGTCTGTTCGGCGAGCAGATCTTCGGACCGACCCGCGACTGGGAGTGCGCCTGCGGCAAGTACAAGCGCGTGCGCTTCAAGGGCATCGTGTGCGAGCGATGCGGCGTCGAGGTGACCAAGTCCCGCGTGCGCCGCGAGCGCATGGGCCACATCGAGCTGGCCGCCCCCGTCACCCACATCTGGTTCTTCAAGGGCGTGCCGAGCCGTCTCGGCTACCTTCTCGACATCCCGCCGAAGTATCTGGAGAAGGTCATCTACTTCGCCGCCTACATGGTGACGAGCGTGGACGAGGAACAGCGCCACAAGGACATGCCCGACCTGCAGGACGAGTTCGACCTGCGCATCCAGAACCTGGAGAAGGCGCGCGACAACGCCATCCACGAGCGCGCGGTCAAGCTTGAGGAGGACCTCTCCGACCTTGAGTCCACCGGTGAGGCCTCCTCCACGGCCAAGACCAAGCTCAAGAACGGTGCCGAACGCGATCTGAAGTCCATCCGCAAGCGCTACAACGACGAGATCGCCCGTCACACCGCCGTATGGGACCGCTTCCAGAGCCTCAAGCCCGGCGACATGGAGGGCGATGTGGACCTGTGGCGCGAGATGGTCGACGACTACGGCGACTACTTCGACGGCTGCATGGGCGCCGAGGCCATCAAGAAGCGTCTGCACGACTTCGACCTCAAGGCCGAAGCCGAGAACCTGCGCAACGTCATCGCCACCACCAAGCAGGGCCAGCGCAAGGCCCGCGCCCTCAAGCGTCTGAAGGTCATCAACGCCTTCATCTCCACCGGCAACAGCCCCGAGGCCATGGTGCTTGACGTGATCCCGGTCATCCCGCCGGACCTGCGCCCGATGGTGCAGCTCGACGGCGGCCGCTTCGCGACCTCCGACCTCAACGACCTCTACCGTCGCGTGATCAACCGCAACAACCGACTCCAGCGACTGCTGGACCTCGGCGCCCCGGAGATCATGCTCAACAACGAGAAGCGCATGCTTCAGGAGGCCGTCGACTCCCTGTTCGACAACGGCCGCCGCGGCCGTCCGGTCACCGGCGCGTCCAACCGCCCGCTCAAGTCGCTTTCCGACATGCTCAAGGGCAAGCAGGGCCGTTTCCGTCAGAACCTGCTCGGTAAGCGAGTCGACTACTCCGGCCGTTCCGTGATCGTCGTCGGCCCGTCCCTCAGGATGCACCAGTGCGGCCTGCCGAAGCCGATGGCGCTTGAGCTGTTCAAGCCGTTCGTCATCAAGCGTCTCGTGGACCTCAACTACGCGCAGAACATGAAGAGCGCCAAGCGTCTCGTTGACCGCGGCGACTCCGAGGTGTGGGGCGTGCTTGAGGAGGTCATCTCCGAGCATCCCGTGCTGCTCAACCGTGCGCCTACGCTGCACCGTCTGGGCATCCAGGCCTTCGAGCCGATCCTCGTGGAGGGCAAGGCCATCCACCTGCCGCCGCTCGCCTGCGCCGCGTTCAACGCCGACTTCGACGGCGACCAGATGGCCGTCCACCTGCCGCTGAGCGCCGAGGCCCAGGCCGAGGCCCGCTCGCTGATGATGGCGTCCGACAACATCCTCAAGCCCGCCGACGGCCACACCGTGACCATGCCGTCCCAGGACATGATCCTCGGCCTCTACTACCTGTCCACGGTGCTTGACGGCGCCAAGGGCCAGGGCCGTGTGTTCTCCTCGCTGGACGAATGCCGCATGGCGCTCGACCTGCACGAGATCGACCTGCAGGCCGAGGTGCTCATCCGCATGCCCGCCGACTTCGTGCTGCCGAAGGATTGGGAGCCTCGTGAGGTCAAGGTCGTCGACCCCCGCGAGGGCGAGGACGACGTGGCCAGGGAGGAGCGTTTCTCCGACGGCTCCGTGCTGTTCGCCACCAGCTACGGCCGCATCCAGTTCAACAGCACCCTGCCGGTGGACTACCCGTTCGTCAACTACCAGGTGGGCAAGAAGCAGCTGGGCAAGATCGTCGACGACATCGCGTCCCGCTACTCCACCCAGCAGGTCGCGGCCTCGCTGGACGCCCTGAAGGACATGGGCTTCACCCGCGCGCCGTGGTCCGGCGTCACCTTCGCGTTCTCCGACGTCATCGAGCCTCCGGAACTCGACTCGCTCGTCGACGACGCCGAGGAGGAGGCCCACAAGATCAACGGCAAGTACAGCATGGGTATGCTCACCGAGGCCGAGCGTCGCCAGGAGCTCATCGACCTGTGGAACGAGTGCACCGACAACGTGTCCAAGGCCGTGGAGAAGAGCTTCGACCCGCAGAACAACCTCTCCATCATCGTGCGTTCCGGTGCACGAGGCAACATGATGCAGATCAACCAGATCGCCGGCATCCGTGGCCTCGTGGCCAACCCGAAGGGCGAGATCATCCCCCGACCGGTGAAGTCCAACTACCGTGACGGTCTGACCGTGCTGGAGTACTTCATCTCCCAGCACGGCGCCCGCAAGGGTCTGGCCGATACCGCACTGAAGACCGCCGAGTCGGGCTACCTGACCCGTCGTCTCGTCGACGTCTCCCAGGACGTCATCGTGCGTGAGGAGGACTGCGGCACCAAGATGGGCCTGCCCATCAAGGTGGCAGAACGAGACGACGACGGCAACCTCGTGCTCGTCTCCGCTGCCGACGGCGGTCCGTACTCCCGCCTGCTCGCCGCCGACGTCATCGACCCGGCCGACGGCAAGACCGTGCTGTACAAGCGTGACGACGCCCTGTCCATGGACGTGCTCAACGACCTCGTCGCCCACGGCGTGGAGGAGGTCAAGGCCCGCTCCGTGCTCACCTGCGAATCCAAGCGCGGCGTGTGCGCCAAGTGCTACGGCTGGTCCATGGCCACCAACAAGCTCGTGGACGTCGGCGAGGCCGTCGGCATCGTCGCGGCCCAGTCCATCGGCGAGCCGGGCACCCAGCTGACGCTGCGCTCCTTCCACTCCGGTGGCGTGGCCGCCGCCTCCGACATCACCCAGGGTCTTCCCCGTGTGACCGAGCTTTTCGAAGCCCGCAAGCCGAAGGGCGAGGCCATGATCGCCGAATACGACGGCACCGTGAAGGTGGAGGACAACGAGACCGGCCGCCAGGTCATCCTGACCCCGGACGATCCCGAGGCCCGCGACCAGGACGGCAACAAGGTGGACCAGTTCACCTACAAGGTGACCAAGCGCGTGCCGCTGCTCGTGAAGGACGGCGAGCACATCAAGCGCGGCACCAAGCTGTACGAAGGCTCCGTGGACCCGAAGCAGATCCTGCGCATCATGGGCGCCCGCGCCGCGCAGATCAACATCGTGGAGGAGGTGCACACCGTGTACCGCTCCCAGGGTGTGGACATCCACGACAAGCACATCGAGGTCATCGTCCACCAGATGCTGCGCCGCTACACCGTGCTCGACTCCGGCGACACCGAACTGCTGCCGGGCGAGCTCGTGGACAAGTCCCGCTTCAAGGAGATCAACAAGGCCGCCGTCAAGGCCGGCAAGAAGCCCGCCACCGGCCGTCCGGAGCTCATGGGCATCACGAAGGCCTCGCTGGCCACCGACTCGTGGCTGTCCGCGGCCTCCTTCCAGGAGACCACGCGCGTGCTCACCGAAGCCGCCCTGAACCAGAAGGTCGACGACCTCAAGGGTCTCAAGGAGAACGTGATCATCGGCAAGCTGATCCCCGCCGGCACGGGCCTCGCCCGCTACCGCAACGCCAAGGTGGAGCCCGACAAGGCCATCCGCGACACCATCTACCCGAGCTTCGGCCTGAGTGATGACGACGGGACCAATCTCAACGACCTCACCGACGCCGACCTGAACGATGTGGACTTCTCCAACATCGACTTCGGCGACCTGAGCCTCGGAGACGACTTCAACCCCGACGACTTCCTCAACGACCTCGGCGGCGACTCCGAAACCGACGCCGGCCACGAAACCGGTGACGGCCACGACGCCGACGCCGGCCACGGCATCGACCTCGGCAACCTACCGGCCGATGACAATGACGGATCCGACGACGACGGCAGCATCAAGTAGCCGATAGTCGCACGACAATACGGGCCGGTCATCCCATGGATCACGGAATTCTCACGGATCCATGGCATGACCGGCCCGTTTCGTTCGAGAGGGGGAGGGGCGGGATCACGAACCGTTGACTACATGCGGCCGGTCACTACATGTATCCGGCTACATACGCCCGGTCAGCGATGGATTCATCGTCATCGTCTGGAATCGTTGCCGCATGTACTCGTCCCCGTAATGCCGCTGGAAGAACAACTCCACCGGCGATCCGGGTTGCAGTCCGGCTGCACGCGAATACCAGCAGTCCAGCGCCATCAGCGTCATCACGCCGTCGACGAACAGCAGCACGAACACGGCGACCGTCAGCGAATACCGCCATTGCCAGGGGATCCTGTTGATGAGCTTCAGCAGCCTCGGCAGCGCGAGCCTCACCCAGACCAATCCGAGCAGCCCCCACATCAGCATGTATCTGCCGCTGGTACGGCCGTCCACCGACAGCCATTGCCCCGTGTAATCCCATGCGGTGATACCGAACGCCGTCTCCATGAACCAGCTGACCGCGAACTCGAACGATCCCCCGATGATCGCGCTGGCGATGAAGATCAGCAGCGGATTGCTGTCCCACAGCCGGTTGAGCAATACGGTGAGCAGCACGGCGCCGAATCCGTAGATGGGGGAGAACGGCCCGTACAGCAGACCGGCCCTGTCCTGCCATTCGCCGTGGTACATGACGAAATGGTAGACGGTCTCGATGCCCAATCCCACCACACAGGCCACGACGAACACCCAGAACAGGTTGAAGAAATCCAAGGCGATGTATCCACGCCCGGACAGGTCGCGACCGACCATGCCGATCTTCGCCTCGGCCTCAAGACGGTCCCGTTCGTCGAGACGACGCAACGCACGCTGGATACGTCGTTCGTCCCGCAACGTCGGATCGGCGACGACGGATATGACCACCAGCAGGACCAGCTGCGCGAACGACGGCAGCAGCGACGGTCCCAGACCATACAGCTCCAGGTTGGACAGTCCCTCCAGCAGCGTCAACGGGATCAGCGCATACGCCCATCGGGCCGCATATCGCCGTCTATTGCGCACCAGCAGCACGCCGAACACGATGAGCGCGGCGCTGTTGGCCACCAGCACCGCCGCATGGACGCAGGACAGGATGAACGTCAGCGTCGGCCGGATGTCCGTCATGTCGAGTCCGTCGACGGTGTCGACGATCACCAGGACCAGCATCGGCAACGTCACCAATCCCACCATCAGACACAATGCGCCGTAGATCCTCGCCGTCAGGGGGAGACGTCGTTCGTCGATCGACGGTAGGGCGTCCAGCGTTGTTTCGGCCGCCGTGATCGACGTCGACATGGCGATCGCGTCGGCCAACGTCCTGCGCGTTCCATCCGTGATGTCGTCGTTCATGATGGCGTCGTTCGTGATGTCGCCGTTCTGCTTGGGTTCGTTCGTCATAATGAATACGAGCCTACCCCGTCGTGCGGGAAGACGCAGCCATGCAGGAAGACGTCATCATGCGCACGCAGGGGAATCGTCGATCGGAACGACGATGGGCAAGAAACGGCGGAAGATTCTTCACCGTATGTGGTAGGAATGAAATATGACTTCTCACATTCCATATCCGCCGCCGCCGGAATTCGGCTGGTACGACGATGACAATACCGTTATGTCGGACGCCTCCGCGGCCACGGACGCCCCCGACACCGCGCAGACGGACGGGAGCAGGCGTCCCGTGGGGGACGACGCCGTTCCCGCCGGACAGGCCGTCCAGGAGGCCTCGGCATCCAGGGCCGTTCAGGCGACCCAAGACGCCCCGGCCGGTCAGACGCCCGCCGAAAGCGGTCCGAGCGCCTTCGACGTGGCGGCTGCCGCGCCCATGGACCTTGGCCGGAACGTCGCCGCGGACACCGCCATGACCGCGGCACAGTCCGCCACGACCACGGACACCGTCACAACCACGTCGGCGTCCGATGATGACGACGAGGATTGGGACAGCACCGTGCTCTCCTCGTCCTTCACCAAGGAGCCGGAGCATCGTTACGAGCTGCACAACGAGGCGACCGGGCAGACCGTGATCCTGGAGAAAAGCACGTTGCTCGGCCGCAAGCCCAGCCGGAACCTGCCCGAAGGCGCCACCTCCATCAAACTCGCCGACCCGACGCGAACCATCTCCCGCAACCATGCCGCCGTCAGCTTCGATAAGGACGGCAATCTGTGGCTGGAGGACTATGGCTCCCTCAACGGCACGTTCCTCATCGTCGATGGGGAGGAGTCGCAGGTCGTCAAGGGAACGCCCGTGCAGGTGAGCGTGCCGTGCACCGTGCGCATCGGCGACCAGTTCTTCTCCCTCGACAAGGCGCAGTGACGACAAACAAGGCACAGTGACGACAAACAAGGTGCCGTGACGGCAAGTTGCAACGTCGCAGTGGAAGACCGGCCGTGAACACGCGCCGGAACGATTCGTGGGTCCCTGACGCTGCTGTACCGGCAGGGCCCCCCGGGCGATATAGGCGCCGGCGCGCGCCGGATGCCGCGGTCAGCCGCGCTGTGCGAGGGCGGCGTTGATCTGCGGGTCGTTGAGCTGAGCCAGCCAGTTGAGCAGTTCCGGGTAGGTGTTCGGATTCTGCGCCAGGTAGACGCGCAGTTCGGGTGCGTACTGGGCGATCTGCGCGATGGTGATCTGATCGGTGTTCGGATCGAGCGCCTGCGCCACCGTGAAGCCGTACTGGTTGGTCGCAACCGGCTGCTGCGCCACGGCGGGCTGCTGTTGCGGCTGGGCCTGTGCGAAGGCTGCCTGCTGCGATTCAGCCGCCTGCTGCGATTCGGGCTGTACTGCCTGCGCTGTCTGCGCCGGTTGCGCGGCCTGTTCGGCCACCACGGGCTCCGTCACATCCTCGCCATGATTCGCGGGCGTGCCGTCGGCCACGTAGCCGCGGAGGCGGGCCTGCTCCTTGGCGCGGTCGTCGCCGAACTCTGCGATCCAGCGCAGCAGTCCTGGGTAGGCGCGGTCGTTCGCCGCGACGTTCGCGCCGAAATCCGGGTTCTCATAGGCGATTTTCGCCAGCAGCACCGGATCGGCGTTCGGATCCTGGACGGCCGCCACGGCGGCATCATAATCAACCATAATCACTCACTTTCCTTCGGCCCGGCGATGTTCCGGGCGGTTACAGTTCTCAGTGTGTCCAAAGTCGATTCGCCGATGTCGGCGAGGTCCTCGTCACGGGCGATCTTCACATACGACCATTGCGGCAGTCCGGCGAGGTCCTCGTCCGCCACGGTCACATCGATCACGATGACGGTGACGTTGTCGCTGCCGCCGCTGGCGAGCGCGGCGTCGACCAACGCCGTGACGGCGTCCTGCGGGGTCTCGTGGGCGGCGGCGATCATGGCGATGGTCTCGTCGTCGACCTCGGAATGCAGGCCGTCCGAGCAGACGATGAACCGTCCGGTCAGGTCGGCGCGGAAATAGTCGGGTTCGATGCCGTCCGGCGAACCCACGCATTGGGTGATGATGTTGCGCGGCACCATCTGTTCGGCGAGTTCGGGCAGCATGGCGCCGACGTCGATGATCTCCTGGCGTCGGGAATGGTCGCGCGTGATCTGTACGAGCGAGCCGGCCTCCCAGCCGTGGTTGTCGCCGCGGCGGTCGAGATGATAGGTGCGGGAGTCGCCCACGTTGACCACGTACCAGGCGTTGCCGTCGTCATCGGTGTGCCACAGCGTCTGCGACTGGTCCTCGTCGCCGGCAAGATCGTCGTAATGGGGGAGCAGCGCCATGGTGTCGGCCAGGATCAGGCCGGTGGCGGTGGTGCCGGCGATACCGCCGTACTCCTCGCCAAGGGCGAGGGCGTCCTGCTGGGCCGTTTCGAACGTGGCGTCGATGGTTTTCCGGTTGCGGCCCACCTGGTCGGCGAGCGCGGAGAAACGGGTCAGTGTGCGTCGGCTGGCCTCCTGCCCGGCCACGCCGCCGCCCATGCCGTCGCAGACGAGGAACAGGCCATGACCGGCCAGGCCGCAATCCTGATTGATGCGGCGTTTGCGCCCTATGTCGGTGCGTAGGGCGGCACTGATATGCATGTCGGTCATGTCATCCTTTCGTGCTGCGGTCGGTCGTCCGCGACGATGTGCGGGAACGCAGTCGTTCCTTGACCGCATTCAACCATAGCAATATTCGGTTAGCGGAAGCGCTCACAACGTTGCCGGCGGACATCGCCGCCGACGAGGACTTCGCCGAGGACGATGAGGTTGCCGAGGACGGTCTGGCGCTCACCGGGTCGGAGAACACGCCCCGCAATGAAAGTCTAGTGCGGATGGCACGATTTCGCGGCAATCCGCGCATGATCGCCCGTCGTACCTGATCGACCGTATTCCAGTATGCGGCCGCGGATGCCTCGTCGATCGTCGTTCCCGAGAACGCCGCGTAATCGGCCTGCTTGCCCAACGCCTCCAGCGTGGACTGCGGCAGGGCGAGCTGCCGGGCCATCATGCGGCTCTGGTCGCGGCGCGTGCCCGAGACGGTGGCACCGCTCTGTTCGGCCAATACGCAGATCTGCCGCCATCCCTGGGCGATGCGCATGGCCGGGCTGCCGTTCCTCCGCGCCCGGGACAATGCGGCGGCCTTGATGGCGAGGATCGCGCCGACGATGATCGCCAGCGCCCAGACGGGGCTTCCGTACAACGCCACCTTGCCGATGGTCGCCAACACCCTGCCCAGCAGCAGCGACGAGGAGGAGTCGTCCGCTTCGCTGCCGTCCAGCTTCGATTGGCCCTTGGTCTGGTTCTCGTCGCGCAACGGGTCCTGCAGGGGCACGGGGGGCTGTCGGACCAGCTTCTGCGGGTTCGGCGGCGTGAGGTTCTGGTTCTTGTTGGGGACCTTCGTCTCCTTCGGCGTCGGATGGAATGCGACCCATCCGTAACCGTCGAGCTTGACCTCCACCCAGGCCTCGATGTCGTTGCCGGTGAAGTCGATGGTCGTCGTGCCGTCCTTGGCCGTCTTCGTACGGTCTTCGGAGATCTCGCCGTCCTTGTCCTTGGGGATGAATCCGAGCACCACGCGCGACGGCAGGCCTAGATCGCGGGCCATCAACGCCATGGCCGAGGCGTACTGTTCGCTGTCGCCCACCATGGATTTTCCGGCGAGCAGCTTGTCCACGCGGTACGAGCCGTGCCCGGGAAGGGACGGGTAGTCGCCCTTGAGGCCATGCGAGAACCAGCCATTCTCCCTGAGCCTGTCGGCAAGGCGACGGGCCGCGGCGCCGCCGTCGGTGCTGCCGCCGGCGAACGACGTGGCGAGCTTGCCCACCGAATCGGGCACGTCCTCGGCCTGGGGCTGCTCCACGACGGCCGCCCGGGAATCATCGATCTGCCCGGTCGAGGGTGTGCGCGGCGCGATGCCATGCTCCGTATACGTCATGCCGGCGCGAGTGCGCGTGGTCAGCATGCCGGAGTTCGTGTCGGTGTTGTAATAGAACGACTGGGCGTCCTCGCCGGACAATCCCACGGACGTGGCGACGCCGGCCGTGGGAAGCCACACGTCCGCGAGCCCCTTATGCACGGTGAACGTGGCCGTGAACCTGTCGCCGGATGTCCTTGCACGGGCCTCGTCGCCGATCGTCCGGCCCACACGACGGTAATCGGACGATCCCGCGGCCTGCGACGAATCGGACAGGTTCCATACCGCGCCGTCGAACCTGTCCATGACGGCCAGCCGCACCGGAGTGGCGGCGGGAAGGTCCTTCACGCTCAGCAGCGTGTCCTTCTTATGGTCCTTCACATAGGCGCGCAGGCCGCTTAACGGACTCGAATAGTTGTAGGGGCTCAATGGCGGCTCGTACCTGTCGCGCAGCACCTCGCGATGCTGGGCCACGACCAGCGAGGAGCCGAACGCCAACGCCGCTGCCAATACGATGATGACTCCCGCGGAGATGAAGCGATTCAGCTCCAGCATCCCCAGACGCCAGCTCAGCCAGACGACCAGCAGCAGGAACAGGGCGATGCCAACGGCCACCGGCTGCACGCCGGTGTGCGTGCCGAGCGCAGCACAGACGGCGAAGCTCGCGCCGACCGCCACCGTCGAAAGCACGGATGACAGCGGCTTGCGGGCGATGGCGAACACGCCGGAAAGGAAGCCCGACCACAGCACTATCGTCCACAACGCCATCAGGTCGCCTCCACCGGTTCCCACGGCGGGGTCGATGGAGATCAGGTACTTGAATGAGCCGAACGTGGCGGAGACGCCTTCGGCAAGGGTATCCGGACCGGGAATGACATGCGCGATCGTGGTTCTAGGCAAGGCGATCACCGGGCCGATGATGAACTGCGCGGCAAGCAGGAACACCAGCTGCCACCACAGGCGCAGCATGGTCCGCACGCCGGCGAACGCGATGAGCGCTCCCAGGACGGCGGCCGGCACGGCGGTCGCGGCCCATGCCATCGGCGAGCCGTAGACGTCGATGAGGTTCGCTGACGCCAGCAGGTTCGCGGCCAGCATGACCGTCAGGCTCACGGCGTGCGACGCGAGCGAATGCGCGTCCATCAGGGCGTTGCGCTCGCCGCCCTTGAGGCCGCGGGTGATCCAGATGGCCGAGTGCGTGGATTTCGCCCAGGTGCCTGTTCCGGTGCCTGTTCCTGTTCCGGTGAGGTCGGAGATCCCGGATGCGGTGTGCAACGATTCGAACTGTGAATCCGTCATGCCAATGCCCCCATCACCAAAGGAAGGTCATCGAGTTCGCCGATGGTGGCCATCGTGAAGTCCTCGAACCGTTGGATGGCGCGTTGCGCCCCCAGATCGGCGACCAGCACCAGGCAGGTCGCGCTTTTCGGCAACGGCAGCACCATGCGCTTGATTACCTCCGGGCTTTTCATGCTGCCCACGGTGAAGCAGTAGAGCGAGGCGTCCGGGCAGTGGGTGAGCGCCGGTACGGCGAGATTCGGATTCTCCTCCTCGTCCGGCAGTATGCCGCTGCATTCGTCAAGGAATTCCATGGACCGCGCCGGGTCGGTGGCGTCGTCGCCGACGAGCACGCGCATCCGGCGTCCCTGCAGCGTGCACTGCACGCCGATCGATGCGTGGATGGAGACGGCGAGCTCGAACTCCTCGGCGTTGATGTAGTCGTTGGGATTGACGCCGATTCCCAATGCCGTGGTGGTCTTGCGGGTGGCTTCGTACTGGCGGATCATGAGCCCGCCCGATTTTGCGGTCGACAGCCAATGCACGTTGCGCATGTCGTCGCCCGGCTGGTATTCGCGCAGACCGTAGAAATCGAGGTCGTCGTCGACGATGTCGCCGCTCGGCTGGCCTTCGAGGTCGCGTTGGACGCCGGCGTTCAACGTCTTGAGCCGTGTGATCTTCGGATGGATGAACACGTTGATGCGGCTGGCGAGCGTCTTCTCATGGCGAATCAGGCCGAACGGGTCGCCCTTGCGGATGCGCAGGGGGCCGACCGGCAGCACGGCGCGGGATATCGTGGCGAACTCCACGCTCGTGTGCTTCTCCTGTTTCGGTGCCAGCGCGGGGATGGAAAAGCCCTCGTGCATGGAGCCTAGCGACAGATCGCCGCGCGCGTGCACGGTCGGCGTCCTGCCGGGGTTCGTGATGGCGACGTCCACCGGCACGACGTCGCCGACGGTCAGATGACGGCTCGGTACCGACAGCGCCGCCGAGAACCCGGTGTTGCCCAACGACATCGTGACTGCGGCGGCCAGCATCACCGCTCCCGTCACCGCCATGACCAGCAGTTCGTGCCAGCGCACGAACGCGAAGGCCGCAGCGCAGACGATGGTGAGCCCCAGCACCGTCCATCCCAACGGGGAGACGTATGACATGAGGAAGCGGAGCGGTCCTCGGGCGGAGCCGTCCCGGAGTAGTCGACCGCCGCCGCGTCTCCGGGAGCGTCCTGCCGGGGGGCGGCGACGGGGCGCGCCAGTCCGCTGATGCAATGCCGTTTGTCGAGCCATGAGTCCACGTTCCTTGGAATGCGAGTGCGGCGTCAGGCGCCGATGGTGGGGGCCACCACGTCGGCGAGGATGTCGGTGATGACGCCGTCGGCGGTCGCGCCCGCGAAGGTGGCCTCGGGGGTGAGGATGATGCGGTGGGCCAGCACGACGGAGGTCAGGTCCTTCACGTCGTCGGGCACCACGTATCCGCGGCCGTCCGCGGCGGCCCATACACGGGCCAGACGGATCAGCGCCAGCGCGCCGCGCATGGAGGCGCCCACCAGCACCCTGTCGTTGTGGCGGGTGGCCTCCATAAGGCGCACGATGTACTCCTCGATGGCTTCGTCGACGTGCACGTTCTCGGCGAGGCCGCGCAGTTCGAGGATCTCCCCGGCGTCGGTCACGGGACTCACCGTCTGCGCGCGGTCGCGCACGTTGGCCTCGTGAAGGATGCGCAGACTGGCCTCGTGGCCGGGGTCGCCCAACGACGTCTTGATGAGGAAGCGGTCGAGCTGCGCCTCCGGCAGCTTGTAGGTGCCGAGCTGCTCGATGGGGTTCTGCGTGGCGATGACGATGAACGGCTGCGGCACCGGATAGGTGACGCCGTCCACTGTGACCTTCTGCTCCTCCATGACCTCCAGCAGTGCGGACTGCGTCTTCGGCGAGGCACGGTTGATCTCGTCGGCCAATACGGTCGACGCGAAGACGGGTCCGTTGCGGAACGTGAACTCGCCGGTCTTCTGGTCGTAGAACGTCACGCCGACCACGTCGCTCGGCAGCAGGTCCGGCGTGAACTGGATGCGTTTGAACGGCGCGTCTATGGAATTGGCGAGGCCTCTCGCCAGCTGCGTCTTGCCGGTGCCGGGATTGTCCTCCAGCAGCACGTGCCCCCCGGCGATCAGCGCTGCGACGCACTGTCGGATCGTGGTCTCCTTGCCGAGGATCACCTGTGCGATGTTGCCGACGATGGCGCCGAACACCGTGGTGAAGCGCGCGATGTCGGGTTCGGGCTTCGGCAGCATCGAGTTGTCGGATCGGCCAGATGCGGGCCGGGTCTTGGGACGCCGGTCCGGGTTCGGTCCGGGGGCGGTCGCATGCGGGGCCGGTTTCGCCTCCGTGGTCTTCTTCGGCAGTCTGGGCTTGTTCGTGGCCGGTGCCTGCTTCTTGCCGCCGTCCGCCGTGCCCGGACGGCGGGGAAGGGACGGCTTGGCCGGGGATTGCGCGGCGGTGCCTTTCTTCTTCGGCGTCGCGTGGGCCGTGCCGCCCGGGCGCTTTGATTCGGACAACACGGTCGAGTCGGACAACACCGTGGAATCCGACAGTCGTGTCTTGTCGGACAGCACCGTCGAGTCCGACAAGACGGTGGAGTCCGACAAGACGGTGGAGTCGTCGTGCTTTTCCGGTCCCTTGCCGCCGTTCGGCGCCGGCTTCCTGCCGTTGGTGTTCTGGCTCATATCGCTCCTTTGGTTGTCCGTGTGTCGTCCTGTGTCCGGTGCGGTCGCCCGTTCAGTACAGTCGCCGCGAGGCGGCCTGCATGATGACGTCCGGTGATGACTGGTTGCGTTCCATATACGCCGACTGCATCGATGTCGTCTTCGTCGGCAGTGCGCGGCCGTCGCCCGTCAGGATGCCGTCGGCGTCGTCCGTGTAGTTGGCGTCGTTGTTCAGTGTGACCTTCAGCGACCAACGGACGTCCGGCGTCGTCTCGCCGACGCTTCCGGACTCGTCGCTTCCTTCGGATTCGCTTCCTTCGGATTCGCCGCCTTCGGATCCGTTCCCGCTTTCGGAGTCGCCGCCCGACGGCGGTTCCGGCTTCGTGGCCGACTCCATGCCGACGACCGAGGCCTTGATGGACCTCACATCGGGGGTCCATCCCTCCACGACGTGGTCGTTGACCGTGAGCACGTAGGTGGCGTTCTGCCCCCATCGTTGGATGTCGCTCGCGTGGTTCACGTCAATGGTGTTGCGGTCCTTGGCGTTCCATGACAGCGAGAACGATTCACCGATCCTGGGAGGAACCTTGTAGACGTAGTTGCGGTCCTCGGCCGTGACGGACGGTCCTTTGGCGCCGTTCAGCGTCTGGTATGCGGTGGCGGATGGGCATCTCTGCCATTCCCCCACATGTTTGGTGGCGGAGCCGCCGCTGACGCGTTCACCTCCGAATGTGACGACGATGTCGTCATACGTCCCGGTGCCGTGCCAGATGGCTTTGCAGTCGCCGTTGCCGCTGCCGGAGACGCTCAGGTCGGGCCTTCGGATGTCGTAGGTGGGTTTGATTTCGTTCGACGTGGCCTTGGCGGGGCCACCTCCGGTCTTCTCCGGTTCGACGGTGGCGGTGACGCTCATCGGCTTGAAGTAGTCGTTCCGGTCTATGGAGACGGTGAATGATCCGTCGGACGAGCATGGCACGCTTCCGCCGGTGCTCAGGGTGATGCTGGAGCAGCCCGCGCCGTGCAGGTCGCCCAGCGTCACGGTGCCGGCGACGGTCGTGGGGTCCGTCTGCCTGATGGTCACCGATGGTGCGTCGATGTCTCCCCATGGTGCGTCGTTGTTGATGCTGGTGCCTTCGATGCCGTCGCCGGCGCGGTTGTGTGCGCGCACGCGTGCGGTGAACGCCTTGCCTCCGGCGGAGTTGTCCACGGTGAACGTGGCCGTCTGTCCGGTGACGGTCTGGGTCTGCGAGCCGCCCGCGCCGGTGATGGTCACCGTGTACTTGTCCGGTGCGGACCCCACATAGTCAGGCGTCGTCCACCCGACCAGCACCTTCTTGTAGTCGCCCTTCACGCCGATTTCGGCGGGGGCGTCGGGGACCTTGTCGGGCATGCCCTTGACGGTGTTCGAGGGATCGGACCAGCCGACCTCGTTCATGGCGCGTACGGTGAACGCGTACTCCCGGCCGTTGGTCAGTCCGGTGATCTGGCAGGTGGTGTTCGCGCCGCAGGCGACCCTGCGGTCGTCGTAGTCGACCTCGTATTCGGTGATCGGTGCGCCGTTGGCAGCGCCGGGCGTCCATGCCAGGTTCACCGAGCCGTCGGCCGGCGTGCCCGCCACGGGGGAGAGCAGTGGCGGGTTCGGCTTGTCGACGATGGACACCGTGACGATGGCGGTGACGTTGCGCGAGGCGTCCTTCGTGCCGTCCTGTACGGTGACGACCACCTTGTTCGTGGAGGCGCCGATGTTGGAGGCGGGGGTGATGGTCAGGTCGCCGCCCGCCGTGTAGCTTACGGCGATTCTGGATGCGTCGTCGGTCGTCGCGCCGATGACCGTCAGCGGCGTGTCGGGGAACGGGTTGTATGCGCCGTCGAGGACGTTCACGTGTTCGGGCGTGCCGGCCTTCGCGCGGATCGCCTGCCCCGCCACCCGGGCGAGCGGCTGGTTGGTCCGGGTGACGCGCAGCGTGACGCCCGCGTTCACCTTGCCGTTCGCGTATGTGATGGTGATGGGCAGGGTCACCGTGGTGCCGGGCCTGGCGTCCTTCGGCGCACTGACGGTGAGGGCGCCGTCGGACGAGAGCGACGCCTCCACGGGGCTTGCGCTGCCGCCGGTCGAGTACGTGTACGTCTTCTCGTCCTCGTATGCGCCGTCGGGGGCGTGGGTGAGCTCGCGCAGCGAGATGGTCTTCTTCGCGTCGCCGGGCACCACGTCGATGGTCGGCGCGGAGAACGTGGGCGGCGGCACCTGGCGGCCTATCACCGTGATGGGAAGCGTGAGCACCGCCGAATTGATGATGGCGTTGCGGTCCTTGCCCTTTTTGCCGTCCACCGCGGTGAACGTGATGGAGGCCGGACCCGCGTAGTCCTTGGCCGCGGTGAACTTCAGCTTCGTGTCGCTGATGTAGAGGTCGCCGCCGTCGGACTTGGTGGCGCTCACCGACTCCTTGGATTCCACGCTTGCGGTCTTGCCCGCGCCCACGCGCACGTAGTCGGCGATGTCGATCTCGATGGTCTCCCGGGCGTGCACCTGCAGCTTCGGCGCCTTGGGGCGAAGCGTCGGCGGGAACACGCCGTAGGCGGGCACCTGGATGAACGCCGTGGAGGTGATGTCGTATTTCGTGTTCGTCACCGTGTACGGCACGGCGCGGGCCTCGTCGGTCAGGTCCACGGCGATGACGGTGGAACCGGCCCCGCCCTTGCGGTGCGCATGGTCGCCCGCGCTGGGATGCACGTCCACCCTGAGGTCGTCGAACGTTCCGGACGGGTTCGCCATCCAGTCCCTCACGTCCACGTCGACGGTCTTCTTGTCGATGGTGGCCGCCGCGGGCACCTTGTAGTCGTATGCCGTAGGAGGCGAGATGGGGGCCTTGTCGGAGACGTTGACCGTCAGCGTGCCGGTGTCGGACAGCCCCGCCTTCGTCTTCGCCGTGTACATCACGTAGGCCGTGCCCGCGTTCGACGGCGCGGTGAGTTCGATCATGTTGTTGCGCACCCTGGCGTCCTTGACGCCCTGCATGTCGAGTTTCCCGTCGAGTTCCAGGCTGTCGGAGTCGCCGGAGATGTCGTTGATGAGCACGGGAACGTCCACCTTGGTGTTCGGGCGGATGGACAGGGTGTCGTCACGTGCGTACACGCCCGAGTCGGAGCTGGACCTGAACACGCCCACGCGGATCTGCGCCTGCGCGCGCTGGCCGGTCCAGTCCTCAACGGCGTAGCTGAACGTGTCGGTGCCGGCGGAGTCCGCATACGCCTCGTAGACCAGATAGTCGGCGCCGGTCTCGGTGATGCGTCCCAGTTTCGGCGCCGTGTTGCCCAGACCGTTCAGGGTGTCGCCGTCGCCGTCCACGTCGATGCCGGTGAGCGTGATGGGTATCCTCACCTTCTGCCCGGCGGCGACCTGGGCCTCCACGTCGGCCGGTGTGGGGGCGGGCTTGCTCGCCGCGTCCTTCTTGTGCACGGTGATGGTGATGGTGCCGGACGCGGTGTTGCCGAGATTGTCCTGCACCGTGTACGTCACCGGATAGACGCCCTGCGTGTCGGCCGCCTGGTAGCGCACGTTGTTCTCGGAGACGAACACCAGCCCCCGGAACGTCTTCCTGTCGTACTGCAACCCGGTCCTGAGCTTCACGGTCGTGCCGTCGGCGTAGGTGACGTGGTCGAGCACCGGCACGGTGACGATGCCGCCGGCACGCACCTGGACGTTGATGTTGCCCGCCTTCGGGGCGTTGTTCTGCGTGGCGAGAGCGGGGGGCTGCAGCACGATGCGTCCCTGGCTCTGGCCCTGCGCGTTGGCCACGGTGTAGCTTACGGACACCGGCTTGGTCGGCACCTGCCGTGCGGTGAGGTATACGCGTTTGTGGCCCACGATGCCGGTCTTGATGCCCGAGTCCCCGGGGGCGCTCACCGAGTTGATGGCCAGCACGCCCCCCAGCGGGTCGACGTCGTTGGCCAAGGGCTCCACGATGGCGGTGTTGTCGGCGCCGAGCAGCGCCACGTCGTTGGCGGCCACCGGCTTGGCGTCCTTGCCGTCGGCGCCCCTCACCTCGATGCGGGCCAGGCCGGTGGTCGGCTGCGTGCCCTGCGTGATGGTGTACGGCACGTAGTAGGTGCCGGGGTTGGCCGCCTTGAACGTGAACGACATGTCCTCGTTGTTCGCTGCGGTGGAGGCGTTCGCCGGCTGGGTGACTGCCGAAAGCTGCGCCGGCTGCGCCGAGGTGCCGTGCACGTACGGTTTGAGCGACACGGTGGTGCTTTTGTTCGGCTGCGCCTGTTTCACGATGGGGTCGATGACGGCGGTGAGCGTGTTCGCCGGCCTCACCGAGAAATACACCATGCCCTTGCCGGTCTTTTCGCCGTCGGACACCATCACCTGCACGCCCACGCGGCCGGATGCCTGCGATCCGGTGTTGAACACGAGCTGGCCGTCGGCCCGCGTGGAGACCATGACCTGGTCCGAGTTCGTGGGTGTGGCCGAGACCAGCGTCATGGGGTCGCCGTCGGCGTCGGTGAAGCTCGCCAGCGCGTTCGCCGTGTAGGAGGCGCCCTGCTCCACCTGGTATTCGGGCGGGACGTCGTTCTGTCTGGGGGCCTTGTCGTCGTTGCTTCCGGTGACATTCAGCGTCACCGTGGCCGAGGATGTCTGTTCGCGGCCGTCGGATATGGAGTATGAGAACCGGATCGTGCCCGCGTGGGCGTTCGTCGCGTCGAGCTGCAGATACCTGCCGTCGTAGACGGGTGCCACGGAGGCGTCGCCCCCGGGGGCCTCCACCTTGTCGATGTGCAGCACGGAGCAGTCGGTCTGCTCGTCGTTGCGCAGCACGTCGAGGATCTCCTCGCCGCCGGCGCGTACGCCGAACGTGTCGTCCACCGCCTTGATGGAGCCGGACGTCGCCGAGCATTTCTCGGCGAAGTTCTCATGGGTGTCGGCGGTGTTCTGGCTTTCCTCCGTGGTCGTCGTCTTCTCGGTCTGGATTTGGTTCCACTGCAGTTTGATGACGTCGGTGGAATCGTCCGGGTTCCAGACGTTGCCGTTCGCCACGTCGTTGAGCACGACCAGACGGTGGTTGGTGCGGAACGTGAGCTGAGAGGTCTCGGAGACCTCCTTCAGCGTCGCGAAGTCCGGCTGGTCGGCGAGGCGGCCGTCCTTCGGGGCTCCGCATGCCTTGATGAAGTTGTTGGCGCTCTGGCTCCATGCCGCGTAGATGCATCCCGACGACGACACCGGCCGTGCCGGGTCGCCGTTTCCTCCGGATTTGAGCGTGACGGGGCGGGCGTTCCCATGGTCGAGGTCGACGACGACCAGTCCCGCGGTCGTCGCGGCCGCCACCCAGGAGCCGTCCTGGCGGCCGTCCACCGGCGGCCGCTGCAGCGTGACCCTGCCGGTGGTCGGCAGGGTCACGGAGCCGCCCTTGAACGACAGCGTGGCGTCGGATACGACCATGGGCCGGCCTCCGACCACGGTGAAGTCGTCGGCGGCGAGCTCGCCGCCGTTGTTGAGCGACCCGTATTCGCGGGGGTTCGAGCCCCGCGGATTGGACAACGTCAGCACCATGGCGTCCGACGGGCGGTATCCGTAGACGACGCCGTCCTTGTCCACGGCGATTTTGCCGCCCTGCCCCAGACTCATGACCGGTTTGGCCGTGGTGGGGGAGACGCCGTCGACCGCATCCGCCTCGCCTACCCATACGTCGCCGCTTTTCGTGTTGAGGAACGCGATGGTGCCTCCGCCGATCGCCGATGTCGTCTCGCCCTTGAGGTCGGTCTGCCCGTCCACGCCGACGGTGGACGCCTTGATGCCCAGGGCGCGACCGCCTTCGTTGAGCACCGTGCTGTCGCCGGATTGGTCGACGTCGAACCGTTGGGCGGACGACGACACCGCCGCATCGGCCTCCTGCAGCTTCACGTTGAACCGTGCGGCCTTCTGGTTCCGTAGCGAGGTGATCCATACGGTGCCGTTGTCCAGCTGCACATGCTGACGGGTGATGGAGCTGATGATGACGGCGCCCACGACCACGCCGAGCATCAGCACGAGGGCGATGACCGGCATGATCCAACGGCTGCGTCTGGTGGGCATGACGCCGCGCAGACGTGCCAGACGGGCGCGAATGCCCGGATGCCTCTCTTCGCTGCCGTTCACGGCCTCCCCCTGCCTGTGCTCTCCTATGGGTACGCCTTCCATGGTACGACGCGCGTCGTAAAAGCTATTTGCGCACCGCGCAGGCGGTGGCGGGGGTGGTGGACATCTGCCGGTCGGCGCGCACGATGCTCACCTGGATGCACACCTGTTCGTCGGTGACGCCTCCGATGTTCACCGTCGGCTTGT
Source organism: Bifidobacterium catulorum (assembly GCF_003129925.1). Lineage (GTDB taxonomy): Bacteria > Actinomycetota > Actinomycetes > Actinomycetales > Bifidobacteriaceae > Galliscardovia > Galliscardovia catulorum. The sequence goes on along the minus strand of NZ_QFFN01000020.1, from coordinate 1,671 downwards.
CCACCAGCGACGACGCGGAGTCCGCCCCAACCTTGTTCCATGCGTACCGGTCGCCGTCCCGGGGGTCGGGATTCGTCCATGTGAACGTGGCGGTGTCGCCCTGCAATGTGCCGGTCAGGCCGGTCGGGGACGGCACATCGCCGTTCGAGGTCGCCCCCAGACCGGAGGACGGGTCGTCGTGCGAGTCCAGCCCTCTCGCATCGTCGCCCACCACCTGCGATCCGCCGCCGTCGTGCGCGGTGTCCATGCGCGGCATGACCACGAACGCCATCAGCGCGGCCACGGCAGCCACCGCGGCCGCGATCGCGACACCGACGGCGGCCGGTCTCGCCCAAGTGGCCTGGGCCTGCGGACGCGCCCCGCCGTCCCCGGTCGCGGCCTGGCGTCCCCGGCGACGCTCCTGCGGCAGATACGGCGGTATCTCCTCCACCGTCACCGGGGTCTGATGTCCGTAGCACTGCTGCTGCACCCTCTGCATATCGCGCGCGAATTCAAGCATGGAATAATACCGAGCGTCCGGGTTCTTGTTCATTGCCCGCCGCAGCACCTTCTCGAACTCCTTGGGCACGTCCGCCCTGCGGATGCGGGGAAGGTCCTCGTCCACTATCACCTGGGCGAGTTCGTGGTTGTCCTTCACCTTGTACCCGTATTCGAACGGGGAATGGCCCACCAGCATCGCATACAGCGTGGCGCCAAGGGAATAGATGTCGGTGGCCTCGGAGCCGCCGGAACGCCCGGTGAGCACCTCGGGCGGCGCCCATGGGATCGAGAACCCCTTCGCGCCGCGCGTCGTGTAGATCGTCGAGGAGATGCCGAAATCGGCGATCACCGGCAGGCCCTGCGTGGAGATCAGCACGTTGCTGGGCTTGATGTCGCGGTGGATGATGCCACGCTTGTGCGCGGTGAACAGGGCGCTCGCCAGGTCGATGCCCACGGTCAGCACCTGGTCCACGGGAAGCTGGTTCGAGCGTGAAAGATCCTTGTAGCTGCCGCCGCGCGCGTATTCGAGCACCATGTAGCCGCGCCCGCCGGGCGTGATGCCGGCGTCGTATATCGACAGGATGTACGGATGCTCGGAGAGCTGCGCCATGAAGTTGGCCTCGGAACGGAAGCGGTTGCGGCTGTTGCGGTCGGCGAGCGGCGCCTCGTTGATCTTCACGGCGACCAGACGGTTCGGCACCCGCTGGTGGTAGAGGAACACGGCTGCCGTGCCGCCCGCGCCCAGCCGGCGTATGAAGTCATACCCCTCCAGCAGCGGTGGTTCCACCTTCACGCCCATGACCGGCCCCCTTGATCGATGACGACTCGTCCGGAACCGTCCCGTCCGACTTCGGACGCCCGGTTTCCTGCTTCGCATCCTACCGGGCAGACGGAACACGGGCGTGCCCCGCACCCTGCTAACCAGGGGATAGCTTCAGGGGGTTTCGTGGATGGAACGTCGGAATTTCGCGAATCATGCCCTTTACAATGGTGGGGAAACAGAGAAGGAGAACGCTCATGAAGATTTGCGATCGGTGCGGGCAGCAGAATCCCGTGGAAGCCAGGTTCTGCCGCGGCTGCGGCCATCGGTTCCCGGACAACGTGCCGGTGTCGGAGCCGGCGCGGCAGGCCGCGGCCCCCGTCCCCTCCGTTCCCCTGCCCGGTCCCGGGCTCGTATACACCTCTCCGCGC
>NZ_QFFN01000002.1 GCF_003129925.1 Bifidobacterium catulorum | reverse complement strand
ATCAAGACCACCATCAAGATCGGCTACGGCTACCGCAACCTCGACAACCTCATCAGCCTCGTCATGCTCAAATGCGGAGGACTCGACCTACAACTCCCCGGACGCCAATAACCAGCAGGCCGGACCAGTGATCCACACCCACACAAACACCCGAAGAGCCTTAAAAACGAAGCTTTCCTGCGGGGTTATTGGTCGGACGCCGACGAACTATGCCACTGCTTACTGGAGTATCGAAGAATCCACAAACCTGAGCAGAAAGACGAACTCACCATCGCCGACCTGTTGAAGCAGTAAATACAGAACACGGTTGACAATGGACCATGACCACGGCGGACGAAACCCCGGTATCGTCCGCCAACCAATCGGCCGTCAGAAGCGGATCAGTGCCTTGATGACCTTGCGCCGGTCCATGGCCTCGTAGGCGTCCTGGATGTGGTCGAGGTCGTATTCGGCGGTGAATACGCGGCCGGGGTCGATGTCGTGGTTCAGCACGGCGTCGAGCAGACCGGAGTCGATGTCGTAGTGGCGCACCGGCGCCGGGCCGCCCTTGATGCCGATGTTGCCGTAGAACGTGCCTTCGGCGCTGATCTCCACATCATGCGGCAGGCCGACGCGGCCGATGACGCCGCCGCGGCGGATCAGTCCCAGAGCCGTGTCGAACGACTGCTTGGAGCCCACGCATTCGAGCACGGCGTCGGCGCCGTAGCCGCCGGTCATGTCGAGCACCTTGTCGATGGCGGCCTGGTCGCGTTCGGCGACGATGTCGGTGGCGCCGAATTCGCGGGCGAGCGCGGCGCGGTCGTCGTGGCGGCTCATGGCGATGATGCGCCGGGCGCCGAGCATCCTCGCGGAGATCACGCCGCACAGGCCGACGGCGCCGTCGCCCATCACCACGGCGGTGCTTCCGGGCTTGACCTCGGCGGAGACGGCGGCATGGTAGCCGGTGGACATCACGTCGGCGATGGTGAGCAGCGAGGCGAGCGTGGCGTCGTCATAGTCCTCGGGAGAGCCGGGCACCGGCACGCACGTGCCGTCGGCCTCGGGCACACGCACGTATTCGGCCTGGCTGGCACCGAAGTAGCCGCCGTGGGGGCACACCGATTCAAAGCCGGCCCTGCACACCGGGCATTCGCCGCAGCTGTAGGGGAACGGCAGCACCACGAAGTCGCCGGGCTTGACGCTTCCGACGGCCGGGCCGACCTCCTCGACCACACCGATGGATTCGTGGCCGATCTGGCTGTTCGCGGCGTGCGGGGAAAGCCCGCGGAAGTACCACAGGTCCGAGCCGCACACACATGCGCGGACAACACGCACCACGGCATCGCCGTCGGCTTCGATACGGGCCTTCGGCACCTCGCGGACGGCCATCTTGCCAGGGCCTTCGAAAATCGCGGCCTTCATCGTTTCGGTCATGGTGTTCCTCCATCTTCGCTTCTCGGGAACGGTTCACGGGAGCGGGGAGCCCACTCCGCACCCCTCGGATTCCACGCTACGGCCCTCAAGCGCTTGAAGTAAACCGGCGACACGCGGGAGGCCTGCCGGGCTCAGCCGACGTGGCGCTCGAAACGGTGGAAGCCTGTGATGCGGTCGATCTCGGCCATCGCGTCGGCGGGAATCTCGAATCCGGAGGCCTTGAGGTTGTTCTCCAGCTGGCTGGGCTTGCTGGCGCCGGCGATCACGCAGCTGATCTCGGGATGCTGCAGGATCCACGCCATCGAGAGGATGGGCAGGTTGGTGCCGAGCTCCTCGGCCACGCCGCGCAGCCGTTCCACCTGATCGAGGTTCTCGTCGGTGAGCAGGTCGTTGATCTGGTGGTCGGCCTGCCAGGTGGCGCGGGAGCCTTCGGGCAGCGGCTGGCCCTTGCGGTACTTGCCGGTGAGCAGTCCCTGGGCGAGCGGCGAGAACGTGGTGATGCCGATGCCGTGACGGCGGCATTCGCCCATGATCTCATGCTCGATGTAGCGGTCGTTGAGGTTGTACTGCGGCTGCACCACGGTGATCGGATACAGGTTGTAGCGGTCGATGATGCGCTGGGCCTCCTCCAGGCGGGCGCCGCCCCATTCCTCGGAGACGCCGTAGTAGAGCACCTTGCCCTGGGCGACGAGGTCACTCATGGCGCGCAGCGTCTCGGTGAGGTCGGTGGTCTCGTCGAACCGGTGGCAGAAGTACATGTCGATGTAGTCGGTCCGCATGTTCTTCAGCGTCTGGTCGATGCTTTCGAAGATGTGCTTGCGGCTCAGCCCCCGGTCGTTGACGCCGTCGCCGGTCGGGAAGTACACCTTGCTGGAGAGCACGAGCTCCTTGCGCGGATAGTCCTTGAACACCTCGCCGAAGAAGCGTTCGGCGGCGCCGGCCGAGTAGGCGTCGGCGCAGTCGAAGAAGTTGACGCCGGAATCATAGGCCAGTTTGATGGTCTGGCGGGCGACGTCCTCCTGCGCGGAGCCCTTGAGGTCGGTCACCCAACTGCCGAGGGCGATCTCGCTGATCTTGAGGCCCGATTTTCCTACACGACGGTATTTCATGGCGTACTCCTTGTTTTCATGGCCTATGGCATATGGCATATACCGCGACGTCCTGCGGCACATAATCTCGCGCCCGGCTGCCGACGCCATCGGCGACGTGCCGGCATGGGAGGTCGTGCGCGCTCACATCCCATATTCAATATACGCGGTTCAACCATGGTTGAACGCAAATCGGACACGCCGACGCCGCCCGGAACCGCCCCGCGCCCCCGCTACGCGCGGAACGCCGACCAACGCGCACCGTCGTGGTGGACGGTGATGGGGAATCCGAACATGGCGCTGAGATTTTCGGAGGTGAATCCGCCTTCGAGACCACCCGTGTACAGCACCGTGCCCGGCATGGGATTGCCTTCGTCGGGCGCATAGATACTCGGATGAGCGGCCAGGTATTCGCGGTACCGCGGCTCGGGCATGCGCCCCATGAGCGCAAGATGGTCGAATCCGGCGGGAATCTCCTCAAGCTGATGGGTGACGAGGATGACGGTACGGCCGTCCGCACCGGCGTCCACGGCCCCGGCACCGCCATCCCCCAGCCGTCCGAGTTCACGCACGACGAGCTCCCTGCCGCCGAGGTCCATGCCGGTCGTCGGCTCGTCGAAGATCATCAGTTCGGCGTCCGACATGAGGTTGCGGCAGATGAGCACGCGGGTGCGCTCGCCCTCGGACAGACCTGCCATGCGTTTGCCGGCGAGGTATTCGATGCCGAACCGTTCCATCAGCCCGTATGCGCGGTCGTATTCGGCGCAGTCGCGTCGACGGCTCTCGCTCCGCGCCGTCAGCTCCACCATGTCGGCGGAGTCGCCCTGGTCCTCGGGCACGGCGCGGACCGGTGCGGCGTCCACTATCACGTCGATGGGGTCGGCCGGCGGCGCCACCTCGCGTCCGACCGCGGACGACGCGAGCGCTATGCGCCCTCCGGACGCGAACCTGTCGATGCCTCCGGGACGATGGCCCAGCAGGGACAGCCTGCCGACGTTGGGAAACTGCCGCAGGCTCATCATGGCGATCAGCGTGGATTTGCCGATGCCGTTCGGCCCGAACAGAATCCACTTCTCCCCACGGCGAATACGCAGGTTCACATCGGCGAGGATAAGGCGACGGTCACGCCAGAATCCCACTGATTCGGCGCATACGGCAAGGTCGGCAAGGTCGTTGCGATCGGCGGCGAAATCGGTCATGCGTCCGAACTTACACCCAATCATGCGACGAAAACCCCGACGTCCGCTATTCGAGGCATCTTTTTGGACCTCCGCCGAAGGCGAAGGGATCCGTCGTCACCCGCCGATCCCGGAAGGACCGTCCGTCCGTTCGCGACCGCGATGGTGCCGACGCCCACGCCGTTCGGTCTCCCGAAGAACACGAACGACATATTGCCGCGAAAGCCGACGCCTCCGACAACTTTGGCTGAACTTCGTCGAAACTCAGCCTCCGAACAGGACCGACGCCCCTAGACTGGCTTGCATGGTTGGGATTGATGCCGACGAACAGCGGCCGTTGCGCGTGCTCGTGGTGAGCGAGTCGTCACTGGAGCAGACCAACGGCGTGAGCAACAGCGTGAAACACGTGCTCCGCCGATTCAGGCAACGGGATTTCGCCGCGCACGTCATCTCCCCGCAGCCGGCGCCGGAGTCCGGGATGTTCGAGGGATACCAAGTAGACACCGTCACCTCGTGGCCGGTGCAGAACTTCAACGTCGCCATACCGATGAAAAGCACCGTCATCGACATGATCGAGTCGGGCGAGCGGCCGGACGTCATCCACATCGCCGCGCCGATATCCCGCCTCGGCCATGCGGCGCTGATCGCCGGCGAGGACATGGGCGTGCCCACGGTGGCCGTCTACCAGACCGACGTGGCGCAGTATGCGCGGCGGTTCGCCCGCCAGACCATCGACGGCATCGCCGACACCGTGGCGCCGAAGCACACGGGCTGGCTGCGCAAGGTAAGCAAGTCCGCGGGAGACACCGCCGAACAGATCCTGGCCGACCGCATGGCGAAGCTGCACAACAAGGCCACCATCACGCTCACGCCGACCGAGCAGGCCCGTCAGCGGCTCGAATCGTTCGGCGTCGACCCGTCGCTGATCCATCCGTGGGGGCGCGGCGTCGATTCGCAGTTGTTCAACCCCGCGCGCCGGGGGTTCGAGCGCGTCCGCGAGCTGCACGAACGGTGGAGCCGCCATGGCGAGCTGCCGGTCGTCGGCTATGTGGGCCGCCTCGCCCCGGAGAAGCAGGTCGACCGCCTCACCTGCCTGATGGGGCTCGGCATCCAGCTGGTGATAGTCGGCGACGGGCCTTGCGGAGACGACCTGCGCAAGCTCATGCCGTACGCCATCTTCACCGGCATGCTGCACGGCGACGATCTGGCCGACGCCTACGCCGCGTTGGATGTGTTCGTGCACACCGGCAACCAGGAGACGTTCGGCCAGACGATACAGGAGGCCATGGCGAGCCGGCTGCCGGTGATCGCGCCTGCCAGCGGCGGGCCGCTCGACCTCATCGACTCCGGTCGGGACGGTCTGCTGTTCTCCCCGCAGAACGACAAGGCGTTGCGGGACTGCGTGAAACGTGTGATATCGGATGAGGATTTCCGGCGCACGATCGCCGACAACGGGTTCACCTCGATCCAGGGCCGCACCTGGCCCAAGGTGGTCGACCATCTCATCGACTACTACCGACTGGCCATCGAACTCCGGCTCGCCCACGCATAGGCGGCGCGCGCATTCCGTCCGGCTCCCGAGACGGCCGCACAGCAGACTCCGCGAATCCCTATAATCAATCATCGTTTCAATATCCGGGACGATTATGGGACGATTGAGGGCCGATATCGTCGGAAAGGCGGCAGGCGATGGTCGACGAAACCACGGTTGACGGAACCATGGCCAGCGAAACCACGGCCGACGTCGGCGTGACGGATGTGATCTTCGACCTGTGCGGAGTGCTTGTCGATTGGCAGCCGCGACGGGCGCTGGAGGGCCTGTTCGCCAACGAGGAGATAGATGATTTCCTCGCCCCGGACGATCATTGCGGCTTCATGTATTTCGACGACCTGCACGACGGCGGCATGGACTACGACACGCTGATCGACGATTATGAACGCGAGTACGGGGCACGCCTCGGCCTGCGGATGCGCGCGTACACCGTGAACGTCGACAGGACATTGGCCGGCGCGATCCCCGGAATGCCGGAGCTGCTGGCGGACCTGAAGTCCTCCGGCGTCGGCGTATGGGGACTGACCAATTGGGGGCACGACACCTGGCCGATCATGCGGCGGCGGATGGGCGGCGTCCTCGACATGCTGGACGGCATCGTGGTGTCGGGGCTCGAAGGAGTGAAGAAACCCGAAGCGGCCATCTTCGATCTGGCGGTGGAACGGTTCGGTCTGGACCGCTCGCGGACCGTATTCGTGGACGACTCGCCCTACAACGTCGAAGGCGCCGAACAGGCGGGACTTCGGGCGGTCCTATTTGAGTCGGCCCGTCAGACAAGAAGCCGGCTCGACATCACAGAATCAAATAGTAGACAATTATCCATATAATGAAATATCGCTGGCGCGGGATGTAACCACGTCGGCCGGCCACGACGCATAACTGAGTGCCCGCGGCCCGAACGATCATCAGGGTGGTGGAGGGTTTCACAATGGGCACGTTCTCCTTGACGGCCAACAACGACATCGGTTCCAACGCGGTATGGCAGACCATACCGCTGGGAAGTCTCGAATTCCCGCAGGCGCCGGAACCATACGACGGCAATTTCGACGACGACTTCTGGCCGAGCAGGCACGAGGAATACAACCGCCTGCAATGGGACGCCATGGATTGGCATGTCATTCGCGATCAAATCGGCGAGGCGGCGAACCGTCTGGAACGGCGGCCGGAAGCCAATCCCGAACTGGAGTTCGACGTGCCCTCGGTGCGTGAACGCACGTTCCTGGAAATGTGGTTCGGCTACGGCGACCCCAGTGTGGAGGCAATCAGAACGGATGACGGTCGGTACCGGGTCGGGTACGGTCAGCACCGCATCTGCGCCTATGCCGATTATCCGATGGATGACAGGGACCGCGCCCTCATGCGCGTGCCCCCGACGGGATTCCTGCCGACCGGGCCGCTCTCCCCCGACACCCGCATCCCCGTGCTGGCGCACTGACACATTGGCGCACGGGCACACTGACACATTGACGCGCCGGCACACTGCCACACCGGCACATGGGCGCACGGGCATCCGCCGACCCCGTGCCGGCGTCTCATCGGGAGGCCAGATCACGCCGCGAGAAGGCCACATACGCCGTCGCGAAGCCGACCAGCACGATAAGCGCCGCCAGCACGGAGAACGCCGCGGGCGCCCGCCCGTCGATCACCTCGTCCGGGGTGGCATAGCGGAACGGAGACAGCAGCCGGAAGACGACCGAGGCGTCGTGGTCGGAGAGCATGTCGTACGCCACGCCGGCGCAATAGGCCACGATCACCGAAGCATTGCCGGCGGCCGCACCGCGATCCGGACGCCGGCACACGGCGGCCGCGCATGCACTGACCGCGCCGAACACCAGCATCACGGCGAACAGCCATACGGAGAACCGCCAGATCACTATCGCGGCCGCCCCCTCGTCGAGTCCACGCACGTCGCCCAGCAATCCAAGGCACAGCAGCGACGAGACGACGTTGACCGCAACGAATGCGACCGCATCGCCCAACGCAGCGGCGAACTTCGCCGTAAGGATGGCGGTGCGCGTCACGGGACGTACAAACAGGAACTCATAGGTTCCGTCCGTCAGCTCGCGCAGCACCGCGTTGCGGGCGAGCGCGACGGCATACACGGCCGCCATGATGCCCGCATAGAATTCGAGCACCGCGTAATACCCTGCGAAGGTGGACATGTCCAGATCGGAGATTCCCATGACGGCGAGCGCCACCTTCGGGAAGGCGTCGGTGAGCTTGCGCACGGCGTCGGGATCACCTGCGGCGACGCCCTCGAACTTCATCACGCCGGCGATGTTGAACAGGACGATCACCACGCTCCATATCAGCCACGGCTTCACGTTGGCCCTGGATTCGCGCGCGGCCACGGCAAGAACGGATTTCACGGTGGCGGATTTCACCATAGAGACGGATTTCACAGTGGCGGCCCTCTTTTCCTGCATGTTCATCATCACTCGGCCCTCACCTCGCCACGCACGTACGCAACGGCCCCTGCCGCCAGGCAGGCCACGGCCACCACGGCGGCCAGGGCCAGATAGCCGGCTTCGTAACGGCCGTGGTCGAGTGCCTCGGAGACGTTGAACCAGGTGAACGGTGAGATGATGCGGTATTTGTCCTCGCCGGTCATTTCCGGCAACGACACCAGCATGAACCCGAACACGCCGAATGCGGTGGCGATGCCGGACACGCTGCGGATGCGCCGCAGCAGCACGGCGGTCAGCGCACCGAAGGCGAGGAACAGCACGCCCACGCCGAGCAACGACGACGCGGCGAGGATGAGCCGCGGCAAGGCGATGGAGGTCGCGGTGGAATCGTCGCGGAATCGTGTGTAGGTCAGCGCCACCGCGGCGAGGAACGCCAGAGAGGCCACGACCACCATCGTGAGCCCGGCCGCGAGCTTGGCCGCATAAATCGCACCGCGCGGCATCGGCATGACGAACAGGAAGTCGGTGGCCTTCGCGCGCTTCTCGCGTCCGAACACCGCCAAGCCCCATGCGCAGGCCATGATCGCCATGGTCAGCATAAGGTACAGGGAGCTGAACCGGTAGAACCCACCGAAGGAGAACACGTCGTCGTTGACGCCGAACAGGGCGGCGAACTGTGGCGGGAAGCCGTCGATCACCTGTTCGACGCTCGACTTGGAGTCCCGGTAGATCGGGTATGCGCCGGCCAGCAGCAGGACGGCCACGGCGAGCAGCGTGACAGTGCCGATGAGGAACGGGCGCAGTTGGGACTTGAGCTCGAAGAGGAAGACATGCATCGCGCGCGAAGTGAGCGAGGCGTGTGCGTTACTGCGGGAGGGCGTCGTGGTCGAGGCGGTCATCGTGGTCATCTCCCCGCCTCCGGCACCTGCAGCGACGCTGATTCCGGCACTGATTCCACCCTCGACTCCGGCTGGTAATAATGCATGAACACTTCCTCCAGCGTCGGCTCGGCGATCTCCACGTCCGTGAGTCTCATGCCTGCGAGCGCTGCGATGAGCTCGTTGCAGTCGCCCTCGTAGAGGAAGGACGCGGTGGCGGCGGTGTTCCCACGGCCGCTCCCACCGTCTCCGGTTCCGCCGCGCGCATCGGTCACGTCCAACTGCAGCGAGCGCACGCCGGACATGGATGCGAACGTGCGTCTCGCCACATCGACGTCGGACCCGGCGGCTTCGGTCCCAGACATCGGACCACCTGCGTCCCCAAGCCCGACCGTCACGCGTTTGACTGCGGACCGCCGCATCTCGGCCACCGACCGCACCGCCACGATGCGTCCCTCGCGGATGATGGCGACGCGGTCGCAGATGCGCTGCACTTCGGAGAGGATGTGCGACGAGAACAGCACCGTGGCCCCGCGGCGGTTCTCCTCGCGAATCAGGTCGAAGAACGCGCGCTGCACGAGGGGATCGAGCCCGCTGGTCGGCTCGTCGAGGATGATGAGCCGCGGCCGGTGCATCAGTCCTTGTACGATGCCGACCTTCTTGCGATTGCCAAGCGACATGTCCTCGACCTTCTTGTCGAGGTCCAGTCCGAGACGCTCGGACAACTCGCGGATACGCTCCGTGCAGTCCACGCGATAGAAACCCGCCGCGTACTTCAGCAGGTCGCGCGCCTTCATGCCGTCGTAGTAGAACACCTCGCTGGGCAGGTAGCCCACCTGTTCGAGGATTCTCGTGCGGTCCCGTTCGCAATCGAGGCCGAGGATCGACGCCTCGCCGCCTGTTTTGCGGATCAGTCCCAGTAGTGTGCGGATCGTCGTGGATTTGCCCGCCCCGTTCGGTCCGATGAATCCGAATATCTCGCCCTGGCGCACGGTGAGGTTCACGTCCTCGATGCCGCGTGCCCGACCGTATCGTTTGGTCAGACGACGCACGTCGATCGCGGGGACGCGATCCGACGCGCCGTCCGTTCCTGCATCATCCGTTCCGACCGCGTCGCCGCTCCCGACCATATCGTTCCCCCTCTTTCGCATTCCAATCATCATGATAAATTCAGGCGCCTCCGCCGTCATATCGTCCTTATGGATTCCATACGCCCGCCCTGTCGGCATGGACGTCATATGACGGCATGAACGACGACATCATGGTGCGGTATACTCCATCCGTTCGATTCAGACGATCATCGGGGGCAATCATCATGACATCGCATCTTTCCGAGGCCGTGCGAACGATCGTCCCCAGACGGGACGACGACTTCGGTCTGCTTTCGCCGGCGCTGGTGATCCTCACGTTCGTCTCGGGTCTGGTGGATGCGCTGAGCTATCTGTCTCTTGGCCATGTGTTCGTGGCCAACGTGACCGGCAACATCGTCTTTCTGGGGTTCTCGGTCGCCCATGCCGAAGGGTTCGTCTGGTGGACGTCCACGCTGACCTTGGTGGCGTTCGTGGCCGGCGCGGTGATCGGCGGGCGTATCATCCACCGATTCGAGGGCAATCGTGCCAAGCATCTGCTGATTTCGACCTGCGTGCAGGCGGCGTTCGTGGTCGCGGCGCTGATCGGCATCTACCTGCTCAACCGGTTCGCCCCCGAGCCGGCGATGGGCGGCGCCGGAACGGGCGCGACGGTCGCGCAGGTGGTTCGAGACACAGGTCCGAGTCTGAATTTCCCCACGGCCAGCCACGTCGACCTGCATGTCATCACGCTGATTGTGCTGCTCGCCCCGGCTATGGGCATCCAGAACTCCACGGCACGCAAGCTTTCGGTGCCGGACCTGCCCACCACCGTGCTCACGATGACGCTCACTGGCATCGTGGCGGACACCTCGGCCCACGGGCATGAGCGGTCGAAGCTGGGGCGCCGGGCAGTGGTGCTGACCGCGTTGGCCATCGGCGCGCTTATCGGCGCGCTGTTGCAGACCCGCGGCCATGAGGACGTGATCCTGATGGTGATGATTGCCTGCCTGCTGCTGGTGATCGCGTTGATGGCGCCGCATGTGCATTCCGACGCCCGCTGGGTCACCGGCCGGTAAAGCACCTGCGAACGTCTCGTTCCACGACACGACCATATCCGCGAGGCCCGTCTCGCCACCTCGTCGTTCATTCGCATTCGGGACCGTGGGACACCGCAGTGGCGCGAGTTCGGGATCGCTGCTCGTAATAGCGCACCAACGGCAGGAACAGCTCGTCCACCACGGCGACGATGTCCGATTCCGAGAGCGGCCGCATGTCGCGGATGATGGCGGCCCGGCCCAGATCGCCCGGCATGTGCATCAGGGTTTCCGGCAGCTCGCAGGAAAGCTCCCCGCGTTCGCGCGCGTTGTCGACCGACCACAGGCGATCCAGCCGGCAACGAATCATCGCGCCCAACCTGCCGCCGACAGTCGCTCCCGCGCCATTCCAGCCCTTCCGTTACCATGGTGGGCGGTGGTTTGGCATGAAATCGGCCGCTATGCGGACGCGCTCCGCATCGAGCGGCGTACTCCGGCAACGCGACGGCAATGAACACGACGAACGACAACCGGCACCATGCATGAACCGAAGAAACGGCGGAATTCCAAACTTTGTAAGGAGTAACTGCATCCATGGCGGAATTCATTTATCAGATGATCAAGGCGCGCAAGGCCTACGGCGACCGCGTGATCCTCGACGACGTGACGCTGAGCTTCCTGCCCGGCGCGAAGATCGGCGTGGTGGGCCCGAACGGCATGGGCAAGTCCACGCTGCTGAAGATCATGGCCGGCCTCGACACGGTGAGCAACGGCGAAGCGTCGCTGACCCCCGGCTACACGGTCGGCATCCTGCAGCAGGAGCCGCCGCTCGACGACACCAAGACCGTCGGAGAGAACATCAAGATGGCGTTCGGCCCCATCGCCGAGAAGGTCGCCCGATTCAACCAGATCGGCGAGGAGATGGCCAACCCGGACGCCGACTTCGACGCCCTCATGGAGGAGATGGGCAAGCTCCAGACCGAAATCGACGCCGCCAACGGCTGGGACCTCGACTCGCAGCTCGAACAGGCCATGGACGCCCTCCAGTGCCCCGCCCCCGACACCCCGGTGACCGTATGCTCCGGTGGCGAACGCCGCCGCGTGGCTCTGTGCAAGCTGCTGCTCGAAGCCCCCGACCTGCTGCTGCTCGACGAGCCCACGAACCACCTCGACGCCGAGTCGATCCTGTGGCTGGAGCAGTTCCTGCACAAGTACGAGGGCGCGGTCATCGCCGTCACCCACGACCGTTACTTCATGGACAACGTGGCCGAGTGGATCTGCGAGGTCGACCGCGGCCACCTGTACCCGTACAAGGGCAACTACTCCACGTATCTGGAGACCAAGGCCAAGCGTATGGAGATCCAGGGCGCCAAGGACGCCAAGCTCGCCAAGCGCCTGAAGAACGAGCTCGAATGGGTGCGTTCCTCGCCGAAGGCCCGTCAGGCCAAGAACAAGGCACGTCTGGAGCGCTACGACCAGATGGAGCAGGAGGCACGCAACTCCAAGAAGCTCGACTTCTCCGAGATCCAGATTCCGCCGGGGCCGCGTCTGGGCTCCACGGTGCTCGAAGCCAAGCACATCCACAAGGCGTTCGGCGACCGAGTGCTCATCGACGACCTCTCCTTCACGCTGCCGCGCAACGGCATCGTCGGCGTCATCGGCCCGAACGGCGTCGGCAAGTCCACGCTGTTCAAGACGATCGTCGGCCTGGAGCCGCTCACCAGCGGCGAACTGAAGATCGGCGAGACCGTGAAGATCAGCTATGTCGACCAGAACCGCGCCGGACTCGACCCGAACAAGAACCTGTGGGAGGCCGTGTCCGATGGACTCGACTTCATCGAGGTCGGTGGCGTGGAGGTGCCGACCCGCGCCTACGTGGCCAGCTTCGGCTTCAAGGGCTCCGATCAGCAGAAGCTCACCGGCGTGCTGTCCGGCGGCGAGCGCAACCGTCTGAACCTGGCGCTCACCCTCAAGCAGGGCGGCAACCTGCTGCTGCTCGACGAGCCCACCAACGACCTTGACGTCGAAACGCTCGAATCGTTGGAGAACGCGCTGCTTGAATTCCCCGGCTGCGCCGTGGTCATCTCCCACGACCGCTGGTTCCTCGACCGCGTCGCCACGCATATCCTCGCGTGGGAAGGCAACGACGAGAACCCGGCCAACTGGTACTGGTTCGAGGGCAACTTCCAGGCCTACGAGGAGAACAAGGTCAAGCGCCTCGGCGAGGATGCGGCCCGCCCGCACCGCCTGCACCGCAAGCTGACCCGCGCGTAGGGTCGTCTCGTTCGTCGCGCCACGCAGCGGACAACGGACAACAGACAAGCGGGTAACGTACAGCGGGTAACGGACGACCCGCAACCCGCAACGCAACATGAAGGCCGGCCTTCCATCGAGCAATCGTGAAAGGCCGGCCTTCTTCGTCCCCGGTCGGACCATCCGCCTTTTGACCGAACCATCCCCAGTCCGTCATCCACGACGGCATACGTGGTCGCATCGTTCTCGGCATGGCATCCCTCAGCACGGCGTCTCTCTTAGCCACGGCATCCCTCGGCATGGCGTCCTTTGGCGCGGCATTGCTGTGGCCGCGAAGGACGAAACGCAAAAATCACGAATATCATCGTTCGTCCTTCACCATTCACAATCATGAATACACAAAACCGCATGATCCCAACGATCCGTAAGACCATCCCCCAGCAACCCCAAGGACAAGACCACAAAACACCGAAAAACCACGCCCCGTCCTTCACCAGACCCGTCCACGACAGATCACCCTCCCAACAGGCATGACCACGACCTACGCCACCTAAGACCGGTCTCCCTCCACCTTCCAGCAGATACCCTCTTCGCAAGGTTTTCCACATTTCCCGTTTTCGCCCTTCTGCACCTCGGTTTTCCGTTAGCGTAGGCAACATCGCCATCACAGACCACGAAGAGGTGCATCATGCGTCATCCGATCACGATTCCGAACATCGCCGCCGACGAACAGCCCACCGGCCCGTCCGGATACCAAAGACCGTCGCAAGTCGCCACCCCGTACGACGGCCGGTCGATGTCAGAGGACCTGGCCTCCCGAAAGCTCTCCACCCTCCGACGGTGCCTTGAGGAAACACAACGTCGCGGACGCCAAATGCTGTTCGGGTTGACCACCGCCTTGGAACTTCATATGGTCCCGCTTCCTGAACGGTGCTCCCTGGACGTCACGATGCTGCATTCCGTAGCCAGCGCCCGCGGCAAACGCATGGCTTCGAAGAATGTCATTCCCCACATATGGCCATTGTTCGACGCCTCCTCGCAGATACGTCTTCTTGCCGACGTCTATGTGCTCGACCTGGTGCATACGTGGGCGCAGATGGCCCGGTTCGTGCCTTTGGAGCAGTTCGTCGTGCTGACCGAATCCATCGCCATGAGAATGTCCCTCGATGGATATGCCAACCCGTTGCAACGCATGCGGAATCTGACGGAAACAGCCCCGTCGTTCCGCGGTCGACTGCTGTGCAGCATGGCTTTGCGCATCGCCAGACCGAATGTGATGTCACCACAGGAGACCAAATGCCGTCTCGTATTGATATGCCACGGAGTCCCCTGCCCCGTGACGAATCACACGGTGTCGGGAATGACGTTCCTGTCGGGCGCGCCGATGACCGTGGACATGGCATGGCCGGAAGCCAAGGTGGCGGTGGAATACGATGGCGACCATCATCGGACGGACAAACGTCAATGGCGTCGCGACCAGGAAAAACGGGAACATCTGCAAGCGAAAGGATGGATTGTGTACGTCGTCAATGCCGACGTGCTGCAGGATGACGAAACGCGGGCGTATTTCGCCTTTCGAGTGGCACGGATGCTGATTTCACGCGACGTGCCGGTTGATTTCACCATCCGGGCCCGTCCATTGCGAGATCTGTGCCGATGACCATCGAACGGGGCGACATCCGCGGTCCACGGAGGTATGACCACAACGGCATACGTGATCACGCCGTTCTCGGCATGGCATCCCTCGGCGCGGCGTCCCTCTTAGTCACGGCGTCCTTTGGCGCGGCATTGCTGTGGCCGCGAAGGACGAAACGCAAAAATCACGAATATCATCGTTCGTCCTTCACCATTCACAATCACGATTACACAAAACCGCATGATCCCAACGATCCGTAAGACCATCCCCCAACAGCCCCAAGGACAAGACCCCAAAACACCGAAAAACCACGCTTCGTCCGTCACCAGACCCGCCCACGACAGCACCCGGACGGCATTCCGGCACCGTCGTCATCCGCTGTTCATCTGCCTCACGAACTTGTTACAAAACCCTCCGATTGTTCTTTACCGGCCATAACTAGACTGCATTGCAGAACATACAACAGAACATGAGCAGTACCACGCGTACTCACAGCCGTAAGTGAGGATTTCCATGACGACGGACGACCAGAAACCGCTTAATCATCTCATCAAGGTGCTGAGGCTGGGAGAGCCTTCGCCATACCGCAACCATACGTACATCAGCGGTGAAAGCCTGTATTTCCCCACGGGCCGCGTCTACGGCGGGCAGGTAATCGCGCAGTCGGTGGTCGCCGCGGCGC
The DNA here is from genome assembly GCF_003129925.1 of Bifidobacterium catulorum. Classification (GTDB taxonomy): domain Bacteria; phylum Actinomycetota; class Actinomycetes; order Actinomycetales; family Bifidobacteriaceae; genus Galliscardovia; species Galliscardovia catulorum. The sequence continues at coordinate 154,631 of NZ_QFFN01000002.1, read as the reverse complement.
GCACGGTCTCCGAGGATCGTCTGCCGCATTCGATCCACGCGTATTTCATCGCCGCCGGCGATATCCGCCAGGATGTGCTGTTCGACGTGGAGAATCTGCGCGACGGCCGTTCGTTCTCGGCCCGCCGCGTGAACGCCACGCAGTCGAGGGGGCCTATCCTCACGGCCATCGCCAGTTTTCAGAAGCACGGTCAGGAGGGCGTGGAGTTCTCCGATCCGATGCCGTCCGACGTGCCCGACCCCGAGTCGCTGACCAGCGCGAAGGAGCTGATGGAGCCATATGCCCAGAATTCGCAGTTCGCGAACTACTATGTGACCAAGTCGCCGTTCGACATCCGTCATGTGAACGCGCCGGTGATGCTTGGCACCGACGAGACGGCGTCGAAGCGCGACGACGGCCGGCAGATGGTGTGGATGAGGGCGGACGGGCATGTGGACCTGCCGCAGTTGTGCCATCGTGCGATTCTCGCGTGCGGATGCGACCAGATCATGATGGAGCCGATCATCCGTCGCGCCGGCCTGAGTTTCATGACGCCGGGCATCTCATTCGCCACGCTTGACCATTCGATGTGGTGGTACCGCGACATCGACGTCAACGAATGGCATCTGTATGTGCAGGATACGCCGACCGCGGCGCATGGCCGTGGCCTGAGCTATGCGAAGGTGTATGCGCAGGACGGCACGCTTGTGGCGGCGATGAGCCAAGAGGCCATGGTGCGCGTGCCCAATCCGGAGGACGCCGGGAAGTAGGCGGCGCAGCGCCGGGGAGACCCACGACACGGCGCGTGTCGCCCGGCCTCTCCCCGGCCATCCGAGCGCGACGCCTCCCTTTCCTCTGAGAGGGAGGCGGGACCGGCACCGGGGCTACGTCATTGCTCGCGCGGCGCGATGACGTTGGCGAGATGGGCCATCGTCATCGTCGAATCCGCGGGCAGATACCGCGGGTCGTCATCATCGATGGCGGGATCGGGGTTGACCATCACGCGGGCCGGCGTATCGGGGAAGACGATGTCCTGCACCTTGGCCTGTTCGCGAATCCAGTCGGCGAGCGACTGGTCGTTGTGGAAGACCAGCATGTTGGTGTCGCCCAACGCGCCCGCGATCTCGGCGTAGGTCGGATAATCGAGGTTCGTGCCGATGGCGTCGCGGGCCCGGGCGATGTCGGGGGCCGCGGTCTCGTCGAGTTCCGCGAGCAGCGCGTCGAAGATGACGTCTATGCCGCGGTAGGCGATCACAGGGTTCTTGCGCGGGTTCGACCGCGAATACACGCTGGAGAGGAACCATGCGCCCGGATCGGCCGGCACGTCGCGCAGCGGCTGGCTTTTCTTCCAGTTGCGGTTGCGGCGCACGTCCACGATGGGGTCGTCGTCGGGACGTCTGACGTTGATGTTCACATGATTGCTCATCAGGGCCCACAGCGAGCGGACGTCCTTGAACCGTCGCGCGTTGCCGGAACCGTCGGCGGCCGCATGCGAGGCGCGTACCGTGAGGTTCCTGAGACTGATGGATTTGCCGCCGTCGATGGCGTCGATGATAGCGCCGTCAATGGTGCCGTCAATAGTGCCGTCCGCGTCCCGCTTCTCTTCGAAACGCGGCGCGTTGCCGTCGAGGATATCGAGGATGTCAATGAACAGATTTGGCAGATTCGTATAGTATCTGTCCGCGGCCAGCGGATATTGTTCGTCCTCTCCGTAGACGTGGACCACGCGCAGGCTGCCGTCGTCGTCAACGGCCCGCAATGCGATGTCACGCCCATCGGGGACGGTGCGGAGATCATAACGTGTCATACACCCCATTGTGGCACACAATGACGGCGATGACGGGCGATTCAGCCCACCGTCAGCGATTTATGGTGCCGGTCGTCGTTCCGGCGACCCCGGTGGCCGCGTCCGTGGAGGCTCCGGCGGATGCTCCCGCGGCAGGCGCCAGATTGCGCCGGCGTTCCGCCTCCTTGGTCCTGGGATGTTCGGGACCGTCCTTGGGCGGCAACTGACACCAATACTCCCCCACGATGCCGATGACCATGTCGACGAGGCAGATCACGGTGGCGACGCCGCATTCGAGGGCGGCGTCGCCGTAGAATTCCGCTTCGAGATGGCCGATGCTCATGAGCAGCTGGCCGCCGTACCATCCCGCGAGCGCCGCGCCGGCGATGCCGAGGGATTTCGCCAACAGGAGCGTGTTGACGGCCCGGTCCATGCTCATGGCCTTGAGTTCGCCTTTGACGTATTTACGCACCTGCCACGACATGATGAGAACGAGGGTGCCGAGCATGGCGAGCAGCAGCGAAACGAGCCATGGCGCGCCCATGAGCGTGTAGGCGCTGTGTTCGGTGGCCTTCACCAGGGTGGCGCCGCACAGGGTGCCGAGGATGATGGCCACCACGTACTGCCACCATGGGGTGCGTCTCATCTTCATGCCATGCTCCTTGGTCTGCGGGCTCGCGGGTGGTCTGCTGCTTGGTGTTTGCTACGGGGCGTTTGATACGGGATGTTTGATACGGGATGTTTGATACGGGGCGTCTGCTGCGTGCTGCGGATCGTCGTGGATGTCGTCGTGGTGTTCTAGGCGACGGATCCGCCGAGAATCCAGCTGTCGGAGACGCGTTCGACCGCGTCGTGGTCCGGGGTTCGGGCGAGCAGTTCGGCGACCGGCCCGCCGTGGGGGCCGACGAGACGTGCCGCGGGTTCGAGGTCGGCCCAGGGGGCGAGTACGAAGGCCCGCTGCCATGCACGCGGGTGGGGCAGGGTGAGTCGCGGATCGTCGCGGGTCTCGCCGTCGAAGTCGATGATGTCGAGGTCGAGCGGGCGCGAGCCCCAGTGGACCTTCCGAGAGCGTCCGTGGGCTGTTTCGATGGTCTGGAGGGCGTTGAGCAGCGTATCGGCGTCGAGCGTGGTGGTGAGTTCGACGACGGCGTTGAGGAAGTCGGGCGTGCCGGGTTCCATGCCCCAGGCCGCGGTGCGGTAGAGAGGCGAGATGCCGTTGACCTGGTTGCCGGGCACGCCGTCGATGGCGACGACGGCGGCGCGCAGCGTCTGTTCGACGTCGCCGATGTTGCCGCCCATGGCCACGATGGCGGTATGAGTGGCGGGCATGGCCGAGGTGCCCGTTGCGGCGGCGTTCGAGTCGGCACTCCCGTTCGCGGCCGAAGTCGAGGCCGAGGCCGAGGCCGCCGCGCCGATCTGCGAGGCGAGTGTGCCCCCTTCCGGGTCGCGGGCGCGTTCGATGGTCACGCTGACGTCGTCGAACGGCACCTTGATGGGCGCCTTGGGCTTGTGCACGGTCACGATGACGCGTTGGATGCGATGCGACAGCAGGATGGAGTCGGCGATCTTGGCGGCGAGCCTTTCGATGAGGTCCACGTGTTCGCCTTCGATGACGTTGACTATGCGTTTGGCGATCTGCCCGTAGTCGACCGTGGCGGCGAGATCATCGGATGCTCCGGCCTCGGAGAGGTCGAGGAACATGGTGGCGTCGACGACGAACGGCTGTGGTTCGACGTGTTCGAAGTCGAGGACGCCGTGCGTTGCCTCGGCGCGGACGCCGGTGAGTCGGATGGAGTCCATGGGGTTCCTTTTCGTGGTCAGTTGGACTGAGCGTATTGCTTCCAGAGTTCGCCCGCCTTGACGGCTGCGACGGAGCGTCGCACGTCGTGGACGCGCACGGCCCAGGCGCCGTGTTCCGCGCAGAGGGCGGAGAGGGCGGCGGTGACGTCGTCCTTGTCGGCCATGGTCGGCTCCGTGATGCCGGCTTCGGCGAGCATGGCGCCGATGAAGCGTTTGCGGGACTGGCCGATGAGCACCGGGTATCCGGTGGCCTTGAACGCGTCGAGACCGGCAAGCAGCGGCAGGTTGTGTTGGATGCCGGGTTTGGAGAAGCCGAGGCCGGGGTCGATGATGATGCGTTCAGGGTCGACGCCGGCGGCGATGACGTCGTCGACCTGGCGCATGAGCTCGTCGCGCACGTCGGCGAGGACGCCGTGCGCGTAGTGGGAGGTGTCGGCGTCGGGCGCGGCGCCGTCGTGGGAGCCGGCGAGCCATCCGCGCCAGTGCTGCACGATGTAGAGGCAGTCGTGGTCGGCGACGACATGCGGCAGGTTTCCGTCGAGGCGGCCGCCGGAGACGTCGTTGATGATCTGCGCGCCTTCGTCGAGCGCCGCCGCGGCGACGGACGCACGAGTGGTGTCGATGGAGAGCATGGCGCCGGGGTGGGCGATGAGCGCCTTCACCGCGCCGGTGACGCGGGCCATCTCGTCGTATTCGCTGACGCGCTTGGCACCGGGACGTGTGGATTCGGCGCCGATGTCGATGATGTCGGCGCCGTCATCCATCATGTCGGCGCCGTGGGCACGGGCCTTGTCGGGATCGAGCCACAGGCCGCCGTCGGAGAACGAGTCCTCGGTGATGTTGAGCACGCCCATGACGAGCGTGCGTGTGGAATCATGCAATGCCTTGATATCAGTCATGATGTGATGTTCGCCTCTGTTCTTCATGATTGCGACGGGCTCCCCCTTGGCAGGGGGAGCCGTATGGCGGAGGTCGTTTCCGCGGTGATGCCGGCGCGTCGGGAGCGTCCGGCATGTTCGGTGCGTTCAGTGCCGCGAGAAGATGAGGCTCATGGCCTCGGCGCGCGTTGCGGGGTTTCTGAGCACGCCCCGCACCGCGGACGTCACCGTGCGCGCCTGCGACTTCCTGATGCCGCGCATCGACATGCACAGGTGTTCGCATTCGGTGACGACGATGACGCCCCGGGCGTCCACGTGCTCCATGAGCGCGTCGGCGATCTGCTGGGTGAGACGCTCCTGCACCTGCGGACGGCGGGCGTAGACCTCCACGAGTCGGGCGAGCTTGCTCAGACCGGTCACGCCCTCCTTGGAGGGGATGTAGCCCACGTGGGCCACGCCGTGGAACGGGAGCAGATGGTGTTCGCACACCGAATACAGTTCGATGTCGCGTACGAGCACCATCTCCTCGGTGTCCACGCGGAATCGTGCGGAGAGCACGTCCTTCGGATCCTGGTGCAGTCCGGCGAAGATCTCCCTCGACGCACGGGCTATGCGGTCCGGGGTGTCGAGCAGCCCCTCGCGGTCGGGGTCCTCGCCAATGGATTTCAGATAGAGGCGCACGGCCCGGCGCACGCCTTCCTCGTCGTATGCTGCCATCAGGCGGTGGCTCCTCCGTTCTGCTCGGGCTGGCTGGGCTGCGTGGCCACGGTGGCCTGGGCCATGCTCTTCTTCAGCGATTCGGGAATCGGCACGGGCGGCAGGTCGGAGTCGGGGCGACGGTCGTTCGACAGCCACACCTCGCGGACCGGCGCCTTGCGCACCTTGGAGAAGATGACGGCGAGCTCCTTCTCGTTGAGCGTCTCCTTGACGAGCAGCTGGCGCACGAGTTCGTCGAGCACGTCGCGGTTCTCGTTGATGATGTTCCATGCCTCGGTGTGTGCGGTCTCGACGAGTTTGAGCACCTCGTCGTCGATGACCTGCGCGGTGCGGTCGGAGTACTTGCGCGGGCTCAGGCCGTCCATCACCGTGGTCTGGTCGTCGTCGGACGCCCATTTGATGGCGCCGAGCTGCGCGGAGAAGCCGAATTCGACGACCATCTTTCGCGCGATGTTCGTGGCCTTCTCGATGTCGTTGGAGGCGCCGGTGGTCGGATCGTGGAACACGACCTCCTCGGCGGTGCGGCCGCCCATGGCGTAGGCCATCTGGTCGAGCAGCTCGTTGCGGGACTGCGAGTAGCGGTCCTGCGTCGGCATCACGGCGGTGTAGCCGAGGGCGCGGCCTCGCGGCAGGATGGTCACCTTGGTCACCGGGTCGGTGTTGTGCAACGCGGCCGCGACCAGCGCGTGGCCGCCTTCATGGTAGGCGGTGTTGCGCAGCTCGTCGAGCGCCATGCCGGTGGACCGGCGGCGGGGGCCGCTCATCACGCGGTCGATGGCCTCGTCGATGGCACGGTTGTCGATGAGCTGGGCGCCGGCGCGGGCGCACAGCAGGGCGGCCTCGTTGAGCACGTTGGCCAGGTCGGCGCCGGTGAAGCCGGGGGTGCGCACGGCGATCATGTGCATGTCGACGTCGGGCACGAACGGCTTGCCCTTGGCGTGCACCTTGAGGATGGCCTCGCGCCCGGCGAGGTCCGGGGCCTCGACGGCCACCTGACGGTCGAACCGTCCGGGGCGCAGCAGCGCGGGGTCGAGCACGTCGGGACGGTTCGTCGCCGCGATGATGATGAGGTTCGTGTCGTTGTTGAAGCCGTCCATCTCCACGAGCAGCTGGTTCAGCGTCTGCTCACGCTCGTCGTGGCCGCCGCCCATGCCGGATCCGCGCTTGCGGCCGACGGCGTCGATCTCGTCGATGAAGATGATGGCCGGGGCGTTCTTCTTCGCCTCTTCGAACAGATCGCGCACTCGGGAGGCGCCGAGGCCGACGAACATCTCCACGAAGTCGGAGCCGGCCATGGCGTAGAACGGCACGCCCGCCTCGCCGGCGATGGCGCGCGCCAGCAGCGTCTTGCCGGTGCCGGGAGGGCCGTACAGCAGCACGCCGCGCGGGATGCGGGCGCCCAGCGCCTTGTATTTCGACGGGTCCTTGAGGAAGTCCTTGATCTCCTCGACCTCGGCGAGCGCCTCGTCCTCGCCCGCCACGTCGGCGAACTTGGTGTCGGGCGTCTCCCCTTCGAGCAGCTTGGCGCTCTTCTTGCCGCCCATGCCGAACATGCCGCCGCCGGAGCCGCCCTGCATGCGGCTCATCAGCCACCAGAACAGGGCGAAGATGATGATGAACGGCAGCATCGACGTGAGCAGGTACGTCAGGATGCTGGTCTGCGGGACGGTGGAGGTCCAGCCCTTGGACAGGTCGGCCTTCTGCACGGCCTGGGAGATCTGCCCGCCCTGCGCGAACACGTAGTAGAACTGCACGTTCTTGCCGTAGTTGCGGTCCTTGCCGGTGTCGGGGTCCTTCTTGTGGAAGTCCTCCTTGAGCTCCAGCTTCACCGTCTGCTTGCTTTCGGTGATCTCGGCGTAGTTGGCGGAGCCGTCCTTGAGCAGTTCAAGACCGTCCTGGGTGTTGATGGTCTGCGTGCCGCCCATGGAGAACATCTGGAATCCGCTGACCGCGAGCAGCACGAGCAGCGTGGCCCAGATCCACGGCGACTGCCAGAACGGACGCTGACCCTTGCCGTTCCTGCCTCCGCGGTTGGCGTTGTTGTTCTTGTCTCCGTTCTTCCGTCCCCCCTCGGGATTCTTGAACGGGTTGCCGTTATCGTTGCGATTCGGCCCTGGGAAGCTCATGCTGCTACTCTCCTTGGTACACCTGGGGTTTCAACACCGCGATGGAATCGAGGTTCCTGTATCGTTCGTTATAGTCCAGACCGAAGCCGACGACGAATTTGTCGGGAATCTCATATCCCTTGTATTTCACATCGATGTGCACTTCATGACGCGCCGGCTTCTCCAGCAGGGCGAAGACCTCGACGGAGGCCGCGCCACGCCGTTTCAGCTCCTTGATGAGCCAGTCAAGCGTAAGACCCGAGTCGATGATGTCCTCGACGATCAGGACGTGACGGCCTCGGACATCCGTCGACAGGTCCTGCCGCACGGTGACGGTGCCGGACGACGTCGTGCCCGAACCGTAGCTGGAAAGGCTCATGAAATCCATGGTCACGGGGATGCGCAGGGCCTGGGAGAACGCGGCGAGCGTGTTGACGGCCCCCTTGAGCACGGCCACCAGCAGCGGGTTCTTGCCGGCATAGTCGCGATCCACCTGAGCGGCCACTTCTCGTATCTTGGCATCGATCTGCTCTTTGCTGACGAGCTCCTCAGCGATGTCGTCTTGGATATCAGCGATTTTCATGCACCCTATCATGGCACACGAGAATGACGTGACCCTGACGGAACGCTGAATGCGAACTGGAAAGACGCACGGCGCCCTGACCGTGCCAGTCGACGACGAGCGCGTCGATGGCGTCGACGTGCCTCGACGACGTGCCGGCGCCGCATTCCGACAGCGTACGCGCGATGACGCGGCTTCGCATGGCGGCGTGCCGCCCGGCCAGCGCACGCGCGTCGATGCGGGCCAGCCAGCCGCCGTCCGTCCCCTGCGACGTTTCCCCGCCATCGGCCATCGTGACGGTTTCGCGATAGAGCCGGTCGGCCCGGGAGTCGAGATAGTCCTTGTCGCGCTGGGCGAATTGCGCGCTGCGGGCCAGATGCCCCACGGTGTCCGCGCCGGTCAGATGGACGAGATACGGCAGCAGCGCCTGCCGTATACGCGAACGCAGCGGCAGATCGGTGGAAAGCCCTCCTTCGTCGGCCTGGTCGCCGTTGGTGGGGTCGTCCCACCAGGTGACGCCGAGGGTTTCGCAGATCTGTGTGGTCTGGGCCCGGGTGAGGGAGAGGAAGGGGCGGGAGAACAGCACGCCGTCGCGTTCTATCGACGTCGGCATGCCGGCGAGCGCGTCGAGCCCGACGGTGCGCAGGAGGCCGAGCAGCACGGTTTCGGCCTGGTCGTCGCGCGTGTGGGCGAGCAGCACGGCGGAGGCGCCGAGCTCCTTCGCCGTGTCGATGAGCGCCCGGTATCGCACGCCGCGGGCGTCGGCCTCGGTGCCGGCCCCTGTGGGACGCACGACCACGCGCCGCACGACGACCGGGTCCATGCCGAAGCCCCGGCACCGTTCGCCGGCCTCGTGCGCCACGTCCGCGGAGCCGGCGATGAGGGCATGGTCCACGATCACGGCGCCGCAGCGCACGCCGAGGGTGCCGCATACGGTGGCGGTCACGGATGCGAGGGCGAGCGAGTCGCGTCCGCCCGAACATGCCACGAGCACCAGCGGCGCGTCGCCGCCGGGCGTGTGGTCGCCGTGTTCGCGCAGGCGTGGGGACTGTCGGGTGATGCCGATGGATTCGAGGTTCCGTCGCACGTCCCCGATGGCTTGTCTCAGTGTGGGCGTGTAGGTCATGGTCACAGCTCCGGCAGATGGCCGACGAGGTCGTCGACCGCGAGTATGGCTTCCCACATGTTGTCGGGATTGTTGACGATGACGGCGAACACGAGGGTGCCGCCGCCGGTTCTGGAGACGTTGCCGGTCATGGAGGTCACGCCGCCGAGCGTGCCGGTCTTGAGTCGTACGAGACCGGCCGCGGACCTGGCGATGTTGCGTTTCGCCGCGGTACCGGAAAGACCGCTGACTGCGAGGCCTTCGCTCGCCGGTGCGGTGGAGTCTCCGGTCTCAAGGTATTTGGCCTGCACCTGCATGAGGGTCGTGGCGGTGAGCCTCGATCCGGCGGAGAGCCCGGAGCAGTCGGCGATATGGAGACCGTCGGTGTCGATGCCGGCCTTCTCCAACGCGGCCTTCACCGCGGCCGCGGCGCCTTCCGGCGAATTGTCCTGACCGGTCTTCAGCGCGGTGAGGCGTCCGAACAGCTCGGCTTCCGTGTTGTCGGAGTTCCTGAGCATGAAGCCCATGACCTCGCTGAGTCTGGCGGAGCTGACCGAGGCGATGGGTTTGCCCGCGGGGGCTTCGCCCTTGGCTATGCCGCCGTTCACGGCGATGCCCTGCCGTTTGAGCTGTGCGACGAACGATTCGGCGGTCTTCGCGGCGGAGTCCGCGAACCGTGGAGGGAACGCCGATTCGACGTCGGGGTCGGCCGGCTTGGTCGTACCGCTCCAGTTGCGTCCCTCGTCGATGGCCATCGACGACATCGGCGCCGCGTAGAGCATGTCGTCGCCCTCGTTGTTCTCGGCGATGGTGTCGGGGAACCGTTTGGAGCCGAACAGCGAGTCGTCGTAGGCGACCGACACCGTGGTGACGCCCTTGGCCTTCAACGCCTGAGCGGTGCGCTGCGCCAGCGTGGCCACGCCGGCCCGTCCGTTGACGTGCCGCTCGTCGTTGGCCCCCGAGCCGAGCAGCATGTCGCCGTTGCCCTTGAGCACGAGGGTGTCGCCGTCGAGATAGGTCTCGGTGTCCAGGGTGGACGACATGTCGAGGCTGGCGGTGGCGGCGAACGCGGTGAGGGTCTTCATCGTGGAGGCCGGCTCGCGCGCGACTCCCTGGTTGCGTTCCACGACCGGATCGCCCTTGGCGTCCGCGATGATGATGGAGAAGTCCTTGCCGACGCCCTTGGCCTTGGCGAACTTGTCGACCAGGGCCGTGGCCCGTGCCTCGTCGACGCCCTTGTCCGCGCCGACCCCGCCCACCAGCGGCGTCGCCGCCACGGCGGACGCCGCCTGCGGGAAACGAATGGTCTGCACCGGTTCGACGCTCAGCGGCCCCGGCGCGATGTCGTAGGCGTCGGCGACCGCGTAGCCGAGTCCCAGCGCCACGGTGATGACGGCGCTGGCCGCCACCATCCATTTGCGTCTCGCCACCCGGCGACGCTGCAGACGCGTCGCACGTCGGGACGGCCGTGCCGTCCGCAGGGTCCCTGAGTCGATTGCCGATCCGGTCACGGCTTTGCCTCGCTTCGTTCGATTCGTTCGGATGTCAAGCGTTATCGCCCAACCAGCCTACCGCGTCAGTGGCCGCGATGCTCGATGGGCTTCCACCCCGGCTTGGAGAACATGGCCTGGAAGGAGATGGGGATGTAGCTGAGCAGGTAGATGGGGAAGCTCAGGCAGTAGGCCACGAGCTCCTTGTTCGTGGCGTCGATCTTGTCCCGTTCGGCGATGCAGGTGATGGCCGCGAGCAGCATCATGCCGAGCACGGACGCCACGCCGCCGGCGATCCACATGTTCATGGAGTCGAGCTGGCTTTGCAGCGAGACGAACCCGAGCGCGATGAACACGCCGGCCAGCACGGTGCGGATGACCGACAGCGCGGTGAACGGGCAGATGAGCAGCGTCAGATCCACGCAGGAGAAGTCACGCTCCTTGATGGCCCGACGGACCAGCGCCGGCCCGTAGTAGCGGAACACCTGCAGGAAGCCTCGCGACCACCGCAGACGCTGGCGCCAGCTCTGTTTGAACGTCACCGGCTGCTCGTCATACAGGATGGCGGTGCCGCAGTAGCCGATGCGGTCGCCGTGCAGGATGGAGTCCATGGTGAATTCGAGGTCCTCGGTGAGCAGATGGAACTTCCATCCGCTGTTGCGTTCCATGATCTCGCGGGAGAACATGAACCCTGTGCCGCCCACGTGGCAGCTGGAGCCGAAGATCATGCGCGAGTTGTTGAGGAACCTCGATTCCCTCACGAACCACAGGGCGGAGCCGGAGGAGACCCAGTTGTCGTCGAAGTTCACGGAGTTGCGGAAGCTGGTGAGGATCTTGAAGCCCGACTGGAACGCGTTGTTCATCTGCGCGAAGTATTCCTTGTCGAGCTTGTTGTCGGCGTCGAACACGAAGAACGCGTCGTACCGCTTGCTCTCCCCCGAATCGATCATGCGGTTGAGCAGGAACGTCAGGGCGTATCCCTTGCCGATCTGCGTCTGATCGAACCGTTCGATCACATGGCAGCCCTTGCGTCTGGCCAGTCCGGCCGTGTCGTCGGTGCAGTTGTCGGCCACCATCCAGATGTCGATGAGCTCGCTCGGATACGTCTGGTTCTGGATGCAGTCGATGAGGTTGCCGACCACCTTCTCCTCGTTGCGTGCGGAGATCAGCACGGCATACCGCTTGTCGCGCGGGGCCTCGGGGAATTTCCTCGGCTTGGCGGTGAACGACGCCAGCACGCACACCACCTGGTATGTCAGACCCACGATTCCCACCACGCCAAGCAATAGGTCGATGAACGCAAGCAGGGCCATCTAGCGCCACTCCTCCCTGGCACTGCGGCCGGTCTTCGCATCCTCGGATGCCGTCTGTTCGGGTTTCGTCGGGCTCTCGGGCCCGGTCTCGTTTGCGGACATCCCGGTATTGTCCTTCCCGTCGCCGACATCCGGGTTCAGGTCGGGCTTGCCCGCGGATTTCGACGCCGCCGCGTTCTTCGGGATCGCCACGGTCCGCGACTCGTCGAGCTCCTCGCTCGTGGCGTAGTCCTCCAACCGCGTATGCGCGTAGTCGAGTTCGCGGCTCACCGTGGCGTCGTGCACGCGGACGCGCGCGCTCGACCCTCTGGCCGCACGCGGCATATGGTCGCTCACCGGCTTGACCACATGCTCGTTGAACGCCTCCACGCCCTTGACCATCGTCGATTTCTTCACCGGCTTGGGATCGGAGAGCAGCGGGGAGTCGATGAGCTCGTACCGCTTGGTGTACGCCTTGAACACGGCCTGGAAGCTGGCGGTCAGCGGCAACGCCAGGAACGCGCCCAGGGCGCCGAACACCGATCCGAGCGCCAGGACCGCCAGGAAGGCGATGGCCGGGTTGAGATCCATGGTCCGCTGAGAGATGGCCGGCGAAAGAATCAGGTTCTCGATCTGCTGGTAGACGACGATGTAGACGAGCACGAACAACGCGTATTTGACGCCGTTGGTGCCCCACGCGGAGACGACCGGCAGCGCGCCGCCGATGTAGGTGCCCACGGTGGGGATGAACTGCGAGATCAGGCCGCAGAATATCGACAGCGGCAGCCAGTACGGGATATCGAGGCTCATCATGAATATGGACATGCAGACGCTGGATATCGCGGCCAGGATGATGCGGCTGTACAGGAAGTTCGAGATCTGGTCCTGCACGACCGTCCACACCACGAGGAACCGTTCCTGGCTCTTGGGCGCGATCCACTGGCACAGGCTGCGGCGCATTGCCGGGAACGCGGCGGATATGTAGTACGTCACGAGCATCACGGTCATGAGCCCCAGCAACGCGTTGAGCAGAGAGAACGTGGTGCTCAGGGCCTGGTTGGCGAAGTTCGTGACGGTGCTGGTCTGGATGTTCTTGAACACCTCCATGCCCAGCGACTCCAGATCGAGTTTCGTATGGAACTGCCGTTCGACGACGTCGACGATCTGCGCATACAGGCCGGGAAGGCTTTTGATCATGCCGATGAGCTGCTGCACGAACATGTTGCCGAACAACGTGAGCAGGCCCGCCAGGATGATGACCAATGACACGAGCGTGACGCCGGAGGCGACGCCGCGACGCCATCCGTGGATGACCAGCCAGCGGACCACCGGCTCGACGGCCAGCGCGATGAACATCGAAATGACGATGTACAGGACTATCGAGCTGACCTTGTCCCACGTATTCCATACGAAATACGCGGCGAACACGGCGATCGCCGTATAGAGCAGACCACGGCCGAACCATTCGGGTGGCCGTCTGGGATCGCCCTTGTCGGGGAACACCGCCGCGAGGTCGAAACGTTCATCCTGCCGTTCACTCATAGTCGTCATTATTCACGCGGTAGATGACAAACCCGGCATCGCACATCGCGGATGTGCGAATCCCCGGCCCCGCGTATCCTGAAGATGTGCTTACCGTTTCGATTGTGATTCCGGCATGGAATGAAGAAGAGAGAATCGCCGACTGCCTGATCAACGCGACCCGGCAGACCGTTCGCCCCCATGAAGTGATCGTGGTCAACAACCGTTCGACCGACAACACCGCGGACATCGTCAGACGGTTCATCAAGGACCATCCCGACGACAACGTCATCCTGCTCGACCAGAACGACGAACAGGGGCTGATCCCCACCCGCAACTATGGCCTCGACCATGCGACCGGCGACATACTCGGCCGGTTCGACGCCGACTGCATGATCAAGCCCGACTGGGTGGAGGTCGTCTCCGGCATCTTCACCGAGGACCCGTCCGCCATGGGCGCGACCGGCCCCGTCATGTACTACGACATGCCTTCGCGGCGCTTCGGGCTCAAGGGAGACAACTCCATCCGCAAGCGCATCTTCCGCGCCGACGGCGGGCAGCCGCTGCTGTTCGGCTCGAACATGGCGCTGCGCGCCTCCGCATGGCGTCAGATCTCCGACGAGGTGTGCCGCGACAAGGCCGACGTCATGCATGAGGACATCGACATTTCGCTGCACCTCATCGGCAAGGGCCTGAAGACCGTGTATTCGCCGCGCATGATCGCCGGCATGAGCGCCCGCCGCATGGACACGTCGCTGAGCTCGTTCCGCAACTACATGCGCCGGTTCAAGAACACGTTCGACGCGCATCCGCAGCATTGGCGCAAGCACAAGCCGGAGATCCTGTTCACCGCCATGTACCCGGTGATGCACCTGTTCTATCCCGTATGGCAGAAGGTGCTGAACACGGCCGACATCAACCCTGCCGAGGCGGCGTGGATCAACGAGCAGATGGAGCTCGCCGAGAAGGAGGGGCGCGAACTCTACGACGAGACCCCCACCGACGAGGAGTACGACGAGAGGCACGAATAGCGCCCCATCCCACTAATCTCGACTCCCCTCAGACCGCCTACGGCGGCCAGCTCCCCTCGATCCCGAGGGGAGCCAGTAGGATAGACCGTGTCACACCAATAGGCTCCCCTCTTTGAGGGGAGCTGTCGGCGTCAGCCGACTGAGGGGAGGACACCGGAAAACCGTCCAATCAATCGGCTCCCCTCCCCGAGGGGAGCTGTCGGCGTCAGCCGACTGAGGGAAGTTGCCCCACACCGAAACGGCCCATCCAATAGGCTCCCCCACGAACGGTGGGGGAGCTGTCAGGCGCACGCCTGACTGAGGGGGCATACACAGCGACACGACTCCCCTCAGACCGCCTACGGCGGCCAGCTCCCCTCATCCATGAGGGGAGCCGATCAGATGCACCACCCCACCAAAAGGCTCCCCTCCCCGAGGGGAGCTGTCGGCGTCAGCCGACTGAGGGGAGAGAACACGTGAACTGCACCCCACACGACTCCCCTCAGACCGCCTACGGCGGCCAGCTCCCCTCATCCATGAGGGGAGCCGATCAGATGCACCATCCCACCAAAAGGCTCCCCTCCCTGAGGGGAGCTGTCGGCGTCAGCCGACTGAGGGGAGGGACACCTAATATCCGACCGGACTACATCAGGCTCTTGTAGATGGCGAGGATGTCCTCCTCAGTGGCCTTGCGCGGGTTGCCCGGCGTGCACACGTCGTTGAACGCGTCATGCGCCAGCGGCTCCAGATCGGCCTCGGTGGCGCCCACCTCGGAGATCTTGGTGGGGTTCTTCAGATCCACGGTCAGCTTGTGCACGGCCTGAACCGCGGCCTCGCGCACCGTTTCGAGATCGCCCGTGTAGGCATCGGCCACACCGAACGCGTCCGCGATGTCGCGGAACTTCTCACCCGTGTAATCCTTGTTGTACTCCATGACCGGGGCCAGCAGGATGCCGTTCGCCACGCCGTGCGCCACACCCAGACGGCCGCCCAGCGGGTGCGCCATGCCATGCACCAGGCCCAGACCGACGTTCGAGTACGCCATGCCGGTGATGTAGGAGGCGTACGCCATCTGTTCGCCGGCCGGCACATCGCCGTCGGCGCTCTTGGCGAGGTTCTTCGCGATCATGCGGATGGTCTGCATGCTCAGGCAGTCCGAAAGGCTCCACGCGCCCGGCGTGATGAAGCCCTCGATGGCGTGCGTCAGCGCGTCCAGACCGGTGGCGACCTTCAGGCCGCGAGGCATGGAGTCAGTCAGGTCCGGGTCCACGAACGCGACGATCGGGATGTCGTGCGGGTCCACGGCCACGAACTTGCGCTTGTTCTTCGTGTCGGTGATCACGTAGTTGATGGTCGTCTCGGAGGCGGTGCCGGCGGTGGTCGGCACGCCGAAGATCGGCACGCTCGGGTTCTTG
Source organism: Bifidobacterium catulorum (assembly GCF_003129925.1). GTDB lineage: Bacteria > Actinomycetota > Actinomycetes > Actinomycetales > Bifidobacteriaceae > Galliscardovia > Galliscardovia catulorum. The sequence continues at coordinate 138,971 of NZ_QFFN01000002.1, read as the reverse complement.
GTGTCCGCCACGCCCTCAAGGGAGAGCACGTCGCCGAACTCCGGGTTCGCGGTGATGATGCCGATGCCCTTGCAGGTGTCCTGCGGGGAGCCGCCGCCCAGGCCGATCAGGAAGTCGGCACCGGACGCCTTGAAGCGCAGCACACCGTCCTGGATGCACTCCACAGGCGGGTTCGGCTTCACGTTGTCGAACACCTCGTACGGCAGACCCGCGGCGTCCAGCACGTCCGTGACCTTCTTCGCCGTGCCGGTCTCCAGCAGCACCGGATCGGTCACGATGAACGCCTTCGTGAAACCGTGCTTCCTCGCGACCTCCGGAATCTCCTTGATCGCGCCGCGGCCGAAGTACGCCGTCTGGTTGAAAATCATCCTGTAGACCATCGTGTTCTCCTTTGAGTGGTTGGTCATGGCCCGGCCGGGAACCGCCGGCTGCCGTGCAGTCGAGGGCTGGTCGATGGGCCTGTTCAGTTATTTCGTCGGTTTGACCGGATCGGTGTCATCGCTGAACCAATCGTCGGTATTCATCGTACCGCCCGTTTGACCGTGCGCATGGGAATGCTCCCAAAATTTTATAAACGTTCCCTATATGTGGGATATAGAAAGATCACCGTAAGCGTCCTTACCGCGACACAGGTCCGTGGATATGGAAAATCCCCGGTCGGGTCCTGCCCGCCGGGGATTGGTGGTGGCTCCGAACGGCGTCGATCCGTTGACCTAGCGATTTTCAGTCGCTCGCTCTACCAACTGAGCTACAGAGCCATGAATACGAGAAGACCCGGAACACCGGGTCTGCGCATCCAAGCGACTCCGACCGGACTTGAACCGGCGACCTCCGCCGTGACAGGGCGGCGCTCTAACCAACTGAGCTACGGAGCCAACGTTGCCGTCAGCCTTACGGCTATCTGTCACCAACCTTTCGGCTGGTTCCTCGGTGCGAGACCGAAGTACCCCCGGAGAGAGTCGAACTCTCGTTGTCAGATTGAAAGTCTGATGTCCTAACCGTTAGACGACGGGGGCGGACAACTCGATTGATAATACGGGAGGCTCCCCCACTGCGCAACCCGCGGCGTGTCGCATTGCGGAAACCCGGAGAAACCCACGATCCCAACACCAGGATTCCCGTCCGTCGCACCCCGCGACAAACGGGACCGGTCACACGGCGCGGTAGGTGAAATCATGGATCACGCGGCCGGCTTCGATGCCCTTCTTCTCGAAGTTGGTGAGCACCCGTCCGTCGAATCGCCCCGATTCCGTGAAATCGGCGTGCGGCAGCCGTGCGGCCATGTCGGCCGTGCCTTTGCTCACATGCTCGGTCGGCAGACTCACCGTCACATCGCCAGTGTTCTCGAAATCGTCACGGCCGTCCATCACCTCGTGCACATGCAGGGCGTAGTCCTCGATGTCGGTGGCGATGCGCCACACGCCGCCCTTTTGCAGGGCGCGATGCACCTCGGCGGCGAGCGCCGGCTGCACGATGCGACGCTTGTGGTGCTTGGTCTTGGGCCACGGGTCGGGGAAGAACGTCCACACCTGGGCGAACAGTCCGTCGGACGCCGCCTTCATGAGGTCGGGCGCGTTGACCTCGCACACGCGCAGATTGCGGAGCCCGTATTTGCCGGCCTTGAGCAGGGCGTGCGCCACGCCGGGCTTGTATACCTCAAGAGCCAGGAAGTTCGTCCCGGGGTCCGCCTGCGCGGCGGCGACGATGTTCTCGCCCTGACCGGTGCCGATCTCCACGATCAGCGGATGGTCGTCGCCCCACGTCGCCTTCACGAATTCGGCGTCGAACCGGAAGTCGGGCGCGATGGACAGTTCGCGATGCTCGTATTCAGGCAGTTCGAGCAGGTATTCCGACGCATAGGCGTCCCACGCCTTCTGGAGCCGCTTGTCGAGACGGGATGAACGGCGTACGAACGACATGAGTTCGCGGCGGCGCCCCGGGCCGGCCGTCCCCGGCATCGCGCCATCCACCGGACGGTATTCGTCCGGCACGGCATCGTCATTGTCGACGACGTTGCCATTGACGACGACATTGTCATTGTCGACGACGGCGCCTTCGATGGCGTGTGCGTTTTTCTCCACCGCGCCTTCGCCCATCCGTGCCTCCGTGTCCATTCGTGCCTTCGCGTCCATACATGCCTTCGTGTCCATACATGCTCCCGTGTTCATGCGTTCGTGTTCGACTGGACTATACGATACCGAAGGCATACGAATACGGGCCGTCCGAGGATGTTCGGACGGCCCGTTAACGACACGGACTATGGTCTGGCCCTATCAGTCGGCCTGCTTCCAGTTCTCGACGTCGATGTGGTGCTCCGGATTGGCCTGCCATGCCCTCCACGCGGATTCGACGATGTCCTCCACATTGTACTTGGCATGCCAGCCCATCTCCTCGTTGATGCGCTTCGGGGAGCCGATGAGGTGCGGCGGGTCGCCGGCGCGACGGCCCTGGACATGCTCCTCGAACGGCAGGCCGCTGACCTTCTTGAGCTCGTCGACGATCTGACGCACGGAGGTGCCCTCGCCGGTGCCGACGTTGAACGCGTCGTACTTGCGCTCGTCGCGGTCGAGGTACTTCAGGGCGGCGAGATGCGCGTCGGCCAGGTCGGAGACGTGGATGTAGTCGCGCACGCAGGTACCGTCCGGAGTCGGGTAGTCGTCGCCGAAGATCAGCGGGGCCTTGCCCTTCTTCAGACGGTCGAGCAGCATCGGGATGAGGTTGAGGATGGCCGGGTCCTCAAGCTCGACCGGGCCACAGCCGGCGACGTTGAAGTAGCGCAGCGCGCAGAAGCGGATGCCGTAGCGGCCCTCGCAGGCGCGGGCCATCCATTCGCCGAACAGCTTGGTCTGGCCGTAGGGGTTGATCGGCAGCATCGGGACGACGTCCTCGGGCACCACATCGACCGGCGGCACGCCGTAGGTGGCTGCGGAGGAGGAGAAGACGAGCTTCCTGGTCTTCTTGGATTCGCTCATGCCCGTCAGGACGTTGAGCATTCCGCCGATGTTCTGCTGGTAGTACCACAGCGGCTTCTCGACGGATTCGCCGACCTGCTTGCGTGCCGCGAAGTGGATGACGGCGTCGACGTCCTCGGCGTCGAGGATCTCGGCGAGGCGCTCGCCGGCGCCCGGGGCGGAGATGTCCATGCCGTAGAGGCGGGCGCCTTCGATGCGGGTGGGCTTGCCGTAGCTCAGATCGTCGACGACGACGACCTTTTCGCCGGCCTGGTGCAGGGCGTGGACCACATGCGCGCCGATATAGCCGCATCCTCCGGTAACCAGAACAGTCATGACGTTCCTTCCTAATACAATGAGCGAAGCGACATCGGCGTCGGTCGAGTCGGTCATCGAATCGGCCAATCACCGGGATGTTAATTTTTGCTCGTTTTTGTTACTTTTTTTAACATCTTCAGTATAACGCATATTCGCGGTTCGGCAACACCGACGACGACGCAAACTACCCATACGACCAAATCAACCGAAAAACCTTGGGAATTCCAATGAAATCGACCCATCCCACAAATTGCGACACGCCGTAGGTTGCGCCACTTCCAGACCTGTGTAATATATACATTCGTTGCCTGCACAGCAGACGACATATGGCTCCGTAGCTCAGTTGGTTAGAGCGCCGCCCTGTCACGGCGGAGGTCGCCGGTTCAAGTCCGGTCGGAGTCGCTTGGATGCGCAGACCCGGTGTTCCGGGTCTTCTCGTATTCATGGCTCTGTAGCTCAGTTGGTAGAGCGAGCGACTGAAAATCGCTAGGTCAACGGATCGACGCCGTTCGGAGCCACCACCGATCCCCGGCGGGCAGGACCCGACCGGGGATTTTCCATATAGCCCGTCCATATATCTAGCCCGTCCGTATAGCCCGCGACCGCCCCCATTCGCCGCCTCCGTCATGATACGCAGGCGGCGAAAAAGCGGGAAGCGAAAGCAGACGTCGAAACAGACGCCGAAGAAGACGTCATAGACGTCACAACGTCCCGGGTCACGATTCCGGGGCCGAAATCAGAGCTGACGCTCGATCCAATCCACGATGTAGGGCGCGACCTCCTCGATCTGGTCGATGGCCACGTCGAACTCCCGCGGACCGCCGAACCACGGGTCCACGAGATCGATCGCGTCCTCGCGTCCCGGCTTCGGGGCCGGCAGATTCGGATCGAAGCTGCGGTACATATGCACTTCGGCGCGTTTGCCGGCCGGCAGCTGCCGCAGCAGCGCACGCATATGGTCGGCGGTCATCGGCAGGAACAGGTCGGATTCCTCGATCTCCCCGCGCGTGATCCGGTGGGCGAAGTGGTTAGGGTCCACGGCGTATCCGCGTTCGCGCAGCACCTTCTGCGCGCGCCGGTCGATTGGGTTGCCGTGCTCCTCGTCGCTCACGCCGCTCGACATCACGCGCACGCGGTCGTCGAGCCCACGCTCCCCGATGACATGGCGGAGGATGATCTCCGCCATCGGGGAACGGCAGATGTTACCGGTGCAGACGGTCATCACCGTGTATTTGTGCGCGGTTTCGCTCATGACTTCCTTTCGTAGTTGACGAAACGGTACCGTTTGATGTCCTTGGCATCGGCCGGCTTCATCCAGCCGGTCTCGCCGGTCACGCGCCACAGGCCTGCCTTGGCCAGTTCCCTGATGGGCGGGGCGAACGTGTCGGCGTCGAAGGCGGCGTCGATCTCGGTGACGAAGATCTTCGACGCGAACGGCAACGCATCACGGAACACCTGTGCGCCGCCGATCACCCACAGTTCGTTGCGTTCGATGCCGTCGTCGGGGATGGATTCCTGGCGCGCGAGGTCGAGCGCCGCGTCGAGATTGTCCATTACCGTGGCGCCCACGGCACGGTAATGGTCGTCGTGGGAGATGACGATGTTGTCCCGGTTCGGCAGCGGGCGGAACCGCTCCCCCAGTGACTCCCATGTCCTCCGGCCCATGATGACCGGATGGGAGATCGTCAGATTTTTGAAATGCCTGAGATCTTCGGCGAGATGCCACGGCATCGCGCCCTCGAAGCCGATCGCGCCTTCGCGACCGTCCTTGCTGCGGGCCTGCGCCCAGATGAGGTTCACGCGAATCGGACGTAATCCGTCGTCGTGCAGATCCTCGTTGGCGAGCTCCTCTTCATAACGCCCGGCGGACCCGGGCTCGGGTTCATGATAGCCGCTGCGACTACTGTCATGCTCCATTGTCTAAAAACTCCTTCGATGATCATACGGTCATGCATACATATACCCAACGATGCTAACGATTCGGCCGGACGGAGCCCGGCCGACGTCGTCTCATACGGCGACCGGCGCCTTGATCGCCGGATGGTGGCGATAGTCGACGATGGAGAAGTCGTCGTAATCGTAATCGAACAGGGATTCGGCCTTGCGGATCTCGATTCTCGGATACGGATACGGCTCGCGCGAGAGCTGTTCGAGCACCTGGTCGATGTGGTTGTCGTACACGTGGCAGTCGCCGCCGGTCCAGACGAACTCGCCCGGTTCGAGGCCCGCCTGCTGCGCCATCATGAGCGTGAGCAGCGAATACGAGGCGATGTTGAACGGCACACCGAGGAACATGTCGCAGCTGCGCTGGTAGAGCTGGCAGCTCAGGCGGCCGTCGGCCACGTAGAACTGGAACATCGCGTGGCATGGCGGCAGGGCCATGTTCTCCACCTCGGCCGGGTTCCACGCGGTGACGATCATGCGCCGGGAATCGGGATGGTTCCGGATGAGGTCCATGACGTTGGCGATCTGGTCGATGGTGCGGCCGGGGTCGTCGGGAGTGGGGGCGGGCCAGCTGCGCCACTGCACGCCGTAGACGGGGCCGAGGTTGCCGTCGGCGTCGGCCCATTCGTCCCAGATGTGCACGTTGTGCTCCTGAAGCCAGCGGATGTTGCTCGACCCTTTGAGGAACCAGAGCAGCTCGTAGGCCACACCTTTGAAGTACACGGTCTTGGTGGTGAGCAGCGGGAACGATTCGGCGAGGTCGAAGCGCATCTGCCGGCCGAACAGCGAGATGGTGCCGGTGCCGGTGCGGTCGGATTTGAGGGTGCCTTCGGCGAGGATCATGCGCACCAGGTCCTCGTACGGCATGGGGATGTCGGTGTCGGGGCGGGCGGGGATGCGTGAACGGATGTCGTCGAGCTGTTCTTGAGTCAAAGCCATGACCCCCAGTCTAGCGGCAGACGGCTGCGCCCCGGGCCCCGTCCGGCCGGCGATTCCTCCAACCGCTTACATGCGTCTGCGCCGCGGACGGGTTACATTGGTATCGGCAATGATGTCCATCACAAGGAGGAAAACCATGGGCAAGCGTATTTGGGTCGAGCGGAACAAGGACGGTTCCTGGGACGCCCGTTCGGAGGATGGCGCCCATATCAAGTTCGGCAAGGGCAAGGGCCTGTTCACCCCCGGCGACCTGATGAAGGTGGCGTTGGCCGGATGCGCCGCGCTGAGCAGCCAGTTCGCCGTGGAGAGGGCGTTGGGCGAGGGCGCCGGCGCGACGATCACGGTGGACGGCACCGCCGACGCGAAGCACAACGCCTACAGCGATTTCAGCGAGCAGGTGGAGATCGACGCCTCCGGGGCCGGTCTGCGCAAGGCGCAGGTCGATGACCTCAAGGAGCGTGTGCGCCGCCATATCGAGAAGGGCTGCACCGTGCAGCACACCTATGAGCGCGAGACCCCGGTCAGCCTCGCCATCGACATCAAGGAGTAGGGCTCCGGCTCCATATGCACGTAAAAACCTCCCTCTGGAGAGGGAGGTGACACGGCGAAGCAGCCCCCTCGTCAGAGGGGGCTGCTGTCATATGACCTTATTATTCCTTGTGCTCGGGGTCGATGGCGGCTTCGATGTCGTGCACGGTTGCGTCGTCGGCCGTGGGCACGGACACCTTCTGCACGCCCTCGATGTCGTCGATCGGCTTGGTGGGCACTTCGGCCGGGGACGCGGGCACGGTGTCGAGACGGGATTCCGCGGCCTCCACGTACTTGCGCGGCACCACGTACACGGGGCTCACGGAGTGCTGGAGCAGACCCTGACTGGTGGAGCCGAGAATCAGCCCGGTGAAGCCTCCGCGGCCGCGGGAGCCGACGACCACGACGTCGCTGCTGTGGCTGGCCTCGGTCAGCGCCGTGACGGCGGAGCCGGGCACCACGGACTTGGCGATGACCAGATCCGGGTATTTCTCCTGGATCGGCGCGATGCGCACGTCGAGGTCCTCCAGATACGATTCCATGATGCTGTTCGCCTCGGCGCCGCCCGCGCCCCCGGAGGCGAACATGCCCATGCCGCCGAAGCTCGGCACAGCCGACATGACGGTGAGCTGGGCGCCCCACTGGTGTGCGAAGTCGGCGGCGATGTCCAGCGCCTTGAGGCCCCACTTGGATTCGTCGGAGCCGACGACCACCTTGGTGATGGTGTTGTTGAGGTGCATCAGGTTGCCGTCGTCGTCGGTGTAGGGCACGACCACGATCGGGCAGTAGGCATAGGCCGGCAGCGAGGAGCTGGTGGTGCCGAGCAGGCGTTCGGCCAGTCCGCCCTTGCCGCGGTTGCCGATGACGATGAGATTGTAGTTGCGGGAGAGTTCCACGAACACCGAGCTCGGATCCCCGGTCACGATCAGCGTCGCCGCCTCCACGCCCTGCTCGTCGGCGATGGCCTTGGCCTTCGAAAGGATCTCCTGGGCGTCGGTGTGCGCCACGTTGTCGTCGCCCATCGCCGTGTAGGTGGCGTCGAACGACACCGCGGCATAGCTCGGCAGCGAATACGCGCAGACGATCTGCAGGGTCAGGCCCGCGTGCTTGGCGTAGTTGGCCGCCCACCACGTGGCCTTGTAGCTGGCATCCGAACCGTCCACACCAACAAGAATGGCCTTTTCGTTGACAGTCATGATGTACCTCCCCGGTTAGGTTGGTGAGCCCATGCGCCCATGCATGGCTCCTATCTCCTTAGGATAGCGGGGAAAACCGAAAAACGCCGAAGCAACATTCGCGAAACGCATAACGCCGCGAACGCGACGCCACAAATACAACACCGCCTCCTACGATGGTCGTTCGCCATCGCAGGAGGCGGCCGGAACCGTCACATCACACGGTGGAAGGTGTATCCGCCGCCGCCCATCCATCCGGGCGTGAGGTCGGAGATGGTGACCTCGGTGAACGTCATGTGGATGATCTTGCCATTGCCCATGTAGATGGCGGCGTGGCCGGGGCGCGCCACGATGTCGCCGGGACGGGCCTCCGCCTCGGAGACCGTGGTGCCGAACGTCGTGAGCTGATGGGAGGAGTGCGGCACGGCGATGCCGGCCTTCGCGAAGACGACCTGCACGAACCCGGAGCAGTCCCAGCCGGTGTTCGGGTCGACGCCGCCCACCACATACGGGTGCGGCCCCATGAACGTGGACGCATAGCTCAGCAGCGCGCTCGCGTCGGCGCTGGCCGGCGTGGAGACCGCGGCGGATGCGTCGGCGGAGGATTCCGTGGATGCCGTCGAACGTTCCGCGGCACGCGACACGGCTTCGGCTACGGCCTTCTCGGCCTCCTGTTCGGCCTTCTTCTCGGCCTCGGCCCTCACACGGGCCTCCTTCTCGGCCTTGGATTCGGTCTTCGGCACGTTCAGCGATTCGATCCCGCCGTAGTCGGCGTCCGATTTGACGTCGATGGACGTCGCCTCCTGAAGCAGGTCGGCGTTGCGGGACTGCCGGCCCGTGAACGAGCGGGACGACGTGACGGGATGTTCGGCCTCGTCCGCCGCGACGGACGGCACCACGGCCGCCGCGGAGAGCATCGCCGTCGCGACGACGGCGGAAAAACAGGCAAGGGATTTTCGCGACATAATCATCAGCATAGGATTTTATCAGACGACGAGGGACATCCTCTATGCCCGGAGAGGAACGGACGGCAGCCCCCTACGCAAAAACCCCGGCCACGATGGCCGGGGTCCTGTGGAAAGCACGGTTGGATGTCAGAGCGAGCCGCCGCCCATGAAGATGGCGGAGTCAGGGTTCACGGCGCGCACCTGAACACCGCCGTCGGGAGCGGAGTCGACCATCGTGCCGTTGCCGATGTAGATGCCCACGTGGCCCGGGGAACGACCGGCATACTGGAAGAAGACCAGATCGCCGGACTTGAGCTTGGAAAGGTCCTTGGTCTTGTTGGAGACCATGGCGTAGTACTTCTCGGGCCAGTTGCTGTTGGACGGGTATCCGAGGGCGAAGTCGACCAGCCCGGAGCAGGTGAACGACGAGGTGCTCACGGTGCCGGTCCAGTTGTATCCGCTGGGCTGGTATCCGGCGCCGATGACCGACAGCGCGCGGTTGACGAAGCCGGAGGGCAGCTGCATCGGGGTCGTGGACGCATTGTCGGACGACGTGGACGTGCGTTCGCTGGAACGGGACGCCGCCTGCGCGGAGGCGAACGGCGAGGTGGAGGCGGCGGCCTTCTTCGCGGCCTCGGCCTGCTCCTTGGCGGCCTTGGCTTCGGCGGCGGCCTTGGCCTTGGCCTCCTTCTCGGCCTTGGATTCGGTCTTGGGGACGTTCAGCGATTCGATGCCGCCGTAGTTGGCGTCGGCGTTGACCTCGACCGACGTGGCCTCCTTGAGCATGAGCGACGAACGTGTCTCGACGCCCTTGAACGAGCGGGACGACGTCACCGGACCATTGGCTTCGGCGGCGTTCGCGGCCGGAAGGACCAATGCGGTGGAAAGAGTGGCGGCCGCCAATGTGGCGGTCAGAATGGAAATTGATTTACGTGCTTTCATCATCGTGACCCAACTGTAGCAGGATGTCATGAGAAATATGGAGAAAACGTGCGCGGACGGGGATATTCTCAGGATATTCCAAGATACGACGTGATGGAGGTCACAGATCACGTCTCCGCAGATGCCGATGACGTCCATGCACGACGGAATTCACCCCCATCGGAGGGGAAAAGAAAAAAAGGCGAACACCACGCTCGGTGGCGGATGACCGTCAGTAGTGGATGTACTGGAAGTCATGCACGTTCTTGAACGTGCGGCTGAACGTCTTGCCGTGGTATGAGGCACCGCACTCGCTGGTGGTCACGCTGCCGTCGGAGTTGACCTTCTCGACGATGGCCACATGACCGTACTGGGCGCTGGCACCCTCCTGGCCGCGCTGGAAGACCATGACATCGCCCACACGCGGGGTGTTGTCCACCCAGTAGCCGTGGGAACGGGCGGAATCCGCCCACATGGCGCCGTCTCCGAAATACGATCCGACTGGCAGACCCAGCTGATGACGGCGGGTGTATGCCCACCACGTGCACTGCGAGAACGCATAGGCGTTGCCGGAGTCCCCGGTCGCGTGGTTGGGATCGAATCCGGCGGGAAGATCGGCAGCATCGCGGTCCATCAGCGCCGCGACCTTGGCGTTGCTCGCCGTGGACTTCGACATCTGCGAGGCATCGACCTCGTCCACGCTGGAGGTCATCGACCACTGCGCGGAATCCGACACCGGCGTGCGGGCCTCAGAACGGGAGACCTGAGTGGTGCCGGCCGCCACGGAGGAGGCGTCGTCAGGAGCCACCGAATCATTGGCGATCACCGAGGAATCATCCCCGTTCGCCAGCGGAAGACCGGTGGAATCGGCGGAGGACGCGTAGGTGAAGCTACCTGCCGTGGCCGCGAGCAGCGCGAAGGCGGACGCCGTCACGAACTGCTTCTTGTGGGCCTGCTGCTTGGCCGCCTGGCGAAGCGCACGCCGCGTGCGCGGCACCGCCTCGTTCATCGCCTTGGCCACCTCGGGAACCAACGCCATCGGGGTGTTCGCATACACCACCGCAGCGGTATGCGCCGCGCGCACCTCACGTGCACGTCCGGCCGCAGCGGCGATTGTCGAACGCTGGGCGTTGCGTGCCTTATGAGCCGCATGTCTCATTACGAATCACTCCTTGGCCATGAACTACCAAGTGAAGATGATAGCCACCTTGCATTGCACCCACAAGTCGAAGACCACCGCCCCGCCATCATCCCCGAAGATGATTTCCGCCGGGGAAGACCCTTCGCCATCGGCGTGGACATATGCGACGTCCACCAACCGAACGGTAGAAACACGGGGATTCATCACCATTCCTTCATTTCACTCACGGCACGACGGCGTATATGCGACACGGCCGTGGAATCCGTCGAAAACCACCACGTCAGATAATGTCCAAGTTCTCATATTATGAGAAAATACAGCCTGCTCACTAGTGTGGGGACACATGATCGACTCCATGAAAATTCCTTCCTCCATGCTGCCCGAAGACGGCCGGTTCGGCTGCGGGCCGAGCAAGATCCGCCGCAAACAGGTCGCCGCGCTCGCCGAGGCCGGCACCACCCTGCTGGGCACCTCGCACCGTCAGACCCCGGTCAAACACGTGGTCGCCTCGATTCGCGAGGGGCTGGCCGAATACTTCTCCATCCCGGACGGATGGCAGATCGCATTGGGCAACGGCGGCGCCAGCGCGTTCTGGGAGGTCGCCTGCGCATCGCTGATCGCGCGACGCGGCGCGTTCGCGTCCTACGGATCGTTCAGCGGCAAGTTCGCCGCAAGCGCCGCCAAGGCGCCGTTCCTTGAGAAGCCCGTGGTCTACCAGGCCGACTTCGGATCGTGCACGCTGCCGAAGTACACCGACGACGTGGACGTCTACTGCTGGGCCCACAACGAGACCTCCACCGGCGTGATGGCGCCCGTGCGGCGCGTCGAGGGCAGTCGCGAGCAGGGCGCGCTGACCCTCATCGACGCGACCAGCGGCGCCGGCGGCCTCCCGGTCGACATCGCCCAGACCGACGCCTACTACTTCTCCCCGCAGAAGGTCTTCGGCTCCGACGGCGGCCTCTGGTTCGCCATCCTCTCCCCCGATGCCGTCAAACGCGCCGAAGACGTGGAGAACAGCGCCACGCTGGAGGGCGCCCGCCGCTGGGTGCCGCCGTTCCTCTCCCTCACGCAGGCGCTGGCGAACTCCAACAAGAACCAGACGCTCAACACGCCCGCCATCGGCACGCTCGTGCTCATGAACGAACAGGTGAAGTGGCTCAACGAGCACGGCGGCCTCAAGTGGGCGTCCAAGCGCTGCGCCAAGTCGGCGAAGACGCTGTATTCCTGGGCCGAGAAATCGGATTACGCCAAGCCGTTCGTCGAGGACGAATCGTTCCGCTCCAACGTGGTCGTGACCATCGACCTAGACGACTCCATCAAGGCGTCCTCCGTGGTGACCGCGCTGCGCGAGAACGGCATCGTGGACACGTCCGGGTACCGCAAGCTGGGGCGCAACCAGCTGCGCATCGGCGTGTTCCCCTCCGTCAAGCCCAGCGACGTGGAGGCCCTCACCTACTGCATCGACTACGTGGTGGAGCACTTGCAGTAGGTCGTGCGATAACGTACCGATGCCGTCAGATGCCGGTGGAGGCGATGAGGACGCCTCCACCGGCATCGTCGTCTCCGGCGGCGTCGTCCATATATATACGACAATCCCCGTCCGCAGCGGGAACGAACGCGGCACTCCCCCGGCCAAGCACGGCCGTGGCGGCGTGCTCCGTCTCCACGTGCACGCCGTCGCCCAGTGCGACGACCATCCGGGGACGCGGGGGAACGGCGGCGGCATCGCCCACGGTCAGCGAGAACTCCTCCAACGACGGCGGCCTGTACATGACCGCCCCCGGCGTGCGGCTCGTCTCCGGCGCCATCGGGGCCTCGGCGGCCGTGGCGACGTTACGCAGGACATTGGGAACGTCCTTGTGCTTCACCGTCAGCCCGGCGCGCAGGACGTTGTCCGAATTGGTCATGATCTCGGCCGCCACGCCATGGATATAGGCGTGGGCCGTCCCCGGGGGAATCACGCATGATTCGCCCGGACGAAGCCGTACCGCGTTCATCATCAGCAGGCACAGCACGGAGGCGTCCCCCGGAAACGCCCTAGCCGCCGTGATGGCGTTGTCGAACGCCGCCGCGACCCGCCCGTGACGCGCCGATTCGCGCGCACGGCACAGCAGCGGCAGCCACGGCACGCCGACACCCCGCCCGCGGACTCCCGCCGTCACCGCCAGCGCGAACGCGCGGAACACCCGGCGGCGCTCCTCGTTCCAGGCCCCGGAGGCCATCGGCATCATGGCATCGACATCGAATCCATCGGCATCGGCGCCCCGCACCCCGTCCAAGGCATCGGCCATGCGCCGCGCAAGGGGATGGTCCACCGAATGCAGCGCCGCAGCCTGACAACGCACGGGCATGAATCCCACGGCTGCGGAGAACCGCTCCAAGGCGACCACCATCTCGTATTTGCCGACGGCGTCCCTGAACGAGCGCTCTGGGGCCTCCAACGGCACGCCGGCGGCGTTCTCCCGGTTGAAACCAGCCCTCGCCTCGAAATCCACGGGATGCACCTGCAACGACAACGGCCGATGCACGGCGATCACCTTCATCAGATACGGCAGCGTCGGCCCCCACAACGCCGACGCCCCCTCCCCCAACGCCGCCACGGGACGTCGTCGAATCCACTCGGCCAGCGGCAGGGAGCGGCCGTCGTCCACGACCATCGAGGAGAACCGCGCATGACCGCTGAACCACAGCTCCGCCAACGGTCCGCGGACGTCGGCGAAACGGGGGAACATCGCCTGCAATCCGCAGCGCGACCCCCACGCATAGCGTCGGGGAAGCGGCTGTATCGGCAGCATGGCCACGGTTCCTTTCCACGTCGTCGGTCGGCGTTCGTCGATCGTCGTAGCGCCCCGGACGGGCCCGCCGGTGCGGCGACCCACCTAAGGATACCCCGAGTTGTAAGGTGTTCTCTATGAAATTGGCACCCATTCTAGATCCAGGCGCCCGTAAGCCCGGCCCGAAGCCGGCTCAGGTGGACCTGCATCGGGTGTTCTTCATCGGCACGGCGATGTGGCTGGCCGCCTCGGTGATCTGTCTGGTGCTGGTGCTGTGCGGCGTCGATTGGGCGTTCAAGTCGCTGATCGTCTGCGTCTCCGGCATGATCATAGGCGTGGCGCTGCTCACGTGGGAGCATTTCAACCGCTGGTACTACCGCCGGCTCGGCAATCAGCGGTAGCGTCGCAACGGTACATGGCTCCGCGTCACCGGGTCCGGGGCAGCGTGAGGGTGAAGGTGCTGCCCTTGTTCGGCGCGCTCCACACCGACACCGAACCGTGGTGCGTGAGCGCCACATGCTTGACGATGGCGAGTCCCAGCCCCACCCCTTCCTTGTTGGCGGCCGCGCTCTGGTTGCCGCCTCGGTAGAAGCGTTCGAAGATGCGGGCCTGATCCTCCCTGCTGATGCCGCAGCCCTGGTCGACCACGCGCACCACCGCATGCTCGCCGTCCTTCGACGCCGACACGGCCACGCCGACCGCGCTGTTCGGCCGCGAGTATTCCACGGCGTTCTCCATGAGCTTGCCGAGCGCCCCCTGCAGCTGTTCGGCCTCCGCATGGACCATCAGCGTGTCGTCTCCGTTGACGACCAGCCGCACGTTGCGCGCCACCGCCTCCGGACGCACCCGATCTGCCACCTCGCGCACCTGCGCGAGCAGGTTCACACGGTTCGCATCGCCCGGCACCACCTTGGACTGGGCCTTGATGAGCAGCAGCAGGTCGGAGACGAGATGCCCCAGATGGTCCGCATACCGACGGACCTGCGCCGCCTCCGTGAGGATCTGGTCGATGTCGACGTCGTCCTGCTCAAGGTCCTCGCCCAGCGTCTCCAACGCCTTCGTGGGCTTGAGCAGCTGTTCGGTCACGTTGGACACGAAGTCGTCTCGCATCCGTGCGAACCGGCGTTCCTCGCTGACGTCGTTGATGAGCACGACCGTCCTGCCGTCGCTGATCTGACCGACCGTGACCTTCAGCCAGTTCGGCCGCGAAACGCCGGCATCACCGCCGTCATCGCCACCATCGGCGACGCCAACGTCGACCATCGGGTCGACGAATCGTTTCGACGTCTCGGTCACGAGTTCGCACGACCGTTTGCCGCCGCTCTCCCTCACGCTGTGGATCGCGTTGAGCACACGGTCGTTGACGATGCGTTCGTCGTCGACGATGCCGAGCCGATACGCCGCGGCGCCGGCGATCATGACCTCGTCATCGTCGTTGACGATGATGGATATGGAGGGGATCACGGCGAGCAGACGCCTCGTCTCGTAGTCGAGCTCGTCATCGTCGTCGTCATCGTCGTCGCGCCCGTGCGACCTGCGGTACCCCATGATGGCGCGCCAATGGGCAATGGTATCGGCGTTGATGTACCGTGAAAGAAACGGGTACGCCCAGTTGTAGAGTTTGGCGAATATCGCGATAAGCGCGATGATCACCATCACGCCGAACACGACGAGTACTATCGTTGAGAAAACATCGGGGCTGCCTTGCGTCACGGCACCATTGTGTCACGAGTTGCGAAGCCGCAACAAACCGGATCAGGTTTCCGCGAGGATTCCACGGATTTCGATGACACTTCGGAACACGCGGCGACCCGTTATTTATAAATGAACATGTAATGAACAGTGGAGTGAACACTCAGACAATTCGGGGTTTACTCTATGAGTCGGTCGGAGGCCCTTCCCTTTCTTACCTTAGAATAGGAGAGGTTGCACTCAGACCAAATGGAAAGGCAATAGAACAATGCGCGTTATTTTCACCGAGGAGCTGAAGCAGGTGGCTGACGACCTCGACCGCATGGCGCAGGAAGTGCATACGGCGATCGTCGGTGCCGGCAAGGCACTGCTTGAGTCTGATGTCGAGGCAGCTCAGAACGTCATCGACGGCGATCTTGAGATCGACGCCCTGGAAACCAGCATCATCAACCAGTGCGTGCAGCTGCTGGCCAAGCAGAGCCCGGTTGCCACCGATCTGCGTGTGGTCGTCTCCACGCTGCGTCTGGCCTCCACGTTCGAGCGCATGGGCGACCTCGCCCGTCACGTCGCCGAGATCGCACGCCGCACCTACCCGGAGTCGGCCCTGACCCCGGAGACCCGTGAGACCTTCGAGAAGATGCAGGCGTTCCTCGACGCCACCTCCGCCAAGCTGATCACCGTGCTCTCCGACCGCGATGACAAGGCCGCCGAGCAGCTGATCATCGACGACGACAAGCTCGACGAGCTGCACCACCAGATCTTCGACATCGTCAACGGCGCGAACTGGACCGGCACCACGCAGCAGACCATCGACGTGGTGCTGCTGGGCCGCTTCTACGAGCGTTTCGGCGACCACGCGGTCTCCGTCGCCCGTCGTCTGGTCTACATCGTCTCCGGCTTCGACCCTTCGAAGGCCCCGAAGTCCAAGGCCGACGACTCCGCTAACGACCCGTACCTCGCCGCCCCGGCCAAGTAAGTCGACCGCGGTCCTTATCCGAAGAAATCCCCGACCGGACAATGCTCCGGCGGGGATTTCTGTATTCTCCTGCTCTCCATACGACCACCATGCATATACGACCACCGACGCGTACAGGCCACACAGATCGCGCAAATCGCATATAGGCACAGACGCAAACGACCCGCTGACGTGAATCAGCGGGTCGTTGCCAATCGATGCCTAGGCCGTATGGCCGTGCATCACTTGCCCTGGTTGGCGACGGCGGCGGCGCCGGCTGCGGCGGCCTCCGGATCCAGGTACTCGCCACGCGGCTTGATCGGCTTGAAGTTCTCGTCAAGCTCGTAGACCAGCGGGATGGCGGTGGGGATGTTCACCTTGGCGATCTCCTCTTCGCTCAGGCCGTCAAGCATCTTGACGATGGCGCGGAGGCTGTTGCCGTGGGCGGCGATCAGCACGGTCTTGCCGGACTTGAGCTCGGGGATGATCTCGGACTCCCAGTACGGGGTCACGCGGGCCACGACGTTGACGAGGGCCTCGGTCTCGGGCACCGGGTCGCCGGCGTAGCGCGGATCGTTGTTCTGCGAGTACTCGTCGTTCGGATCGATCTCCGGCGGCGGGGTGGCGTAGGAACGACGCCAGAGCATGAACTTCTCGTCGCCGTACTCCTGACGGATCTCGGACTTGTTCTTGCCCTGCAGGGCGCCGTAGTGGCGCTCGTTGAGGTGCCAGCTGCGCTTGACCGGGATCCACAGGCGGTCGGCGGCGTCAAGGGCGATGTTGGCGGTGTTGATGGCGCGACGCAGCAGGGAGGTGAAGACGATGTCCGGAAGGACGTTCTTCTCCTTGAGCAGCTCGCCGCCGCGCTTGGCTTCGGCTTCGCCCTGCTCGGTCAGCGGGACGTCCACCCAGCCGGTGAACTGATTGGTCTTGTTCCATGCGCTCTGTCCGTGACGGAGCAATACTAGTTTGTAAGCCATAGTTAGCAGTCTATGCCATTCTTGCGACGAGACACAACGGAAAATCGTGTCATTTTTCGAGACGGCAGATGAACATCCGATGCATCGGACCATAATGCCCGACTGCGCCGACGCCGTGCGATGAGACGAGACGTCTACGATACGACGGCGTCCATGGCCATGGCGACGGCCACGCAGACCGCGAACGCCGACGTCTGTGCGCCGGCCAGACCGAGGGCCCCTCCGAAATCCCGCCGCATCACGGCGCGGATCATGCACGTCTGGACCGCCGCCACGGCCAGCCACGGCACCAGGCCGGCGGGGAACCACAGCAACGGCATGAGCATGACCGACCCCGCCCAGTCGACGACGAGGCAGCAGACGAATGCGGCCCGTGCGCCACGCTCCCCCAGCCGTACGGCCAACGTGCGTTTGCCGTGGATGCGGTCGTCGTCGATGTCGCGCAGATTGTTGACCATGAGGATCATGACGGCGTTCAATCCGACGCAGCAGGCGGCGAGGACCCCCGTGGTGTCGACGGTGCCGGCGAGCGCGTATTCGGTGCCGAGCGTGGCGACCAGCCCGAAGAACAGGAAGACGCCGAGCTCACCGAGGCCGATATAGCCATAGGGATGCCTGCCCCCCGTATAGCACCAGCCGGCCACCAGCGAAGCGGCACCGACGGCCAACAGCCACCATGCGTGGGAGACCAGCACGGCGGCCAGTCCGGCGATGCAGGCGAGCGCGGCGGCGAGTCCGGCGGCGATCAGGACGTGCCGGGCCGGCACGAGCCCGGAGGCGACCATGCGGCGTGGTTTGCCGCTGGTGGTCTCGGCATCTCCCCTCCGGTCGTCGGTGCCGCGAACGCCGTCGGAATAGTCGTTGGCGAAGTTGACGGCGATCTGGAGGAACAGGGCGACGAGGGCGCAGAGCACTGCGACTGGCCAGAAGCGGCCTTCCAGCATCGTCTGCAGCGCACGGCCCACCCTGCATGACTCCGGTTGGGGATAGACCAAGGGGCATATGTCGAATTCGCCGATGCGCCGCCATGCGACCGCGGCGCCGACGACGACCGGTGCGATCGACGCCGGCAGCGTACGCGGCCGGGTCCCCTGGACCCACAACCCTATATTCATGGCCTCATGATATCTCCCTGATATGCGAAAGCCTCCTGTGCACAGGAGGCTTTGCGGACGGCCCTTCCTCGCTCATGGGAGGAGAATGGAGACCTATCGCATCGTCTATCGCGTGGCTCCGTAGGCGCGGAAGAAGAGGGCCATGCCCCCGATGTACGCCACGCCGACGCCCATGACCAGGATCGCGCCGAGCTGCATGCCCATGGCGTCGGAGGCCAGGCCCATGAGCGGCGGGAAGATCGCCCCGCCGATGAGGCCGATCATCATGAGTCCGGAGACCTCGTTCTGGCGTTCCGGCAGATGCAGCAGGCCGGTGGTGAGCATGATGGAGAACACGTTCGCGTTGCCAAGGCCCACGAAGGCCAGACCGGCGTACGCCAGCCACACCGGCATGCCGTCCATGCCGGAGAACAGCAGGAAGCACAGGGCCGAGGCGGCCATGAGCGCGCCGCACACCCGCAGCATGGCCTTGCGGCTGAAGCGTTGCAGCAGCATCGATCCGGAGAGGCAGCCAAACGTGCGGAACGCGAAGTACACGCTGGTGGCGCCACCTGCGGCCTCAAGCCCGAGGGAGGAACGCTCCATGAGGATCTTCGGCGCGGTGGCGTTGATGCCGACGTCCACGCCCACGTGGCAGACGATGCCGAGGAAGCACAGCAGGATGACCGGGTTCCGCAGCAGTGCGAAGCATCCGGAGATGCTGGTGCGGCCGGCGTCGGGCGCGTTCTCTTCGATGTCGTCGAAGTTGAGCATCGCGAACGCGAGCACGGCGACGACCAGGTAGATCGGGTAGAGCAGCCACCATCTGCCGAATGTGACGGCGGCCCAGCCGGCGATCAGCGGTGCGATGAACGAGGCGATGGCCTTGACGAACTGGCCGAAGGTGAGCATGCCGGCGAGCTTCTCGTCGCGGGCGAGGTTGCCGACGAGCGGGTTGAGCGAGACCTGCATGAACGTGTTGCCGATGCCCAGCAGGCAGAAGGAGACGACGATGAGCACCAGCTGCACGCCCTTGACGGGAGTGAGGTAGCCGATGATCGGCAGCAGGCATCCGAGCGCGGTGACGGCGATGCTCACCAGCACGGTGTGGCGGCGTCCGATGCGGTTCATGAGTATTCCCGCCGGCACCGACAGCACCAGGAACCAGAAGAACACCATGGTGGTGAAGACGTTGCTCACGGAGTCGGACAGGCCGAAGTCGGACTGCACGTAGTTCGAGGCGGTGCCGACCAGGTCGACGAAGCCCATCACGAAGAACGACATCATGACGGGGAGCAGTACGGTGAAGGGGGTGCTGCCGTGCTTGTCCGCCGCGGCGTTCTGGGCGGGGACGTCCTCGGGAACGGTCTGGGGGTTGCTCATCGGTTACTCTTTTCTGCGCTTCGTGCCGGCGGACGGCGACGATGGTGATGCGATGCCGGCGGCGCTCCCAAAGGAACCGCCGCGTCTGAATCCGCGGCAGCAATGAAGTAACGCCGTCAATCGATTAACGGAGTTTATTTATTGAACGTTCAAACCGCAAATCATGACACGCGGAGCGGGCTGCAAAACCGATGCCCGCCGAAAAAACGTAAAGACTACAGGGAAAGACCATCCCCGTCGCCACGCTCCATGTCCCGCCCGGGAAGGGCACGGGGGCGCAGCGCACGTCCCCGATTCGCCGTACGCCCCACTTCGGTCACGGCCTCGCGTTCCAAAGACGCCTCGACGTCCTCGAACAGGTCGAACACCCGGACGTCGAGCACACGGGAGATGGCGAACACCGTGGAAAGCTTGGGCGAACGCCGCCCCTGCTCGATGTAGCCGACCGAGACACGGTCCATGCCCAGCTTCTCGGCGAGCTGCTCCTGCGAGAGTCCACGGCTTTTACGCAGCGTCTGGATACGACGTCCCGTCGCATTCAGGAAACGCTGATAACTCGTGGATGGCATACCAACAATTGGAGAACACACCCCCGCAAAGGTCCACTAACGAACGGTTAGCATTTTTTTCGACGAAACCGTAGAAGATACGCCGGACCGACGCCGCGCTCCCCTACGATGGCCGCAACGTCATCGAATCGTGATATGCAGAGAGGGACACAAGGAGCGACATGGCCTACGTTATGGAACCGGTCTGGCGGTGGGAACGCAACAGACTCATGGCCTGGCACGGCGACTGCGACGAGATCCGCCGGTCGGTGCGCGACATCACGACGATGCTGACGGACCTTGCCGACTGGACCATCGGCGACCCCGACGCCAACGCCAGGATGCGACGATTCGGCTTCATATTCGGCCATGACGTGGAGACCATGGCGATGGGCCGCTACGTGCGTCTGACCACGCTGGCCAACCAATGCTGGGACACAACCGTCGCCGCCGGCGGCGACTGCGAAGACCTGGCCGATGAGCTGTCGCGGGAGATCGCCAACTTCATGAAGACCGCCGAGAGCACGGCGAAGGGCATCGCGCCCGGCATCGGCGAATACTATGACGCCGCCATATACTGCGGCGTCGCGTTCCTGATGAGGCGTATCCCCACGTTCACCATCCAGGACCTGCTGAACCTATGCTCGCCCGAGGTGTTCACGCCGTACGACGACATCGGCGAGGTGGACGAGACGAACACATACAAAGGATGGTACGGCTACGACGTCGCGCTCGCGGAACGCAAGCCGCCGTCCGAGCGTGCGGCCAGCAGCCGTGTCCTCGGGCTGATGGACAAGCTGCCGGACATGCGCAGCAGGAACACCTCCGAGGATATGGACGAGTACATGGACGATTCGGAGGAGGACGAGTACGATGCGCAATACCATGCCGATCATCCCCGGCCCGACGATCCCCAATGGCGCGCGGTCTTCGATTCGAGAAAATACAACAGGGCCTATGCGGTGCTGCGGCAGCGGCACATCCGTCATGACGACGATCCGGACTGGCCGATGGACGGACGGTACACGCTCGAACCCGGCTCCAGGTCCTTCGAGAACCTGCCCGACGTGCTGGATCTGGCATTGGACGGCTTCCTGTGCGATACGGGCGCGGCGTTCCCCGGCACCAGGCAGTTCATTCCGTTCATGACGGACCTCGACCGGATGCGGCGGTTCGTCTGGAAGGCGCATCGCGCCGCGGACCACGGCGAGGACGTCGACTTCGACCGCATCACGCGCGCGGCCGATGCGTTCCGTCGTCGCACATGGGTGAGGACGACGCATACGACGACGGGAGGCATGGAATGAACCACGGGGAAAGGTCCGGCGCGGACCACACCGCCGGCACGGACGGCACGGCCTACGACTTCGCCGACGACCTGCTGTCCCGCCTGCGCGACGACTACATGCGCTGCGAACGCAACGGCCATGCCGAAGACTCGGCGCTGTTCATCTACCATCGGATGCTGTTCGAGGAGTCGGGCGGCGTGTTCGACCCCGACGACGCCGAGCTGGCGGCGAGACTGCGGCGGCAGTGCATGAACTATCTCGACAACCACGGCTATGCCCTGACGACGGCGCATCGCGCAAGCTCGCGGCGCAAGCCGCGCGCGAAGGACAAGCCGCTCAAGCTCATCGGCGTGCTGTGCGCCAAGCAGGGACTGCATCTTTCCGACGGGTCGGACATCAACGTCGACGGGCGCCGGCCGTACTTCGACATAACCGGACGTCGAGACCATACGCCGGAGCCGGCGGGCGTCGGGGCATCGACGGACGACGTGCTCGCCGACGACATCATACGGCTGATGGAGCTGATCGGCGACGACGAATTATATGACGGGGTCGTCATCCCGCTGCGCTGGGACGCGCTCACGGGCGCGGCGCTGTATCTGCTCGGCCGTTCGTGGGTGACCGACCTCATCGACGAGGACACGGACCGCCAGTGCTTCTTCGTGGTGCTGACGCCGCAGGACCACCGCAGCACCACCGGCGCCGGCCGGGACACACCACCCCATTCGGGACTGCTGATCGGAGTCGGCATGGACGACGCGGCGACACGGCAGGTCTTCGACGACTGGGACGAGGCGCTGGAATGGTATCGGCGACTGACGGAAGGCTGGCTGCTTCGGGAGTTCACCTACGCGCACAACGTCATGCCGCCCGAGAGGTGTCCGGATTCGCTGCGCCGGTTCTTCGAGGACGACGACCCGTTGTTCGATTCCGACGCATGGCGGCTCACGCCCGCCGAGGAGCGGGAGTATCAGGAGTTCCTGTCACGCCTTCATGCGGCCGATCAGCGGGGAACACAAATCCCGTAGAATCTACGCGGCCGGGATCCCGGCGTTTTCTATGGTGATGCCGTCATATGACGAAACCGTTGGGAGACAACGGGCGACGTCGATGGAACCGATGACGGGAGGATGGCATGACGACGATTTTCTCAGCGGCCGGAACAACGACGGGGAACACGGTGCCGATGCCGACGACGCCATTGCCGCCCGCGCCGATGCCGGCCGCCGTCCTGACCGGCGGGCGCATCCTCGCCGACGGCGTGACCGTCGGCAACGATACGCATACGACGGGTCTGAACAACAACGACGTGGTCATCGGCGCCAGCGGCACCGGCAAGACGCGCGGCTACGTGCTACCGAACCTTCTGCAGTGCGAAGGCAGCATGATCGTGGCGGACACGAAGGGCGGCCTGTACCACAGGGTCGGCCCGCTGCTGGAGTCTCAGGGCTATGAGGTGCAGCTGCTGGACTTCACGGACATGGAGTTCTCCCCGTATGGATACAATCCGATGTCGTTCATCCGACGGGACGAGATGTCGGGCGGCCCGAACGGCATGGACGTGATGGCGTTGACGGCGGCGCTGGCCCCGGACGAGCTCGGCGGCGACGTGTTCTGGGACCGTGCGGCGCGGATGCAGCTGTCCGCGTTGGTGGGCTACGTGATGGAGGCGATGCCGGAGGACGAACGCGACCTCCATGCCGTGACCCATCTGCTCGTCAACCACACGCTGCGGGAGCTGAACGCCATGTTCGAGGCGCTGCTGGACGACAACCCCCGTAGCTTCGCGCTGCTCAAATGGCGGATGTCGACGTTGTGCTTCGGCGCGGACAGGATGCAGTCGAGCATCATGGGCATCATGGCGGAGAAGCTCGACTGCTATTCGTACACGGGCCCGTACGCGTTGTTCACCAATCCACGGCAGGTGGACTTCGCACGGATGGGCGAGCGGAGGACGGCGCTGTTCCTCAATATCTCGGATACGGACCGTTCGCAGGACCGTCTGGTCAACGCCCTGTACATGCAGGCGCTGCAGACGTTGTGCCGCACCGCGGACGCAGCGCCGGGGGGCCGCCTCGCCGTGCCGGTGCGCATCATCCTGGACGATTTCGCGGCGAACGCGACGATCCCCGATTTCGACAAGGTGATCTCGGTGATCCGCTCGCGCGAGATCGCGGTGAGCATCATCCTGCAGAGCGTCTCACAGCTGGAGGCCATGTACGGCCCCGCCCGGGCGCGCACGATACTGAACAACTGCGACCATTGCCTCTATCTCGGCGGGCAGGACGTGGCCACGTCACGGTATGTGGCAACCAAGGCGGGCACGACGGTGAACGCGGTGCTCGACATGCCGGTGGGCGACGCCTACCTGTTCACACGAGGCTCGCGTCCGCGGCAGGTGCGCATGACGCGCCCCGAATCACACCCCCGTTACGCCGCGATGCTGGGGGCGATGCGGCGGCACGGGCCGGACAACGCGTCGATGTTCGACGCCGACATCCTCGGCGACACCGGCCGAACCGACCGGCCATCCCCCCGGCACCCCTCCGGGCAGTCATTCGCGTAATACCGCTTCCACATAACACCGAATTATCAACGACAATCACTATGCTAACTTATAGTTATCGTAATGGTAGAAGGGACCATCAATGATCTGCCTGAATTGCGGCAAGGACAACGCACCGACCTCCAAATTCTGCGCATCATGCGGACACCGACTCAACGGACAGCCCACATTCGGGGTCAATGCGGCGACATCACCCCTCGCAGGCGCCTCGACCGGCACCGGCATACCCGCCGTCGGCGGCATGTCCACGCCGAACACGACACCGGAATCGCAGGTGCCGCCCGCGCCGAACGGCATGCCGTCCATCCCCCTGCCTCCGAAACCGCAGCAGCAGACGACGGCACAGCAGACACCGACGGCACAGCCCATGGCCCCCGACGCCTTCGACAAGGCCAACACCACATGGACGCTCATGGACGTGATGAAGGAGCGCACGCTCATCCCCTTCATCGTCGCGCTCATCGCCTTCGTGAATTTCATAGGCGAGGGAATCCTCGCCATCCCGATCGCCGTCGGCGCCTACGTCGTCGGCGCCGTGCTGACGATGCTGTACCTGCAGTGGCGAGGGAGGCCGCATGTCGAGGAGCCGCTCGTGCGCTACTGCCGGGCGAAGGGCATCGATCCGCGGACGCAGATGAAATTCACCTGGTACAGCTACTACAGCACGATCATGGGCTTCGTGCTGTGGGCCGTCGTCGGCACCCTGCTGTATCTGCTCCTGATGCAGATTGCGGGCGATGAGGCATATACCGACATCAATCTCGCCATGCTGACGACGCTCGTCCCCATGGTGCTGAGCTACTTCATCGCCAAATACGCCGTCAAGCTCATCGCCAAGGCCATCTATGCACGGTCCCGCACCAACGACCTGAGGATCGCCGCGATCAGCGAAGGATACTACGCCGGCGAATTCAAGGACGTCGCGGAGCAAAACAAGGTCATCCTCATGCTCAGCAAGAACAGGGCGCATTCCGTAGCCGGGGCCAAGCACTACATCTCATTGATGAGCGGTCTGAAGAAGGCGGGCATCATCGGCGGCATCATCACGGCGATCCTCAGCATCCTCACCTTCGGCGCGCTCGCCAAGCTCGGCAAGGAGTTCGAGTTGGCCATAAGCCCGACGGCAAGGGCCGAGGCCGAATACGACGCCTACATCAAGGACCTCGTCAAACGAGTCAACCACTACAGCGGCAACGGCTTCATACAACGGACCGCGGGCACCTTCGTCCAAGGCGTCTCCCAGCAGGTCCTGAACGATATATTCGCCCAGAACCTCGCCGACCGAATCAACCACAACCACAACGGCGGCATGGACCCAAACCAGAACGGCACGGCCCCCACCGTCGACGATCCCGCAAACGCCGCCAGGCAACACCTGAATCGTTTCGGATCCAAGTCCTGAGCGCCGTCGCCGTCACGAGAGGAAAGCCCTGTCATGGAACGAATCCCCGATTACTATGAGCTGTTGAAACTCCATCCCGCGGACCCTCTCGCGGCGATTCAGCAGGAGCTGCAGCGCAGGTTCTCCGTGTACGAGAAGGTCTATATGCGCGACGACAACGCGCGTCGACAGGCCCAGCTCATCAAGCAGGCGCTGACGGACGCCTTCGCGGACGAGCCCACCCGTCAGCGCTACGACGCCGCGCTGGAGGAGCAGAAGCATCCCCATACGGAGTCGAAGAAGGGCCATGACTGGCTGGCGCAGGCCAAGAAACTCTACCATGAGGGCCAATACAATCAGGCGGCGGCGGCCATCGGCCGCGTCGCACATGGCGATGAGCCCGACCCCTATGCGTGGGCGGCGCTGATCGCATTGAAGCGACTCGACAACACGACGGACGTCCACGAACGCGAACAGATCATCAGGACGGCCCAAAACCACCTTGACAACGCCTACGTCTGCCTCAAAGCCGGCGAACAATCGGAACAGACCCGTGTGGACTGCCTGCGCGCCAGCATGGAGGTACTGCTCGCACAAGGCAAAGCCGAGGAGGCGCTGACCAAGGTGCAGGAGGCCCTGAAGCATTCATCCGCAACCGCCTTCCCGCGTCTGTGCCAATTCCAGTCGGAATGCTTCATGCGGAACGCCGACGGGAATGAATGGAACCTCGACGAGGCCACGCATAGCGCCATATTCGGGTTGCAGGCCCTGGCCGACCATCCCGGCCAATGGACCGAACAGCAGTTCCAAGACCTGTACAAGGAGCTGACGGCATACGCCCCGGTCAGGCATGACCTCTCCCGTCAGACCATCAGCCGCATACAGGATTATGCGAATACGTGCCAGGAGCGGCTCGACCTGCTGGACACAACCCCCATCCCGCAACCGGCCCAGGACCAATGGAAACGGCATTTCCAGAACGAAACCGCCTCATGCAGGCAGCGCATCGCATGGATCAACCAGAAAGCCGCCCAGGACGCGGCGACGCTACGACAGCAGTTGACGACGATGATTGCGCAATACCAGAGCCTGATGCAAAGCCACGCCGGCAAGTCGGCCGAATACCAAGCGCTGCTCGGCAAGGCGCAGTCCATGTCCAACGACGGCAAGCCGCCGAAGCGGCACCGCATCGCGCTCGTGGTCGCCGTCATCCTGGCCCTCGTCATCGTGACGGCCGGCACCAATTCGGGAATGCTCACGTTCATACTGCTCCTCGCCCTGGAGGTGCCGTTCGCCTATCTGGCCTGGCAAGGCATGACCGCCGGATCGCGATACTCCAAGCTTCAATCGCAGATCGAGCAGTCCGATCAGGAGCTGCGGAAGATCGCCGACACCATACAGACGTTGCAGACCACCATCCAACAGACGCAGGAACGGATACGGCTGGCGGACCAGGATCCCTCGCAATACGTGTTGCGCTGGGCCGGTCCATCACTGGGCTGATTCGTCGCCGAGACCACGCATCACATCATCGAGGAGGACATCATGGCATCGCCAATGCTTCGGGTCGCCCGGGAAGTAGAAGTGGGAGGGGTCACGTGGCCCCTGCTCTGCAATGCGAACATCTGGGTGGAGGAGTCACTGGTGAACAGCGACTACACCATCGCCCTGACCCAGGATTTCATATGCGCGGCCCTGAACGGCACGGCCCCCGGCCAGCTGAACGTCGTGGTCTATGACGAAAAACTCACCGGATTCGCCTCACCGTTCAAGGAACTCAACGAAGGCGGACGACAGCTGCTGGACATACTCGGCTCCCAGCAGGATCTGGCGTCGGCGATCGCCCGCATCAAGGAACAGGTGCGTTCCACGTACGACATGATGCGGGGAACCGCGCCGACCCTCGCCGATTTCCGGGAGCATGAGAACTATCCGATGGGCGGATACACCCTGCTGGTCATCGCCGCGGACTATTCGCTGCTGCCCAAGGAGACCCAGGTCGACCTCGACATCCTCGCCGCGGCGGGACCCGCGGCAGGGGTGAGCATCATCATGCATTCCATGCTTCCCGAGGACGAGATCATGAAGACGATCGTCCTCAAGCACTATACACATGCCTACGTGGATCAGCGGAACCCGTACGCCGTCGACAACACCATCCTAATCGATACGGCACGCCGCATCACGGAACAGCTGAGGAATCCCGAAGACAACACGGACTCCATCCTCTTCGACACCGTCGAGGACCTGTCCGACGCCACGCTCTGGCGAAGCAGCAGTATCGACGGCCTCACGTTCTCCGTGGGACGATACGGCAACAGGACCGTGGAAATCACACTCGGCGACACGCTCAACCAACGGCACAACGCGCTCATCACCGGCGCGGTGGGCCAGGGTAAATCAAACCTCATCTCCGTCATCATCCACAGCCTGTGCCAACGCTACAGCCCCCAGGAACTGGAACTCTATCTGCTGGACTTCAAGGAAGGCGTCACCCTGCAGCCCTTCTGTCCTCAGGACGACGGCACATATCTCCCCCAGGCACGCGCCATAGGCCTCGAAGCGGACCGCGAATTCGGTCTGAGCGTGCTCGAACACCTGTTCAACGAGCATCGCGGACGCCTCAAGCGGTTCAAGGCGGCGGGCGCGCAGAACATCCACGAGTATCGGCGGAAGACAGGCGATACCATCCCCCGGATCGTGCTCATCGTGGACGAGTTCCAGATGATGATCGACTCGAACGACGAGAAATCCCGGCATATCGCCTCCCTGCTGACCAACGCGGTACGCCTGTTCCGCGCGGCCGGGATCCATATCATCCTTGCATCGCAGACCATCGGCAACAGCATGGCGCTGATGGGCGGGGAGAACACGCTGCTCGCCCAGGTGCCGATTCGCATCGCGCTGAAGAACTCGGTCTCCGAATCCCGCGCCACGCTCGGCATGAACAACGAAGCGGCCGCATATCTGCGCCCCCACGAGGCCATCGTGAACCTCAACTACGGCAACCCCAGGGACAACGACACCGTCAACATCGCATATGCGGGCGGCACGGTCGAGGAACGCACGCTGCTGCCGCAGCGACGCAAGTGGTGGCAGTGCGCCATCGGCGCGCATATGGCCCGACCGCCATTCGTGTTCGACGGCGAACGCGACCGGGATTGGCGGTCCGACGCCGCGCTCGCGACGCCGGATCCCGACGGCTCTCCCGTGGTGCTGGCCGGCGGACGCATCGAAGTCGATTCCGAACCGTTGAGGATCCCCCTGGGACGCGACGCGGGACGCAACGTCGCCCTGTTCGGATCCGGTCCCGTATACGTGGAGCTGATGGGCTTCGCCCTTGCCCTGGCACGCCAAAGTAAGGGCAACAAACCCGCACGCTTCGTGATCATCGACGCGATGACGCCGGATGCGGGCAGGAAGCTCACATGCGCCCAGCTGCGCGATGCGCTGAAGGTCCAAGGGCTGCACGTCGAACTGGTGGACCGCCGTGACGCCGCAGAGGCGATACGTGCCATCGCCAGGGACAACGGGCTTCACGCGGCCGACGACATGTTCGGGGGCATCGCGCCCGGCGGCACAACCGACCTGAACGCCGGCTTCGACCTCGCCGACTACGGACTCGACGATATCCCGGCCGGCGACGACGGGACCAAGACGACCCCGACGCCCGAAATACCCGAAGAACCGGAGGACCACGATCGGGAGGAGACCGAAACCTATATCCTCGGATTCGGCCTGGATCGCGTGAACCATATGCCCGCCGAATTCGCGCTGATCTGCGACCAGGGGCCGACGAACGGCGTCCACGTGCTCGGCTGGTGGCGCAAATACAGCACATTCGAAAAGCAGATGGGCATGACGGTCGACGGCCTGGACTTCTTCGATGCGCGTATCGCCTTCCAGACCAGCCGACAGGTCATCGGCACCATCACCGCGGACCCGGCATACGAATACACGCCCGAGGACAATCGGGCGCTCGCCTGGGACTCCTCCATCATGAACGATCCGGCGATCATCATCCCCTACGCGACGGTGCCGTTGCCGGCGAATCGGCCGCCCTCCATGCCGACGGACGTACCGCCGCCCTCCATCCCTCATCCCATCGCATGACCCCATCCCACGGCATGGCGTCGAAAGGAGAACATCATGTCGCTACGGCAGACCAAAAGCATCGTGGCAGCATTGCAAAGCGAGATCAACAGCCAAATCGGACTGGTGCTCAGCTATCAGGACAACACACGAGAGAACATGTCGCTCGTGGTCACCGAGCTTGACGGCAGCAGCAGAGGCTACGACCAGCGCATGGTCGCCTCGATCAAGGCGACCCAGCGTGCGCTGGACAGCACCCTCACCGAACTGCGGCAGGCCTCCCAGGCGCTGAACCAGATCCGCGCGCTCTGAGTCCCGACTCATCATTCACATTCACATACACATATACGGCAGAGGACATCGATACTATGGCATCGATTTATGAAACCCAGGTTGCGGCGGCGAAGATCAGCCACAATTCGGAGCAGCTCCAAACGCTGATGGCCGCCAACAGAGGGCAGATCGACCGCAACGCCATGCAGTTGGCGATGGTCACGCGCGGCTCGATCCCCGGACAGCGCGCCACGCGCGAAGTGCAGGAGGCGTCCGCGGCGATGCGGAAGGCCATCGCCATGCTGGAGGAGCTGCAGAACGAGACGGCGAAGTATCTCAAGGAATCGCGAGGGGTATGAAATGGGACATTACGTCCAAAGGACGAATCCGCAATGGGCCGAGGCACGAAAGAGGGCGGAGACCGCCTTACAGCAGGCCCTGGGCATGGCCAACGAGGCGGGAGCCCTTGCCGCGAGGCTGGAGCGGATGACCAACGCCTCCCTGCAGGGCACCGGCGTCGGCGTTCCGGTCGGCGTCGCCGCGCATACGACGACCGGAAGCGCCCACGCCGCGACGTCATCCATCATGGCGGCAATCGCGGCCACCAACAGCGTCGACGTCACCGAAACCGTCTACGTCAACGACTGAACGCCCCATGCCGTACGCCGCGGCCACATCCACACCCATATCCATCCACACCCATATCCATCGTGGAGACAGCCCATGGGAGGCAGATCATGGTCGAAAGCATCCAGAACCACATCGATGACGTCCAACGCTATGCCGCATCCGCCAACAGCGTGGCCGATATGGCCGGTCGCGCGCTGCGGGCCGTGAACGCCGCGCAATCATCGCTTGCGACGATTCCCAAAGGAGGGCAGGCCGCGGCGCGGGCGGCCCAGGCGGGAGCGGACCTGCAGCAACTGATCGCAAGCACACGTCGCTACCAGCAGGAGGCGCGGATGGCCGCCCGGAGGATGCGCGGCGCCTGAGCCGTCGGATCATTCCCCGCTGGACTTGCTGACATCCTTGTCATAGCTCAGGGAGGTGACCTTCCAGCTCAGCTTATGCCCCTGCCTCAGCTCC
This sequence comes from Bifidobacterium catulorum, assembly GCF_003129925.1. Lineage (GTDB taxonomy): Bacteria > Actinomycetota > Actinomycetes > Actinomycetales > Bifidobacteriaceae > Galliscardovia > Galliscardovia catulorum. The sequence continues at coordinate 107,994 of NZ_QFFN01000002.1, read as the reverse complement.
TCCACATCCGAGGAGATGGGGATGTCGCAGCTTCCGGAGGCACCAGGCTTCAACGGCTGTTCCACACGGCAGGTTCTTTCGACGCCGTCCTCGAAGATCGGCCTCCCGTCGGCCATGAGCGTGATCGCGGCATCGGCCATGGTCCAATAGTCTCTGGTCGTATTGGTCACCGTGGCATTGAGCTGCGACCCGAACGGCCCCTCCCCCTGGGATATATCCACCTTCCGATTATTCTCCGGCACCACATCATCGGACGACGCCGTGCCGACGTCAAACAGTTTGATGCCGTTTACCGAGGTAATCTCCATATAGTAGGAGTTCTCCACCAACGTGATATAGAACGATATCCGACGTTTTTCATTTGCGCCCAAGGTCACCGCATTGTTTTTGAGATCAAAAGCCATCGCACTCTCGCCCCAATCCTCATCGATATGCGTAGTACCCATATCCTGAAAATCCAGGTCCTTACCCTTAAGGGTCCTATGCTTCTGCTCATCACCATACTTGTCTTTCGATGTGAAATCGATGAGGAACGAAGGAATCATCGTTTTCGCTTCATTGCGATTGTTCCGGGCATCCATGGACATCACATACGCGTCCACCTTCTTCGCCCCATCCCAGCAGTAGTCCTTGGTGAAGGTGACATCCGAGACCGTGATGTCGGGATCGGGGGATTTCGCAGTGGCGCCGTTCGAGGCGGATCCGGCTCCGCCATTGGACCCGGGAAGACCCTTGAACATCAGGACGAACACCGCCAGCACAACCACGGTGACCGCCGTCGCGATGACCGGGAACGGGATGTGCTTCAACAGACCCGTCGCAGTTTTTGCGGCCTCGGAGGATTTCGCGGCATTGGCCGAATTGGCCGAATTCCACAACGATTCGGTTATGGACGACTTGGATTCGGAGGCCTGAGTGTATTGAGTGGGCTGAGTGGGCTGGCCGAACATTCCAGGCTGGCTGGGCGACGTCTGGAACCGCCGCTCCGGTGCCGACTGGTCAGAGGACGGCCTTGGCGGCATCGACGGCATCGATGTCGGCTGATTCTGCCCTGCACCCTGCGGAGTCCACTGCAGCGGAGCTTGCCGGATACTTGTTTGTTGGCCATCAGCCGGTTGTCCGGCTGTAGGCAACGGACCACCACAGTTTACGCAAAACTTTGCGTTGGATTCATTCTGGCTGCCGCAATGAGGGCAAAGCATGGAAGCCCCTTCCCGAATTTCGATAACTTCTTGTTAGCACAATGATAATAGGGGATGACCGCAGCGGATTGTATGGTCTCGAAAGATCCTTCGGTCCCGAAAAATCCTTCGACTACGGCATTCGGAGCACCGCCTTATCGGGACCGGCAGGAGGCGGCCCCGGGATGTCGGAAGGGCACATGCTCCCACCCGGCGCGACAGCATCCAGACTCTTTCCGCATTGCCGGTCGGCTCGCATTGCGACGCATGCACCTCCGCCGGCTCAGCCGGCGCCGTGGAAGCTGGCCAGGATGGCGGCGACCTCACGCTTCTTCTGCGCGGTGGCCGCACTTCATGCATACCCCTCTTCCGAATGACGTCAACAGCCCCATGACGCTAATTCTAAGTTTGCATCACGGCTGGCGTACGCCATGGGTGGAAGCGGGAGGAGGTTGCAAACGATGCTGGGGAGATTGCCCGGCGGCTCCCTCCCCTCAGTCGGCTACGCCGACAGCTCCCCTCCCCAGCGGGGAGGGGGGCCGACACGACCCGGATCGCCCTAGTTCTCGCGCTCGCCTCCTCACCAGCGGGGAGGGTGAGTCAAGAAGCCGGGCCCCGGCCAGTTTGTCTGTCGAATTGAGCTGTACGATGATTGCCTTGCCCCCTGTCAGGGGAGCTGCCAGACGCAGTCTGACCGAGGGAGCGATCCCTCTCAGCACCCTCCCCTCAGTCGGCTGCGCCGACAGCTCCCCTCCGCCGGGAGGGGAGCCACGTAGCTGAGGCCTGGCCGTCTTGCCGTCGAATTGGGCTGTACGGTGATTGCCTTGGCTCCCCCTGTCAGGGGGAGCTGTCAGGCGCAGCCTGACTGAGGGGGTGCGATATCTCAGCCTCCCGCCGCCTACAGCGCGAGCGGCTTGACCAGCGGGAAGGTGATGGTCTCGCGAATCGTGGCACCGGTCAGCGCGATGAGCAGACGGTCGATGCCCATGCCCATGCCACCGGCCGGGGGCATACCCACGCCGAGCGCCTCAAGGAAGTCCTCGTCGATGTCGCACGCCTCCTCGTCGCCGGCGAGCGCGTCCTTGGCCTGGGCCACGAAGCGTTCGCGCTGCACGACCGGGTCGTTGAGCTCGGAGTATCCGGTGGCCAGCTCGAAGCCACGCACGTAGAGGTCCCACTTCTCCACCACGCCGGCCTTGGAGCGGTGGCCCTTGACGAGCGGGGAGGTCTCCACCGGGAAGTCGCGCACGAAGGTGGGCTCGTAGAGCTTGTCCTCGTAGAAGTGCTCCCACAGGTGTTCGACGAGCTTGCCGTGGTTCTCCACGTCGTCGCGCTCCACGCCGAGCTTGTCGGCGATGGCGCCGAGGTGCTCCACGGAGGTGCCGGGATTGTCGGGGCCGCCGTTGGGAACGATCTCCTCGCCGAGCGCCTCGGAGAGGGAATCGTACATGCTGATGGTCTTCCATTCGCCGCCGAAATCGTATTCGGTGCCGTCGAGCAGCGTGACCTTGTGCGAGCCGTAGACGTCCATGGCGGTCTTCTGCACGAGCTCCTTGACGAGCTCGCCGATGGTGTCGTACGTGCCGTACGCCTGATACGCCTCGACCATGGTGAACTCGGGGGCGTGCGTGGCGTCGACGCCCTCGTTGCGGAAGTCGCGGTTGATCTCGAACACGCGGTCGATGCCGCCGACGAGGCAGCGCTTGAGGAACAGCTCGGGGGCGATGCGCAGGTAGAGGTCGAGGTCGAAGGCGTTCATGTGCGTGGTGAACGGACGGGCCGCGGCGCCGCCGTGCACGGTCTGCAGCATCGGGGTCTCCACCTCGATGAAGTCGTGGTTCGCGAAGGTGTGGCGCAGCGAGGCGACGGCCTTGGAACGGTTGCGCACCATGTTGCGGATATTCTCGTCGGCGATCATGCCGATGTACGGCTTGCGGGTGCGGGTGTCCTCGTTGAGGTCCTTGTGCAGCGCCGGCAGCGGCTGCAGCGCCTTGGAGGCGATGGCCCATTCGGTGGCGAACACGGAGAGCTCACCCGTCTTGGAGGCGATCACACGGCCGCGGATGTACAGGTGGTCACCGAGGTCCACGAGCTGCTTGAACCGCTTGAGCGAGTCGGCGCCGATCTCGCGCTTGGAGACCATGCCCTGGATCTTCGTGCCGTCGCCGGCGGAGAGCTGCACGAAGCACAGGCCGCCCGCGTTGCGCAGGAACAGCACGCGGCCGGCGATGCCGACCACGTCCTCGGTCTCGTCGCCGGCTTCGAGCTTGCCGTCGTACCTGGCGCGCACGGCCTCGATGGTGTCGGTCACGTCGAGGTGGACCGGATAGGGCTCCAGGCCCTCGTTCAGCATCATGGCGCGCTTGGCCACGCGCATCTGCACCTGCTCGGAGTGGGCGAGCGGCCCGAATTCCTTGTTCGAGGGGTCGACGGCGTCGTCGAGCGAGGCGCCGTTCGCGATGCGTTCGGTGATGGCGGCGTCCTGCCGCAGCAGCATCTCCGCGCGTTCCACGGTGGTCATGCGGGGGGTGGATTCCTGCTCGTTCTCGGAGGAATCGCCGGAAGTGTTCTCGTTGAGCTCAGTCATATCATCACAGTGTAGCGATGCGGCGATACACGCGGAAAATCATGCGACACGCCGTGTTTTTGCCATAAATGACGCCTCGTGTAATATCTATCGAGGTCTTACGGGCTGTAGCGCAGCTTGGTAGCGCGCTTCGTTCGGGACGAAGAGGCCGCGGGTTCAAATCCCGCCAGCCCGACCAACAGAGGAGAATCGTTGAAATTTCAACGATTCTCCTTTTTTCATTGGACGTTCATATGGCGACGCCGTCGTCATCCCCCAAGGGCATTATCATGATGACGTCAAACGATGCAACGGTTCCACGGTCCGATGATTCATTCATTAATACGGTAATACGATTACGAAGAGCAAACCATGAAGAAGAGTCTTATCGCATTGGCGTTGGGCGCGTTCGCGCTCGGCGCCGCAGAATTCGTCATGATGGGCATCCTTCCCCAGACGGCGCACGACATGAACGTCACCATCCCCCAGGCAGGCCACTACATCTCCGCCTACGCCATCGGCGTATGCGCCGGCTCGCTGATCCTCGTGTTCGGCCGCAAAATCCCGCCGAAACGTCTCGTCCTGATGTTCATGGCACTCGTCATGATCGGCAACGCCATGTCCGCACTCTCCACCGGCAACGCCATGCTCGTCGCGGCACGGTTCATCTCCGGACTGCCGCACGGCGCGTTCTTCGGCACCGCCACCCTCATCGCCAAGACCGTGGCCGACAAGGGCCGCGAGGCGCAGGCCGTCTCCGTCATGGTGGCGGGGCAGACCATCGCCAACATGCTCGGCGTTCCGGCAGGCACGCTGCTCGGCGAATTCCTCTCCTGGCGGCTCGCGTTCGTGGTACTCGCCGTATGGGCGGCCGCCACCATCGTATTATCCGCGGCATGGATACCGGCACTGCCCGCCGTCAAGGACGTCGGACTGGCAGGACAGTTCAGGTTCCTGCGCCGACGCGGCCCCTGGCTCATCCTCGCAGCCGTGTTCCTCGGCAACTGCGGCGTCTTCTGCTGGTGGAGCTACATCTCCCCATGGCTGACGCGCGTGGGAGGCTGGCCGGCCCCGATGGTCCCGGCCCTCATGGTGCTCGCCGGACTGGGCATGGTCGTCGGCGGCCTCGCCGGCGGACGCGTCTGCGACGCCTGGCGCTACGCCGGAACCGCCGCGCTCGGCCAGGCGGTCTCCATGATCGGCCTCGTCATCATCTTCCTCCTGCCCGGCGGCCACGTCGGCACCGCCGTCATGACGTTCTGCGTGGCGTTCGGCATGTTCTTCATCTCCTCGCCCCAGCAGCTGCTCATGGCCAACGCGGGCAAGGGCGGCGGCGAACTCGTCGGCGGCGCATCCGTGCAGATCGCATTCAACCTCGGCAACGCCGGCGGATCCATCGTCGGCGGCCTCGCGCTCAACGCCACCGGCATGGACTACCATTTCTCGGCGCTCGCCGGCGCGCCGCTCGCCCTGCTCGCCGTGCTCTGCCTGGCCGTGTATTCGGTCCGCCACGAGACGAACACCGACGCCTACGAGCGCATGCGCCGCGTCGAGGTGTGACCGGGACGGCATGACCCGATGATTTCGGCGGGCGGCCTCGAACGATCCCCGCCGAAATCGCTGTGGGTAATATCACACCGTTTTCGTGACGCTTCACTGTTCAGCAAGGCCCACAACATCTAGACTTGATGTGGATAACCACCCGCTACCGAATCAGGGGGATGCATGGGCAACGAAGCGTTTGACGTCAACGGTTTCATCAAAGGTCTCGACGCGATCTTCTCCGCGCACGACGCGGCCACGAAGGCCGAGCCGTATCTGCTGGACTCGCTGGACGAGGCACGTCGGCTCGGCGACGACGCCGGCCAGCTGACGGTGATCAACGAACTGCTGGGATTCTACCGTTCGCAAGGCCGTCACGACGACAACCTGCCGCTGGTCAAGGAGTCGCTGGACCTGGCGAAACGCATGGGGCTGGAAGGCAGCGACGCCTGGGCCACCACGCTCATCAACGCCGCCACCGCCACACGTGCGGCAGGCGAATACGACGAAGCCGAGAAACTGTACCGCGAGGCGCTGGAGTCCAGCGAGAAGACCCTGGCACCGACCGACCGCCGCCTCGCCGCGCTGCACAACAACCTCTCCATCCTGTATTCGGAGACGGACCGTCTGGAACCGGCCGAGGCCGAGCTGCGCAAGGCGTTGTCCATCCTCGAATCGTCAAGCGTCAACGTGACCGAGGACGTGGACGTGGCGTCGACGCACACGAACCTCGCGCTGATCCTCATGAACGAGGGACGTGACGACGAGGCGCTCAAACACGCGGCCGAGGCGCTGCGCATCTACAAGCGCGGCCATCTGGAGAACAGCGCGCACTTCGCGTCGGCCCTGGCCGGCTACGCGCAGGCCTGCTTCCACGCCGGCGACCTGGCGAACGCCGTGCGCGCCTACCGCAAGTCCCTCGCCGTCATCGAGGAATGCTACGGCCACAACGACTACTACGACATCACCAAGGAGAACCTCGACGGAGCGGAGAAGGCAGCGGCCAAGGCCGGCGTCGCCGTGCCGGACGACGACGGCTCGGACTTCTGGGACGACGAGGGCTCGCGGTTCGCCGACGATTCGGCCACGGCCACGAAGCTCGCGGGCGCCGCGCAGTCGTTCGACTGGCATGTGGACCAGGAACGCCAGGCGATGACATCCTCGGCGGCGCAGGCGGGCCCCGCCCCGGCCGCCGCCAAGCCAGATGCCAAGCCCGTCGCCACGACGCGCCCGGCCATCACCGGCCTGAAGCTCGCCAAGGAATACTGGAACCACTGCGGCAAGCCGATGATCGCCGCCCGCTAGCCGGAATACAAGGGCCGCATCGCGGCGGGACTCGTCGGCCACGGGTCGGAATGCTACGGGTTCGACGACGAGATCTCGCAGGACCACGACTTCGGTCCCCGCTTCTGCATGTGGCTGACCGACGAGGACTACAAGGCCATCGGCGAACAGCTCCAGCATGACTACGAGACGTTGCTGCCCAAGGAGTTCATGGGCTTCACCGTGAAGGGCGCCGACTCCACCACGCCGCGTGCGCAGGGGGCGAACCGCCGCGAGGGCGCGTTCTCCATCGGCGACTTCTTCGAAGGCATCACCGGCTACCGCGAGGCACCGGGCGACGACCCCGCCAAGGCCCACGAATGGCTGATGCTGGACGAGGCGACGCTGGCCGCCGCCACCAACGGCCAGATCTTCGCCGACCCGCTCGGCGCGTTCTCCAAGACCAGGCAGGGCTTCAAGAACATGCCCGAGGACGTGCTCATCGCGCTGGTGTCGCGTCGACTCGGCATGATCTCGCAGGCCGGGCAGTACAACTTCCCGCGCATGATCGAGCGCGGCGACGGCGCGGCGGCATGGCTGTCAATCGAGGAATTCGTCAAGGCGGTCTCCTCGTTCGTCTACCTCATCAACGAGCCGATCACCGTGGGATACCTGCCGTACTACAAGTGGCAGTTCGCCGCGCTGCGCAAGCTGTGCCGCGGCCCGGTCACGCGCATGGACGACTCCGCCGAGCAGCTGGAGACGCTGCTGCGGCTCTCCTCGGCGGCGTGCTTCGGCGGTGCCGGATTCGGCGAGGGAGGCAAGGGCGCGGGCCCGGTCGTCGAGCAGGTGAAGTCGATCATCGACCACCTGTGCGGCGAGGTGCTCACGGAGATCCGCCGCGACGGCTGGACCCGCAGCGACGAGACGTTCCTCGAATGGCAGCGCCCGTATGTGGAGGAGCACATCGCCAACCCCTGGCTCAAGAGCCTGTAGGCGGGGTTCGGGACGGGTGTTCGGGAGCTCCCCTCAGTCGGCTGACGCCGACAGCTCCCCTCCGCCGGGAGGGGAGCCAGAAACACAGCCCCCGGCTCCCCTCGTAAGTCAAGACCACGGCCTCACGAAAGAGCTCCCCTCCGCCGGGAGGGGAGCCAGAAACACAGCCCCGGCTCCCCTCCGCGAGGCAGGCCGTCATGCACAGCATGACCCCTCTCCCTCGGCTCCCCTCTGTGAGGGGAGCTGTCATGCGTAGCATGACTGAGGGGAGACACAGTCACAGGCTCGCAAACCTCAGCTCCCATCCAGCCAACTCCACAGCAGACGCCCTCCCCTCAGTCGGCTGACGCCGACAGCTCCCCTCCTCCAGGAGGGGAGCCAGAAACACAGCCCCGGCTCCCCTCCGCGAGGCAGGCCGTCATGCACAGCATGACCCCCCTCTTCCTCGGCTCCCCTCTGTGAGGGGAGCTGTCATGCGTAGCATGACTGAGGGGAGCTTCGCCACGTCCATCCTTCCGCCCATCCAAACACATCATCATCGGAGGAGATCATGTCCGATACGAATACGGCCAACACCACCAACACCACCAACGAAAGCGCCGACCACGTGCTCACCGCCACACTGTGGTACGACGAGCAGCACGACATCAACGAGCAGGCGCACCGGGCCGAGCTCATCGTCCGCCATGAATGGAACCAGTTCCAGGAGGTGAACAACGAGGGCGGCCGCGCCAACTGCCAAGGGGACTGGCCCACGTTCCACCAGATGCGCATCAGCCAGTTCCTCACCTGGCGCATCGACCTGCTCGACAGCTACGCGCAGGACCTCGACGACGCCGACGCGGCCGGCCGCAACCTCCTGACCGAGAAGTACGCGCGCATGATGGAATCCACCGAGCCCGAACGGTACCACAGGGAGCTCGAACCCTCGATGCCGAAGCTCGACCCGGAGCGCCTCGACGCGCAGGAGGCCGTCATCCGGCAGCAGGTGCAATGGGCGCGCGAGTTCCGCGAGCGCTATCCGAAGCTCGGCGAGGCCATGCGAGTGCTGACCACCGACCAGGACGAGATCGGCGTCACGTCGTTCGAGACGTATCTGCGCGGCGAACTCGGCACGTATTCGGACCGCACGTTCCACAAATACGCGCTGATGATCATCGACCTGCGCAACGCGGGCGTGAACATCACCGAGCAGACCATCGCCACCACGGTGATCCTCGGCGGCTTCTCCGGTCTCGACGAGGCCGAGGCCGCACAGTAGGGCACGCCATTCCGATAGGGTTTTCCTATATATGGAATAGGTATTCACATGGGCGGCATTCTGCCTTATTATGAGGGTGTTCTCACCAATCAGAGCGTTGCCGCCCCCTCCGCGATCACGTCACGTCCTTGGAAAACCATGGCGCAGGCGCAGGTGTGCGAACATGCGGCGAGGCTCCCTACATGCTAAGGAGCATGATGCTGAACAACGAATATCTCAAGCGCGTCTACGATCAGGTGGAGCAGCGCGATGGTGACCAGCCGGAGTTCCTGCAGGCCGTTCGCGAGGTCTTCGAATCCCTCGAACCGGTCGTCGAGAAGCACCCCGAATACGAGAAGAACGGCGTCCTTGAGCGCATCGTCGAGCCCGAGCGCGTCGTCAAGTTCCGTGTGGCCTGGGTCGATGACGAGGGCAAGGTGCAGGTGAACCGCGGCTACCGTGTTCAGTTCAACTCCGCGATCGGACCGTACAAGGGCGGCCTGCGCTTCCACCCGACCGTCAACGAGGGCGTCATCAAGTTCCTCGGCTTCGAGCAGATCCTCAAGAACAGCCTGACCACGCTGCCGATGGGCGGCGGCAAGGGCGGCTCCGACTTCAACCCGAAGGGCCGCTCCGACGCCGAGGTCATGCGCTTCTGCCAGGCCTTCATGACCGAGCTGTGCCGCCACATCGGCCAGTTCACCGATGTCCCGGCCGGCGACATCAACGTGGGCGGCCGCGAGATCGGCTACCTCTTCGGCCAGTACAAGCGCATCCGCGACGAATACTCCGGCGTGCTCACAGGCAAGGGCCTGGAGTTCGGCGGCTCGCTCGCCCGCACCGAGGCCACCGGCTACGGCGTCTGCTACTACATGCAGGAGGCCCTGCGCGTGCTGAAGAACGATTCCTTCGAAGGCAAGACCGTCGTGATCTCCGGTTCCGGCAACGTGGCCATCTACGCCGCGCAGAAGGCCGAGCAGCTGGGCGCCAAGGTCGTCACCGTCTCCGATTCCAACGGCTACGTCTACGATCCGGAAGGCATCAAGGTGGACGTCGTCAAGCAGATCAAGGAGGTCGAGCGCGGCCGCATCAAGGAGTACGCCGAGCGCGTGCCGTCCGCCGAATACCATGAGGGCTGCTCCGGCGTGTGGACCGTCAAGTGCGACATCGCCCTGCCGTGCGCCACCCAGAACGAGATCGACGAGGAGTCCGCCAAGGCGCTCGTCGCTGGCGGATGCCAGGCCGTGTGCGAGGGCGCGAACATGCCGTCGACCCCGGAGGCCATCGCCGTCTATCAGGACGCCGGCCTGCTGTACGGCCCGGCCAAGGCCGCGAACGCCGGCGGCGTCGCCGTCTCCGGACTGGAGATGAGCCAGAACAGCTATCGTCTCAGCTGGACGTTCGACGAGGTCGACGCCAAGCTGAAGAACATCATGGAGACCATCGTGTCCGAATCCCTGGCCGCCGCCAAGGAATACGGTCACGAGGGCGACCTCATGCTCGGCGCCAACGCCGCCGGCTTCGTCAAGGTCGCCAACGCCATGGTCGCCCAGGGCGTTCTGTAAACACCGAAAAAACACCGGAAAAACACCGACGTGCCGGGATCGGTCCCGTAACCGTGCCGCCCGGCGCCTTCCGATGCCACGACCGCATGGCAGGAACCGTCCTGCCTCCCCATCCACACCTTGGGGAGGCAGGACGGTTTTCCATTTCCGCCGCGAACAGTTCGCATAGGCTTCAGCATGCCGGCACCCGATATTCAGTTTGATGAACCCCGACGATATAGAGTGGTAGGCATGACTCTTCGATTTCGCGAGAACGGCACGTTCCGAGTGCTGCAGATGGCCGACATCCAGGACGGGCCCGACGTCAACGAGGACACGATTCGCCTGATCCGCGAAGCCATCGCCGTCTCCGACCCCGACCTCGTCGTGCTCACCGGCGACCAGATCCGTGGATACGACCCCGCCTACATCGACACGTTCCTGCGCCGGCGCGGCGACCGGCCCGGTGCCCACGTGCGCGCCGTCACCAGATTCGAGGCGGCCGTGCAGGGCATGCAACCCTCGGACGACGATGCCGAGACCGCCATGGACCGCACGCGCGAGAAGGTGCGAGAGACGTTCTCCGCGTTCCTCGGACCGGCCGTGACCGCCGACGTGCCGTTCGCCGCCACTTACGGCAACCACGACTTCCAATGCGGCGTGCTCGTCGACGAGCAGGACGACATGTACCGCGAATTCCCCGGATGCCTCAACCCCCGCAGCACGCCCGACACCCCGACAGCGCTGGCCGCCGACCATGCCGACCCGCTGGTCTGCGAGCCGGGCACGTTCGCCCTGCCCGTGGAATCGTCCGACGGCGGCCGCATCGCCATGAGCGTGATGATGGTGAACTCCGGCGACTACGCCAGCGAGATCGGCGGCGAGGACGGCGAACCCGGTTCGCATGTGGAAAGCCCCGTCGAACTCGCCTCCCAGACCGCCGACACCGTCCCCTACGAACTGTATGCGGTCAAGTCCCGCGACTTCGACCTGGCCGACACCGCCGGCTATGGCACGCCCAGTCCCGAAGCCATCCGCTGGCTGGGCGACGTGCAGCGTCATCTCGGCGAACGCAACGGCGACGGTCTCCCGGTGCCGGCCATCGCGTTCCAGCACATCCCCCCGCAGGAGTTCTACCAGTGCCTGCGCGAAGTGCCGGCGTGGACCCCATACGCAGTGGAAGGCACACGCACGTTCTCCGGCAAATGCTATCTTCTCGACGAATCGAAATGCCGGCCGGGCTCGCTGCTCGGCGAATCCATCGGATGCGCCGACGTGAACTGCGGCGAGGTGGAGGCCATGCGCAAGGCCGGCGGCTATTTCGCCCTGTTCGCCGGGCACGACCACAAGAACGCGTTCGTCGGCCGGGTGGACGGCTTCGACCTCGGCTACGCCCCCACCTGCGGATTCACGTCATACGGACCGAAATCGGCGTTGCGCGGCATCCGCCTGTTCACGTTCCACGAGGCCGACCCGTCCACATACGACACCCGCATGCTCACCTACGGCGAACTCATCGGACGTCGTTCAGGCAACGAGGTGCGCGTGTTCATCGGCGACCATCTCATGACCGACGGCGCATCCGTACGCAACGAACTGCGCAAACCCAAGGTCGCGGCCACGGTCGCGCTTGGCGGCGCCGCGCTCGCCCACGTCGTCTGGCATGGACTGATCCGACGGCGATAGCCGGGTCCCCGTCACAGATGCACGCCGGCCTGCGCGAGCTGGCTGCGGGCGTCCATCGCATTGACGAACACGAACGACTGGAATCCGGCGTCGCGCGCGGCCTCCACATTCCACGGCTTGTCGTCGATGAACACCGATCTCGCCGGCTCGACGCCAAAACGCTCGGCGGCGAGCTCATAGATGCGCCTGTCCGGTTTCTTCAGCCGCTCGGTCGAGGAGACGACCACGTCGTTGAGCAGCCGCATGGCGGGATACCTGCCCTGTGCGTAGTCGACCGCATCGGCCGTGAAGTTCGTCAGTCCCCATGTGGGGATGCCGCGCGTATGCAATAGTTCGAGCAAGGTGTCCATGCCCGGAATCATGCCTCGGAACGCCAGATCGCGGTGGGCGAGATACAGGTCGAACGCCCCCTCGTCCGCCTTCCCCGCATGATGGGCGCGATAGTCGGCGGCCGCCTCGGCGGCATCCATGCCGGCGTCAAGAAGCCCGTCGTAATGCCAGAACCCATAATCGGCGTCCTCGTCGTAGAACGTCTTCCACACGTCCACCGACGATTGCTCGGCAAACAGGTCGTAGGTGCCGCCTCTGGGATCCCATTGCAGCAGCACGTCGCAGAAATCGAATATCACATTGGTTTCGTCGGTCCCATGGTTCTTCGGCGTATACGGCATTGGCTCCCCCTGATGTTCGGCGACTACCACGCCACTGTACTCCCGCCGCGCGGCCTGTTCCCCACAGGTGGCCGAAAAACAGAAAAGCCCCGGAGGAATCCGGGGCGTTTGCGGACAGGGCGAGATTCGAACTCGCGGAAGCTTGCGCTTCAACGGTTTTCAAGACCGTCTCTTTAGACCGCTCAGACACCTGTCCATCGTTGTGTGCGCGTCTTGCGCGCGCGTCGCAACGACGTTCGTGCAAAAGCACGCGTTACATCATAATCCATAACGCGGGTTTCTCCAAACCACGGGTGCCGATGTCCTCGTCCTAATCGTCGAAATCGGCAATCTCCTCGTCGAAATCGCCGAAATCGGGGACGAAATCGACGATTTGCGCGAGGAAAACAGCGAATGTCAGTCAGCCAGTCAGTCAGTCACGCCTTGGATTGGCGGCGTTTCATATCGGCCCGCAGCCACACGACCGTCAGATACGCCAGCAGCGCGAACACGGCGCCGAACGGTCCAAGCCAACGCATGCCGATATGGTCGGTCACCAGGCCACCGACAGCCGAGCCAAGCGCGATGCCGATGTTGAACGCCATCGAATTGAACGAGGAGGCAAGATTCATCGAACCGGGATGCGTCTTCGCCGCCACGTCCATATACAGCACCTGCGACGGGGTGTTCTGCAGATACATGAAGAGTCCGAGCGCCAGCAGCACCAGACATCCGGTGACGGCGTTCATGACGGCAAACGGCAGCACGACCATGAACGCCGCCTGAACGACGTAGATGAACCGCACCCTGACCAGCGGCTCCACTCCCCTGCCGTTGTCGCCGAGCTTGCCGCTGTACAGATTGCTCGCCAGACACGCCACGCCGTAGCAGGACAATGCCACCGCGATGAATCGCGGGGCGATGCCGATCTGCTGTTCGAGAATGGGCGTGAGATACGTATAGAACACGTAGGTCGCCGCGGCACCGAACACGACGGCGAGGATGCCGCCCCAGATGCGTTTCTCGGTGAAGATGAAGAACTGCGCGAGAAAACGCGATTTCGGTCCGTAATGGTTCTTCGGCAGTACGAAACACATGACGATGATGAGCAGCACCGTCAGCAGATTGATGATGTGGAACGCCCAACGCCAGCCGAACGCGTTCGCGATGGACGTGCCGATCGGCACACCGAACACCGATGCGATGGAGAACCCGGAGAACACCCATGCCACGAATTTGGTGCGGTTGCGCGCCGAGGCGACGTCGGGCGCGAAGGTCATGGACACGGCCACCGTGGTGCCGGAAATCAGCGCGATCACGATTCGCGCGGCCACGAGCATGCCGTAGCCGACGGCGAACGCGCACATGACGTTGCCGATGAGGAAGACCACGGCGAGGAAGATCATGGTACGGAATCGTTCGAACCGGGAGCTGATCGAGGCGCCGATCGGCGTGGCCGGCGCGTAGACGAAGGCGAACAGCGAGACGAGCCCGCCGACGGTGGTCAAGGAGACATTCAGGCCTTCGGCGATGTCGGGCAGAATGCCGACGACGATGAATTCGCTCATGCCGAGCATGAAGCTCATGGCGATGAGGGAGATCACCGGCGGGGTGAAGAACCGGTCGTCGCGGGGAGTGGGCGCGCCGGCTGCTGCGGCGGACTCGACCGCCGCGCGGGAGGATTCGGTCTTGACGTTCTTCTGGCCGGCGCCATTCGACTCCTGCGTCATCATCGTTCTCTTCCATGAGGAACCCCGCTGGACGGGGATGCTTTTTTATGGAACGAAAAAACGGTAACGCTGTCATCCGACAAAAATCGGTATATACGACACGCCAATAATCACTATAGAGACAGCGCTTGCGCAAAATATGACGGAAATGGACTTCATGCCGTAGGCTCCCCGGGGCCCGGTTTGGCGGTTACGGTGCCGGTGCCGGGGATTGGCTTCCTGCCGTAGGCTCCTGGGGCCCGGCCTCATAGGGCGATGACGTCGTATCAGCCCCGATGTGCGACGACGCGGAACACGCAAAACGACGAAAGAACTATTCCGTGGCGATCCTTTCCGTCACGGAACTCCGGATGTGGAACATATGCCTCCATACCGGCCAACAGCGCAAACGCCGATATCAGGGCCGTTGATATCACACGGAATCCATATGAGATTGGCATCCGGATCATGCCACGGAACGGCGAGAAAAAATGATTGTGGTTCCATGCCATGAAATCCCGGCACGGAACCACGATCATCCAACATATGGCATTGCCATATGGCAATGCGTGGCACCCATCGTCCGACGACGACGTCACACACGGCCCGTCAAAAAAGAGGGGGAATCAGGCCTCCCACTTCGTCGGCTCGATGACCTCGCGGCCGCCCATGTAAGGACGCATGGCCTGCGGGATCACGATGGAGCCGTCCTTCTGCTGATGATTCTCAAGGATGGCGACGAGCCAACGGGTGGTGGCCAGCGTGCCGTTGAGCGTGGAAACGGCGCGGGTGCCGCCGTCCTCGGTACGTTCGCGGATGTTGAGGCGGCGGGCCTGGTACTCGGTGCAGTTCGAGGTGGAGGTGAGCTCGCGGTAGCGGCCCTGCGTCGGCACCCATGCCTCGCAGTCGAACTTGCGGGCGGCGGAGGAGCCGAGGTCGCCGGCGGCGGTGTCGATGATGCGGTACGGCACCTCGACCTTGCCGAGCATCTCCTGCTCCATCGCAAGCAGAGCCTGGTGCTGGGCGCGGGAATCCTCCTGCTTGCAGTAAACGAACATCTCCACCTTGTCGAACTGGTGCACGCGGATGATGCCGGAGGTGTCCTTGCCTGCGGCGCCTGCCTCGCGGCGGTAGCAGGAGCTCCAGCCGGTGTAGCGCAGCGGACCGTCGGAGAGGTCGAGGATCTCGTTCTCGTGCATGCCGGCGAGCGCCACCTCGGAGGTGCCGACAAGGTACTGGTCGTCGGGTTCGCGCAGACGGTAGATCTCATCGGCATGGGAGTTGAGGAATCCGGTGCCGGCCATGACCTCGGGACGCACGAGCGTCGGCGTGATGGCGAGGATGAAGCCGTTCTGCTCGGCCTGGTCCACGGCCATGGTGAGCATGGCGATCTGCATACGGGCCACGGCACCGCGCAGGAAGTAGAAGCGGGAGCCGCCGACCTTCACGCCGCGGCGCATGTCGATGCCGGCCACGCCGGTACCGAGGGTGAGATGGTCCTTGGGCTCAAAGCCTTCGGCTGCGAAGTCGCGAATCTGACCGACCTTCTTGACGACCACGTAGTCGTCCTCGCCGCCTTCGGGGGCCTCGGGCTCCACGATGTTGGAGAGCTTCCACATGGCGGTGGTGTATTCCTCGGCGGCCTTGTCGGCCTCGGACTTGAACTCGGCGACCTTGTTGGACAGTTCCTTGGTCTGGGCGATGACGGCAGCCTTCTCGTCGGCCGGGGCGGAGGCGACCTTCTTGCCCATGGCCTTCTGTTCGGCGCGGGCGGTCTCGAATTCCTTCAGCGCGGTGCGACGCGCCTCGTCGGAGCGAAGGACCTCGTCGACGAGCTCGACGGACTCGCCGCGCTTGCGCTGGGATTCCTTGACGACGTCCGCATGTTCACGAATGAATTGAATATCAAGCATAGGGCTTACGATAATGCCCGCGTAAGACACGCCGGACGATGCCGCACGCCGCAAGAATTCGTGCAGAAAACGAAGAAATTCGCGGCATCGTGGGTGCTTTTCCGACGTCCGGTCATGACAATGGACTCATGTCTGCAGGCTGGATCATCCTCATCGTCATCATCGCCGTGGCGGCGGTCGCGGCCATCGTCGCCGGGGGCGTCGCCATGGTTCGTCGCCGTCGTCTGATCGATGCCATAGAACGGCGCGACGAGGCGTCCGCCACCTATGCGTTCATCCTCAATCCGTCCAAACCGGGCGCGGAGGACATCCGCAGGCAGATCATCGCCTTCTTCCGGGAGCGCGAGATGGCATCCCCCATGTTCATCGACACCAGGCTCGACAAGGACGGCAAGGCATGCGCGTTGGAGGCGATGGACCGCGGCGCCGACGCCATCGTGGCCGTGGGCGGCGACGGCACCGTACGCACGGCGGCCAGCGCGATGGCGGGCACGGACCGTCCGTTCGGCATCATTCCCATCGGCACAGGCAACCTGTTCGCCCGCAACATGGGCATTCCGATCGGCGACGTCGACGCCGCCCTGCAGGTGGCGATATCGCATGGATCGCGCAAGGTCGACATGGGCCGCATGACGCTGCTGGACTCCGACGAGCCGAAACGCCGCCGCGCGTTCCTCATCATCGCGGGCATCGGATTCGATGCAGCGATGATCGACGACACCGATCCGGCATTGAAGAAGAACATCAGCTGGCTGGCGTATTTCGTAGGCGGGGTGAAGAACCTGTTCACGCCGAAATACCATGGCACGTTCACCATCTGCGGACCGGACGGCAACGAGCAGACGTCGGAAAGCACCGCGTTCCGCACGTTCATGGCGGGCAACTGCGGGCAGATCCCCGGCTTCGCGCTCATGCCCGAGGCCGCGTACGACGACGGCATCCTCGATTTCGAGCTGATCGACACGACGGGCGGCATCATCGGATGGGCCAACCTGTTCGGCGATGTCCTGCATCAGACGATCACCAAGCGCGCCGGGCAGAACCCGTTGTCCACGAACTCGTCGGTCGACCAGATCCAGGGCTCGCGCGCGGAGATTCGTCTGGAGAAGCCGGCGTTGGCGCAGGTGGACGGCGACATCCTCGGCAAGACCGCGCACATCGAGTTCACCGTGGAGCATCGTGCACTGTGCGTGCGCGTGCCCGAACCTGCGGCGCCCGCCGCACCAGCCGCGTAGACGGAGGCCGGGATAATCGGACTTCGGAATATGCCGACGTCGCCGCCCGGTCGTTGCCATTCCCCGTGGCCGAACGACCGGACCGAACGACCGGACCGACCACCGACCCGACCAACCGGCCCAACGACGATGAACGGCGTATAAACGCACGAACACCGCTGCCGAAACATTTTGCGACATCGGAGGCCGAACGCCCCCGATTCGAATTCCGTTGTGGCAGAATGGCCTTATGGTTGCTAACAATGCGGGCAAGCCCGCCACCCCAGAAGATCTGATCAACGTCGATGAGGTCATCGGCAAATACTATGACCTCGTCCCCGACCCGTCCGTCCCGGAGCAGCGTGTCATCTTCGGCACCTCCGGACACCGTGGTTCGTCCCTGAAGACCTCGTTCAACGAGGCGCATATCGTCGCCATCTCCCAGGCCATCGCCGAATATCGCAAGAAGGCCGGCGTCACCGGCCCGCTGTACCTCGGCTCCGACACGCACGCGCTGTCCGACCCGGCCAAGAAGACCGCCATCGAGGTGCTCGTCGCCAACGGCGTGCACGTGCGCATCGACTCGCGCGACGACTTCGTGCCCACCCCGGTGGTCTCCCAGGCCATCCTGACGCACAACCGCGCGGCCGACGGCACCCAGCGCTTCTCCGGCGAGGGACTGGCCGACGGCATCGTCGTGACCCCGAGCCACAACCCGCCCACCGACGGCGGCTTCAAGTACGATCCCGTCACCGGCGGCCCGGCTCCGGCCGAGACCACCAACGCCATCGCCGCCCGCGCCAACGAACTGCTCGGCGACTACAAGTCCGTCAAGCGCGTTCCCTACGAGGAGGCCATCAAGTCCGAGTACGTCGAGGGCTTCGACTTCCGCGAGCACTATGTGGCCGACCTGGGCAACGTCATCGACTTCGACGTGATCCGCAACTCCGGCGTGCGTCTCGGCATCGACCCGCTCGGCGGCGCCTCGGTGAACTACTGGCCGCTCATCAACGAGAAGTACGGTCTGAACATCGGCGTCGTGCGCCCCGAGGTCGACCCGACCTGGCGCTTCATGACCATCGACCACGACGGCAAGATCCGTATGGACCCGTCCTCCCCGTACGCGATGAAGGGCCTGGTCGACGAGCTCAACGCCGGCGCATGGGACAAGTACGATCTCGTCGGCGGCACCGACCCGGACGCCGACCGCCACGGCATCGTCTGCCCGGATTGGGGCGTGATGAACCCGAACCACTACATCGCCGTCGTCGTGGAGTATCTCTTCGGCGGCAACCGTCCCGACTGGCCTGCTGGCGCGGGCATCGGCAAGACGCTGGTGTCGTCGTCGCTGATCGACCGCGTGGCCGCATCCATCGGCGCCAAGCTCGTCGAGGTGCCGGTCGGATTCAAGTGGTTCGTCGACCCGCTGTTCAAGGGCGAGGTGGCGTTCGGCGGCGAGGAGAGCTCCGGCATGAGCTTCCTGCGCCGCGACGGCCGCGTGTGGACCACCGACAAGGACGGTCTCATCCCCGACCTGCTGGCCGCGGAGATCACCGCGAAGACCGGCAAGAACCCGGCCGAACTGCATAAGGACCAGGTGGCCCGCTTCGGCGAGTCCTGGTACAAGCGCGTCGACACGCCGACCACGCTGGAGCAGAAGCAGAAGTTCGCCAAGCTCACCGGCGACGACGTGACCGCGTCGACGCTGGCCGGCGAGGACATCACCGCCAAGCTCACCGAAGCCCCGGGCAACGGTGCGAAGATCGGCGGCCTGAAGGTCACCACCAAGGACAACTGGTTCGCCGCCCGTCCCTCCGGCACCGAGAACATCTACAAGGTGTACGCCGAGTCGTTCGTCTCCCCCGACGCGCTCGACAAGGTGCTCGATGAGGCCGAGGACGTCGTCGACAAGGCCCTCGGCGAGTAGTCTCGCCAGGTGAATAGTCACCAGCATCACAATGACCCGCTGCGCGTCGCCTACTCGCAGCGGGTCATCTGTCTGCTCTTCGCGATGGTTATAACGCACGCGCACGCAAAACCCTACGCGTGGCACCACCTCGCGACGGTTATAACGCACGCACACACAAAACCCTACGCGCAACACCCCCTCGCGTAGGTTTCTACGTATGAGTGCGTTATAACCATTCCGGGAATCCCCTTTGCGTAGGTTATAACGCACACACAAACCTACGCGCAGCACCATCTCGCGTAGGTTTCTACGTATGAGTGCGTTATAACCATTCCGGGAATCCCCCTTGCGTAGGTTATAACGCACGTGCACGCAAAACCCTACGCGCAGCACCCCCCTCGCGACGGTTATAACGCACGGCTGCGGCATAACCTACGCAGGTGGGCGGTACGAGCGGGTTGATACGCACACATGCGTTATAACCAGCGCAAAACAATACACAGCGCATCACCGCCGTTTCGGAACCCCCGCCTCTCGAAGCTTCCGTTCCAATCGTTCCGGATGCAACCCGTCCTCGTATTCAAGACGAACGATTCGCATGACGCCGCCCGCATACAGGCACGTCTCCCTTTCCCTTTCGGCATGGACGCGCGCCTGAATGCCGCGCCTCGTCCCGTCGTCCAGCACGTATTTGCTCATTCCATCGAATTCCGCCACGATAATGGTCCCATCGGGCAGTTCCCAGGAAAAATCCGCTCGAAACGGGGCATCTGGATTATTAGGATTATGGAATGGTCTTTGCAACCGAGGCATGATGAACTCCAGCTCCGCGATCTTCGCCCGCATGAATGACTCGCCGCCATTCTCGCTCAACGGGTCGGCATAATGACAAAGCGTCATGACCGCCGCACAATCAAAGCCGAGGGATTTGCAGTACGCCGGCAACATCGCGATATCGGTTCCCCGACGTACCGCCGAATCGAACAACGGCAACGTCTGGGAAAACGAATACGTCAGTGCGCAATCCACCAATGTCCGATACATGTTCGTCACCGACAGCAACGAACGCCGTTCTGATACATCACCGATATTCGGAATGTAAATACGTTTAAGCTTGCCGTTTCCCCGATTGGAATGAAACGAACTGGCTACGGTGACGACCTCATCATCGTGCATAGCATATGCGTGTTCGAGACCGTGGATACTCGCGGCACTCAATCCCGCGAAAACCCATGTCGGATGCAGAATCGACAGCGCCCTGAGCACATGTACATGCCGCTGTATGGGATCGAGGCCGTTCCAATACGAGGACCGTGCATACACATTGCAATACGGTGAGACGAGTATGCCTCGATCGCGTCTTCGACGCAACGGCTGTCGCTGCGTCTCGGTCAAGCCGACGGCACAACGTTGCTCAGACTCCGCGACGTCAAGCAATCGCTCCGTTAACAGGTGTGTTCTCATAACACAACGGTATTGTCCTCGCGCACATCCTTCGAACATATCGGAGCAATGTTGACGGATGGACCACCCTCGACCACACGAAACGTAGGTTATAACGCACGCGTACGTAAAAACCTACGCGTGGCGGCACCTCGCGATGGTTATAACGCACAGTCACGCAAAACCCATTCCGCGCAGCGCAGCACCCACTCGCGACGGTTGTAACGCACGCGCACGCAAAACCTTACGCGTGGCGGCACCTCGCGATGGTTATAACGCACGGTCGAGCAAAACCCATTCCGGGAATCCCCTTTGCGTAGGTTATAACGCACACTCGCGGCATAACCTACGCAGGCGGACGGTACGAGCAGGATTATACGGATGCATGCGTTATAACCAGCGCAACCCGTTCCGTCAGGATGGTTTTTACGCGCGCATGCGTTATAACCAGCGCCAGGAGTCTTTCCGCGGTGCCAAAACACGACCAAACGAACAGGAACAAGGACACGGCCGGGTTCCACTTGTGGTCATACCCGAACAACGGACAGAGCCGTGCAGCTGACGCGGTTTCTGTTCGCTGCAACAATCCCAACGGGCAGGGACTGTATACGAGATTCGGTTTCCGTTCGCTGCAACAATCCCAACGGGCAGAGCCGTGCAGCTGACGCGGTTTCCGTTCGCTGCAACAATCCCAACGGGCAGAGCCGTGCAGCTGGCACCGTTCGCGTTCGTTGAAATAATTCCAACGGGCAGGGACCGTATACGCGATTCGGTTTCTGTTCGTTATATGCCGAGGTTTCCGTGCGTTACGGCACGCACGACGAACAGGAACGGCGGCATACAGGTCGGTTTCCGTTCATTGTGGATCAAACTGCGGCTACAGGCCGAGTCGGGAATCGAGGGCGGCGGAGGGGTCGAGGCCCAGACGGCGTCGGATGAACCAGCCGATGCCGAGGGGCAGGGCCGTGGCTGCGGCGACGCCTCCGGAACCGATCGCAATGGTCCGCGCATTGTCGGCGATGAGCGGCGAGGCGTCGTTCCCCGAGGCATTGGTCTGCGTCTCCGAGCCGGCATCGCCGTCATCGGCCGTCGAGGATGCGTCGGCGTTGTTCTTCGTCGTTTTGCCGGTGGACGTGGTGGACTTGCGCTTGGTCGTGGACGATGCGCCGCCGCGCGACAGCAGTCCGCCGCCCAACCCGGACGACGACGAGCTCCGCCCTCCGGATGCCGTGGCGGCGGCCGGACTGCCGGAGCCGGCGCTCACCTTGAACGTGGAGTCGTATTGCACGGAAAGCGGCAACGTGGGTTTGGCGAAGTCGCGTTGGCTGTTGGCCGTGTACCAGTAGGCCGACTGGCCGGTCTCGACCTGGAAGTCGACGAACGACTGCGGGAACGCGCCCCAGTAGGCGGCGTTGGTGCCGTCCTTCGCGGCCTGCCCGCCGTGGTCGCCGCTGGCGGTCACCTTCACGCCGAGATATTCGGGCGTCTTGGTGAATCCGTGGGCGCTGGCCGCCTTCTTGACGTCCACGCCCTTGAAGTCGGCCAGATGGATCGTCCTTGGCGAAAGCGTGACCCATTTGCTGGAGTCGTTCATGTCTGCGCCGTATCCGGAGGCCGTGGCGGTGAGCGCGCCGTTGCCGGAGGCGTCGAGGGTGAGCTTCGGATCGGTGACACTCCAGTAGGTCATGCCGCCGTAGTAGGCCACGGTGAACGATCCCGTCCACGAAATCTCGACCGAGCCGTCGGATTTCACGGTGCCGGCGCCTTTGGAGAGCACCACCTGGGTTTCCGAGTTGACGGAGCGGCCGTCCGCCCGTTTCTCCATCTTCACCGTGTCGCCGTCGCGGGTGAGGCATTTGCTGTCCCATGATGCGGCGACCCATGTTCCGGAGGAGTTGGGTTTTTCGACGCTGACGTTGCCGTCCTTGGCCTTGTAGAAAGCCGAGGTCCAGGTCTTGGACGAGCCGGTGTTCCCAGCCTTGCCCGCGGAGATGAAGTTGCAGCCGCCGTAGTAGGCGGCGGAGTTCGTCTCGTCGTTGATGCCCCAACGCAGCGTGACGTCCTTGTATGCGGTGCCGTCCGTCGTGTTTCCGGAGCCGTTGGAGCCATTGCCATTGCCGCCGTTGCCGTTATCATCGGAGCCGCCGCCCGACGACGACGTCTTGGTGGTGATGGTCATGGCGTTCGATGCGGGGCCATCGCCGATGTCGTTGACCGCCATGATGGTCACGGTGTAGGTGGTCGCGGATTTCAGCCCTGTGATCATGCCGCTGCGTTCGTCCGAGCCGAAGGATGCGCTCACCGATTCCCCATTGCCGGACGAGGGTTTCGCCACGGCCTTGAATCCGCTGAACGACGGGTATCCCGGCTGTTCCATCGGCGCGTTCCAGAACAGTTCCACGCGGTCGGTGCCTTCGTCGTCATGATTGGTGAGCCGTGGCGCGCCAGGCAGCGACCCGACGGTGAATTTCGCGGTGAGCAACGGGTCGGCACCCTCCGCGGTGCCGTGTTCGCGCAGTTCGAACGTGTAGTCGCCGGTGGATGCCGTGGCGGGGACCGTGTATGTCCACACCCATGTTTTGTCGTTCTCGTCCTTCCAGGAAACGGCGTTGCCGTTGCGGTCCTTGATGGTCACGTCGTATTGTTTGCCGTCGTCGAGATTCGTGGCCTCGAATGTGATGGTCTTGCCGAGTTCCACGCCTTTCGGCTTCACGGCGAGCGAGGGCTTCCCCGTTGTCTGGCCACCGCCCCATGTGACGACGACCGGCGACGCGACCTTGCGCGGCTGGATGCTGTTCACGCTGCCGCTGGTCGTGTACCAATATGACGACTGCCCGGTCTGTATGTTGTATTGCACCCATGATGCGGGGAACGAGCCCCACCATGCGGCGTTCTCGTTGGTCTTCTCGGCTTGCCCGGAGTGTGCCTCTGCGCCGGTGTCGGCGGTCACTCCAAGATAGTCGGGCGTTGCGGTGAGTTTGTTCTTCTCCGTATCGAAGGCGATCTGGTTTTCGGCGCCGCTTTGGGCACCGGTGGTGAAGTCGGCCAGACGGATGGTGGTTTTGGCCAGCGTGGTCCATTTGCCGGGGTCGCTCATGTCGGCGCCGTATCCGGTTGCTGTGCCGGTGAGCGTTCCCTTGCCGTTGGTGATGTCGAGCACGGGGTCGGCGATGGACCAGTAGGTCATGCCGCCGTAGTAGACGATAGTGAACGAGGCGCCCTTCCATTCGATGTGGGCGGAGCTTGTGGCGGCGTCGATGGTGCCTTGGCCGTCGGAGAGTCGTACGACGTTTTCGGAATAGGTCGGGTTGCCGCTGGATGTCTTCATGCCGCCGGTCGCACCCTTGATGGATTCCCCGGCACGATTCGTGCAGCGTGCGTCGAAGCTCTCGACCCGTTTGAGATCGCCTTGCTGGTCTAGTTTGAGGATTTCGGCGTGGGCTGATTCGTCGACGGTGCGATACAGCGGCTTGCCGTCCTTGCCGGTTTTGGCGGCGGTCCAGACGCCGCTGCCGCCCGCGTCGCCGGCGGTGCCGGCGGACAGGGCGTTGCAGCCGCCGAAGTACGATCCGCCGCCGGTTTCGGGATTGACGCCCCATTCGAACACGGCGTCGTCGACGGTGATCGACGTTCCGCCGCCGGTATTGTCGTTGGCATTGTCGGCGGCGAGCGCCGGCGCGACCATGGCCACCGATCCGGCGCATACCGCGAGGACGGATGCGCCGGCGCAGACGGTTTTCAGTATGGTGTGTGCGATGCTCATTGCTGGCCTTCCTTGTCTGCGGCGCCGCCCGAGTGCCGTGTGAAGAATCCCCGGATGCCGGTGGCAGTGCCAGCGACCGTGCCAGTGGCCATGCCAGCGGCCGTGCCAGCGGCCGTACCAGCGACCGACGCGGCACCGGCGGGCGTACCCGCTCCGCCGCCTGCGGATGCTTCCGTCACCGGCGGGATCACCTGCGTGGCCTGCGTCGCCGCGGCCGGGTCACCGTTCCGGCCGCCGTCCTGCCGCGGCGTGGGGATGGGCAGCGGGGCGTCTTCCACAAGGGACTGCGCCTGGTCGGCTCGCCCTTGTTCCTTGAGCAGCCGCTGGTATTGCCGGCGTTTGCGTTTGGCTGATTTCAGGGCTTCGCGCGCGCGCACGTCCTCGGCCTTGCGTTCGCGTTTGGCGATCTCCTTGTCGAGTGCGGCCGGTGAGACGCCGAGCAGCAGCGATTTGGCGGCGAGGTATCCGCCGACTCCCGCCGCCAGCACGATGATGGCGATGCCGAGGACGATGATGGCGGCGACGATCAGCCATCCTGCTATACCCAGCGTGGGGACCTGCGTGCTCATGGTTTTCTCCTCCGCCGCCGTCTGCGGCTCATTGGCGGCTGCCGCCGCTTGCGCTTTCTTCTTCGCCGCGGCTTCCGCGGCCGCCTTCTTCTTGGCTTCCGCCGCCGCTTTGGCCTTGGCCGCGGCATCGTCGGCGGTTTTCTTGGCGTCGGCCGCCGATGAGTCGTCGCCGGAATCGTTCTGCGTGGCCGTCTGCTGTGCGGCGGCGAAGCTCAGTGGCGTGAAGGTTTCGTTGGTGGCGTTGACGACGCCGTGGGCGCCGATGGTGATGATGCCGCATTGCACTGCGGTGCAGTCGACTTCGGTAGGGTTGTTGGACCGGTCGTAGCTGGTGAATTTGGCGCCGGGCACGGTGATGGTCGCATGCCATGTGCCGTCCGAGGCGATTTGTCCGCCGTTGGCTGCGGATGCGGTGGAGTCGCCGGGGAAGGCGACGAACACGTCGTATCCGGCGGGGTTGTTTTCGTCGTCGGGCATGTATCGGTAGTCCTGGCCGGTGATGCCGCCCTGCGATGGCCGCCATGAGCCGCCGGACGGATCGTTGACCCAGCCGAAGAGCACGTAGATGCCGCCGAAGCCGCCTTGCACGGATTGGAATCCGCTGCCGGAGAGCTCCACCGCGGTGTCGCCGTCCGGGTTGAGGGAGCCTCCGTCCACGTTGGCGCTCACCTTGGCGGCGGCGTCGGCCGTGGGGATGACGCGTACGGCGTCGGCCGCGAAGACCGCCGTGCAGGTCATCGCCAGCGCCGCGATCATGACCGCGATGCGCCGTCCAATGGTTCGACGTATGGTTCCGGTTCCGTTGATGTTGCCGTTGGTCGCACCCATCAGGACACCCCCTGACCGGACAGACCGGACAACCGCGCGAGGTTCGCCCTGGCCGCGTCGGGGAATCCGTGGTGTTCGCCGTAGACGTGCCGCGTGATGGCCGGTCGTTTCGGCAGGATGATGAGTCCGCCGCCCGGATGCGGCAGCACTTCGATGGGGCATTGGTAGACGTCGCTGAGCATGGTGGAGGTGAACACCTCTTCGGGTGTGCCCACGGCGCGCAGCCGGCCGTGTTCGAGCAGCGCGACGCGGTCGGACCATGCGGCGGCCGCGTCGAGGGCGTGCACGATGACGACGACCGCGCAACCGGCGGCGGCGTATTCGCGTCCGATGCGCATGAGCATCTCCTGGTGTTTGATGTCCATGGCGGCGGTCGGCTCGTCGAGCAGCAGGATGGGTGCGGCCTGGGCGAGGACGCGCGAGAATGCCGCGCGGCCGCGTTCGCCGCCCGACAGCGACGTGTAGACGCGGTCGGCGAGCGGCATGACCTCGGTCATCGTCATGGCGGATTCGACGATCATGTCGTCGTCCATCTCCTCGGCGGTGCCTTCCCATGGGGACCGTCCCATGCGTACGATGTCGTCCACGCTGAACGGGAAGGTCACGTCGACGGATTGCAGCAGCACGGACCTGCGCATGGCCAGTTCTGTGGCGTCCCATGAGAGGGCGGGCAGACCGAACAGGGTGATTTCGCCGTCGGACAGCGGCACGTCGCCGGTTATGGCGTTCAACAGCGTGGATTTTCCGGCGCCGTTCGGTCCGACGAGCGACAATACTTCGCCGGCGCGCACGTCGAGGTTCACGCCGTCGAGGATGCGTCGTTCGCCGATCGATACGCCGACGTCGACGAGTTCGAGCACGCGGTCGCCGGGGTTCGGCATGGTCGGCGTGCGGTGGACGGTGTTCCATGGCAGTTGGATCGCGATGCTCATGCCCAGCCTCCTGACTTGGAGCGGCTGCGGCGGAGCAGCCAGAAGAAGAACGGTCCGCCGACAAGCGAGGTGAGCATGCCGATGGGCAGGTCGGCGAATTGGATGGTGGTGCGTGCGGCGAAGTCGGCGATGGTGAGCAGCAGCGCGCCGCCGAGCGCGGAGGCTGGCAGCAGGGTGCGATGGCCAGGGCCGATGATCATGCGCAGCAGATGCGGCACGACGAGACCCACAAACGAGATGATGCCTGCGAAGGCGACCGCCGAGGATACGAGCAATGCCACGGCCAGCATGGAGAGGAAACGCAGCCGCTCCACGTTGACGCCGAGGTGTCGGGCGGGTTTCTCGCCAAGGGAGAGCAGGTCGAGCTGATGGGCCATGAACTGCACGCCGATGATGCCGATGACGCACATGGGTGCGACGAGTGCGACCTGCTGCCAACGGCTGCCGTTGAAGGACCCCATCTGCCAGAACACGATCTGGTCGCGGGCGTTGGTGGGGGCGGCGAAGGTGAAGAACGAGATGAGCGCGCCGGCGATGGCGTTGACGGCCACGCCGGTCAGGATCAGCGTAACGATTTCGGTGCGTCCGCCGCGTCGGGCCAGCAGGTAGACGGACATGGTGGTGATAAGTCCGCAGGCGAAGGCGAGGAACGGCGTGGTGAACGACCCGAGGAACGTCCATCCCATGAGTATCGACGCGCTGGCGCCGACTGCCGCGCCGGAGGATACGCCGACGGTGCCGGGCTCGGCCAGCGGATTGCCGAACACGCCCTGCATGACGGCGCCGGCGACGCCGAGCGCCGCGCCGACGACGATGGCCATGACGATGCGGGGGAAACGCACGTTCCACAGCGCCTCGTTGCCGAAGGCGCGGCTGGGGCCGGCGAGCCAGTGGATGCCGATCTTGTTGAGTATGGAGCCGATGACCTGGTCGAAGGGGATGATGAGCTGTCCGAGGGATGCGGAGACGATGGTCATGACCAGCAGTCCGACGACGAGTACGGCAAAGGTGAGGGCGGTCTTGCCCATATGGGGTTTGCCGGCGATGCCGAGGTCGGTGGCGTTGGCGGCGATGTGCCGGTTGCGCGCCTGGTCGACGCGTTCGGCCGCGGCCCGTATCTCGCTTCGGGGCGCCGATGCGGTGTTTCCGTTCCTCACTGTTTCTCCTGTTTCATGTCGTCGAGTCGTTTTTCGACCACTTCCGGCTTGTGTTCGGGCTGATACGCCTGTTCCGGCACGTAAACCGCCGTGGCGAGCGCGGCGAGCACCTGTGCGGTCTGGGGGCCGAAGCTCATGATCTCGTAGTCGCTCATGTCGACGACGCGCCGGTGTTGTCCGGCCGGCGTCTCCTTGATGCCGGGCAGGCCGAGCATGCCGTCGAGTCCGCCGGCCGACTGCACGCCCAGGGTCATGGCGAAGATGACGTCGGGTTTGGCTTTGATGAGCGCTTCGGCGTTGGTGGCGGCCATGCCGTTGAATCCGACCTCCTTGGCCACGTCGTTCGCGCCGATGGATTGGATGAGCGAGTCGGCGCCGGAGCCTTCGCCGAACCAGTAGTAGATGGATTTGCCGCGCACGTAGAGGAATACGATGCGTGGTTTGCGGCTTTCGTCGGCCGGCGCCATGGTCGTTTGGATGGTCTGGATGGTCTGGCTGATTTCGCTGTTCGTACGTTTGACGAGTTGTTTGCCGAGGTCGCTGACGCCGAGTGCGTCGGCGACGGACTGAATCTGTTTGCCGACGCCGTTGACGCCGTCGTTGCTGGTGAGAGGCACGAAGACGACGGGCACGCCGGATTGGCGCAGCTGGAGCTGCACGTCATAGGGACCGATGCTGGTGTCGGTGATGATGACGGTGGGTTCGAGCGCGAGGATGGCTTCGGCGTTGAGGTCCATGCCGTTGACGGTGACCTTGGGAAGCTTGTCCATGCCGGAGGAGCCTGTGGCGGTGTCGCGGCCGACGAGGTTGCATCCGAAGCCGAGCGCGTAGACGGCCGCGGCAAGGCCGCCGTTCTGGTTGAGGGCGAGGATGCGCGTGGTGTCGGTGACGGTCTGTTCGGGGCCGTCGGCGCTTTTCACGGTCACGGGCAGCTTCTGCTGTTCGAACGGTGCATTGCTGATGGGGATAATCTGGTCGGATCGCGTGTAGGCGGTGGTGGGGCCGGTGATCTCGCGCGGGTTCTTGAGCTTGGATCTCGTGACGTTGGGGAGTTTCGGCGGATTGGGTGTGGTGGAGGCGTCGGGCACGTTGCAGGATTCGAGGCTCGATTCGGAGATGGTGCCGATGTTGGCGCAGCCCGCCAGAGACAGCAGGCATACGGCCGCGAGGAGCGACGCCAGCAGGGTTTTCGCGCGGCGTCGCGCATCGTCGATCAGATGTCCGATGTTCATGAACTGCGTTCCTTTGGACGGTATGGACAACGAAGGGATATGAAACCAATGCCTCCCCCTGACGAGGGAGGTGGCCGACGTAGCCGGCCGGAGCTCCCATCCAACAGGCTCCCCTCCCGACGGAGGGGAGCTGGCCGCCACAGGCGGCCTGAGGGGAGCCGCCTCCAGCCGATCCGCCTACCGCAGGGAACGGCGACGGAGGGCCAGCGTGACAACACCTGGACAGGCCGGGACCAAGGGCCTCCCCTCAGTCAGCCTGACGGCTGACAGCTCCCCTCGTTCACGAGGGGAGCCAGGCGGACGGAACTCCCATCCAACAGGCCCCCGCGTGTAGGAAGCCAAACGGACGGAACTTCCATCCAACAGGCTCCCCTCCCGACGGAGGGGAGCTGGCCGCCACAGGCGGCCTGAGGGGAGTCGCCTCCCGCCGATCTCCCGCCTACCGCAGGGAGCGGCGACGGAGGGCGAGCGTGGCACCCGCGCCGGCGGCGAGCACCACGGCGATGGCGGCGACGCCCATGACGGCGGAGCCGGTCTTGCTCAGCTGGCCGTTGGTCTTGCCGTTGGCGTTGGTCGCGCCATTGGTCTTGCCGGCCTTATCGGCGGTGGTGCCGGTCGAGGAGCCGTTGTTGTTGGAACCGTTCGTGGAACCGGTGTTGCCGCCATTGTTGTTGGAGCCGCTGCCGCCGGCGTTCGGGTCCTTGACGGTGACGGCGAGGGTCTTGCTCACCTTCTTGCCGTCGATGGTGGCGGAGATGGTGACCGTGGCCTTGCCGGCCTTGCCAGCGACCAGCGTCTTGGCGTTGTAGCCGACCTCGGCGGTGGCCGGGGTGTCGGCCTCGGCGGCGGGGAAGCCGACGATGGTCTTGTCGGAGGATTCCCACACGACGTCGTTGCCGGCGACCTGCTCGCCCTGGGCCAGCGCGTAGACGGTGGTCTTGTCGTTGACGTTCAGGGTCAGGGAGGTGATCTCCTTCTTGTTCGCGTCGGCGAAGGCGAGGGCCGGGGTGATGACCTGCGGCTTCGCGGCGGCGGACTCGGCCGAGGCGACACCGGTACCCTTGCCGTTCGTGGCGGTGACGGTGGCGGTGTATTCGAGGCTCGGGTCGAGGTCGGTGAACGTGACGGAGGTCGCGCCCTTCACCGTCTTGGTCTGTGCCTTGCCGCCCTTCGGAGTCAGCGTGACGGTGTATTCGGTGATGGCGGAGCCGTTGTCGGCCGGGGCCGTCCAGCTGACGGTGAGCTCATGCGTGCCGGCGGTGAGCTTCACGTCGGTCGGCGCGGCGGGGACGGCGGCGGGCGTGGTCAGATTGGCGGCGGATGCGATGGCCTTGGACTGCTGACCCTTGGCGTCCACGGCGGTGACGGTGGCCTTCAGCGTGGTGCCGGGCTTCGCGATGCCGTTGAACGTGGCAGTGTAGTCGATCTTGCCGTCGACGGCGTCGACGGTCTTGGTGTCGACCTGCTTGCCGTCCTTGTCGGAGACGACGACGGTGTACTTGGCGACCTTGGAATCGTAGGTGCCGGCGGCCGGGGCCTTCCAGCTCACGGTGGCGTCGGCGTCGCCGGACTTGGCGATGGCGACGTCGCTCGGCGCGGTCGGGATCTGGGCCTTGAGCGTGATGGCCTGGGCGGTGTCGAGACGACGGTCGGTCGGAGCCAGGCCGTGGGCGGCCACAGTACCGGCGACATAGGTCTTGCCATAGGCGAGCTTGCCGGCATCCACCTTGACGGTGGCGGTGAACTTACCATCCTTGATATCGGCCGGCTTCACCCAGGAGACACCAGCCACCTGCTTGGCGTAGGCGACCTCGAAGACCTGACCGGGCTTCCAGATGGAGGAATCGATGACGAAGGCGTAGGTGCCGTACGCGGCGGCACCGCCGGTGAAGCCGGTGCCGGTCACGGTGAAGGTGTTCTCGGCGGCCGGGTCGATGTCCTTGGTCGGCGTCACGGTGACGGTCGGCGTGGAGGTCGGGTCGGCGTTCGGGGTCACGGCGGCGGAGGCCGGGGACGCGGCGGAGGCGCCCTTGGCGTTCTTGGCGACGACGGTGGCGGTGTAGGAGACGTTCTGCGCGGTGAGCTTGCCGAAGGTGGCGGTGGTCACGTCGGCGGCCACATCCTGGGTCACGGCCGCGCCCGTGGACGGGGTGAGGGTCACGGTGTAGCCGGTGATGGCGGAGCCGCCGTCACTGGCCGGGGCCTTCCAGTCGACCTTCACCTGGTACGGGTCGGCCATAGTGCTGGCCGCGGCAACGGTCGGCTGGGCCGGAGCGGCCGGAGCGGTGACTTCGGCGGAGACGGTCACGGTTCGGGTGACGGTCGCGGTGTTGCCCGCCGCATCGGTGGCGGTGTAGGTCAGCGTGTATGCGCCGGCCTTGTTGGTGTTGACTGCGCCGGTGATGGTGAAGGCGATCTCACCGTCAACATCGTCGGTCGCGGTGACGCCGGCCTTCGGGTCGAAGGTCGAGCCGAAAGCGACGGTCGTGTCGTCCACGCCGGTGAACGTCGGCTTGGTGGTGTCGGCGGCCTTGGCGGTGTAGGCGATGGTGATCGGCGTCGGGGCCTTGGCCTTGGCGTTCGCGTCGGAGGAGCCGCTGTTGTACCAGTAGGAGGCCTGACCGGTCAAATCCTGGAAGCTCACGAAGTCCTGCGGCCAGGAGCCGCCATCGGGCACCTCGGTGGTCTTGATGGAATCGTATTCGGGGGTGACGGTGAAGCCGGTGTCGGTCACCTTCACGTTCTTGAGCTCGGCGATGGTCTTGTTCTCCTGGACCGGAATCTTGCTCCACTTGCTCGGATCGTTGCGGTCGGCAGCGTAGCCGGAGAGATCGGCGGTCAGGGTGGCGGTGCCGTCGGCGTTCACCTTCAGCTCCGGATCGGCAGCGAACCAGTAGGTCATGCCGCCGTAGAACGCGACGGTGAAGGAACCGGTCCACTGGATGTCAGCGGTGTTGGCCGCGGTGTCGATGGTGCCGGTGCCCTTGCTGAAGTTGACGGTGGCGTCCGTGGAGGTGCCGGTGCCGTTCGTGTACGCCGTGGCCGCCTTGCCGCTCGGCGTCAGGCACTTGGTCTCCCACGTCGGGGTGACGGTCAGGTCGCCGTTGGCGTCGGGGGACTTGATGGTCACGTTGCCGTCGGCCGACTTGTAGCCGGGATTCGGATTCGAGGCCGTCCAGGGCGCGGAGCTTCCGGAGTTGCCGGCCTCGCCGGCGGAGAGGAAGTTGCACCCGCCGAACCATGCGCCACCGGTGGCGATCTTGCTCAGTCCCCAGCTCAGGGTGGCGTCGCTGGTGGTCTTCGCGGTCGAATCCGCGGCGGAGGCGGCCGGCACCACGAGGCCGGCGCCGAGCGTCGCCGCGGCGATCACGGCCGCGAGCGCCGCGGTACGTTTCTTGTTCGAGAACACTGCTGTTCCTTTCGTCTCATGTTCCCCATCCCCGACCTCGGCCATACGGTGGTCCGGTGTCGGGAATCCGAATAGTCGTCCCCACGGTTGCTGCCCCATGAAATCGTGATGCGTTGACGGGCGTCTTTCCGTGAAGTTCACCCGCACGATACGATGAGGAAAAAATCATTCTCAAGTCTTGTTTTTTCCAGCTGGGTTCCGTATTCACGCACGCGCGATATCAAGAATCATTCCTAAAATCAATATTTGTGATAAATATCACATACGCCACCCAACCCCCTCAGCCGCCTACGGCGACAGCTCCCCCTACCAGAGGGAGCCAATTGGATGGAGCAATCACGGCAACCGGACCCTCAATAAGACGTCCCACCCAACCGGCTCCCTGATAAAGACGAGACGGTACATCCAACCGGCTCCCCTCCCTGAGGGGAGCTGTCAGCGAAGCTGACTGAGGGGAGAAACCACCCAACGGACACCCCAACCCCCTCAGTCGCCTACGGCGACAGCTCCCCCTGTCAGGGGAGCCGACCGGAAACAGGCGCCCTACCACGACGAGACCATCCAACCAACCAGCTCCCCCGATGAGGATGAGACGGCCCATCCAACCGGCTCCCCTCCCTGAGGGGAGCTGTCAGCAACGCTGACTGAGGGGAGAACCCACCCAACGCCCAAGGCATCCACTACCCTGACAATCATGACGATTACGGTATCAACGGACGGCAGCGCATTGGGCAACCCCAACGGTCCTATGGGCTGGGCGTGGGCGGACCACGAGGCGAATGCGGGCGGACGGCCCGGGCATGACCATCCCGGCGACTGCGATGCGGGCGGGGCAACGAACGGCACGAACCAGATCGGCGAACTGTGCGCGGTGCTGGAGGCGTTGCGCGCGCATCCCGGAGAGGAGCCGCTGGTCATCGAGACCGACTCGCAGTACGCCATCAACTGCTCCACCAAGTGGGTGCACGGCTGGAAGCGCAACGGCTGGAGGAACTCGCAGAAGAAGCCGGTGAAGAACGCCGAGCTCATCAAGGCCATCGATGCGGAAATCGCGAAACGTCCCGGTTCGGTGAAGTTCGTGTGGGTCAAGGGCCATGCGGGCAACGCCGGCAACGAAAAGGTGGATGAACTCGCACGCACATACGCCGGCGACTGCCGTTCCCAGGTGCGCGACGGCTATCTGCCGAAGGAGGGCTGGCAGTCGCTGCTCGGCTCCCCGTACGCCAAGGGCACCGACGTGCCGGCCGATGCGCGGATGCTGCTCGACGGGGCGATCACCGCGGAGGAGTATCATCTCGGACGCGGCGATGAAACCCCCGACACGAGCCGAAACGGCGACGAGGACTTCACGAAAAACACGAGGAAGAGGAAGACGTCGACGGAACAACCGGAACACACGGAACAACCGGCACACATAGAACGCCCAAAACACACAGAACACCCAAAACACACAGACGAGCCGGATGAGACGGCGGCATCCCCCACCCCCATCGCGAACGCCACCACCGGGGAACCGCGCACCCCCGCAAACGACGACGCCTCCCGTGAACCCGCACGCCGCAGCGCCACGGGGCTACGGGCGCAGGGAACCATCCGCATCACTCCCCCGCCGTCGAGCAGCCCGTCGTTCCATGGCGGCTCCGTCACCATCACCGGCACCATCACGTTCACCGGCACGGTGGCGGCGGACGGCACGATGAAGCTCGACGGCGACGTCATCCTCGGGCGCTGACGCCCCGCCGACCGTCAGCGCCCGCCGGAATTCCGCGCCCATGCCTACACTGGGGCAGTGAATGTGTAGAACGTTCAAAAACCGGTTACCGAAGGAGAACACCATGGACAAGGCACAGCAGGATGCATTGAAGAAGGCGGCGGGCATCGAAGCCGCCAAGCTGGTCACCGACGGCATGATCGCGGGTCTGGGAACGGGCTCGACCGTACGGTTCCTCGTCGACGAGCTCGGCCGCCGCGTACAGGAGGAGGGCCTTCGTTTCACCGGCGTGACCACGTCCCGTCGCACCCAGGAGCAGGCCGAGGGCTACGGCATCAAGATCGTCGACGTGGATGACGTGGACCGCATCGACGTGACCATCGACGGCGCCGACGAGGTGGACAAGAACTTCGACGGCATCAAGGGCGGCGGCGCGGCCCTGCTGTGGGAGAAGATCGTGGCCACGAACTCCGACAAGATCGTCTGGATCGTGGACGAGTCCAAGGTCGTCGACACCATCGGCGCGTTCCCGCTGCCCGTGGAGGTAATCCCGTTCGGCGCCGGCCACGTCATCAAGAAGTTCGAGGCCAAGGGCTACAAGCCGGTTCTGCGTCTCGACGCCGACGGCAAGAAGGTGCGCACCGACGAGAACAACTACGTGGTCGATCTGCACCTGGGCCGCATCGACCACCCGCGCGAGCTGGCCGAGGACCTCATCGACACGGTCGGCGTGGTGGAGCACGGACTGTTCCTCAACATGGTCGACACCGTGATCGTGGGCGATCCGAACGGCCCCCGCGTCATGACCAACGGCAACAAGTAACAACTGACAAGTTAAGTAACAGAACGCCATATACACGACAAAAGCCCCGGAACCATAAGGTTCACGGGGCTTTTTCGTCTGACGGCGTTGTTCGCGCCGTCGACTTTTCCGCGTCCGTTCGACGCCGCGCCACACGGCGCTGAAGACTACTTGCGCTGGTGGCGAGTCTTACGCAGCAGTTTGCGGTGCTTCTTCTTGCTCATCCGCTTGCGGCGCTTCTTGATGACCGAACCCATCTCAGCCTCCGTTCTATACGTATCGAAAAGATTGCAACTTGCCCAATAGTACTACGGCTTTCGGACTAACACCACCCGAACGGGCGATTACCCCATGATTGCCGATTGATTACGTAGGGTGATCACATGGGGAACTTCTGATAGAACGCCATGACCGCCGCCTTGGACCCGGACACCTGGAAGACGACGGTGTCGTTCTGCCACAACGCCACGGCCTTGTTCCCGTCCTTGGCGTCGGCCCTCACCACGTAGGAGCCCTTGTTCGCGCCGGACACCTTCACGCTGCCGTGGGCGAGCATGTCGCCGGTCAGCGCCTCGCCGAGCTTGTCGTACTGGGTCTTGGCCGAATCCGCGGTGGCCCACTGGCCAATGAGCATGGTCACGTCCTTGGACTTGTCGCCGGTCGAATACGAGACGGTGTATTCCTCGATCGGCTTGGCGGACGCCCAGTCCTTGGCCTCGGCGACGCCCGTACGCGCATAGTTCGTCACGTCGTCGGGCAGCGCCTTCACCAGATCAGTGGCGTCCTTGGGCAGCGCGGACGCCTTGATGGTCGGCGTGGCGGGCGCGGACTGCGTCTGGGTGGCCTCGCCACCTCCGTTCTTCTGACTCTTCACCGCCCAACCGGGCCAGACGAAGGCGCTCAGCATCACGACCACGATGACGACGGCCGCGATGACGATAACTACCAGTCGGCGACGGGAGGAAGTGGAATTCGCATTACTCACATTGGACATGCCGCGATTTTCTCACGGCGTTAGGACGCGGCCACTTGTCTCTCAATGCCAATAGCGTTGTCGGCATGGCGAAATCATCGACCCGGTATCTGTGCTCCGAATGCGGATGGAGCGGCGCGAAATGGTTCGGACGATGCCCGGAATGCGGCGAATGGGGAACGGTCAACGAATTCCATGAGCCACGGCCACGCGCCGTCTCCCGTTCGAAGATGTCCGCCGCAGCGGGCGCGCGCGGAGGCGTCGGCACGGCGGCGATATCCCGCACGGCGGCCACGCATGTGCCCGAGACGATGATCACGCCCATCACCGACGTCAGCACGCAGGACGTGGCCCGCGTATCGACCGGATTCGGCGAGTTCGACCGCGTGCTCGGCGGAGGCATCGTTCCCGGCTCCGTGGTGCTGGTGGCCGGCGAGCCCGGCATCGGCAAGTCCACCCTGCTGCTGGAGACGGCTGGGCGCGTGGCGAAACGCGCCGACGGCAACGGCAACGCAGACAACGGCAACGCAAACAACGGCCACGCCGGCGCCGGCACCGGCACCGGCAAGGTGCTCTATATCTCCGGCGAGGAATCCACGTCGCAGGTGCGGATGCGCGCCGGCCGCATCGACGCCGTGGACGAGAACCTGCTGCTCGCCTCCACCACCGACCTCGCCACCGTTCTGGGCCTCATCGAGCAGGTGAATCCCACGCTGGCCATCGTCGACTCCGCGCAGACCATCATCTCGCAGGACGTCGAGGGCATATCGGGCGGTTCCACGCAGGTGCGCGAGGTAGCGAGCGCCCTGATCGACGTGGCCAAGACCCGCGACATCCCCGTGCTGCTGGTCGGCCACGTGACCAAGGACGGTTCCATCGCCGGACCGCGCACGCTGGAGCATCTGGTGGACGTGGTCTGCCAGTTCGAGGGAGACCCGCAGACGGCACTGCGCATGCTCCGGGCCGTCAAGAACCGTTTCGGCCCGACCGACGAGGTCGGCTGCTTCGACATGAGCGGCGAAGGCATCGACGAGGTCGCCAATCCGGGCGCGTTGTTCCTGTCGGATTCCGACAAGCCGACCGAGGGCACGTGCGTGACGTTCACGGTGGACGGCCACCGCAGCCTGCCCATCGAGGTGCAGGCGCTGGTGACGAATTCGGTGCTGCCGACGCCGCGCCGCGCCACGAACGGCATCGATTCCAATCGTCTGGCCATGCTGGTGGCGGTGCTGTACCGGCATGGGAGAATTCCGCTGCTGACCAACGACCTGTATATCTCGACCATCGCAGGCGGTCTGGCCAAGGAGCCGGCCTGCGACCTGGCCATCGCGGCGGCGTTGTCGAGCGCCGCGTTCCATAGTCCCATCCCCCGCGATTACGCGGCCATCGGCGAGATATCGCTGACCGGGCAGATTCGTCCGGTGCCGCGGTTGGAGTATCGTCTTCGCGAGGCGGCGCGTCTGGGGTTCACGCATGTGGTGGTCCCCGTACGCCGCAGGGGTGCCAGACCCATCGTCGTCGACGGATTGACGATCGTGGAGGCGGATTCGGTGTCGCGCGCGTTGAAGGCGCTTGGCGTGGAACGGCGGTAGGACCGCCGCGGCAGCTACCGCACGGTGATGGTCAGGGGGTCGGATTTCACGGCGGCGTTGTCCTTGAGGCTGAGCGTCGCCACGTATGTTCCGGCTTCGACGTGCGGCCGGGAGGCGTCCGCCACGCATTTGTCGCCGGTGCTGTTGGTGTTCCATACGACGGACTGGATGTCCTTGTCGGAGCC
This sequence comes from Bifidobacterium catulorum, assembly GCF_003129925.1. Taxonomy (GTDB): domain Bacteria; phylum Actinomycetota; class Actinomycetes; order Actinomycetales; family Bifidobacteriaceae; genus Galliscardovia; species Galliscardovia catulorum. Next base: position 69,985 of record NZ_QFFN01000002.1, on the reverse strand, counting down.
GGTCATGAGCAGCTGCCGCGAGTCGGCGGGGCAGGAGTCGGAGCGCCATACCGTCGTGTTGCCCGTGGTGATGGTCAGGATGCGCGAGTCGTTCGCCGCGTCGATGAGGCAGTCGGTTTTGCCGCCGTGCAGTATGGTCGCCTTGAAGTTGACCGTTCCGCCGACGCCGACGGTCGTCACGTCGGAGGTCAGGGTCAGAGTGATGTCGTCGGCGCCGCAGTCGGGTACGCCGGCGGTGGTCTTCGTGGCGTTGTCCTTGCCTGACGGGGATGCGGTGCCGTCCGCGCTTTTCGATGACGTCGGGCTTGCCGAGGGGGATGCCTTGCCTTCGGTGAGATGACGGATGCCCGTGACCGCGCCGTAGATCAGCCCGCCGAATGCCGCGAGCACCGCCACGAGGATGATTGCCGCCACGATTCGGCGACGACGATAGATTCGCTGCTGTCGTTTGCTGATGTTCCTCGCCTTTTTTGCCATATCTTCGAGTGTAGGAACGTCCGCCGGCGGCCGATGCCGGCGACGACGATTCCTAGCGGCATTTCCACATCATCCGATATGGCATGTCACCGCGGCAGCGTCAGCGAGCCGTCCGGCAGGATGTCGATGAGACCGTCGTCGTCAAGCGACGCGATGCATGCGTCGAGCTGGGCGTGATCCTTCCACAGCGCCTCGACCTCATCGCGCGGCAGGCCGGACGCCGAGGCGTCGGAACCGGTTCGGCGTCTGCGCAGCGCGTCCAGCACGATGCCTCGCACCTGACGGTCGGTGCCTTGGAACCGTTGGCGCGGACGGGTGCGTCGCTCCCCCAGCCCCGGCCGTCCGGCGGCGAGGAACGCGCACAGGCCGGCTATGGGGCAGATCTCGCACGACGGCTTCTTCGCAGTGCAGACGACGGCGCCGAGTTCCATGACCGACTGGTTCCATACGACCGATTCCGCGACGTCGGAGGGCAATGCGTCGGCGGCGAGGTCGCGTTCGGTGCGGGTGGCGGCGCCGCCTCGCGATTCGACGCCGAGCAGCACACGGGAGAGCACGCGGCGGATGTTGGTGTCGATGACGGGCACGCGGCGGCCGAACGCGAAGCTGGAGACGGCGCTTGCCGTGTAGTCGCCGACGCCGGGGAGCGACAGCAGCGTCTCGTAGTCGTCGGGCAGTTCGTCGTCGTATCGTTGCGCGACGGCGCGGGCGCACTCCTGGAGACGCAGGGCGCGCCGGGGATACCCCAGCCGTCCCCATGCGGTGATGACCTCGGCGGCGGACGCGGCGGCGAGCGCGGCGGCGTCGGGCCAGGTGCGCATCCACTCGGTCCAATAGGGCACGACGCGGCTCATCTGCGTCTGCTGGCTCATGACCTCGGAGACCAGCACACCCCATGGGGTCGTGCGACCGAAGCGCCAAGGCAGGTCGCGGGCGTTGACCTCCCACCATGCGGCGAGACGCCGCCGCACGGTTTCGCGCATATCGCCCGCTTCCGTCATATCAATCGTCTCGTCGCCCATATCGAATCTCCCTGCCGGATTTCCTTGCCGGATCTCGCAGACGTACTGTACCGGACCATATCGGATGCCGTCATCGCCGGCACGGCAAAACCAGTAGAGCATGTGACCGGGCATACCCACCGTGACTAGGTATACCCACCGTGACCGGGCATACCCACACCCAGTCACGCACAACCAAAACCCTTGCAATATCAACGTTTTACATATTGCGTGACCGGGCATACCCACACCCGGTCACGCTCGTGCGCCGGGTCACGCGCTATTCGTCCGGCCGCTTAGCCGCCCGTGTCGATTGGCGTTCTTATTCTTGACGACTGTGAATATGGAGCAGAACCCCACAGACAATCCCGCAATCAAGGATGCCGATCGCATCAATCCTGAATCCAAAGTGGAGAAGATGTTCGAATACGGCTACCGCAAGTCGAACTACGGCCCCGACGAACTGGTGACCGACGCGCACGGCAACCCGATCAGCGTGGTCGACGCCATGCTGTCCGCCGAGAAGGCCGCACAGGCCGAAACCGTCACCCCGCACCTGTGCTATTACTCCCCCCGCATCCCCGGCAACACGGGTTCCGCAATCCGCCTGTGCGCCGTGACCGGCACGATCCTGCACCTGGTGGAGCCGCTGGGATTCAACCTGCGCGATACGAAACTGCGCCGGGCGGGCCTCGACTATCACGACATGGCGCATGTGGTGCTGCATCCGGACTTCGACAATCTCGTGGAATCGATGCCGGATTCGCGCATCATCGCGTTCACCGCGCACGCCACCAAGCTGTATACCGACGTCGAGTACCGCCCGACCGACATCCTGCTGTTCGGGCCCGAACCGGGCAACATCCCCGATCCGATGGACATCATGGAGGGGCCGCATGTGGCGGAACAGGTGCGGCTGCCGATGCGACCGAGCCTGCGCAGCCTGAATCTGACGAACTGCGCATCCATCGCCATCTACGAAGCCTGGCGCCAACTGGGATTCGCCGGCGGCGCGTAAAGCAAAACGGTCGACAGGCCGTTTTGTAGCGCCGCGAGCCGCGATCGCATCGAGCGGCGAGAAACAGCATCCGCAGGATGACACCAGAAAACCGGCGCGTAAAGCAAAACGGTCGACAGGCCGTTTTGTAGCGCCGCGAGCCGCGATCTCATCGAGCGGCGAGAAACAACATCCGCAGGATGACACCAGAAAACCGGCGCGTAAAGCAAAACGGTCATCAGGAAATTGGAACGTCGTATTCACGCATGCGAAACGGCGGGTAAACTGGGAAAGTCCGGTATTTTCGGCGGAACGCACCCGGGACCGTCCGGCCATCCATACGGTCCATCGCCATGGTCCGCCGCCGATCAGTCCAACGGTCTTAAGGGAGACTTCATGAACAAGGCAATCATCACCGTCGTCGGCCAGGACACGGTCGGCATCATCGCCCGCGTCTGCACGTATCTGTCGAAGCACCACGTGAACGTGCTCGACATCTCGCAGACCATCATCGACGGCTTCTTCAACATGATGATGATCGTCGACTATTCCGAATCCGACAAGGACTTCAGCGCCATGGTCGGCAATCTTGAAGACCTCGGCGACGACATCGGCGTGCGCATCCGCTGCCAGCGCGAAGAGATCTTCACCAAGATGCACCGCGTCTGAGCGACCGTCGAAAGGGATTACATACCATGCTGAATATCATGGAGGTCCACGAGACCAATCAGATGATCGAGCAGGAGAAGCTCGACGTGCGCACCATCACGATGGGCATCAGCCTGCTGGATTGCGCGGCCGGCGACGTGGACACCGTCTGCGACAACATCTACGACAAGATCACGTCGTATGCCAAGGATCTGGTGAAGACCGGCGAGGAGATCAGCCGCGACTACGGTATTCCGATCGTCAACAAGCGCATCACCGTCACGCCGATCTCGCTGGTCGGCGCGAGCTCCTGCAAGACGTCGGACGATTTCGTCAAGATCGCGCATGCGCTTGATCACGCCGCCAAGACGGTCGGCGTCGATCTTATCGGCGGTTATTCCGCGCTCGTTTCGAAGTCGATGACCCCGGCCGAGGAGCTGCTGATCCGTTCGCTGCCCAAGGCGCTGAGCGAGACCGACCTGGTCTGCTCGTCGGTGAACGTGGGCTCCACGAAGACCGGCATCGACATGAACGCGGTGGAGCTGCTCGGCCACATCATCAAGGACACCGCCGAACTGACCCGCGACAACGACTCCTACGGTTGTGTGAAATTCGTGGCGTTCTGCAACGTGCCCGACGACAACCCGTTCATGGCAGGCGGCTTCCACGGCGTGACCGAGGGCGACGCCGTGATCAACGTGGGCGTCTCCGGCCCGGGTGTGGTGTCCCGCGCGCTCGACGCCGCGAAGGGCAAGGATTTCGAGTTCCTGTGCGAGACCATCAAGCGCACCGCGTTCAAGATCACGCGCGTCGGCCAGCTGGTTGCGCAGGAGGCGTCGCGTCGTCTGGGCGTCCCGTTCGGCATCATCGACCTGTCGCTGGCGCCGACGCCGGCCGTGGGTGATTCCGTGGGTGAGGTGCTGGAGAAGATCGGCCTCGAACAGGTGGGTGCGCCCGGCACGACGGCCGCGCTGGCCATGCTCAACGACCAGGTGAAGAAGGGCGGCATCATGGCGTCGTCCTATGTCGGCGGCCTGTCCGGCGCGTTCATCCCCGTCTCCGAAGACAAGAACATGATTGACGCCGCCGCGTCCGGATGCCTGACGATGGAGAAGCTTGAGGCCATGACCTGCGTATGCTCGGTCGGTCTCGACATGATCGCCATCCCCGGCGACACGTCCGCCGCCACGATTTCCGGCATGATCGCCGACGAGGCGGCGATCGGCATGGTCAACCAGAAGACCACGGCCGTGCGCGTGATCCCCGTGGCCGGCAAGGGCGTGGGCGAGATGGCGAACTTCGGCGGCCTGATGGGCTATGCGCCGATCATGCCGGTGAACCAGACCAGCTGCGAGGCATTCGTGACACGCGGCGGCCGCATCCCCGCCCCGATCCACAGCTTCAAGAACTGATCGGCGGGCCCGACTCCCCTTCAAACGGGATTTCAGGGCCGATACCCCTCCAACCAGCTCCCCTCTTCGAGGGGAGCTGTCGAGCAACAGCGAGGCTGAAGAAAGGTGCCTCGCAAGGTGCCTTGCACTGAACCGCACCTGCATGTCCCTCCCCTCAGTCGGACTTCGTCCGACAGCTCCCCTCCACACGGAGGGGAGCCAAATCCCACAACGTCTCCCCAATCGGCTCCCTCAATCGAGCAAAACCGACGACCGAGCCCTTTCCACCAACCGGCTCCCCTCCCCGAGGGGAGCTGTCGGCGTAGCCGACTGAGGGGGGCTGCCCCGCCTCCGCAAATCGCCCGCAACGCGCCGAGGCACAGGGCATGGCGTAGAATAGCTATTCGGCCGGGATACGGAAGAAAGCACCCGGCGTCGCTACCAACCAAGCATGATTTTTCATCGGGGCACATTCAGACGACCGCCTCCCAGGTTCTGACCACGCGACGTGGTCCGGGAGGTATGCGGCGGATTCCGCGCGCATGGGGTCGGTACATGTATCGCGATAGTACATATGCTTTGCATCGCGATGAATCGAGGCGGGAGAACCATGCCCGCCGTTTTTTGACAACGCTTTCTTGATTTTCCGAAAGGCAATAGTGTCCGATTTCAGCACGCCCAACGGCGCGGCCGTCATTGACGGCGCATACGAAAACATGAACGACATCAACGATCTTGACGACATCGATATCACCGACATCATCGGCTCCGACGAGGTGACGGGCGACAACGCCGATGAAACTTCCGGCGACGACACAATCGACGCCGCCGATGCCAATACCGCCGACGACCACGCCGAAACGTCCGATGCCGAAACGTCCGACACCGACGAAAACGGCATCGTCGAAACCGGCACTACCGATTCCGATGAACCGCAGCAGCCGACGTTCTTCGAACTCGGCGTGCCGAAGTCCCTCGTCCGCGCACTGGCGGACGACGGCAAGACCAGCGCGTTCCCCATCCAGGCCGACACGCTGCCGGATTCGCTCAAGGGCCGCGACATCCTCGGCCGAGGCGCGACCGGTTCCGGCAAGACGCTGGCGTATTCGATTCCGCTGGTCGCAAGGATCTCCCAACGTGCGACGCCGACGCGTCCGCGCGCGTTGATCCTCGCCCCCACGCGCGAGCTCGTCAACCAGATCAACGACGTCGTGGCCATGCTGGCCGACGCCCGGCATATGAAGACGACGACGATCTACGGCGGCGTGCGCCAGAACCGTCAGGTCAACGACCTGCGTCGCGGCGCCGACATCGTTGTGGCATGCCCGGGACGTCTGCAGGATCTCATCAACCAGCATCGCTGCCGTCTTGACGACGTCGAGGTCGTGGTGATCGACGAGGCCGACGAGATGGCCGACATGGGCTTTCTCCCCGAGGTCACGAAGCTGCTCGAACAGGTGCCGGAAGACTGCCAGCACATGCTGTTCTCCGCCACGCTCGACAACGACATCGATTCGTTGGTCAAGCGCTTCCTGCATGAGCCGAAGGTCCACGAGATCGACTCCGCCACCGCCCAGGTGGCGACGATGACGCAGCACGTGTTCCAGGTGTCCGCCAAGGACAAGCCGGGCGTGGTCGAGGCGTTGGCGTCGGGAACCGGCAAACGCATCATGTTCACGCGCACGAAGAGCTTCGCCACCGAGCTGACGGCGCGGCTCATCGCGGCGGGGATTCCGACCGCCGAACTGCAGGGCGATCTGTCGCAGAGCCTGCGTGAACGCAACATGCGCGCGTTCCGTTCGGGCGAGGTGCACGTGATGGTGGCCACCGATGTGGCGGCACGCGGCATGGACATCAGCGGCGTGGAGCTGGTCGTGCAGATCGATCCGCCGCGCGACCCGAAGTCGTTCCTTCACCGTTCCGGCCGAACCGCGCGCGCCGGCAAGGACGGCGACGTGGTGACGCTCGTCACCTCGCATCAGCGTCGTGGTACGGCCCGTATGCTGCGCCGTGCCGGCATCGACTGCAAGTTCGTGCGTGTGACGGCGGAATCGCCCGAAGTGGTGGAGCTGATCGGCGAACAGGCGCCGAAGGTCGAGGGCTGGACGCTGCCGACGTTGGGCGCTGGCTCGAAGAAGGGACGGCGCGGGGGACGGCGCGGCGACGGACGCGGACGTGGGTTCCGTGGCGGACGCCGCGATGACCGTCACGGCAATCGCTCGTTCCGCGATCGTCGTGACCGCGACGGGCGTAATGTTGAGCGTTTCTCCTACACCGACGATCGACGTGATGGGCGAGGCGATTTCAAGCACGACCGCTTCGACCGTGAGTTCGACCGTCGCCGTGAGTTCGACCGTGACGACTACCGCAAGGATCGCCGCGGCGACTTCGACCGTGGCTCAGCCCGCAAGGACCGTCGTCGCAACGACTACGACCGCGGCGAGCGACGGAACCGCGCCGACCGTGAGTTCGACCGCTTCGAACGCGGCGGTTTCCGCAGGAACCGTTTCGAAAAGTCCGACCGTTTCGAGAAGCCGGGCAAGGCCGACCGCGGCCATTTCGACAGGGACTCCTCCGGCAAGCACCATCATTCCACCAAGCGTGACCGCTTCGCCAAGAGGGGTGGATTCGGCGGACGCTCCCGCTCCGAACGCCAGCGCTCCTACCGCTGATCGACAATGCCCCGCCCCCTCATGCATCAGGGGGCCGAAGGACCGTCTCAGCGGATGGCACGGCGGCGCCCCTCACACCGATAGGCTCCCCTCATGGATGAGGGGAGCTGGCCGCCACAGGCGGACTGAGGGGAGCGCCCCCCGCACTGCCGCCTCCGACGACAAGAAGCCGGACTCCAAGAAACGACCAGTGAAGCCAACTCCCCTCAGTCGGCTCCGCCGACAGCTCCCCTCAAACCTTGAGGGGAGCCGACCAAATACACCACTCACCAATCGGCTCCCCTCCACACGGAGGGGAGCCACCAGATGCGCCACCCCACCAACAGGCGTGAATCACGCGTTACGGGAAGCCGACGCACTGGCCACTGCGGTCCTGCAATTACGGACGGGCTAACGCCCGACCACACATCGGCGTTGGAATTTCGTAGGGAATCCCAACACTTCCGCAGCGGCCCTGGACAGTCCACCGGACTGTCCAGCCCATACCCATCACGTCCGGCGTGAATCAGACGTTACGGGAAGCTGACGCACTGGCCACTGCGGCCATTGCCCTCGGGGCGTGGAAGCCGCGGCGGGCGAATTCGTCGGCGATGAGCTGGGCTACCTCCTCGCTGCGCCCCTCGTCCACCAGCGCGATGATGGAGCCGCCGAAGCCGCCGCCGGTCATGCGCGCACCGTAGGCTCCGTTGTGCCGGGCGACGTCCACGGCCACGTCGAGCTCGGGGACCGTGACCTCGTAGTCCGACGCCAGCGAATCATGCGAGGCGTTGAACAGGCGCCCTGCCTTCTCGATGTCGCCGTCGGCGAACGCGTGCACGAAGCTGCGCACACGCTCGATCTCGGTGACCACATGGCGCACACGCTTCTTCATCGTCTCGTCCGGCAGCGCGTCGAGCGTCTCCTTCAACGCCTGGAACGGGTCGTCGGCCTTCATGATGCCGTCCGCGCAGTAACGCAGGTTCGGCACCTTGAGAATCTCGGCGGCCTTCTCGCATGAGGCACGGCGTTCGGCATACTGGCCGTCGTTGAGCTGGTGCGGGGCCTGGGTGTCGAGCGCCAGCAGTTCAAGCTTGTTGGCCTTGAGGTCGAACGCCTGCTGGGAGACGTTCTCCAGCGGCGTGAGCTCCGGACGGCAGTCGAGCAACAGCGCCTTGTTCTCCTCGCACCGCATGGACGCGTTCTGGTCGAGACCTCCGGTGGAGGCGCCGGCCATCTCGTTCTCCGACTTGATGGCGGCGTTGATGAGCGTCACACGACCGGCATCGGACTGGCCGTATCCCAGACCGTACACGTCGTCCAGGGCAAGCGCCGTGGAACAGGTCATGGCGGCCGACGAGCTCAGTCCCGATCCGAGCGGCACGCAGGAGACGAACGCGGCGTCGAACCCACGCACGTTGAAGCCCTTCTCGCGCAGCGCCCACGCCACACCGATCGGATAGGCGCCCCACCCGTCGACACCGCGAGCCTTGAGTCCGTCGAGGTCGGCGGCGACCACATCGTCGGGGGCGATCTCGGAGACGACGCGCGCCGTGGTGTCGGTCCGCGGCCGCAACGCGACATAGGTGCGATGCGGCAGGGCTATGGGCAGGCACAGGCCGGCATTGTAATCCGTGTGCTCGCCGATGAGGTTCACACGGCCGGGCGCGCTCCACACGCCCTCCGGCTTGACGCCGTACGTCTTCTCGAACAGTTCCGTGGCACGGGCAACGCCTTCGTCGGCCTCGATCGGAGCGATGAATTCCACTTGAGCCATGATTCTCCTTCCTTGCAGCATGGCCGTCATACTCGAATCGGATTGATTCCGGACCCGCGATGATGTCGAGAATCCAAACAATCCATGTTTGAGTATGTTATGTTTTGTTCGTTATTGATTATTATAGTCACGTCGATAGCGATATCGCAATTCGAGCCCCCTCCCCTCAGTCCGACTTCGTCGGACAGCTCCCCTCCCCGATATGGGGAGGGGAGCCTGTCGGCTGGGATGTCGTCGTCGGGCTCCTACTTTCCCTCTCCCTATCGGGGAGGGGATCTACGACGCCTGGCAGAATTAGACGCCGTGTCGCTTTCCCTCCCCCTATCGGGGAGGGGAGCCTATTGCCGGGGACGGTGCACTCGGCCCCGGCGACGGGGCCGCGACGGACGACCGGTCAACGCCGACGCCGGCGAAAGGCCGGCACCGCCCCGGTAGCGCCGACACCAACAGACGTCTTCCCCGGAGCAATGATGCCGGTCGCCAATCAGACAGCATCGCCGATTCGGTGATACCGCAATTCGAGACCCCTCCCCTCAGTCCGACTTCGTCGGACAGCTCCCCTCCCCGATATGGGGAGGGGAGCCTGTCGGCTGGGACGTCATCGTTGGGTTCCTGCTTCCCCTCTCCCTATCGGGGGAGGGGAGCCTGCCGGTTGGGATGTCGACTAGTCAGTGTCGACTAGTCGATGTCGACGTCGCCGAGCTCGTGGAAGCGCTTGGCGATGAGCTCCGGCGTCGTGTCGGAGATCCACGCGGCCATGCCGGATTCGGAGCCGGCAAGATACTTGATCTTGTTGGCGGCGCGCCGGAAGCTGAAGAACTGCAGGTTCAGACGGTAGTTCTCGCGGCGCGCGTCGTGGATCGGGGCCTGATGCCATGCGGCGATGTACGGCAGGTCCATGCCCTTGCCGTCGCCCTTGTCGAAGAACGCGTTGCCGCGCCTGAGCAGATGCGAGTACATGGACGCCAGGTCCCAACGCTCCTGATCGTCGAGCTCGTCGAGCGTGAGCACGTCGCGCACCGGCGCCACGTGCACCTCCAGCGGCCAGCGGGCGGCGGCGGGCACGTAGGCGACCCAGCTGTGGTTGCGCATGATCACGCGCTCCTTGGCTTCGAGCTCGGCGTTCATGAGGTCCTTGAGCAGGTTGCCACCGGTCTTCTCATGGTAGGCCTCGGTGTGCTGGAGCTCCTTCTCCATCTTCGGGGCGATGAACGGGTAGCAGTAGACCTGGCCGTGCGGGTGGGCCAGCGAGACGCCGATCTCGGCGCCGTGGTTCTCGAACGGGAATATCTGCTCGATGCCGTCAATGGCGGAGATCTCGGCGGTGCGGAACGCCCACGCCTCGACCACCGTGCGCAGCCGCGAGACCGGCAGGTCGGCGGGCAGACCATGCTCGTTGGGGTCGAAGCAGATGACCTCGCAGCGTCCGACGGCCATCTTCTTCTCCCACAGCGGGTTGCCATCCACGTAGGTCACGTCCTCGGAGCGGCCGGGCACGCGCACCATCGACGGGAAGCGGTTCTCGAACACGACCACGTTGTAGTCGGTGTCGGGCACCTCGCCGTCCTGATACGGGTCGCCGGGCTTGCGCGCGGCCAGCGGGTTGCCTTTGGCGGTGGCGCCGGGGCCGGCGGTGATCGGCCGGTTCATGCGGGCGGTGGCCATCGGAATCCAGTCGCCGGTAAGCGGATCCCGTCGCATCTCGGGCGCCGCGTATGGCACCTCCTCACCGGCCGCGTTCAGCTGGTTGCTGAAGCGATAGGCCAGCGGACGCGGATCGGTCAGTTCGCGGGTCTTGGCGCCGGACACATATTCCGGGTCGTCGTCGAGGTAGAAGAAGTCCCTTCCGTCGGCAAGCGTCGTCGGCGTGATGCGGATATGCTCCTTCGCATAGTCTCCTGGCACATAATGCTTGAATTCAGCCATTGCTATTCTCTTTCCTTGTCGGTGTCGCCCTGGGAGGCCAGAACGAGTTCCTTCACCAAATCCTTTGCCTGCGCGGCGTATTCGGGGTTGAGCCCGTCGTCGGTGATGAGCACGTCGATGGAATCGAAGCTCGCGAACATGGACAGCGACGTGTTGTCCCATTTCGTATGGTCGGCGAGCACGATCTTGCGGTCGGCGATGTTGATGAGCGCCGCGTCGGTGGCCGATTCCAACGAGTTGGGCGTCAGGAAGCCGCGCGGCATCGAGACGGAGTGCGTGCCGAGGAACAGCGTGTTGACACGCAGCGACGAGATGACCTTGTCGGCGATGGGGCCGACGAGCGAGTTGGACCTTGTGAGCACGCCGCCGGTGACGATGACCTCGGCGTCCTTGTTCTCCATGGCCTGCACGAGTTCGGCCACGGGGATGGAGTTCGTGAGGATGGTGATGCCGGACGAATTCTCGCTTTCCAGCAGATGCTGGGCAAAGATGTAGGCCGTGGTGCCGCCGCCGATGGCGATGACGTCGCCCGGGGAGACGTAGTTGATGGCCTGCCGGGCTATGGCGTCCTTGAGTCCGATGTCCATCTGGGATTTGACGGAGAAGAGGGGTTCCGCAAGCAGGGTGCTGGTCGTGACCGCGCCGCCGTGGACGCGTTTGAGCAGGCCTTTGTCCGCGAGCTCGGCGATGTCCCGGCGGATCGTCATCGATGAGACGCCGAGCTCCTTGCTCAGGGCGGTGATACGCACAGCGCCGCGCGTACGAAGCCTGCTGAGAATCACATGCTGTCGTTGTGAGGAAATCATAGTAACATTATCGCACACAACGACTCAAAAAGTAAAATCAAATGAACATGCGCCGTATTCCCCACACCGTGACCCGCCAGAGCGCCTCCGCAACGATGGCGGAGCTCATCTTGGACACCCCCCGGACCCGCTGCACGAACGTGATGGGGACCTCGCGGATCACGCCGCCCACGGCCGCCACACGCCTGGTCATGTCGATCTGGAAGACGTATCCGCCCGCCTGCACGTCGGTCAGGTCGATGCGCCGCAGCATCGACGCCCTGTAGGCGCGGAACCCCGCGGTCATGTCGTGGACCCGCAGCCCCAGCATCATGCGCGCATACCACGATCCGCCGCGCGAGATCAGATCGCGGTACCACGGCCAGTCCTCCATGCCGCCGCCCGGCACGCGCCGCGAGCCGATCGCCAGGTCGACGCCCTTCCCGCCGCAGACCTCATCCAGCAGACGCGGCAGATCGGCCGGACGATGCGAGCCGTCCATGTCCATCTCGCAGACCACGTCGTACCCGCGGTCCAACGCCCATCGGAAGCCCGCCAGATACGCCGGCCCGAGACCGTTCTTCTCCCCGCGGTGCATCACATGGACGCGCGGGTCCCGCGCGGCCATGTCGTCGGCGAGTTCGCCGGTGCCGTCCGGCGAACCGTCGTCCACCACCAGCACGTGGACGTCGGGACAATGCTCGAACACGCCGCCCAACGTGACGGGGAGGTTCTCGCGCTCGTTGTACGTGGGCATCACCACCACGACCGACATGGAACCGTCGCGCCTCTGCATAGACTCCGCCATCATCACACTCCGTATATATACGTGCACGCATCCGTCCGCGCGCAATCATATGCGCGTTCCCGCCGGAACATACGATCTTCCGATATTCGCCATACCGTATTGTCGCACGACGACGCCGAACGAAACATGGGAGGCGGATGGGAACACGCCGGACGGACGCGCATCCCGCACGATGACGGCGGATGCCGACGAGACCCCGCCCCTCATTTCGCCACCCATCGAGGTAGACTACATATCCTAGGTGTCTATTCTGTCCAGACCAATGAAGCACGGAGGTGAGGACCCTAGTGATCCACGACAACGGCGAAAGTGAGATGGAACATCAACGCGATGCCCTTCTGCACACCGCCCTCTTCAAGCAGGTGAGGCCCGACGAGGCCGATTTGCTGCTCCCCCATCTTCAGCGCCGGTATTACGCCAAAGGCGACGCGGTGTTCCGCGAAGGGGATACGGATCATCGACTGTACCTGCTGGAGAACGGCAGGGTGAAGCTCATCCGCGAGTCAAGCGACCACCGCATCCATCTGCTCAGCATCCACGGACGCGGCGAGGTGCTCGGGGAGATCCCCGTGTTCGACCCTACCGGCGGCCCGCGCACCGCATCCGCCATCGTCATGACCAACGGCACCGTCGTCTCCTCGCTGGAGCGCAGCGCCATCTTCGCGTGGCTGGACGAGCATCCGCGCGTGGCCATCGACATGCTGCAGGTGATGGGCAACCGCGCCCGCCTGAACAACGAACGCATCACCGACCTCGTGTTCGCCGACGTGCCCGGACGCCTCGCCAAGACGCTCATCGACTTGGCCCAGCGATTCGGCGAGCCCAGCGAGGACGGTCTCGTGGTGCCCCACGACCTGACGCAGGAGGAGATGGCGCAGCTGGTCGGCGCCTCGCGCGAGACGGTGAACAAGGCGCTCATGGAGTTCACCCAGCGCGGCTGGATATCGCGCAAGGGCCGCACCATCATCATCTACCAGCCCGGCAAGCTCATCCGCCGCGCGCACCAGTAAGCCTTTCGGGAATCGGAATGCCGCGCATGGCCATCCCGACCGGCCGCACGTCATGGGGACTGCGGCCATCTTCAATCTCCATATCATTCCCGTCCACTCCCATGGAATGGCAGTGATGTGGAGATTGAAGACATGAAAATACCAAGGTAGGGCCGGCATTTTACAATGGGCACCATGCCCGAAAAGAAACCAAAGACAGCACGTCGTGTATTCACGCTGATCCTGGCTTACCTCCTCTTCTGCGTCGCAGGCGGCGTGGTCGCATCAGGATTCATGCTTCCCGCCGTATTCGGCGCCAACACCGTGGCCAAGAGCCTGACCGCGCAGCTCCAGGCCGAGGACATCGACTTCGAGCTCGCCGACCTGCCGCAGCAGTCGCGCATGTACGCGCGCGACGGCAAGACGGTCATCGCCACGTTCTACGAGCAGAACCGCATCATCGTCCCACTGAAGAACATCTCCGACCTCATGCAGAAGGCCGTCGTGGCCCGTGAGGACCACCGATTCTTCGAGCACACGGGCATCGACCCGCAGGGCATCGCACGAGCGTTCGTGCAGACGTACATCAAGAAGGGCGACACACAGGGCGGATCGACACTCACCCAGCAGTACGTCAAGAACATCCTCATCGACCAGGCGCTGGAGAACGACGACCCGATCGCCGCCTACCACGCGCAGGAGGAGACCATCGCACGCAAGCTGCGCGAGATGCTCATCTCCGTCGAGCTGGAGAAGACCTACAGCAAGGCGGAGATCCTGCAGGGCTACCTCAACATCGCACAGTTCGGCAAGAACGTGTACGGCGTGGAGACCGCCGCGCAACGCTACTTCTCCAAGAGCGCCAAGGACCTCAACCTCGTGGAGTCGGCCACGATCGCCGCCATCACGAAGAACCCGACCAGCTACGATCCGCTGGTCAACCCCACCGAGGCCGAGAAGCAACGCAACATCACCCTCGACCTGATGAGCGAATGGGGCTTCGTCTCCAAGGCCAAGACCGACGAGGCCAAGAAGATCCCGCTGTCGAAGACGCTGCACAAGAAGAGCGTGGCGGTGGGCTGCCAGGCCGCGGGCAACGCCGCGTACTTCTGCGACTACACGCTGCACCAGATCGAGAACTCCCCGCTGTACGGCAAGACGCTCAAGGAACGCAAGCGCCTCGTCAAGCAGGGCGGCCTCAATATCTACACCACGATGGACGTCAACGCGCAGAACGCCGCATGGAAGGCCGTGACCAACAACCTCCCGATCGACGACCCCAGCGGATACGAGAACATCATCGCGGCCATCAAGCCCGGCACCGGCGAGGTGCTGGCCCTTTCGCAGAACCGCATCTACGACGTGGCGGGCTCCCCGGGAACCACCAAGACATCGATGAACTACGCGGTGGACCAGAAGGACGGCGGCGGCACTGGCTTCCAGATCGGTTCGACGTGGAAGCCCATCAACTTCGCGGCATGGGTCAAGTCCGGCCACTCGATCAACGAGCCGCTGGCCACGTACACCAGCTATCCGGTCTCCTCGTTCCCAGGCGCGGGACGCGCCACCGACGTGTGGGAGCTGCAGAACTCGGGCGGCGGCACCGTGAGCCCCGAGACCCCTTTGCAGGCACTGAACCAGTCGCATAACACCACGCAGGCGTCCATGGCCCAGATCATCGGCCTCAAGCCCATCGCCGACATGGCGCAGACGCTCGGCTACCATCGTCCCGACGGGCAGGCGATCACGAAGCTCTCGCCGTCCATGGTCATCGGCACCATGCCGGCGTCACCGCTGACCATGGCGAACGTGTACGCCACGATCGCGGCCAACGGCAAGGAGTGCACGCCCATCGCCATCACGAAGATGACGAGCTCTTCCGGCAAGACGTTCAAGGTGCCGAGCGCGAACTGCCATCAGGCCGTCTCCTCGGCCGTGGCTCAGACCACCGCCTACGCGATGAACCTCAACGTCACGCAGGGCATCGCCGGGGCCGCACAGCTCAGCGGAGGACGCAAGACCTACGCCAAGACCGGTACGAGCGAGCAGAACGCACTGGCCACGTCCGGCTTCGTGCCTCAGGTGGCGGCCTTCGCCATCATCACGAACGCCGAGAACTCCGGCACGTCGCTGTACGGCACCATCAACGGCGTCTACCGTTCGTCCTGGTACGGCTCCGACATCGCGTTGCCGACGTGGAAGGAGTTCATGGAGACGTATCTCTCCACGGCCAAGATCCCCGTGGACAACAGCTACGGCAACCCTGACTCGGCCGCGCTCGGCGGCGGATCCAGCTCGGGCTCGTCCTCCGGCGACACCGGCAATACAGGCGGCACAACGGGCAGCGATACCGGTAACACGGGCAACACCACCGGAAACACAGGCAACACCGGCAACACATCGGGCACGACCTCAGGCACCACGTCCGGAACCACCAGCGGCACCACGTCGGGCACGACCAGACAGTAACCGCGAGGCATACGGCCATCGGCCCACCGCCGACGGCATGTGGTAGAACAGGCGTAGGGGAATACTACTACGCCTGTTTTTCATATCCACCGTCGTATGCGAGATACGGCCGACATCATCGGCCGACCCAGGCATACGGCATTCGTCGTGAAGGAGACGATACATGGCCGAGAAGCCAAGGAAACCGCATCTGTTCGACCCGTTGGCATTGCGCGGCGTCGAAATCCGCAACCGCATCTGGCTGCCGCCGATGGACACGTATTCCGTCTACGCGCAGGACGGCAAGCCCACACCGTTCCACTACCAGCATTACGTTTCGCGGGCGCTCGGCGGCTTCGGCATGGTGATCGCCGAAGCCACGGCCGTCAGCCCGGAGGGACGCATCTCCCCCAACGACGTCGGCCTGTGGAACGACGACCAGATCGCCGCATGGAAGTGGATCGTCGACGACATCCGCAACGCCGGCGCCGTCCCCGCCATCCAGCTCAACCATTCCGGACGCAAGGGCTCGACCGGCGCGTTCTCCATCGGATACCAGGGCCAGACCGTGCCAGAGGAGGCCGGCGGCTGGAGCACCGTGGCACCGTCCGCGATTCCGTTCGGCGGCTATGCCACGCCCCGCGAGCTCACCGTCGACGAGATCCACGGCATCGTGGACCAGTTCCGTTCCGCGGCGGAACGCGCGATCCGGGCCGGATTCCAGGCCATCGAGATCCACGCCGCGCACGGCTATCTGCTCAGTGAATTCCTCGACCCGTTGACCAACGAACGCACGGACGAGTACGGCGGCAATCTCGATGGCCGCATGCGTCTGCTGATCGAGGTGACGGATGCGGTACGCAGCGTCATGCCCGACACGCTTCCGCTGCTGGTGCGCGTCTCCGCCACCGACTGGGCGGCCGGCGGATGGGATCTCGACCAGACCGTGGAGACGGCCCGTGTGCTGCGTGGCCACGGCGTCGACCTCATCGACGTCTCGACGGGCGGCATCGTCCCCGGCGTCACCATCCCCGCGGAACCGGGGTACCAGGTGCCGTTCGCCCAGCAGATCCGCAGGCGCGCCGACATACGCACCACGGCCGTGGGGCTGATCACCAAGGCCAAGCAGGCCGATAAGATCGTCCACCGCCGCGACGCCGACGCCGTGGAGATCGGCCGTGCGGCGCTGCGCAACCCGTATTGGCCGCTACGCGCCGCCTACAAGCTCGGCATCGCCACCGAGCAGGCACCCTACCCCGACCAGTACGTCCGCGGCGCATTCTGACGCCGCGTCCCTACCTCACGTCCACGCCGACGGCTTCGGCGACGTTGTCGAAGCCGTCCTCGTGGAGCAGCTCGACCAGTCCGCGCTTCAGGGTCGTGATGTTCTGCGGCCCGACGTACATGAGCGACGAGATGAACATGACCAGCGACGCGCCGGCGCGAATCTTCAGATACGCCTGCCGCGGGGTGAACACGCCGCCGATGCCGGCGATGGCGAATCGGTCGCCGTATTCGCGATAGGTCTGCGCCACCAAAGCATCGCTGCGCCTGCGGCACGGCAGTCCGGACAACCCACCCTTCCAGTCGGCGGGCACATCGTCCATGCCGGTGCGGTCCTTCTGCAGGTTCGCGATGGAGACGCCCTGCACGTTGTGGTCAGCCAGCACGTCGAGCAGCTCCCTGAACTCGGGCCACGGCTTGTTGAGCGGCATCTTGACGAGCACCGGCTGCGGACGGTCCACCTTGTCGAGTTCGGCGAACAACCGGTCGAGGTTGTCAGGATCGTCGGTGAACGGCTCCCCCGCCCGGGTATTCGGGCAGGAGACGTTGATCTCGATCATGTTCGTGCGCCCCACCGCGCGTTCGAACGACGTGCGGTAGTCGGCGATGCCCTCGTCCAGATCACCGACCAGGTCGTCATTGGTCCTGGCGATCGAAACGGACATCCGCATGGTCCTCACGTTCGTATAGGCCTTCTCCGCCCGCGCGATCACCTTCTCCGAACCGTCGTTGGCCAGACCCGCGTGCACGACCATCGAACCGTAGTCGGGCAGACGATGGAACCACGGCCGCGGATTGCCGGCGCAGGGGCGTGCGGTCGTCGATCCGACGGTCTCGAACCCGAATCCGGCCGCGTCCAGCACGGTCGGCAGCTGGCAGTCCTTGTCGAGGCCGGCGGAAAGCCCGAACGGGTTATGGAACCGGACGCCCATGACCTCGGTCTCCAACGCCGGGTCCGTGTAGTCGAGCATCCCTCGCAGCATCCACATCAGCGGCGGCACATGGCCGGCGGCCTCGCATCCGGCGATCATCGTCTCGTGGGCCTTGTCCGGCGGCATGGCGAAGAACGCCTTCTTCGCCACGTTTTTGTAGGCGAACGAGAACAAATCGGTGCTGGCCTTATTGATGGCGTCATGCAATGGCGACTGCGACACGTAATTCATACGTTCCTTTTTACACGCATCCGACGTCCGCCGCCATAATACTTGGTCAATCCGGTCACGAAAATCCCCTACTTGGTCGTTCCGGTCATAAGGACCCCCAAATCACGGTCCTTATGACCGAATCAACCAAATTTCATGCATATGCGCCCGAATCAGGGAATACGATACGTCCATTCCGTGGTCGCGTATTTTCCGGCGGCCAGGGATCTCGCCTCGTCGATGACGTCGGCGGACAGATCTGCCGCCCGGGCCGACGGGATATCGGCGAGCGCGAACGCACGCATCGATTCGACGATCCTCTCCCGACTCAACGGGGTGAGCGTCCTGAGCGGCGTCACGCGTTTCTTCGCCGACGATACGGCCTTGTCGACGAGTTTTTCCTTGGAGATGCGCAGCACGCGGGTCATGAGTCCGGCATCGATGTCGTAGGCCATGGTGACGTGGTGGAGGATGCAGCCGGGGCCACGCGACCCGTCGGCACCGCGTCCGGCGGGGAACCGTCGTTGGGCGGCGCCACCGATCTTGCCACCGTCCGTCGTGGCGATATCGTTGAGCGGCTGCGGGACCGCGGGGATGCCGATGTCATGCAACGCGTCGAACGCCCACATGTCGCAAAGTCGATAGGATTCCACGACGGGCAATCCGTCGGTGAAGGCGGCGGGAACGTATAACGAATACGTGATGGTGTCGGCGGGGCGCACGAACATCGCTCCGCCGCCGGTCATACGGCGGACCACGGCGAATCCGTGCTCCGCAGCCGCGGTCATATCGACCTCGTTGCGCACCGACTGGTAGGCGCCGATGACGACGGCGGGGCTCCCCCATCGCCAGAATCTGAGTGTCGGCGGCATCCTGCCTGAGGCTACGCGTCGCGCGATGACCTCGTCGAGCGCCATCTGCATGGCCGGGAAGTATGGCTCGGCGTCGATGACGATGGCGACTCGTGAAGCGAATGTGGACCATCGTCCGGCAAAATCCTCCGGGGCGGTCGGGGCGGGGGCCACGTTTTCGACGACGCCGGTCGTGGCGGACGACGATTCGGCCACCGAATCCATGACGACCGGTTCCCTCATAGCCGACGCATCGGCGATGGCACGGCCCGTGGCGGTGACGATGGCCTCGACCGTGGTTCCGACAAGTCGTGTATTTGGATGAGCGGCGATCACGGCTTCGATAGCGGCGGGCAACGCACGGAGATCATCGATGGATGCGTCATTCGAGACGATGGCACGTTCGATGTCCGCAAGCAGCGCCGTATCCGCAGTGTCGGCACCGAACTTCGCAGTGTCATCGAATTTCGCAGTGTCATCAAACTTCGCAGTGTCATCAAACGTCGCAGTGTCATCAAACTTCGGCGCCGGCGTGATACCGTCTTCCGGCGCGCCATCGGCAGGGACGATGCGGTCGATGAGGAAATCCCCGTCGATATGGGCTTCGATGACGGCGCCCCCATCCAGACGGACGGACACCGCCACCAGTTTGCCACCGGTCGTCTTGCATTCCCCGCGACCGACGGTTGCCACGGTTCGGGATTCAACGTTGCGTTTGACCATACCGCCACCGTATCCGTTCCCGTCTACGTCCGTTTCGTCGCTTATACACGACGGACGGGAACCGAGCGGCCTCTCCGAGTCCGGTCCGTTGCAGCGCACGCGACGGACGGGAACCGTACCTCATCCCCGCGTCCTGTTTGTCGCAGTCATACGACAAATACATACGACAAAACCGCCCCGTGGATGATGCACGGGGCGGTTTTGCGATGTCGTGATATGCCGGATAGCGGCCAATCGCTACAGGCGGGCGAGGATGTCGTTGCCGACCTGCTCGGTGCCACGCTTGGTGGAGCCGAGCTCTGCGATGTCGGCCTCCACTGCGGCGTCGATGCGGGCGGCGATGTCGTCGTAGCCGAAGTGGCGCAGCAGCATGGCGGTGGAGAGCACGGCGGCCGTGGGGTTGGCGATGCCCTTGCCGGCGATGTCGGGGGCGGAACCGTGGATTGGCTCGAACATAGACGGGTATTCGTTGCTGGCATTGATGCAGCCGGAGGCGGAGTATCCCACGCCGCCGACCACGGCACCGGCCTCGTCGGTGATGATGTCGCCGAAGAGGTTGTCGGTGAGAATCACGTCGAAGCGGCTCGGGTTGGAGACCAGGAAGATGGTGGTCGCGTCGATATGCAGGTAGTCGTGCGTGACCTCCGGGTATTCCTCGCCCACCTTGTCGACGATGCGCTGCCACATGTCACCGGCGTTGACGAGCACGTTCTTCTTGTGTACGAGGGTCACATGCTTCTTGCGCTTCATGGCCAGCTCGAAGGCGTAGCGGACCACGCGCTCGACGCCGTAGGCCGTGTTGATGGAGACCTCGGTGGCCACCTCGTTCGGGGTACCGACGCGCACGGCCCCGCCGGCGCCGCAGTAGAGGCCTTCGGTGCCTTCGCGCACGACGACGAAATCGATGTCGCCGGGGTTGGCGAGCGGCGAGGTGACGCCCTTGTACAGCTTGGTCGGGCGGAGGTTCACGTACTGGTCGAGGGCGAAACGCAGCTTGAGCAGCAGGCCGCGTTCGAGGATGCCGGCCTTGATGCGCGGGTCGCCGACGGCGCCGAGCAGGATGGCGTCCTGCTTCTTGATCTCCTCCAGCTCCTCGTCGGGAAGGATGGCCCCGTCGCGCAGATAGCGTTCGGCGCCGAGTTCGAAGTTGGTGTAGTTGAAGTCGATGACGCCTTCGGAGGCCTTCTCCAATACGGCCTGGGCGACGGGCGTGACTTCCTTGCCGATGCCATCGCCGGGAATGACCGCGATGTTCAATGTCTTCTTGTCATGTGCCATACCCAACAGGGTAGGTGGCACCGTCCGAAAACAGCATCACCGTTCCGTCTGGTGGACAGGCGACGGTCGTCATGCTGTCGGAAAGCGAGTTGTGGGTGTTGCCCCGGAGGAGTCGGATTCCGGCATGACGTGATTGCAACGATTTCGAGGGATGAATGCTGTCGCGAAGGCAGCGTTCCGCGAATCAGACACCCACAACTCGGATTTGCGGCTTCTGTTTTTTAGGGAGGGGCTCGCTTCGCTCCGATCGGATCCTCTCTCCGAGGGGAGATGGGAGTTCAAGGTGTCACTCCCCTCAGTCGGCTGACGCCGACAGCTCCCCTCAGAGAGGGGAGCCAAGGTGGGGAGACGGCCGAGCTCCGAAGTGCGTCAAGCCATTGGTCCTTATGGCAGGCCAATGATCGGAGGATTGTTGCTTGGTTGTTCCCCGGGGTCGGAGGTTATTGCTGCATCGCCGTGCGTGCAAGTTGCAGCAGCGTCTTGGTGTTGCCCGGCTTTGCGGTGTCGAGGTAGGTCTGATAGTCGAATCCCACGGTATCCATCGCCTCGCAAAGCGTGGCGCCGGTCTCATACACGAGATCCGAGGAGAGGAAGCTGGCGTCCATCTTACCGGACTGTATCCTCGGGACGACATACGAAAACGGCACATTGTCCTTGTTGGAGAAGTGCATGATCCTCAGCGTCGTTCCCGTGGACCGCACGGCCTTGTCGCGCACGTATTGCGCGGTTCCCTCATAGGTCTCCTCACCGGCATATTTGCGCACGAACTCGGGGTCGAGCTTATTGAGCCGGTCCATGGCATCAAGGTATCCCGTTACGCCCTTCCGCACCTGCTGTACGTCCGGTGTCTTCTTTCCCAGCTCCTGTTGGGCGATCGTCAGCGATTCATATCCCTCGCCGAGAATTTCGAGCTTCTTCCCCTTAAGCGTATCGGTGAAGAACCTTCCGGTATCGCCCTCGCTGCCGTCCCAGTTCCACTGCTCCTGCTTGAGCTTATGGAAACTTTCATGGCTCACCAACGCCAAGAAGGTCTGGGCCGGATCCTGCGAGGCCTTCTTGCTGCTGTATCGCTGCCAGAACACCGTGTTTCCCGCAACGGTAGGCAACGGTTTATTTCCCTGCGGGAAATTCCCGCTCAGCGGATTGCGAAGAATGGGCTGCATTCCGGGAGTGAGCGAGGAAAGCCGGTATACCTTCAACGGGGAATCCTGCGGCATCGTGATGCGAGCGGCGAACAGCCAGCCAGGTTCGTGCTCGGGATTGATGAGGTACATCGAGTGCGTGTCCGTGTCTATCGACACGACGGGCTGACGATACAGCGGAAAGTCACGCCAGACCCCCTTATGTTCCGTCGCCGCAGCAAACTTCGCGTACTGCGACAGCGTCTGCTGGTCCGCTTCGTCGAGCTGCTCGAACCGTGTTGCCAGATGCGTCTTGACGGTGAGGAACACCGCCATCGCCATCAACACCACCACTATTGCAAGAAGCACCATGCGAAATCGCGGCAGGCGCCTCTTCGGCTTCCCGTGTTTTCTCTTGTCGCCGTCCTGCTGGCCACTGTCGGCCAGTGTTTGCTGCTGTACTGATTCCATATTCGTTCCCCCCTCGTCACTTTTCACGAGTTCTTCAATGAAGACTGTACCCGGGGGGGTGAGATGTTCGCGATGGCCATGGGAGATCCGTTTATGGCGACAGGAAGAGCACTTCGGTGATGGACTAGGATGCAATATCGTCGTTGTGTGCCCTAGTCCGTGGAAACCATTGATAGCCATGATGAAGAACCGCATGATTGCAAGGTTTCGGACATCCGCAGGATTCTCCGGCGGTGGACCAGCACATATTCTTGCCATTATGCGCGCTAGTCCACCGCCGTGACTCGCCAACGATGGGCGGCAACCAGGAAACCGCTACTCCTTGATGCCCATGACGGCAAGGCACCAGGCGTTCTCGTAGGCGATCTCCTGCCAGCGCTTGTATCGTCCGGTTACGCCGCCGTGACCTGCCTCGACCTCGATCTTCGCCACGGCGTCGACCTCGGCCTCGGGCTCCTGCAGCCGGGCCAGCCATTTGAGCGGTTCCACGTAGAGCACGCGCGTGTCGTTCATCGACGTGGTGATGAAGATGGAGGGGAAGTGCCGCGTGCCGTACTCCTGCTCGCGGTCGTCGGCGTCCTGCACGTTCTCGTACGGGGAGTACTGCTTCATGTAGCGGTAGACCTCGGCGCTGTGCAGCGGGTCGCCCCATTCGTCCCATTCGGTGACGGTGAGCGGCAACGACGTGTCGAGGATGGAGGTGAGCGCATCCACGAACGGCACGTCCGCCTCGATGCCCGCATACAGCTGCGGCGCCATGTTGGCCACCGCGCCCATGAGCAGGCCGCCGGCCGAACCGCCGTTGGCCACGGTGCGTTTCGGGTCGGCGATGCCGTTGCGCTGCAGGGCCGCGGTGACGTCGATGAAGTCGATGAACGTGTTCATCTTGTTGAGCTTGCGCCCCTGCTCATACCAGCCGCGGCCGAGCTCGCCGCCGCCGCGCGTGTGCGCCACCGCGTACAGCACACCGCGGTCGAGCATACTCAGACGGGGCACGGAGAAGCCCGGGTCGGAGCTGATCTCATAGGCACCGTAGCCGGTGATGAACATCGGGGCCTCACGCCGGTCGTAGCGGGCCGACATGTCCTCGTAGGAGAGGATCAGCTCGCGAGGCACCTCGATGACCTCGTCGGTCAGCCCCTCCTTCGCGCCCCGGAGCGCGGGGATGCGTCCGCGGCGCCACACCAGCGAGACTGGCACATGCTCGCCGTCGCGCACGCGCACCCACATGCGCTTCTCCGCGTAGTCGGCGGGGTCGAAGTCCCCGAGCACGGTGGCGCGCTTGAGCAGCACGTCGGTGTCGGTCTCGGGATCGTATTCGTGCAGCTCCCCCGGCTGCGTGTAGCTCACCGTGGTGTAGCGCATTCTTGGCGCGTCATATGATGGGTTACCGCTCATGCCGATGGAATACAGCTTGCCGTCCACGCGCGGCACGATGCCGCCGAACCCCCATGGCCGCCCGGCGAGGAAGTCCTCCTTGGCGGCGTGCTTGGGCATGACGGCCAGCTGCGGCAGGCTGTCGGCGCGGTACGACAGCACCACGAAGTTGCGGTACATGGCGATGCCCTCGATGCGCAGCCCCTGCACGTCCTGCAGAATCTCCGGATTCGCCGGGATGTCGCTGAGCGTGCTGATCGACTGGTATCGCGTCGCCCTCGTCTCGGGGGTGGGCCTGTGCCCGTGCGGCGGCTCGCATCCGGCCGGGGACCCCTGCGCCACGCACACGCCCTCGCCCAGCTCGTATGGCGGCTCGTGCGAGCGCATGTCGATCACGTCTATCTCGAAGTTCGGGTTGGTGACGTTATGGATCACCAGTGCGACGGGGATGTCGCCACCCTCGTCCTCGAACCGGGCGAAGCTCACGTCGTATTCCACGCCTTCGACGCGTTTGATGAACGGCTCGAACGTGCCTTCGGGATCCTCCACAGGCAGCATGAGCACCTCGGACGTGGTCTTGGAACTCGATTCGATGATGATGTGGCGTTCGTCGAACGACATGCCGACACCCACCCAGAAGCGCTCGTCGGAATCGCTGTAGACCTCCACGTCCTCGGAGGCGTCGGTGCCGACGCGGTGACGCCATACGCAGTACGGGCGCCATGCCTCGTTCACGCGCGTGTAGAACACCCATGCCCCGTCGGGCGTGATGCATCCGCCGCCGGCCACCTCATGGATGACCTCGGGATAGTCCTCGCCTGTGGCGAGGTCGCGGATGCGCAGATCGTAGCGTTCGTCACCCCGAACGTCCACGCTGTAGGCCATCACACGGCCGTCGTGGCTCAGGTCGAGGCCGCCGACGCTGAAGAAGTCATGTCCCTCGGCCTCGGCGTTGCAGTCGAAGACGATCTCCTCGCCGTCCAATGGCTGCGAGACCCCGGCGGCCGAGAAGCTTGGCGGATTCCAGTCGTCCTCGCCACGGATCGGCACACGGCATTGGATGCCGTACTGCTTGCCCTCTTCGGTGCGGGTGAAGTACCAGTATCCGTTCATGCGCGTGGGCACCGACATGTCGGTCTGCTGCACACGGCCGCGGATCTCGTCGAACAGCGTGCCGCGGAGCGTCTTCAATCCCGCCATGCGTCGTTCGCAGTAGTCGTTCTCATCGGCGACGTATTGCTGCACACGGTCGGATTCCTTGTCCCGCATCCATTCATACGGATCGACGAACGAATCGCCCTGCGCACGACGCCGATGCGGTTCCTTGACCGCCTTCGGCGGTTCGAGCCCCTGCACTGCTGACCAGCCATTCTCCAAAACCATAGAGTACAGTATCGCACCAATGGCGAAAATCAGCCAAATCAGGCACCCACGGCATCGTCCGCCGCAAGACCCCCCTACTTGAAGAGGTTCCTCAGGTAGGGCATCATCGTGTTCATGAGGTTGACGCCGTTGGGGCCATAGAACACGGGAACGTCGATTTCGGGCGACGGCGGCGCGACGCCGGCGACCCTCTGCGGCAGCGAACGCCCCATGTCGTGCGGGCTGAGCTGGCGGATGCCGATGGCGATGACGCGCCCCTTGTACCGCTGCGCGATGGTGGAGTATGTGGTCGGATCCTTCTGGCCGTCGTCGCCGAGGAGGATGAACCGCATCTCGGGGAAGTCGGCCATGAGCTGCTCCACGAATTCGAGCTTGTGCTGCACGCCGGTGGGGATGAACTTCTTCGGCCTCGGATCGAGGTCACGCAGCAGCAGCGGCCCTTCGGGGAATCCGTGGTATTCGAGAAAGTGCCGGATGGAGCCTTCGACGTTCCATGGCGACGTCGACAGATAGAAGAACGGCGCGTCGGGGAAGAACTCGCGCAACTTGGAGTAGAACACCGACATCGACGGCACAGACATGCGTTTGCGTGGATTGAGGAACAGCATGTTGAATACTGCGCGCCACAGCGTGGGCACCTGCGTGACCATGACCGTATCGTCGATGTCGGAGATGATTCCGACTTTGGCGTTGGCGGGAATCGTGTACAGCGGGGAATGGACGGGATGCCGTCCGTCGACGATGTACGACACGTCGTGCTTGCCGGGCGTCAGTCCGCGTTCGGCCACGAGGTCGAGATACCCCTGGGAGTCGGAGAGGGCGAATTCGCTGCTCTGCTCGCGGTTGGCGTCCACGGCGTCGAACTCCTCGGAGTCGCCGATCTGCACGGTGAGCAGGGGGATGTCGTCGATGCTGATACGCACCTGCGTTCCGGCGGCCGGCACCATGAACGCGGCGCGGATGCCGCGCATCACCAGGCCGGCGGTGCGTTGTACGGGCGCGTAGACGGTGCGGCAGATCAGCCGGGAGTATGCACCGGTGCCGTAGCCGACGTACGGTTCCACACGGGGGAACCACCCGAAGCGGCGTACGACCGCGGTGGCGGACATGCTCCACAGTCCGAACGCCTTGGTGACGGAATGCCGTATGACGCGGACGCCCAACGGTTTGAGGTCGATGCGTTCGCGACGGCTGGCCGTCTCGAAGTTCGATGTGGCAGGCTGCGCGATGATGGGCCGTTCGCCGTCGTGGCCCGTGTCGTCGTTCCTGTGGTCGTAATCGTGTTCCCGGGTGGTTTTTGCCATGGTCTACCTTCGAATCACTATTGCAACACCTTGGCGTATTCCTCCGCGGTGAGCAGGTCGGGTTCGTCGTCGTCAAGGGCGATCTTGACGAGCCAGCCTTCACCATACGGGTCGTTATCGACGACCGACGGATCGTCGTAGGCTTCGCGGTTCACGTATTTGACGATGCCCGCCACCGGGCTGATCATCGGGGTCACGGCCTTCGAGGATTCAAGGGAGACGATTTCGTCGCCCGCCTCGACCCGTGTGCCCGTTTCGGGGAATTCAATGAACACCAGTTCGCCGAGCTCCTGGACGGCGTGCTCGGTGACGCCGATGACCACGGGGTCGACGGAGTCGTCGACCCACACGTGGTCATCGGTGTAGCGGAGGTGTTCGGGGATGTCGACGTTGGCGGCGGCCGCCGAAGCACCGTCCATCCCGGTTTCGTAATCGTGTGCGTCTGTCATATGGACAAGCGTACCGTCAGGCGCTTACCTCACGGCCCCGCTCGGCGTGCTGCCGATGACCTGCACCATGCCGCCGATCGGCAGGAAGTCGTAGACCCACTTGGCGTCGGCCACGTTCATGTTGGTGCAGCCGTGCGACTTCGGGGTACCGCTGGCGATGCCGTCGGGATTCCACGGGGCGCCGTGGAAGCCTTCGCCGCCGTTGTAGTAGGTGACCCACGGCACGTTCGGCGTCACGTAGTCCTCGCCGACCATGGTCTGGGATTCGTACTTGACGTTGGCGAAGAAGGTGCCTGTGTCGGTGGGGGTGCTGGGCTTGCCGGTCGAGACGTTGAAAGTCCGGACCAGCGTGGTGCCCTTGTAGGCGAACGCCTGCTGCTTACTCAGGTCGATGACCATGTGCGGGTCGCCGTTGGGCACGTCGTAGCGCACCTTGCGGGACTTCGTCTCGTACTTCGTCACCTTGGTGTTGGCCTTGATGGTGCCGGAGGTGCCGTTCTGCAGGGCGGCGGCGACCTGCTTGGCGGTGTCGGAGAGGTCGCTGTTCACTTCGACGCCGTTGACGCCCTTGACGTTCGTGGTGATGACGGTGCCTTCGGTGTTGACGACGTTCTCCTCGGCGACCATCTTCTGGTTGAGCGCGCCCGGCAGGGAGCTGGAGAGATAGGAGTTGATGGCGTTCTGGTCGTAGGTCAGGGAGATGGTGCCCTTGGTGACATCCTCGTTCACCTTGATCCATTTGGCGATCTGTGCGGCGGGGATGGTGAGGGTCTTGTCGTCGCCGTTGGAGATGACGAGCTTGCTGTTGAGACGGGCGTTGGCGTCGGTGGCGGCCTTGGCGGCGGTGGCGTCGCTGATGGGGGCCTTCTCGGTGGTGGTGGCCACCTCGACCTTCCGCGCGTTGCCGGGGTTGGAGGCCAGTTCGTCGATCGTGGCGACGACCGGTTCTAGCTTCGGGGCCTCACCGTCCTTGCTCGGCGTGGTCACGTATTTGGCGCCGTCGTATTTGATGGCGGCGTTCTCCACGCGGGCGTTCTCGCCGATGAGCTTGTCGGTGAGGTAGGTGGACATGGCCAGTTTGTCGGTGGAGGTCTTCAGCGCGACGGACGTCTTGGCGAAGGGGTTGACCTTGGAGAGGAGGTCGCCCTTGTTGGCGTTGAGCAGGTCGTTGACCGTGGCGTCGACGTCGACGGTGGTGCCGAGGTCCTTGAGGGATGCCGTGGTGGACTGGCCGCCCTTGACGGAGACCTGGACCGTGGAGTTCTTCACCGCGTCGTTCACGGTGGCCTTGAGTTCGTCGGCGGTCTGGCCGGCGACGGAGATGCCGCCGAGGCTCACTCCGGGGGCGGCCTTGTCCTTGAAGTAGAACTGGCCTCCGCCGATGTAGCCGACGAGCGCGAGCAGGACGACGGCGACGAAGGAGATGACCGCGATCAGGCCGACGTTCCTCCTTTTCTTGGCGGCGTGCGAGCCTCCGTTGGCGGGGGGCATGGGCACCGCCCCCATGGCTCCGGCCGACTGCGGCAGCGGTGCCATGGTCATCGTCCTCGCGTCGTCGGGCGACGCGCCTCCCGGAAGCGGTACCGGGGCGAAGTCCTTGTCATCAGTCATTGTGGTCCCATTCTCGTTCGTTCTCAACGTTCCCCACTATACCCGCCGAAATGACAATTGCCGATGGCGGGTATTGTGATTCATCCAACAAAGAAACGGCTACTGCGACCATGCATGGACATGGTTTTCGCCGTGGGAGGATTCGCGGGCCATCGGACGTGTGGCGCAGGGGCTAACTCCCCTCAGTCAGACTCCGTCTGACAGCTCCCCTCACAATTGAGGGGAGCCAAAAACCCCACCGATCAAACAACGCCGGACGGACTGAGCAACCGGCTCCCCTCACGACTGAGGGGAGCCAACAACACCCCACCACCCAAACAACGCCAAACGGACTAAGCAACCGGCTCCCCTCACGACTGAGGGGAGCTGTCGAGCGCCAGCGAGACTGAGGGGAGCCGCCATCACTGCAACGGCCGGCCGTACCACTCCTCAAGCATGTAGCGGGCGATGGTGGCCTTGCCCGGCACCTCGATTCGGCCGGTGATCATGGCGTCGGTGAATTCGTCGCGGGTGAACCATTGCGCGGTGCCCGTCTCCTCGTGGTCCACGTGGATATCGGTGGTCAGGGCGCGGGCCTTGAACGCCATCATGAGCGAGGCGGGGAACGGCCACGGCTGCGAACCGAGGTACTTCACCTCGCCGAGCGTGATGCCGGTCTCCTCCTTGGCTTCGCGACGCGCAGCGTGTTCAAGGTTCTCCCCCGCCTCCACGAATCCGGCGGAGACGGAATACAGGTTGCCCTTCCACGCGGTGTTGTGCTGGAGCAGCAGTCGGTCGCGGCCGTCCACGATGGCGGTGATCACCGCCGGCTCGATGCGCGGGAACAGGATGCGGTTGCCGTCTCCCGCGTTGGTGCAGCGCTGCGCCCAGCCGGCGAGCGCGGGTTCCACTGGCGAGCCGCAGCAGGGGCAGAACCGCTGGCGATTGTGCCAGATGCTCACGGTGACGGCGCTGGTGGCGAGTCCGGCGTCACGCGAGCCGACGTGGGGCGCGAATCCGCGCAGGTCCACCCAGTCGAACTGGCGGGCGGCGCGGGAGACGATCGAATCGTCGGCGGCCCCGAATCCGTGGTCCACGCTGCCGAGCGCCGCGTCGGGGACCTCGGAGACGGCCCGGGTGATGTCCAATGCCACGAAGTGGGTTCTCGGTGCGGCGCCGTTGCGGTCGGTGCCGAGGAATATCGCGGTGATGTTGCGGTGGCGGGCGAGGTCGTCGCGCACATACATGCCGGGGACGAGCGCCGGACGTATCTTCGCGGCGTCGTAATCCACGGCCGCGCCCTGCCCCTTCGGCACGGCTATCAGCCCGTTGTTGACCAGCATGACCTTAGTGGCGGATTCATCGAGCACCACGTCGATGAGCCCGGGTTCGCCGCGGCGTTCGACCTCGTAGTCGATGGTGCCCTGGGCGAGCGGGAGGAACGGCAGCGCCTGGGTGAGCGCCAGCGGGGAGAATACGGTGGATTCGGTCATGCCGGTGGTTCCTTTCGTGCGCGTCACGCGCGCCGCTGGACGTCGATGATGGCCTGCGCCACGACGTCGGGCTTCTCCACGCAGGTGAAGTGGCCGGCGTCCTCGACGACGGTGAACGCGGCGTCGGTGCCGGTCATGCGTTCGGCCATGACACGCATCCGGTCGGGGGCGCTGGAGGGGTCGAGCGTGCCGGAGACGAGTCCGGCGGGCACGGTGATCCCCGCGAGCTGCGGGGTCTCGTCGGGTCGGCCGGCGGCCATGCGCTGGCGCCATGCCACGCCCTTCGGGTCCTGTTCGCCGATCCATCGGGTGAAGAGGTCCACGAACGCCGGCGAGCGTTTGAAGGCGGAGTCGCCGGGCTGTGGCTCGGCGAAGTGCATGACGGGCGCCACGGTGTCGTGCTCCTCGCATTCGGCGGCGATGCGCAGCCGGTTGGCGCGGGCCTGGGGGCCGTCGCCCTCCGATTTGGTGTCGCACAGCACCACGCCGGCCACGGCCTCGGGGTGCAGGCGGTGCACGGCGAGCGTGAGGTAGCCTCCCATGGAGATGCCGACCCATACGGCCTTGTCATAACCGGTGGCCTTCAGCGCCTCCACGAACGATTCGGCCATGCGGTCCATGGCCTCCGGGTAGGCGCCGTCGGCGGCGGTCGGTCCGGTCTGTTCGGCGTCGGGGATGGGGCAATGTCCGGCGCCCGGCATCTCCAGCGCGTACACGCCGAAGGGCTTCAGCCCCTGCTCGTCGGACAGCCGGCATATCGCGGCCGCGCAATCGTCCCATACGCGATGGTCCACGGGGAAGGCGTGGACCAGCACCACGGGCGTCGGGGCGTCGGCCGTGCTCGGCACGTCGCGGTACGCGGTCTTGAGAATCGTCATCGTCATATCAGCTGTACTCCTTCACAACGTGGTTGCGTATGACCGCCCGGTCATTCGGCCCAAGCGATCGCCTGGCGGATAATCTGGTCGTGGCCGTTGGGCATCTGCGCCAGGAAATCGGGCCTCGTCACCTCGGCGGGGCTCAGCCATTCCACGTCGAGCGTCTCATCCTGCGGCTTGCAGTCGCCCGCGATCGGCACCACGTAGCACAACGCCACCGCATGTTGGCGCGGGTCGTAGTATCGCGAGACGCCGGGCGTCGGGAAGAATTCGGCCACGCTGAACGGCTGGAGGTTCACCGGTAGCACCGGCAGGGCGATGTCGCCAAGGTCCTTGGATATGTTGCGCGCAACGGCCTCGCGCAGCGATTCGTGGAACAGCACGCGTCCGGTGATGAGCGTGCGTTCGATCGAGCTGTCGTCGCCCACGCGCAGCAGCGTGCCGACCTGGTCGATGCGCCCGAACTCGTCGGTGCGCACAGGCACGATCTCCACGTAGACGATGGGCATCTCCCTGCGGACGTGGTCGATCTCGGAGGAGTCCATCCATCCGGGCGGGTTGCCATGACCCGATCCGCGGATGAAATCGTCGGGAGTGATGTTGTCGAACTCGCCACGGCGTCGTGATGCGTCGTAGTCGCCCTCGTCGGGCACTTCGTCATTAAGAACCGGCATGGGTCCATTATCATGCCGCCGCATGACCTTTGCGTGACCATTCGCTGAAAAAATCCGAAACCGCGTGACAATGCGCCCTGAGCGTAGTCCCCGCCCCTCGTCGGCGAGCCACGTACTGTGTGAGATGCTTGATACGGCACCGTCCTGCCGCAGGCGTCGCCGGACGCCGATGCGCAGCATCCGGACACTATTTATATATATAAAAACAAGGAGCGATTATGGCAACGCATGAGCTGACCGCCGAGAATTTCGAAACGACCATCAAGGAGCACAAGCTCGTCTTCATCGACTTCTGGGCCACGTGGTGCGGTCCGTGCCGCGCATTCGGACCGATCTACGAGGAGGCGTCGAACAAGCACGACGACATCCACTTCGCCAAGGTCGACATCGACCAGCAGCAGGGTCTTGCCGAGGCCGCCGAAATCAGCGCCGTGCCCACGCTGATCGTCATCAAGGACGGCGCGGTGATCTTCAAGCAGGCCGGCGCGCTGCCCGCCTCCGCGCTCGACGAGCTCATCGCCAAGGTCAAGGAGAACGCCGAAGCGGCGCAATGACGGCATTTGCGGTGGTCATCATGGGTCGGTAAGATGTGGAAGCAGTGTGAGACTTTATAAGTCTACGTAAGGAGATTCATGACAAGCCACCGCAAGGAAAAGGCTTCCGTTTTCAAGCGCATCACCCGTCGTCAGTGGATTCGTTCCGGTGCCGTCGTCGCGGCGGCCGCGCTGCTGGTCACGGGTGGTTTCGTCTCCCGCGACTTCTACAAGACCAACGTCAACCGCACGAACACGTCGACGATCTCCGCATACTCCGCCACGAAGAGCGACGAGGTCGACCAGTTCCAGGCGGCCTCCCGCGGGGAGCTGCGCGACGACATCAAGGCCGGCCGCCGTGGGGCCGACGCCAACACCTCGTACGTGAAGGTCGTCGTCAACGGCAATTCCCGCGTGGTGCTCGGCGAGAACTTCACCGACGTCAAGTCCGTGCTCCAGCAGGGCGGCATCACCCTTGAGCCGGAGGACACCGTCTCCCCCGCTCTGAACACGAAGGTGAACGAATCCACGACCATCACCATCGAACGCGCCGGATCGACCATCGAGACGAGCGAGAAGGCCATTCCGTTCAACACCGTCGAGAAGAAGACCGACGCACTGCCCGAAGGCACCAAGAAGGTCCAGGAGGAGGGCGAGAAGGGCATCATGGAGATGACCAACCTCGTCACCAAGGCCGGCGGCAAGATCGCCGAATCCAATACGATCAGCTCCTGGGTGAAGAAGGCGCCGAAGTCCAAGGTCATCCTCATCGGCACCGGCTCCACGCAGAGCGAGAGCACCGGTTCCACGCAGAGCGAGAGCACCGGCTCCTCGAATTCCACCGGCTCGTCCGATGCGTCGAACCTGGGAACCACGGTTCCTGCCAGCGAGATGCAGAAGTGGACGCATGACTATCTGCTCGCCAACGGATACACTGAGGCCGACTTCTCCGCCACCGTGTACATCATCAACCACGAGTCCGGTTGGGATCCGACCGCCACGAACCCGTCGTCGGGCGCATACGGCCTGCCGCAGTCCCTGCCTGGCAGCAAGATGGCGTCCGCGGGCGCCGACTGGCAGACCAACTACCAGACGCAGATCAAGTGGTTCCTCAGCTACTGCAACGAGCGTTACGGCAGTGTGACGGGCGCGTACAACTACTGGCTGAGCAACCACAGCTACTGATTCGTTCAGTCCTACGACGATTACTTTCGTCCCCGAAATTCCCGGCGATTTCATTCGAGTCGCCGGGAATTTTCGTATGCGACGTGTTGTATCGGTGACGGATTCGAGGGTATCGATGACGGTCAGCGACATATTCGACGGACCACACTGCGTTTCACCCGTTTTTTGCTCGTCGTCCATCGGAAAATCACGACTCACGAAGGACGACGACGTATTTCACACGTTTTGTTAACGTCGTCCGTCGCATATCGACGTCGAAATAATCATCATCCTTGGTATTGCAACGTTGTCGAAAACACGGAATCGAATCACCGAAGGACGACGACGTATTTCACCTGTTTCCGCGTCGTCGTCCGTCGTGGCCATGGTGCAGGGCCGGTCCGACACGTATTCCACCCTATAATCCGATTGTCACTTCACCGTCCCTCGACGCCGCCACGTACGCCACCACCCAGCAGTGTCACCGTCACCACTTATCGACGCCACCACTTATCAGTACCACCACTTATCAGTGCCATCACCCAGCAACGTCACCACTACTATTGGATACATGATCGATGATGGAATGGGAGTGAATACTGATGTTCGGAGCATCGAGACGCAGAACGGCGGCCTGCTGGGGAACAATCGTGAGGAACGGGCGGCTTGGTGGCAGCGGCACGATTTCGGTGACCGTCGAATTCCAGGTCAATGGAGTCGTGTTCCGGTTCGAGGAGCCGCTGCATATGAAGTCATCGGCGATCAAAATAGGTCCCATTCCCGTCGGCCAACGATGGACGCCGGTCATGGAACACACCGACGTGGGGGATGCCGTCGTCGTCTGCTTCGACCCCGCCAATCCCCGAAACGCGGCGATGCGCGACAACGTCGGCGGCATCACCGTGGAATAACGGCCATACCGACCTTCCCCCAAAAAAACGAAACTTGGTCAAACAAGTCATGAGGAGGGCGAAAACAGGCCCTTCACGTACGGAATGACCAAGTAACCAAGTAACCAAATAATCGTGTGCCACGAAAACCGTGCATACGCAAAAACTCCTGTCTGCACGAGGCAGTACAGGAGTCTTGGTATCCCCCGCCGGAGAGAAGAAAACAGAACGCCGGGGGAAGAGTCAACCCGTTGGACGTCGCATGTTCCATGGTGACCGGCCTGCGATGGTCATCGCATCCGTCGTTGCACTCGTATTGGGATGCCGGCCCGGGAACATCGTCGCCGCCGCATTCCTTCCCGGGGCATGAACTCCACGCCGCCATGGCCGAAGACGGCCGGGACGTGGAATCCTATGCCACGGGAACGAACATCGACGACCTTCGACGATCGTCCAACGGTGAGGATCAGCCGAAGCGGCCGGAGATGTAACGCTCGGTGTCCTTTTCCTTCGGGTTCTCGAAGATGACCTTGGTCTCGTCCATCTCGACGAGGTGGCCGGGCTGGCCAATCTCCTTGAGGTTGAAGAAGCCGGTGTAGTCGGACACACGGGCAGCCTGCTGCATGTTGTGCGTCACGATGACGATGGTGTAGTCCTTCTTCAGCTCGTTGATCAGATCCTCGACGGCGAGCGTCGAGATCGGGTCGAGGGCGGAGCAAGGCTCGTCCATGAGCAGCACCTGCGGGTGCACGGCCACGGCGCGGGCGATGCACAGACGCTGCTGCTGGCCACCGGAGAGGCCGATGCCCGGGTTGTCGAGACGGTCCTTGACCTCGTCCCACAGGTTGGCGCCGCGGAGGGCCCACTCGACGAGCTCGTCGGCGTCGGACTTGCTGACGGAACGGTTGTTGAGCTTCATGCCGGCGAGCACGTTCTCACGAATGGACATCGTGGGGAACGGGTTCGGGCGCTGGAACACCATGCCGACGTCGCGACGGACGGCGACCGGGTCGACGTCCGGGCCGTAGAGGTTCTTGCCTTCGAGCAGGACCTCGCCGGTGACGTGGGCACCGGGGATGATCTCGTGCATACGGTCGAGGGTGCGCAGCACGGTCGACTTGCCGCAGCCGGAAGGTCCGATGAACGCGGTGACCTTGTTCGGCTCGATCTTCATGTTGACGTCCTCGACGGCAAGGAAGTCGCCGTAGTAGACGTTCAGATGGTTGACATCAATTCGTTGTCCCATGTTCTTTTCCTTATGTTTTCCGAATTACGGCGATTACTTCTGGGTGCCCTTGATGGCGAACACCTTGGCGACGATGCGGCCGATGATGTTCAGCAGGAGCACGATGATAATCAGCACGAGGGCGGCGGCCCAGGCGCGTTCCATACGGATGCCGGGAAGGCACGGCGGGTTCAGCGTGAGGGCCTTGGCCGAGCAGGTGGCCTGACCCTGGGAGTATTCGTTGTAGACGTACACAGGCAGGGTGGTCATTCGGCCGCTGAACAGGTTGACGTTCGTGTTCGCGATGAAGCCGGACGCGATGAGCAGCGGGGCGGTCTCGCCGATGACTCGCGCGATGGCGAGGATGGCGCCGGACACGATGCCGGGCAGGGCCGTGCGGAGCACGATCTTGGTGATGGTGCGCTGCTTGGTCACGCCGAGGGCGTAGGAGCATTCACGAAGGTCGTTGGGAACGATCTTCAGCATCTCCTCGCTGGTCTTGACCACGGTCGGGATCATCAGCAGGGAGAGGGCCACGGAACCGACGAAGCCGTTGATGGTGTCGGGGCCGAACGCCATGGTGAACAGCGAGAAGGCGAACAGACCGGCGACGATGGAAGGAATACCGCTCATCACGTCGACCAGCAGGGAGATGGTCTTGGCGAGGGCGCCCTTCTGCGCGTATTCGACGAGATACACGGCGCACATAAGGCCGATCGGGATGGAGATGACCATGGCGCCGAGCGTGATCTCCACGGTGCCGATGATGGCGTGGAGGATGCCGCCGTACGGGTACATACCGCCGATGACGCCGACCATGTTGTGGCTCAGGAAGTAGGGCGTCAGGCGCTTGTAGCCATCGGCGAGGCAGGTCCACAGGACGGAGACCAGCGGGATGAGGGCAATCAGGAACGCGATGTAGATGAGGATCCGCATGGCGAGATCCTTGTACTTGCGCATCTGGTTGTAGGAGCGGCTGGGGGCGAACTTGTCGAAGTCCGGCTGCGGGCCGCGCTTGAACTCAGGGGTTGCTGCTGCGGAAGTCATCAGGCGTCCTTCCTATCCGTGATCTTGCGTGCGGCGTAGTTCACGAGGAACGTGATGACGAACAGCACGAGACCGGTGGCGATCAGGGTGCTCACACCGAGGTTGTTGGCCTCGGGGAACTGCGCTGCGATGTTTGCTGCGATGGTCTGGCTCTGGGATGCCTGGAGCAGCTTGAAGCTGTAAAGCATACCCGGGGACAGAATCATGAGGACGGCCATCGTCTCGCCGAGTGCACGGCCGAGGCCGAGCATGGAGGCGGAGATGACGCCGGACTTGCCGAACGGGATGACGGCGAGCTTGATCATCTCCCACTTGGTGGCGCCGAGTGCAAGGGCGGCCTCCTGCTGGAGGTTCGGCGTCTGCTGGAAGATATCACGCGAAACCGAGGTGATGATCGGCAGGATCATGACGGCCAGCACCACGGCGACCGTGGCGACGGTGCGCGGCGGGTTGGAGGCCGGACCCTGGAAGATGTACGTCCATCCGAGGTACTTGGCGAACCAGGCCCACACGCCGTAGATGTGCGGCACGAGGACCAGACCGCCCCACAGACCGTAGATGACGGAGGGGATGGCGGCGAGCAGGTCGATGACGGCGCTCAGGACGGAGGAAAGCTTCGGGGATGCGTAGTGGGAAATGAACAGTGCGATGCCCACCGCGATGAAGAAGGCGATGATCAGGGCCAGCGCGGAAACCAGAATGGTTCCGAAGACCAGCGGAAGCACGTACTGCCAGAAGTTATGGGCGGCGCCACCGGAGAAGCCCTCGATGGTGGCCTGGTTGGCGGCCTTATCGCCGACGAGCAGCGGCATGGCCTTGACGAACAGGAAGATGAACACGGCCGCGAGTGCGACAAGAATCAGGATGCCGCAGGCGTAGGCCACTCCCTTGAACACTTTGTCGGCCGTTTTGCCGTCGCTGACGGGCTCCGCGGATGCCGACTTCGTTTGAGAAGTCACCTCATTCTCCTTCGATTTGTGTTACTCACATGAGAGCGTCCCGGTCACTTCCACGCGACCGCTTTGTCGCGATATTGCGTAGGAAGCGAGCGGGACGCACCACGTTCGAGTTTGTTACTTGGTCTGGATTGCGTCGATGGACTTGGTGACCTTCGCGCGCAGGGTGTCGGACATCGGGGCGGAGCCGGCGGTGTCGGCGGCGGTCTGCTGGCCGTCCTTGCTCACCACGTAGGTGAGCCACTGCTTGGCGAACTCAGCCTTGTTGGCGTCCTTGTAGGCAGGGCAGACGATGTCGTAGGAGACGAGCACGACCGGGTAGGCGCCGTCCTCGGTGGTCTTGTGGTCGAGCTTGATGACCACGCGGTTGTCGCCCTTGGCTTCCTCGTCCTGCGGGGAGGCGTCAACGACCTTGGCGGCGGCTTCGGCCGAGTACGGCACGTACTTCTCGCCGACCTTGACGGCCACGGTGCCGAGGTCGCCGGCCTGGGAAGCGTCGGCGTAGCCGATGGTGCCTTCGGCCTGGGTCACGGTGGAAATCACGCCGGAGGTGCCCTTGCCGCCCTGACCGACGTTGTTCGGCCAGTTCTCGCCGACCTCGTACTTCCAGTTGGCGTCGCCGGCGGCGTCCTTGACGTAGCTCAGGAAGTTCTTGGTGGTGCCGGACTTATCGGAGCGGTGCACGACGGTGATGTCGGTGGAAGGAAGCTTGACATCAGGGTTCTGGTCGGCGATGGCCTTGTCGTTCCACTTGGTGATCTTGCCGTCGAAGATCTTGGCGATGGTCGGGGCGTCGAGGTTGATGTGCTTGTCGGCGCCGTTGAGGCCGGCGGACTTCAGGTTGTAGACGATGGCGATCGGGGAGATGTAGACCGGCACGTCGAAGGCGGTCTTGCCTTCGCACACGCTCTTGGACTGCTCGACCTGATCGGCCTCAAGCGGGGCGTCGGAGCCGGCCCACACGGCGGCACCGTTCAGGAAGTTGGTCACACCAGCGCCGGAACCGGACGGATCGTAGGCAATCTTGGCGTTCGGCTGCTGGCCGTTGAAGCCGGCGATCCAGGCGTCGACGGCGCTCTTCTGGGAGGAGGCGCCGGCACCGGAGAACTCGCCGCTCAGCTGGGCGCCGGAGGCGTTGGAGCTGGAGCTGGAGGAGCCGTTGCTGGAGGCGTTGTCGCCGCAGGCGGCCAGAGAAACCATCATCGCCAGGCCGGAAACAACAGCCATGGAGCGAAGCAGAAGATTCTTTCGCATAACTATTTCCCTCTTATCTGTCACGTGCCCGGCAGGTCCGGACCCGCTGCACGCCTTCCTCTGAGCTGTACTGAAACCGGTACATGGCTGACGTGCTTTGTTATGACAATTTAAGATTATTGATGGTTTCGGGGTCCGGAAACCAAAATCGGTAAACAGTCAGTGAACTTGTGCTGATATCTGTTTTGTAGGTTTCGTCCACCCACGGATGTAATCGGACAAGTGCCGGCAAATCCTTGCAAACACTAAGATTCCCGACGAGCCGCATCCCTGTGATCCGATAAAAAAATACGCGCCGTGCCCTAAGGCCGGCGCGTAGTTACATCAATGGAAAAATCAAAAACTACGTACTTTGTTCATTGGTTGGAACGCCGTCTACACGACGTCCGCCAACGTCACTCCGACGGCTCGTCGATCTTGTAGCCGAGACCGCGAACCGTGGTGATGTAATGCGGGTGAGCGGGATCCTCCTCGATCTTCGACCGCACGCGCTTGATATGCACATCGAGCGTCTTCGTGTCGCCGACGTAATCGGACCCCCACACGCGGTCGATGAGCTGATGGCGGGTGAGCACGCGGCCCTTGTTCTGCATAAGGTATTCGAGCAGCTCGAACTCCTTGAGCGGGAAGAACACGGTCTCGCCGTGTACGGTGACCGAATGCTGGCCCACCTGCATGCAGATTGGCCCGCAGACCAGCGGCAGATCCTCGCTGGCGGCGTCGCCGGAGACCGCGGCGGACTGGTTGCGGCGCAGCACGGCACGCACGCGGGCCAGCAGCTCACGGAAGGAATACGGCTTGGTCACATAATCGTCGGCGCCGATCTCCAACCCCACGACCTTGTCGATCTCCGAGCTCTTGGCGGTGAGCATGATGATCGGCACGCGGCTCTGCTCACGGATGCGGCGGCACAGCGAGGTGCCGTCCAGACCGGGAAGCATGAGGTCGAGCAGCACCAGGTCCACACCACCCTTGGTGAACAGCTCCAGCCCCTCCTCGCCGGTGGCCGCGGCGATCACGTCATAGCCCTCATGCGTGAACTGATACACCAGCGGCTCACGGTAGGATTCCTCATCTTCGACGATCAGTATGCGCGTCATATGCGTTGACTTCCCCTTGCTTCTTGCTACTTACACAGGCCGGCGGATCGCACCGCCCTTACACAGACATACCCATATTAGACCCATGTCTTACGGGACGGTTAATCATGACTGATTTTTTGACGTATTCGATCGTTCCGCCTTGGGCAGGCGGATGGTGAACGTGCTGCCCTCCCCCGGCCGCGACCACACGGATATGGTGCCACCGGCCTCCTGCACGATGTGCTTGGTGATCGACAGGCCGAGACCGGTGCCGCCAGTTGCGCGCGAGCGCGCCGGGTCCACGCGGTAGAAGCGTTCGAAGATGCGGCTCTGCGCCTCGGCGGGGATGCCGATGCCCTGGTCGATCACGCGGATGCGCACATCGTCGTCGTCCTGCTTGACGCTCACGCCGACATGCGTGCCCTTGGGCGAATAATGGATGGCGTTCTCCACAAGATTCTTGACGGCCGTCTTGATGGAGTCGGCGTCGCCGTTGACCACGACCTTGGCGGCTCCCTCCGACGGGGTCGGCGCGTCGTCGGCGACGCCGTCCGTCGTGATGACGCCGACGGTGTCGTCGCCCACGTACATGCGCAGTTCGATGTTCGCCGCGTCGGCCTGCACCTTGTTCTCGTCCAGCGCCTCGCGCACGACGCGAAGCACATCGACCGGCTTTGAGTCGACGGCGGAGAGGCCGTCGTCGTCCTGCACCTTCTGCAGGGCGATGAGCTTCTGCACGAGCTCCGTCAGGCGCGCGGACTCCTTGGAAATGCGGCCGGAGAAGTAGCGTA
The DNA here is from genome assembly GCF_003129925.1 of Bifidobacterium catulorum. GTDB lineage: Bacteria > Actinomycetota > Actinomycetes > Actinomycetales > Bifidobacteriaceae > Galliscardovia > Galliscardovia catulorum. The sequence continues at coordinate 29,130 of NZ_QFFN01000002.1, read as the reverse complement.
CGGCGTCGGGATCGTCGGCGGCGTCGGACACGGTCTCCGCCAGCAGGGATATGGCACCGGCAGGCGTCTTCAGCTCGTGGGAGACGTTGGTGACGAAGTCCCGTCGCATGCGTTCGAAGTTGCGTTGCTCGCTGATGTCCTCAAGGAAGACCGCGTACAGCTGGTCGGCGCCGCCCGAGGTGGACATGTCGTCCGGGTCCGAGGCGCCGAGCACGGCGATATCGGCGATGCGGCCGATGCGCGCCCGCAGGTGGACGGGCTCTCGTTCGGTGATGCGGCCCGATTCCGCCTCCATGTTCATCTCGATCTCGCGGTCGCGGACCTTGCCGTCGACGACCACCTGGTTGAGCATGTCCCGAATCTCGCTGGATTCGAGATGGCCGTCGACGACCACGTCGAGCCGTTCGGCCAGAGGGCTCACGTACCGTGTCCTGCCGAGCCCGTCGGTGAGGATGACGGCGCTGCGCATGACGTCGAGCAGGTTGTGGGCGGCCTCCTGAGCGGAGACGCCACTGCCGAACACGGTGGAGGCGTGCTTGTCGAGCGTGTCGGCGAGGCGCCGTTCGGCCTGCGCGGAACCGACGTCCACGCCGCTGCGGTAGGCGCGCCGGATGAGCAGGCCGGATATGGCCACCAGAATGACGAGGACGATGACGGATGCGTAAGACATGGACATGATGCCCACGATACAACACCGTCCGACCGCCTCCGCGGCGGGGATTATGAACGTCCCATGAACGTCAGCGCGACAAGCACCACGTTGAGGGCGATGATCAGCACGGCCACGAGGATGAAGACGACGTGCTTGACGATGCCGTCGGCCCACTCGCCCATGAGCGTGCGGTCATGCGTATAGCGCATCAGCGGGATGATGGCGAACGGTATGCCGATGGAGAGCACCACCTGGCCGATGACCAGGGCGAACGTGGGGTTGGAGCTGAACCAGAGGATGACGAGCGCGGGCACGAGCGTGATGATGCGGCATGCCCACATCGGCGCGTCGACGTGCAGCAGGCCGTGCATGATCTCCTGGCCGGCGTAGGTGCCGACCGACGTGCTCGACAGGCTGGATGCGAGCAGCCCGATGGAGAATATGGTGCCGATGACCGGCCCGAGCACATGGACCACGGCGTGCTGCGCGCCTTCGATGGTGTCGGTGTCGGGCATACCGTGCAGGGCGCTGGCGGCGAGCAGCAGCAGCGCCAGGTTCACGGTGCCGGCGAGCAGCAGCGCCCAGATGACGTCGATCTTGGCGGCGAACAGCTCGCGCTTGATGCCGGGGCGGACGGTGCTGCCGTCGAAGTGGTCGTTGACCAGCGTGGAATGCAGGTAGATGGCGTGGGGCATGACCGTGGCGCCGAGCATGGAGCTGGCCATGAGCACGGAATCGGTGGTGGTGAAGTGCGGAACGAGGCCGCCGAGGACCTGCGCCGGGTCGGGCGGTGCGACGAACAGGCCGGCGATGAAGCCGAAGGTGATGACGAGCAGCAGGGCGATGATCAGCTTCTCGAACGTACGCTGGGTGTGCCCGCCCTGGAAGCGCAACAGCACCGTCGATATGGCGCCGATGATGCAGCCGCCGACGAACAGCGGCAGCCCGAACAGCAGGTTCAGCGCGATGGAGCCGCCGATGACCTCGGCCAGATCGGTGGCGATGGCGATGACCTCGGCCTGGGCGAAGAACAGCAGACGGCCGCCCGGGTTCATGCGGTTGCCGAGCAGCGCGGGCAGCGACTGGCCGGTGACGATGCCGAGCTTGGCGGACTGGTATTGGATGAGCACGCTCATGGCGTTGGCCATGACCAGCACCCAAACGAGCAGGAAGCCGTACCGTGCGCCCGATGTGATGTTCGCGGCCACGTTGCCCGGGTCCACGTAGGCGACGGCGGCCACGAAGGCGGGGCCGAGCAGCGCGCTGAGCTTGGATTTGGCGCCGGTGTGGGGCACGGCGAGCTTCGGCACGCTGTGCATGTGCTCGGTGTGCGGATGACCACTCGCCTCCAGCGCCTGCGCCTCGTCGGGGTCGATGCGCCCCGTCTCCCCCGGATGCCGGTCATCGTGTGCGGTCCGCCTTGCAGGCGGTTCCGCGGTATGCATCGTGGTACGTGTCGTGAAATTGTCGTCGTCCATGCCATGCCTCCCGCCCATTGTTATAGCACGCCGAAATCATCCCGCGTTTCATGCGCGCCTCCCCGCCCGACCGGCTCCCCTCACCCCATCAACCACCAGCCCGACGCATAAGCGCCGACAGCACACATCCACTCGGCTCCCCTCAGGCATGAGGGGAGCTGGCCGCCACAGGCGGACTGAGGGGAGTCTCCCCCCGAGACGGCTCCCCCAAAAAACACCTCACCCCTACCGCTCGGGAATCCCCTGCCCCGGGCAGTCGTGCAGCACGCCGAGCATGGCCCGCTTCTCCGCACTGGTGACGCTCAGCCCGTATCTGGCCTTCACCCCGATCTGCCGAGCCACGTAGCCGCACCGGTATTCCGCGTTCGGCGGAAGCCATACGGAGGCGTCGGCGTCGCCCTTGTCCTCGTTGGCCGGACCGTCCACGGCGAGCAGATTGTACGGGTCGTTGCTGAATTCGTAGCGCTTTTTCGTATTCCACCGGTCCGCGCCCGACCTCCACGCATTGTTCAAGGCGACCACATGGTCGATCTGCACCTTGGCGCTGGTGCTTCTGCCCCGCACGAAGTCGATGGTCCTGCCGGTGTAGGGGTCGTGAAGCACGCCCGACTGCACCTTGCACCGTTCGGCGTTCGCATACCGCACGTTCCTCAGGTCCCGGGCGAGCACGTCGTTGCGCGAGTCGCAGCCGTTGCCGTCCGGGTCGTACTGTCGGAATCCGAACGCGTCGCGCTTGTAGACGCTCGCCGGCCGACGCCCGTCGACGACGGACAATCCACCCAGGGTCGCGGCGGCGTCACCCGTGGCCGCGTATTCCCCGGTGATCCGGCCCGCGGTCTCGCTCACCTGCGGCAGCACGAGCCCGGCGGTCACCCCGGCCACCACGGCCATCACCAGCAGCACGAGGAACCGTTCCAGCGCCGAGGCCGCGCGGAACCCCCTGCGTCGGCGTCCCATGGTCAGCTGTAGGAGAAGGTGCGGGGGTCGTGCCCGGCGCGGACGGGACCGTCAAGCGCGTCGATGGCGGCATGCTCCTCGGCGGTCAGGGCGAAGCCGAACAGCGAGGCGTTCTCGACCTGCCGTTCCCGGTGGGTGGACTTCGGGATGATGATGGTGCCGTTCTCGATGTGCCAGCGGAGGATCACCTGGGCGTGGCTCACGCCATGGGCTTCCGCGATGCGTCCGATCACGCCGTCGCCGGCGTCGAGGTCGGCGCCTCGCGCCATCGGCGAATACGCCTCGACCGCGATGCCGTGCGCCCTGCAGTAGTCGACCACCTCTCGCTGCTGCCAGGTGGGATGCAGCTCGATCTGGTTGACGGACGGGTATTCGCCGGTCTCCCCGTGCAGCCGTTCGAGGTTCTCCGGCAGGAAGTTGCAGACGCCGAGCGTGCGCACGCGCCCCTCGTCGCGCAGACGCACGAACGCGTGCCATGTCTCGTCGCTGCGCCAGTCGAACGGCGTGGGCCAGTGGATCATGTACATGTCCACGTAGTCGGTGCGCAGCAGTCCGATCTGGCGGTCGAACGCCCTGAGCGCGGAGTCATATCCCTGTTCGGAGTCGCGCAGCTTGGTGGTCACCCAGATGTCCTTGCGCCTCTCTCCGGTGGCGTAGCCACTGTGTTCGAGGGCCTTGCCCACGCCGCCCTCGTTGTTGTACCCGGCGGCGGTGTCGATGTGCCGGTATCCCGCGTCGATCGCCGATTCCACGACCGGCGTGGTCTGTTCGTCGTCGATGCGCAGCACGCCGAGGCCGATCTGCGGGATGCGGTTGCCGTCGGCGAGGGTGATGTCGGGGATGGGTCCGAACGTCATGTTGTCTCCTTCGATGTCGATGAATCCACTGGATGCACTGCCTTCAGGGTAGCCGCTCGCCTTTGCGGCGGTCCGTTAGTTGGTCGAAAACGTTGATGACACGCCGAACAACACAGTTTTAGAAATAAGATTTGCAAAAGTTTTTTCTATAAGATACACTCAAAGTCAACGACAACGCAATGAAGCAACGAATCGCCATTCGACGACGAACCGCATTCGACGACGAACCGCATTCGACACCGACAGGAGGTGAACCGCCATGATGATGTTCTTCGCCGACTCGGCCCTCGCGCAGGTGCAGTCACGCCACCGTCGCGAACGTCTGGTCGGTCGCCTCACCCACATGTAGAGACGCCTTCCACACCGGCACGCGAATCGGACCACGAAGACGGTCCTGAATCCCGCACCGCGCATAACCATCCCCTCACCGAAAACACAAATCACACGACTTTGCAAAGATGGAAGGCAACACAATCATGAAGGCTCTCGTTCTCACCGGCGTCAAGCAGTTCGAAATCCAAGACCTGCCCACCCCCGAAATCGCGCCCGACGAGGTGCTCATCAACACCGCATACGCCGGCGTATGCGGCACCGACCACGACCTGTACGCCGGACGCCCCGGCTCCGCCGCCGCAGTGCCGCCGATCGTGCTCGGCCACGAGAACTCCGGCATCGTCGAGGCCATCGGCGACCAGGTCACCAACGTCAAGCCCGGCGACCGCGTGGCCGTCGACCCGAACATCTACTGCGGCCAGTGCGAGTTCTGCCTCACCCAGCGCCCCGAGCTGTGCGACCACCTCAGCGCCGTCGGCGTGACCCGCGACGGCGGACTCGCCGAACAGTTCACCGCCCCGGCCACCGTGGTCTACAAGCTGCCCGACAACGTAAGCCTCAAGGACGCCGCCGCCATCGAACCCGTCTCCTGCGCCGTGCACGGCCTCGACCTGCTCGACCTGCGCCCCTACCAGAAGGCGCTCGTGATCGGCGACGGATTCATGGGCCATATCTTCGCCCAGCTGCTGCTGGCATACGGCGTGCACCAGGTGGACCTCGCCGGCATCTTCGACGACAAGCTCGCCCGCAACAAGGAGCTCTTCGGCGTCACCGAGACCTTCAACACCACCCGCGAGCAGATCCCCGCCGACGCCTACGACGTCGTCATCGAGGCCGTCGGACTCCCGACGACGCAGGCGCAGGCCGTCGCCGCCACCAAGAAGGGCGCCCAGGTGCTCATGTTCGGCGTCGGCCCGCAGGAGGCGCACTTCGAGATGAACACCTACGACATCTACAAGAAGCAGCTCACCATCCAGGGCTCCTTCATCAACCCGCTCACCTTCAAGGACGCCATCGCCCTCGTATCCACCGGCAAGATGAACATCGGCGCGCTCATCAGCCACGAGATCGGACTCGAACAGGTTCAGGACTTCCTCGACGGCAAGTTCACGGGCGTCTCCAAGGCCGTAGTGAAGGTCGGCGAGTAGGGTTCGCTCCTCCCCGAATCGCTGCGGGGGAGGTGCGTTTCGCGATACACTCAAGGCCGTTCGGCCGCCGTTTCGGTGTCTGCTTGGCAAAGCCTAGCAGACACCTCCACTAGCCTACGATCGCAAAACGCACCTCCCCCTCCGCTCAGTTCCGAGCAAACACCCGGCCTCACTCCGGGGGTTGTTTTGCTAAGCATAACAACCCCCTCCATTGCTTACGGTCCGGCGACACACACCCTCCCCTCCCGCCTTGGAGCAAATACCCGGCCTAAGAGGGTACAGGGCAACTCGCCCCCTGGAGTCCAGGGGGAGCTGTCAGTCGCAGGCTGACTGAGGGGGCCGGAGCGAACACCCGGCCTCAAGGGTACAGAGCAACTCGGCTCCCCCTAGAGTCCAGGGGAGCACCCCAGCAACCGGCCGACCACGCCTCCCGCATCTCGGCTCCCCCTGGGGTCCAGGGGGAGCTGTCAGCCGCAGGCTGACTGAGGGGGTCCCTTGAAAAGCAAACACCCGATCTGAGCACCCACCCCAACGAGGCCGAACGGCCTTGAGTATGTCAAGCATCATGCATCGGCCGCACATCCACGCACCATACCAAGCAATCACCATCCCGCAATGAGGCGGGCATGACAACCAAGAGAGACAACAATGATCAGGCTTTTTGAGAAATTCGGCATTCCGCGCACACTGCTGCTCGGATTCCTCGCGGTCGCCATCTTCATGACCGGCGACGGCTTCGAACTCACCTTCCTCTCCAAATACATGGTCGACCAGGGCTTCACCGCCTCGCAGGCGTCGCTGCTCGTCACCGTCTACGGCCTGTTCGCAGCGCTCGGCGGATGGACCGCCGGCGTGCTCGCCGAGATGTTCGGCGCCCGGCGAGTGATGATGTTCGGCGCATGCTGGTGGATCGGCGTGCATCTGGTATTCCTCGGACTCGCCCTGCCCAGCGGCGTCTACCCGTTCATCCTCGCCGTCTACGCGGTGCGCGGCATCGGCTACCCGCTGTTCATCTACAGCTTCGTCGTGCTCATGGCGCAGTACATCCCGCCGGCCAGGCTCGCGAGCGCCACCGGCTTCTTCTGGACGTGCTTCTCGTTGGGCATCGGCGTGTTCGGCGCCTATCTGCCGAGCTTCATCATGCCGCATTTCGGCGAATACACGACGTTCTGGTTCGCCATGCCGTTCTCCATCCTCGGCACGGTCATGTGCTTCCTGTGCGTGCCGAAGAACAAGGTGGTCAAGGGCGACGGCCTGAGCACCAGGGAGAAGCTGCGCGAACTCAGCGACGGCGCCACGATCCTGGTCACGAACCGCAAGATCCTCATCTGCGCGGTCATCCGCATCATCAACAACCTGCTGCTGTACGGCTTCCCGGTCATCATGCCGCTGTATCTGTGCACCACGAAGTACGGGGGCATCAACATCTTCAGGACCGAGGAATGGATGCGCATCTGGGGATTCGTGTTCGTGGTCACGCTGATATTCAACACGTTCTGGGGCTGGTTCATGGACCGCTACGGCTGGATCTGGCCGATGCGCTGGTTCGGCTGCGGCGTGCTGGCCGTCGGATCGGTGCTGTTCTACTACATGCCGCGCTGGTTCGGGCCGAACGCGCTGATGATGATCGTCGCCTCCATCGTGGTGGGCATCGGCACGTGCGCGTTCTCCTGCCTGCCCACGGTCATGACGCTTGAGGCGCCCGACAAGCAGGGCGCGGCCCTCTCCGCCTACAATCTCGCCGCCGGACTGACCACGTTCGTCGGTCCCGGCATCGCCACGGTGCTGCTGCCCGTCATCGGCATCGAAGGCATCTGCTGGACGTATGCGGCGCTGTATGTAGTGGCGCTGCTGCTTACGTTCACGCTGCACCCGAAGCAGCCCGGCTTCGACGACAGGGGCCGTCGCCTCCCCGGTGCCAGGACCATAGGCGACGCGCTTGAGGAGGAGTCCGGTCAGGGCATCACCCTCGTCGCCTCGGCCTCGACGCCGGCCTCCGCCAAGGCCTGACACGTCACCGCGCCCCGACCGCACCCATCGGAATCATCCAGTTCCGTATAATCCGAATCATCCCCGAATCATCCCACGCAAAGGAGCATCACCCATGACCGCATCGACCAAGCCCATGACCGCGTTCACCACCGACCTCCAGCACTCCGGCATGCCCGCCAACGACCTCGACGAAACCATCGAGTTCTACACGAAGAAGCTCGGCTTCGAACTGGCCGGCCTGTTCCACAACGGCGAGAACCGCTGCGCGTTCCTGCGCTATGGCCATCTGACCATCGAGACCTGGGAGGGCGACCCCGCCCCGATGGAGACCGGCGCCATCAACCACTGGGCGTTCGACACGCCGGACATCGAGGCCGCGTTCGCCAACGCCAAGGCGCTCAGCCTGCGTCTCAAGGACACCGAGATCCAGTCCATCCCCTCGTTCTGGAGCAACGGCATCCGCTACTTCAACGTCTATGGACCGAACAACGAGACCATCGAATTCTGCCAGATCGTGTGAGCGTGAATCCGATCCGCTCTTTTCGGCGTATTCCAATGAGCGAATCGGATTTCATGCACGAACGTGGCCCGGGGCAACACGCATTCCCCCGGGCCACGTTCCTTTTTTCAAAGAAAGCGGCCTCCGTCTGTTCCCTGTCATCTGTTCCCTGCCGCGAAGATCCGGCACGGCTCACATGGCCCGGCGCACGCCCCAAAACCGGCACAGCCCCCTCCTTCCGCCAACATCTGGAACAACGGAACGGGAGGTAGACCGAATCGCTATCGTATGACCAGATACATCAGCATGGCGACGACGATGACCACCAATCCCACCGCCATCACCGTCACTAATCCCGCGCGGATGCCGAACAGGCGACCCCGTTTCGGCGCCTTCGGATCCACGGCGCGGCCGCTTTCCAGCAACGACGAGAACGCGCCGAACGCCACCAGCAGCGACCCCATGAGAATGAGCACCATGAGGGCGCGCGTGGGGAACGCGAGTCCGTCGCCGAGCTGTATGGACGCGATGACGAACGAGATGATGCCGGCGAAGAAGCCGATGAATTCGAGCATGTCGATGCGTTCGTTGTCGAAACGCCGCCCAAGCTCGTCCATCTTGTCGTCGAGTTCGCGGGCGCGCGCCCGTTGCGCGTCCTGCGCATCGTCGATGACGGACGACAGCGAGCGCATGTTCGACAGCATGTTGCACGTGTTGCGCGCGTCGAAGATCTCGTTCATCTCGGTCACGTACGTGCTGTCCTTGATGGTCTTGCGGGCCTCGGCTGCGTTGCCGCCGTCATCGTCCCTGTTGCCGCCGCCGTTCGCCGCGTCCCGCGATTCCTGCCACGCGTTGTACCGCGCGTTCTCCAGATCGACGGCCTGCGAGAACTCGCCCTGCGCCTCGGCGTACCGTCCCAGACAGGCCAGTATGCGCCCATGGCTCACATGGAAGATGGGGTGCCAGTCCTCCCGAGGACGTTTGTCGAACGCCGCGAGCAGCCGGTTCAGCGCCGCCGTGTCGTCGTCCTCCGGCATCTGCCGGCCGGACGAAATCAGCTCGCGTTCCACGCGGTCGAGGATCTGCTCGGTGTACGTGTTGAGGAATCCGATATGGTCGGGCGCGATGTCGAGCGCCCGCCGCGACGCCTGTTCGGCTCGCGCCTCGTCGCCGCCGTAGAGGTGGAACATCGACAACGCGTACTGGTACAGCGAGAACCCGCCGAGGCATACGCGCATCAGCGGCACGAACCGCCCCCAATAGCGCAGCCGCCGCTCGGCGTCGAACTCGCAGCGATGGAACCATTCGAAGGCGATGAAGAACGGCACCAGCAGCGCGACGTCGCCCCGATGACGGGCGCTGACGTCGAGCACGGAATCACTGATGTCGATGGCGTCGGCGAGGTCGAAGACCTCGCGCTCGACGACGTCCTCGCGCAGATAGCGTTCAAAGAGGGGATCGTCGGGCGAAACGCCGGCGAGATGGCCATAGACGGCACGAAGCCTGTCGACGACGGCGTCGGACACGGGGAAATCGGAGCCGGCGAGCTCATCCAGCAACGCATCGGCACCGGGGAATGCGGATTCGTCGGCCATGTTCGGGACCTCCATTCTCGACTTCCCATGATCGCGACCCATATAATCGCAATTGTCATTCAGTGTATCGCCGCAAACGCGGCCAGGGAAAGGCGGCGACGATGAAACCGGTCGTGGCGTTGATGATGCAGTATTCGGAAACCGTGCCCGGGGCGTTCGACATCGACCCCGGATATCTGCGGCTGCTGGAGTTCGCCGGCGCGAACGTGCTGACCGTGGACCCCTCCGACGATGACGACTACCTCATGGCCATGCTCGACCGCGCGGACGGTCTGCTGATCCCCGGCGGCAACGACATCGATCCGGCGTTATACGGCGGCGTGGCGTTGCCCGGCATGGACGAGCCCGTGCCGTTGCGCGACCATGCCGAAGCGACGCTGCTGCGCGCCGCATACGAACGTCACATGCCCTATCTCGGCATCTGCCGCGGATTGCAGATGATGTGCGTGCTGGCAGGCGGCGATCTGTACCAGCAGATCTCGCATGACGTGCCCGGCGCGTTGGATCATTGGCAGAAGACGCCGTTCGCCGAGCCGTCGCATGACGTGCGCATTCTTCCCGGCACGCCCCTGCATCGCATCCTCGGCCGGGAGTCGCTGCCGGTCAACAGCGTGCATCACCAAGCCGTGCACAAGGCCGGCGATGGCGTGGAGATTCAGGCGACGGCACCGGACGGCGTCATCGAGGCCGTCTATCGGCCCGATCGCGCGTTCTTCATGGGCGTGCAATGGCATCCCGAACAGACGCCGTCCGACGAACCGAGCGGGCGTCTCGCCCGCGCGTTCGCGGCGGCATGCGACGAATACCGTCAGTCGTCGAAATCATGACGCATCGTCCGTCTTGCAGCCCCGCACGACGTTGCAGCCCATACATTGTTGTAGCCCCGTACAACGTCGTGCGGGGAAGTTGATATGGCGGGACAATGCGGCGGGGAACGCTTGACCGTACCATGGAAACGTACCAACGTACCTTGGAAACGTACCCTTGAATCGGATTATGGAGCCGGATCATGGAATCCGGCAGTGGGATCGACGCACGCATATACACAGGATCGAGGATCAATGAAGGAATATACGGAGCCCGGGACCATCGAGGTCGCCGACGACGAGACGCTGTATTCACTGCTCACCGAACGCATCGCCCGTACCGGCGAAGACACCGTGATCGCCAGCCGTAAGACGGGCCCAGGCACATGGGCGAACATCACCGCCGGCGAATTCCATCGTCTGGTATTGGCTTGCGCCAAGGGATTCATGGCCTTCGGGGTGCGCAAGGGCGACGCGGTGACGCTGTTCTCCGCAACCCGCTGGGAATGGGGCGTGCTGGACTTCGCGCTGGCCGCCATCGGCGCGGTGAACGTGCCGATCTACGACACCGACTCCGCCGCACAGGCCAAACGAATCCTCAACGACTCCGATGTGAGGATCGCCATCGCCGACGACAAGGAACGCTTCGACCGGCTGCACTCGGTCAAGGACGAATGCCCCGAACTGCAGCGCATACTCATGCTCGACGCGAACGCGCTCGGGGCGTTGGAGGGCCTTGGCGTCGCCGTGAGCGACGAGGAGCTGCAGGCGCGCATCGACTCGGTGCATGCCGACGACCTGGCGACGATCGTGTACACGTCCGGCTCGACGGGGGCGCCGAAGGGCGCGGAGCTGACGCACCGCAACTTCCTGTCGATCGTGCGCGCGGGATTCATCTGCATGAAGGAGATGATCTGCGACGGGCATCCGCGGCTGCTGCTGTTCCTGCCGCTCGCCCACTGCTTCGCCCGGTACATCCAATACTGTTCGATCGGCTCCGACGACGGCGTGGTCGGCTACCTGCCCGACACGCATTCGCTGCTGCCCGATCTGCGATCGTTCCGCCCGACGTATCTGCTGGGCGTGCCGCGCGTATTCGAGAAGGTGTACAACGCGGCCTCGCGCAAGGCCGGCATGGGTATGAAGGGGCGTCTGTTCGCCAAGGCCGCCGAGGCCGCGCGCGACTGGTCCCGCACCGCACAGGAAGGGCGGCGGCACACGCTGCGGCAGATCTCGGAGCACGCGATGTACGAGTCGGCGGTCTACCGCACGGTGCGCGGCGCATTGGGGCCGAACATCAAGTACGTGGCGTGCGGCGGCGCGCCTCTGAACCCCGATCTTGCGCACTTCTTCGCCGGCATCGGGCTGCCGATGATCCAGGGATACGGCATGACGGAGACGGCGGCACCGTTCACGGTGACGCGTGTGGACGACAACCGCATCGGCACGGTGGGACGCTGCGCACCCGGTTCCTCGGTGCGGATCTCCGACGAGGGCGAGGTGCAGGTCAAGGGCGCGAACGTGTTCCGCGGCTACCACAACCTGCCGGAGAAGACTGCGGAGGCGTTCACGGAGGACGGATGGCTGCGCACCGGCGACCTGGGTTCGCTCGACGACGACGGTACATTGACGATCACCGGCCGCGCCAAGGACATCATCATCACCGCCGGCGGCAAGAACGTCTCCCCCATCCCTATGGAGGCGACGATCAACGAATGCCCGATCGTGGACCATGCGGTGGTCGTGGGCGATGGGCGGCCGTTCATCGCGGCGTTGGTGACGCTGGATGCCGAGGGACTGGCCGCGTGGCTGCCGGCGCATGGGCTGCCGGCCTCCACGCCGATCGCCGACCTTGTGGACAACACGATGGTGCGCAACGAGATCCAGGTGTATGTGGACCGGGCGAACGCGCAGGTCTCCCGCGCCGAGTCGGTGCGCAAGTTCGTGATCCTCGACGACCGGTTCACGCAGGACAACGGCTGCATGACGCCGTCGCTCAAGGTGGTGCGGCCCAAGGTGCTGAGCGTGTTCGCCGACGTCATCGACCGCGAGGTGTACGAGGGCAAGCGGTAGGCTGCGGGCGCGGTGCGGTGCACGGACAGCGTATGAACGGCACGCTGCGTGTTGGACTTGGCTTCACGTGCTGGACTTCGCGCTACGTGCTGGACCCCGAAAACCACGATTGTTGAAATTGCAACGATTCCGTTCCCGTCACACAACGCAACATCCAACACACAGTACGAAGTACAACACACAACGCAACATCCAACACACAACGCAAAGTCCGGCACGTAGTGGGATAACCACGTGCCGGACTTGTGGCATAGGGGCTTATCGTATCGTCTGACATGTATCAGGCAATACGATGCCCGTCAGACGCGACGACGCCTGGTCAGGATGACGCCGACGCCGGCGAGGGCCAGGGCGATGAAGGCGATGACGCCCACCGCCACACCGGTCTTGCTCAACGAGCCGGACCGCTTCTGCTCATTGCCGCCATACTGGCCGTCGGTGGCAGAGGCATCTGCGTCGGAGGTTCCGTTGTCGCCCGTCGAGGCACCGCCGTTACCACCGTTGCCGTTGCCTGAATCGCTCGGTCCGGGCGTCGGCTTCGGCCGTTCGCTGGAACCGTTCGCCTTCAGAGCCTCGCGTGCGGCGGTCAGGCCGTTCAGCGCGGTCGTCACCTGCTCGGGGGTGGAGTTCGGATCGCCCAGGGTCTTCTCCGCCGTGGCGAGCGCATCGGCATACGTCTTCCACGTCTTCGCCGTGTAGTCCTTCTCAGCCAGCTTCTCGGCCTTGACCTTGTCGATGGCGTCCTTAAGCGGCTTGCGCTGCTCGTCGGTCGCGGGCTTGTTCGGTTCCGTCTTGGCGGCGACGGTGATCTCCAGTGTTCCGGAGGTCTTGGATCCGTCGTTGGCGGTGGCGGTGACCGTGGCCTTGCCTGCCTTGAGCGCCGTCACCGTGCCGTCCGCCGCCACGGAAAGCACCGATTCGTCGGAGCTGGACCATGTGACGGTCGGATCGGTGGCGTTCTCCGGCTCGACCTTCACGCCCAGTTTCGTGGTGTCGCCTACGGTCAGCTCGGTCTTGCCCGAAACCGTTACCTTGGTCACGGGCACCGTGGTCGGCTTCTCGACCGGGGTCACATTGGCCATGGCGTCCTTGAGGGCCGCAGTGGCCTCGGTGACCTTGGCCTGGGTGGCGCCAGCGTCCGCGACCAGAGCCTCCGCATCGGAGATCGCCGACTGCAGCGTCTTCCATGCGTCGTCCTGCTTGTAGTCGTCGGCCTTGTACCCCTTGGCCTCCTTCAACGAGGATTCCAGGGCGGTCTTGTCGACGGCCGCGGTTCCGGCCACCTTCGTCCAGGTGACCATGCCGGTGGAATTGCTGGCGGTCACGTAGGTCTCACCGTCGCTGCGGTTGTTGGTCGCGTAGAACGGGATGGCCTGGATGCTGATGTCCTGCGACGAAGTGCCGTCCACGTACTTGGCCTTGCCGGTGATGACCATGGTCTTGCTGGCCTCCATGCCGGAGATCAGCTCGCGGTATTCGGCCTTGAGCGTGTTCTTCTGGTCGCGCTGCAGCTGGATCTTGCGCGGGTCGAAGTTGGCGATGCCCGAGTTGAGCTGCTTGTTGCCGGCCTTCTCCATGGAGAAGACGAGCGGGCCTCGCTCGATGACGGCCTTGCCCTGCTGGTCGGCGACCTTCTCGTTGCCTTCGGTCAGCTTGATCTCCATCGGGAAGCCGAGCTTGATGACGTCGCCCTTCTTCCATTCACGGTCGATGCTCACGTAGCCCTTGACGGCCTTGGCGGAGATCTTCTGCCCGTTGACGGTGATGGTCGGCGTCTCGTCGGCCTGACCCTTGAGCCAGCTGGGGATGCGCACCTTGAAGGTGAACTGCTTGGCCTGCTCGGGGTTCACGGTCATCTCGATGTTGCCGTCGTTCGGGTAGGAGGTCTTCTGCGTGACGCCGACCTTGGTGCCGTTGACGTTGATGTTCGCCTGGCTGCCGATGTACATGTTCACGAACACGTCATCGCCGTGCGTGGTGTACATGTACTCCGACAGGCGTGCCAGCGTACGCATGAGGTTCGGCGGGCAGCAGGCGCAGGCGAACCAGCTGGAACGTCCGAGCGTGCCCCCGTTCTTGGTGGGCAGTTCGAGCCTGTTGGCGTAGTAGAAGCGGTCGCCGGTCATGTTCACGCCGTCGAGGATGGCGTTGTACATGGCGCGCTCCACCACGTCGGCATACTTGGCGTCCTCATGCACGAGGTTCATGCGCAGATTCCAGTTCGCCAGGGCGATGGAAGCGCAGATCTCCGCATAGGAGTCATTGCTGGGCAGCTCGTAGTCGGCGCCGAAGTCCTCGCCATGGCTGGCCACGCCGATCGATCCGGTGACATACATCTTGCGGTTGGCCACGGAATCCCATACGGCGTCGAGCGCGTCGAGATACTGCTTCTCCGTGTCGCCGCCGACGAGCCTGGCCACGTCGGTCGCGCCCGCGTACAGGTAGTTGGCGCGCACGGCATGGCCGACGGCGTCCTTCTCCTGGGTGAACGGCAGCTTGTCCTGCGAGTATTCGCGCTGGCCGGGCGTGTAGCCGTCGTACTGGCTGTCGCGCAGCTTCGGGTCCTCGCCTCGGCGGTCGATGAGGGTCTGGGCGGTCTTGACGTACTTGTCGCCGGCGCCGACGCCCTCATGCTGTTCCACGAGTTCGGAGAACTTGGCGAGCGCCAGTTCGATCTCCTCGTGTCCGGGCACTTCGTGACGCTTGCCGTTGGGTCCGAACAGGGTCACGATCTCGTCGGCGTAGCGCTTGGCCGCCACGTAGAGGCTGTAATCGGGCTTGCCGATGCCTTCGCGGTAGCGGGTGTATGCCACGGCCGATTCGATGAAGTGGCCGGCGTTGTACATCTCGTGGTTGTTGAAGTTCCTCCAGCGATGGGTGCCGGGGGCACGTCCGCCGGCGTAGTCGGAGGACCGCAACGTGAAGTGGGTGTTGATGTATCCGTCGGCGTACTGCACCTGCTGGATCAGTTTGACCCATTCGGCCACCTTGGCCTCAAGCTTGGCCTTTTCGGCCACCACGTCGGGATCGGTGTCGCCGTCCATGGCGGCGAGCGTGTAGCTGATGGCCTCAAGCGACTTGTAGATGTCGGAGTCCTGGAACACGTAGCCCTTGAACGCCGAGTATTCCTCGCCGTTGAGCTTCTTGACGGCGTTCTTGAAGTTCGGCTCTCCGCCGCTGGCCTCCTCGATGTGGCCGATGGAGACCTCCAGCGACTTCATCATGTTGACCTTCTGTTTGGGACTCCAGAAGTCGTCGGTGAGCTTCACGTTCTCGAACGTGACGGACTGGTTCGCCGTGGATGCCGCGGCCTTCTTGTTCACCGTCACCTTGGCTTTGGCGGGGAACGCCACGCCGCTCACCGTCACGGTGCCGTTCACCTCGAAGGTCTTGCCTACCTGGTCGGCGGCGTACTTCGCGGCGTCGACCTTGTCCCACGTTACGGGCATGAGCTTGGCGTTGAACGTCTCGCCGAAGTCGTATGAGACGGTTTTCTGGCCGGTGTTGTGCGTCGACGGTGTCGGATCGTCGAACTGGATGCCGTTGACGACGACCGTGTTCGGCAGGATCGGTGCGACGCCGGCCACGGTGGACGTCGTGTACGTGTCGACGCCGGTGACCTCCTCGACGGTGACGGGGAAGCTGGCGTGGCGCACCTCGCCGGTCTTCTTGTCGGTGATGGCCACCTTGACGGTGCCTTCGCCCTTCTTCGCGCCTGCGACGGTGACCTTCTCGGCGTCGGCGCCGGCGATGATCTTCAGGGCGTCGCCGTCAACACTCCACTGGTAGGAGAAATTGCCGTTGTAGTCGGCGGGCAACGGGGACGCGGTGTAGGCGGCGTTCTCGCCGTTGACGATCTTGCTCTTGCCGGAGATCTTGCCGGCGACGAATTCGTTGGAAACGGTGGTGCCGTACACCTCCCATTCGCCGATGCCGATGCCGGTCTTGGTGTCCGTCCCGGCCGGACGGTCGACCATCAGACGAATCTTCGTGGTCTTGATCGGGTTCTTGGCGTCGATGGCCACGCCGTTCCAGACGCGGTTGTCGCCGTTGAACTTGCCTGCGGTGGATTTCACGCCAACCGAGTCCACGGTTGCGCCGGCATCGTCGATCATGCCGGTGACATCGGTCCATTGATCGGTTTTGTGGTCGTAGTACTGGAGTTTGGCGTTTGACGGGTATTGCACGCCGCCACCGTCGGCCCACCACATGACTCGCATGCTCTGGATGTTGCGGGGCTCGTTCCATTGCAGTTCCACGGGCTGCGGATATTCGAGGTCACCGTCGTTCTTCCACGTGTTCCACGAGGTGTCGCTCTTGCCGGCGAGCGCCCGGTTGGTGATGTTGGCCGCACTGGTGCCGGAGTTCGTATAGTTCACGTTCACCGTGGCTTCGGGCGCGATGTTCTTGCCTTCCGCGATGCCGGGCTGATAGTCGGCGGACTGGGCGCCGTAAGCCTCCCATTCGCTGATGCCGATGCCGTTCTTGCCGGTGCCGTTGCGTTCGATCTGCATACGAAGGGCGGTCGTTTCGATGTCGCCGTCGAACAGCACCTCGTTCCAGTACTTGTTGGCACCGTTGAGGCCGTTGCCGTCGCTGGTGTCGTATTTGACGCCCATCTGGTCGGTGGACTTGCCGTCCTCGTCCTTCATGTTGGTGAGCTTGACCCACTGGCCATCGTCATTGAGGTATTCGATGACTACGGACTTGGGGAACGTCACGCTGTCCGCGCCCTGGATGTCGTTGCTGTCGGCCCACCAGACCACGCGGGAGCCTTCAAGTCTCTGCTTGCTGTTCCACGTGAGCTGTACTTTCGTGGGATAGTTCACCGAGCTTTGCGACCAGGTGTTCCACGACGTGGCGGCGGCACCGGCCATATATCCGTCGTTGACGTTGGACACCGGGGTGTTTTCCTTTTCGGCACTCGCCTTGGCGTAGATGGCCAGATTGGTCAGGTTCTTGCCCACCCAATCGACCGCGGCCTGCGCCGGCGTGACCGAGAACAGCATCGCCAGACTGACGACCAGCCCGACGGCCGCGCTCAGCGCACGACTGTTTCGTATGTGTTTTACCACTTTTTCTCCTTACTTCCCCATAAGAGAAAACCCGCACATCATCGTGGGATGTTGTTGCGAACGTTAACCTCCACTTATCGTTAGCGTTAACATGAAATTATAACAAAACGGCATACGCAACACGCAATATCACATGGAAAATACCGAAAAAAGAGAAAGATATGCGAAAATGTTTCGTACTGGTGCGACGAGCATGATATTTGATGGGGGCTCAACAACACCCAATGCCACCCAACGTCACCCAGCGCCCTTATGCGGCGGCATCGTCGTTGCGTATGCCGAAGGGGATATGCACGGCGGGAATCCGCAACGCCGGGTTCTCCAGATTGGCGAGCTGATCGTCGAAGAAGATGTGCGGCTGCACCTCGTTGAGGAACGGGGTCTTGTTGAGCCCGCCGAGGAAGAACGCCTCGTCGACGGCCAGCCCCTTCTCCTCCAACGTGCGAATGGCGCGTTCGTGCGCGGGCGCACTTCGGGCGGTCACGAGATACACGCGCAACGACGGCTTGTGTTCGGCGGTGCTGTCCCGCGCGGCGCTTTGCAACCGGTTCAGCCCTTTGAGCAGCTGTTCGAGCGGCCCGTTTTCGAGAGGCCGGTCGGCGTTCATCATCTCGTGTTCGCCGTATCGTTTGGTCGCATGTTCGGGGTCGGACTCCTGCACCTGCCGGAACAGCCGTTCGGAGGAGTCGCCGGCGAGCACGCCGTCGAAGTCGAACGCCACGCGCAGTTCGTCGTCGTCGGCGATATGATGCCCGTTGAACGGCAGCACAAGACCGGCTGGCAGTCCTTTCTCCACGGCGTTCTTGACCTCGTCCGCGTTGGCGGAGAGGAACAGCGCCATGTTGAATTCGCGCATCAGCGGGAACGTGGACGCTCCCCCACGGAACACGGCCCGCGTAATGGCCAGATTGTAGTGACGGATGCTGTTCATGATGCGCAATCCGGTCCGTGGACTGTTGCGCGACAATACGACGACCTCCACGCCTTCGTCGGGATCGTCGAACAGTTGGTTGAATTTCAGCAGGCGCGAGACGAACGGGAATGCGGTTCCTGGCTCAAGGGGGTCGTCGACATGGCTTTGCTGATATTGTTCGTACGGCCCGACGCCGTCACGGTCGTAGATGCCATTGGCCTCTTCGAGGTCAAACAACGCACGCGACGATACGCCGATGACCAGCGCCTTGCGTGACAGATCGGCCATGGCAATCCCCCATTCCCTATTACCGCGTATTTTCCCCTGATCGTCGATTACCGTCATTGTACGCGAAATCATGCGCGAAGGCACCGCCGCGCGATATGCACGGGCGGTGCCTTCGAAGGGTGGCGGCCGGAATCGGGGGCGCCAGGCCATCGTCACCATATTGCGTGCCGGACTTCGGCTTATATGACGGACTTCGGCTTGCGTGACGGACTTTGCCCCATGTTGCGTGTTGGACTTGGCCTTACGTGCTGGACTTACAGCTACGTGTTGGACCGCAAAAAACACAATCGTTGACATTGCAACGATTGTGTTCCCATCACACAACGAAAAGTCCAACACGCAATACGATCCGCGCGGGATATAAAAAACTTCGTGTGCGATGGAAGACGAAGACGTATCAGAGTACGTCGAGCCTCCCATCGCATACGAAGTCGTTCTGTCAATCAGTGACGGTTGTTGAGACGGTGGTACATCTCGGACAGCTCCAGCTCCTTCTCGAACTGGCGGGCGGTGGTCTTGTCGTCGATGACGGCGAGTTCGACGCCGGCGATGCGGGCGAAGTCCTCCCAAGCCTCACGACCGACGGAGGTGGTCATGCAGGTGTGGTGGGAACCGCCGGCGGTGATCCAGCACTGAACGGCGGTCTTGAGGTCGGGCTGCGGCTTCCAGACGGCGCGGGCGCACGGGAGCTCCTTGAGGGAGCCCTGCGGCTCGACGACGTCGACGACGTCCATGAGCAGGCGGAAGCGCTCGCGCTCGTCGGCCATGGAGACGACGACGGCATCCTTCTTGGGGGCGCCGGAGAAGACAAGGCGAACCGGGTCGGCCTTGCCACCGATGCCGAGCGGGTGGATTTCGAGCTTCGGCTTGGCGATGGTGCCGATGGACGGGGAAACCTCAAGCATGTGGGAGCCCATGTCGAGCTCGTTGCCTTCAGTGAAGTTGTAGGAGTAGTCCTCCATGAGGGAGGCGCCACCTTCAAGGCCGTAGCCCATGACGGCGCCGATGCGCACGAGGACGGCGGTCTTCCAGTCGCCTTCGGCGGAGAAGCCCCAGCCGTACTCGGACGGGAAGCGCTGCGGGCCGACGCCAGGCAGCTGCGGGAGGGCGCCGAGGTCTTCGAAGTTGTCGACACCGGCGGTGCAGCCGTTGGCACGCATCATGTTGACCATGGCGGCCTCTTCCTTGGCGGCGATGAAGAGGGAGTCGTACTTGGCGTCGAGGAGGGCCGGGTCGACGTCGTACTTGGCCTTGTAGTCCTCGATGATTTCCTTTACCTGGTCGTCCTTGACGGCGTCGTAGGCGGCGACGAGCTCGTTGACGGCCCAGGTGTTGATGGAGGCGCCGAAGACGCGCTCGGCTTCGGTCTTGTCGCCTTCGGTGACGGCGACGTTGCGCATGTTGTCGCCCCAGCGCATGACCTTCATGTTGTTGGAGGCGTCCCAACCGGCGCAGGCGCGGGCCCAGGTGCCGACCTTCTCGGCGACTTCCGGATCGGTGTAGTGGCCGACGACGATCTTGCGCGGGATGCCGAGACGGGAGACGATGTAGCCGAACTCACGGTCGCCGTGGGCGGCCTGGTTCAGGTTCATGAAGTCCATGTCGATGGTCTCCCACGGAATCTCCTTGTGGTGCTGGGTGGCCAGCTGCAGCAGCGGCTTGGTGAGCACTTCGAGACCGCGGATCCACATCTTGGCCGGGGAGAAGGTGTGGCACCAGGTGATCACGCCGATGACGTTGGGGTTGGCGGAGGCTTCGACCATGAATTCCTTGACGCCGTCGGAGGACTTCAGGGTGGGCTTGAGGACGATCTTGGCCGGAATCTTGCCGGTCTTGTTGAGGTAGTCGACCATTTCGCCGGAGTGGATGGCGACCTGACGGAGGGCTTCCTCACCATAGAGGTCCTGCGAGCCGACGCCGAACCAGATTTCCTTGCCCTCGAAGGGGTTTTCGAATGCCATAATTGGCTCCTTTTGTGTTGTTGATTACTTCATTGTGGAAGTATTGTTGCTGCTGCCGGTCTGACGCGCATGCCATAAGACGTACAGAGGGAAGAGACGTTGCGACCTCTCCCTCAGACCCGCCCGCGGCGGGCCAGCTCCCTCCTCAGAGGGAGCCGAGGGGCCGCGCCGAAGACGGTGCGTACCGCTGGTCTGATGCGTGTGTCATCAAGGCGCGGACAACGAAGGCGTACAAAGGTACGTCGAGTTGTCCGCAACGCATACCGCTGGTCTGATGCGTGTGTCATCAAGGCGCGGACAACGAAGGCGTACAAAAGTACGTCGAGTTGTCCGCAACGCAGATGACACTCCATCAGATCAGTGCTGGCCGTAGACGTTGGTGTAGCGGTCGTTAAGCTTCGCAATGTCCTCGTCGCTGATGGGGATGATGTCGCCGAGCTGCTTGGCGGCCCACATGGTGTGGGCGACTTCTTCGGTCATGGCAGCGGCCTTGACTGCGGCTTCAGCATCCTTGCCGATGGTGAAGGGGCCGTGGTTCTGCATGAGGACGGCCGGGGACTTCGGGTACTTCTTCAGCGTTTCGACGACGCCTTCGCCGATGGCTTCGGAACCGATGAGACGGAACGGGCCGACGGGCACGGGGCCGCCGAACTCGTCGCCCATCATGGTCAGGCCGCAGGGAATGTCCTGACCGGTGGCGGCCCATGCGGTGGCGTAGGTGGAGTGGGTGTGCACGACGCCGTACACGTCGGGCATGTGGCGGTAGATGTAGGCGTGCGAGGCGGTGTCGGAGCTGGGGGCTTCGGCACCGTCGACCACGTTGCCGTCGAGGTCGGTGACGACCATGGAGCTCGGGGTCAGGTATTCGTAGCGCAGGCCCGACGGCTTGATGACCATGAGGTCGGCGGTGTGCAGACGCTGCGACACGTTGCCGGCGGTCCAGACGACGAGGTTCCACTTGATGAGCTGCTCGTGCAGGGCGGCGACGACCTCGCGGACCTGCTTGACTTCGGCGCGGACTTCGGGACCGTAATCAGCCAACGTAGCCATGATTATTTCCTTTCGATTATTGCTGACATTTCATCGGCTTCCCCGGCGGGGAAGCCGTAAACCTGTATTCGTGTATTCGCGCTTGCGGACTATTTGCTTTCGAGGTCGATGTTGCGCACGGCGCTCTTCTCGATGGCGAGTCCGGCCTGGAAGCGGGCGAAGAAGTCCTCGAAGCCTTCGACGTCCTTCGGGTCGGGCGTCTCGGTGACGGACTGGGCATCCTTGAAGACTCGCTGGTCGAGGTATTCGTCGAGCGGCCACGGGGTGTGCCACAGGTAGTCGGCGAGCACGGCCATGCCCCAGGCGCCGCCTTCGGCCGCGGTGGTCATCACCTTGATGGGGGTGTCGAACGCGGCGGCGAGGATCTTCTGGGCGACCTTCGGGGTGGTGAAGATGCCGCCGTGGCCCACGAGGGAGTCCACCTTGACCTCTTCATCCTTGGTCATGACGTCCATGCCGATCTTGACGGGGCTGAATGCGCTGAACAGCTGGGCGCGCATGAAGTTCGCGAGGTTCATGCGGGCCTCGGGGCTACGGGCGAAGAGCGGGCGGCCTTCTTCGAGTCCGGCGAGGAATTCGCCGGAGCGGAACGGGTAGTTGAGGAGTCCGCCGGCATTGGCGTCGGCCTGATCGCTGATGGCGAGACGGAACAAGGTGCCGTAGAGGGCACCGGTGTTGACGGGCTGGTCGATGGCCTTCGCGAATTCGCCGAAGAGGCCGACCCATGCGTTGAGATCGGAGGTGAAGTTGTTGGCGTGGCTCATGCCCGCGAGGTCGCCGGCCGGGGTGGTGACGAGGTCAACCTCGGGGTGCAGCCGGGCGAGCTTCTTCTCAAGGACGACCATGGCGAAGATGGAGGTTCCGGCGGAGACGTTGCCGGTGCGCACGCGCACGGAGTTGGTGGCGACCATGCCGGTTCCGGCGTCGCCTTCCGGCGGAGCGAGCACGATGCCGGGCTGGAGCTTACCGGACGGGTCGAGCAGCTTGGCGCCTTCGGCGGTGAGTTCGCCGGCGGGCGTACCGGCGACGAGCGGCTCGGGGAGCAGGTCCTCGATCTTCCACGGCTGGGCCGCGACTTCGGGCAGTGCGGAGAACTTGGCAAGCAGTTCCTTCTCCCAGGTGTGGGTGGTGGGGTCGATTGGGAACATGCCGGAGGCGTCTCCCACGCCCAGCACCTTCTTGCCGGTGAGCTTCCAGTGCACGTAGCCGGCGAGCGTGGTGAAGTAGGCGACCTTGCCTACGTGTTCTTCCTTGTTGAGCACGGCCTGGTAAAGATGCGCGATGCTCCAGCGTTCGGGGATGTTGTACTGGAACAGGTCGGAGAGCTTGAGGTGGGCTTCGTGGGTGTTGGTGTTCTGCCAGGTGCGGAACGGCACGAGCAGTTCGCCGTCCTTGTCGAAGGCGAGGTAGCCGTGCATCATGGCGGAGAAGCCGATGTGGCCCACACGGGTCAGCTCGATGCCGTAGGCCTGGTTGACGTCCCATGCCATGGCACCGTAGGCGCTCTGCAGACCCTTCCAGATCTCTTCGATGGAATAGCTCCACAGACCGTCTTCGAGATGGCTGGCCCACTGGTAATCGCCGGAGGCGATGGTGTTGTAGTTATCGTC
Organism: Bifidobacterium catulorum; assembly: GCF_003129925.1. Lineage (GTDB taxonomy): Bacteria > Actinomycetota > Actinomycetes > Actinomycetales > Bifidobacteriaceae > Galliscardovia > Galliscardovia catulorum. The sequence continues at coordinate 5,843 of NZ_QFFN01000002.1, read as the reverse complement.
GATCAGCACGGCCTTGATTCGGGTCGAGCCGAATTCGATGCCCAGCGATGTCTTTCCCCCGCGAATCTTTTCGACGATTCCCGAGATGTCCATGTCAGAGGCGTCGCTCATGTATCTGCTCCTTATATTCGATCACTATGTGATTCCAACGTCGTCGTTGCTCCCACGCCATAAATCCCCGGCGGAAGGATGCCGGGAGCCTATGGATTGAGAACGCTCACATTCCATTACCTATATTACAGTCCGCCACGCCGGAGTCGCAACACAACTCGATAACAAAATCACGACATTGTCGGCGTTTCGTTGCCGAAATCCGGGAATGCGCACCTCATATGCGACATATTCCCGAGCCGGCGCGAATCATCGCCCGGGTACGGCGCTTGAATCACGCACGATGAGCGGCGCGGCGATCGAGGCCACGCCGTGCAGCTTCGGCAGGTCCACCTTGTCGGCGGGGGTGCCGAGCAGCGAGAACAGCACGTCCATGGCGGCCACGCCGAGGGCTGCGAAGTCGGGGTGGATGGTGGTCAGCGGCGGCATGAGGTTGTCGGCGCCGGACATGTCGTCGTATCCCACGAGGCTTACGTCGCCCGGCACGTCGAAGCCGTGCTCGCCGAGCGAACGCCGCACGCCGATGGCATGTAGGTCGTTGGCCGTCACGATCGCCGTAGGCAATTGCGACTTCGGGTCGTCCAACGTGGCAAGATAACGTTCGAAGCATTCGTACGCCGACTGCGCGGACCAATCATCCACGGCTATCGTCCGCGATTCGATGCCGCGCGCGGCGCTCTCCGCCTCCCAGGCGGCCCGTCGCGTCACGGCGTCGCGCCAGTCGTGCGGCCCGGACAGATACAACGCCCTGCGGTGGCCGAGACCGGCGAGATGCTCCGCGACGTCCCGCAGCGCCGACCACTGGTCGATGCCCAGACAGGCGATGGTCGGATCCTTGGCCACGATGGCCTCGATGTCGATGTCGGACGATCCATGCGAAGCGGTGAGCACGATGCGCGGCGCCTTGAGACGGGCGCTCAGCGCGGCTTCGACCATCGGCTCGGTGGGCGCGACGAACACGAACGCCTCCACGCCCTGGTCGAGGCACGAGTTCGCCACCTCCTCGAACGCCTCCTGCGTGTACTCGTGGTCGTTCATCATCGCGATGGACACATACAGGCCATGCTTGCGGGCCATGGATTCGATGGTCGAGATGGTGGAAAGGGGGCCATGATAGCTCATGCCGGCGGCGATCAGCGCGATCGTGCGCGTACGCTGCGTGGCGAGCGCGCGGGCGGCGCTCGACGGGCGGTACCCCAGCTCGTCGATGGTGGCCTGCACCTTCGCGCGAGTGGCGACGGACACGTTGGGCGAATGGTTGATCACGCGGGAGACGGTCTGATGGGAGACCCCCGCGGCACGGGCCACGTCGAAAATGGACACGCGTTTGCTGGGCATGGTCATGTAACCTCCGAAACTCGCCGCAAGCGCCACGTCCGAAACGTCCGACGATACTGCTGTCGGCCTGCCGTCCGGCATCGGATGCGCGTCGACGTGCATCGTTCTACGTCGTATGCACATCACATGGGTGAACGCTAACGGTTTCTAACGTTCCATCGTAACCGAATTATTACCGCGACGAGGCCGGCACGCGGAATCATCGCCGTGAATTTGCCGCTTTTTCATCCGACGCCCCCGATTCACACCTCGTATTCCCGCGGATGCGGCCTATAATCCGCTTTCCGCGGGAAAACACACGTCCGACGAGGAATGAGGCGACGTCGGGAAATACGCGTCGTCGGGAATACAGGCGGCGTCGCGGAATTCCGCGCCGCCGGGGAATCCTTCCACGTAACGATAACGAGGACGTCATCATACATATAGTGTGGCAGTATGGTGACGCGCGTACCGGCGCATCGAACGAAGGGAGCAGCATGCCAGGCCTGTTAAGCGCGATGGAGGGGTTCTGCGTCATCGGCATCGTCATCGCGGTGGGGTACATCGCCGCCCGGATGCATATCGGCGGCCCCCAGGGGCAGATGGTCCTCAACCGCTTCAGCTTCTTCGTCTCCAGCCCGTGCCTCATGTTCGCCATCCTGTCGAAGGAGCCGATCTTCGAGATCTTCCATTCGTCGATCATCGTGGCGTTCTTCTCGGCGGCGATCGTGGGACTGCTGTTCGTCGTGCTGAACCGCATGTTCTTTCACATGGGCGCGGCCGACACGACGATCGGCGCGCTGAATTCGCTGTATCTCAACTCCAACAACATCGGCCTGCCGATCGCCACCTATATTCTCGGCAACCCGGCGTTGGTCGCGCCGATCCTGGTGATGCAGCAGGCCATCTTCACGCCCGTGGGCCTGACCGTCCTCGACGTGACGACCAAGGGCAAGGTGTCGCTCAAGGAGATCGCGAAGCAGCCGCTGCACCAGCCGCTGCTCATCGGTTCGCTGCTGGGCATCGCGCTGTCGGCCGTGAACGCCTGGACCGGCTGGTTCCTGCCGAACTTCCTGTTCGACCCGATCAAGATGATCGGCGACTCCGCGGTGCCGATGATCCTCATGGCGTTCGGCATGTCGCTGCACGGCACCAAGCCCATGCAGCAGAAGTCGTCGAGGCCGGCGATCCTCACCGTGGCGGTCCTGAAGAACATCGTGATGCCGGTGGTCGCGTTCCTGCTCGCCTACTTCGTGATGGGCTTCCGCGGCGCCACGCTGTACGCCTGCGTGGTGCTCGCCGCCCTGCCGACCGGGCAGAACGTGTACAACTACGCGGCGCGGTACAACGTGGGCCTCACGTTCGCGCGCGACGGCATTCTGCTGTCGACGATGACGTCGCCGATCTTCATCGCCGTGATTGCCGCGCTGCTGAGCTGAGCCGGGCAAGCCGAGCCGGACCGGACTGGGCAAGCCGGACTGGGCTGGGCAAGCCGGGCCGAGCCGGGCCGAACGGATGTTATCGGCCGCAGATGGCCTGCCGCAGCATGGTCGCATACGCCTCGGCGCCGGTGATGCCGGGATGGATGCCGTCCTCGCCGAAGTATTCGCTGTGCCCCTCGCTGTAGCCATGCCAGTCGATGATGCCGACATTGGGGTTCTTCGCGGCGGCGGCGCGCAGCATCTTGTTGTTGTTCGTCTCCTGCCACGGATACGGCATGCGGATGGTCACGAAGAACGTGGGCTTGCCGCCGGTCGTGTCGATGAGCTTCTGCACCTCCTGCTCGTTTTCGATGATGCCGTTGGTGCCGAGACCGAAGATGACGACGCTGCCCTGATGCCCGGCGGCCACGTCGGTGCGGTAGATGCCCTCCGCCTCGGGCATCTGACGGTTCGGCTTGCCGTCGATGTAGCCGTTGGGGAACGTCTCGCGGATAAAGTCCGACGTGCCGGAGGTCACGGAGTCGCCGACCATCATGATGTCGGCGCTGCAGCTCTGCGTGGCCGCGTCATAGTGGTATTTGGAGATGTCGAAGTTGTTCGGCACCTTCTCGGCCTTGGACTTGACGGTCGGGGTCTTCTTCGTGGCAGCCGGCTTGGGCGTGGTCTTTTTGGGCTTGGGCTTGGGACGCGGCTTGAGCGGCGTGCCGGGCTCGGCCTCCTGGGCGAGGGCCGGGTTCAGCTGGATGGCGCGGGACCGGGCGACCTGCGCCCAATTGACCGGCGCCCAGGTGAGGGCGATGACGGTGATGACGCCGAGTACCGACATGATCCATGCACCGGGACGAAGGCCGGAGTCGCGTATGATGCGAAGAAGCGAGCGTCGGCCGGCAGCGGATGAATCATGATCCGAACCGGCTGCGGCCGCGGCGGCCCGCGCCGCCTCGCCGGGGTCTGGCCGCATGGGGTACGGCTTGTCTTCGCCCTTGGGCATGGCCACCTTGATGACGTTGAGGTCGGTGTCCTCGTCGCTTTCGAATTCGGAAAGCGCCGCGCCGAGATCCTCGGACGATCGCGCCTCCTCGAATTCCTCGACGGCGTGGAGATTGCGCTGCGGCAGTCCGTGGGCCTCGACGACGCTGGATCCGTTGCCGATGAACACGGGCGCGGCGTTCGGGTCGTCCGGCTTCCGCGGGGTAGATGCGGCATCGACGGCGACATTGACGGCGGCGGCCGAGGAGCTTTCCGCCACGCGCGGCCCGTCGCCTTGCGCGACGTTGCCGACGTCGTGACCGTCATGTCCCTGGTTGTCGCGGCCTGCGTCGGAACGACGTTTGCGTGCGGCCTCGACCAGTTGGTGGAACACCTCACCCACGACAAGGATGACGGCGATCTGTATGACCCATCCCCACCAGGGCAGCTCCTCGGTGCGGGTGGCCGGATTCATGATCTGCAGCAGCGGATAGTGCACGAGATACAGGCTGAACGACCGTGAGCCGATATAGCGCAGCGGCCGGCATCCGAGGATCTTCGCCCAGACGGCGTCGTTGTTCACGGCGCAGGCCAGCATGATCAGCGACACGATGGCGGCGACGAGATATCCGCCCTGATACATGTACGGCAGGTAGCCGTTGGCGAACCAGAATCCGGCGAGCAGCGCCGCGAGCGCCATCGCGCCGAAGACATCGGCGAGGATGACGCCGACGTTGCGTTTCGACGCCGGCCGGGCGTCGGTCGTGGAGGAAGGCATCGGCGCAGCCGGAACCGCAGGGACGTCGGCGGCCGCAGGCGAGCCGGCGCCGGGCATGGGCACGGACGGCAGACCGTCGACGGTCTTCGACGGCATCGGCACCGAAGACGGCATCGGCACCGCCGGGACGGGGACCACGGCGGAAATGGTGGTGGACGCGGCGGAGGATGCCTTCGGCGTCATCCATATGGCCAGCAACGCTCCGGCGGCGAGTTCGGCGAGACGGGTGTCGAGGCCGTAGTACACGCGTGACGTGCTCGCCGGGTCGAACATCAGATACATCGCCGTGGACGACGCGGCCATGATGGCGACGACGATCACGGAACGGACCCATTTGGATTTCACGATTTTGCCGATCGCCAGCATGATCAGCGGCCATAGGATATAGAACTGCATGGTGACGCCGAGGAACCACAGATGGGTCAGCGGGGACGGCAGACCCGCGGCCTGGAAATACGGGACCTTGCGGAAGATGTACACCCAGTTGCTGGCGAACAGGGCGCTGGGCAGGGTGTCGGAGACGACCTTCTGCAGCAGGCTCGGCGCAAACAGCCATACGAGCGCCGGCGTCACGACGAGGGTGGCGAGCACCGGGGGCCAGATTCGTTTGACGCGTTTGACCAGATACCGTCCGTATCCGAACGTGCCTGTGGAATCCACGGCGTTCAATACGGTTCGCGTGGTCAGGAACCCGGTGACGGCGAAGAACATCGTCACGCCGATGAATCCGCCCTGCAATAGGGACGGGCGCGTATGGAACGCGATCACGCCGATGATCGCCAATGCCCTGATGCCATCGATGCCGGCGAAATGCACGTGCCCCGCCGATTGCGGCGCGGTCTTCTCTCCGTTTTCACTCACAGGCTACAGCTTACCCCCGCAAGTGCGTATCCGTGCATACGAACGATGAACTTTATCCTCGTCCGTCGTCGACCCCCACCCTCCTACCAAAAACTCCCCAAGGAGAGCCAATCAAACAACCGTTCCATCCAAAAGACTCCCCTCCCCGAGGGAGCGAATCAAACGACCGTTCCATCCAATCGGCTCCCCTCCCTGAGGGGAGCTGTCGGCAAAGCCGACTGAGGGGAGAACACGTGAACGTGAACTCACCCCACACGACTCCCCTCAGACCGCCTACGGCGGCCAGCTCCCCTCGATCCCGAGGGGAGCCAACCAAATGATCCAATCGGCCCCCTCCCCAAGGAGAGCCAATCAAACAACCGGTC
>NZ_QFFN01000019.1 GCF_003129925.1 Bifidobacterium catulorum | reverse complement strand
CCGACGGAGGGGAGCTGTCAGGCGAAGCCTGACTGAGGGGAGGCCGCCACCAGACACCACCTAACGCAACGGCGCCGCGCCGACGCTGTCTCGTGCGCACAGCGACGTCGGCAGGGCGACCACATCGCCGCCGCCCGTCCGCACGCAGCCGTCGGGCAGTCGCAACGACGCCATGTCGGCGTCACCGAACATGTCGAGCGAATACGTTCCCGCTCCATCCATACGCAGCAGCGTCCGCACTCCGACCGCGCCGATTTCGGAGCGGGGTATCGTGATGGTCGTCAGCTTCGGACGGACCACGTCGACGATCGGCGAATCGTCGAACGCGATGATCGACAGATCGCCCGGCACACGCACGCCGTCCTGCAAGAACCGCGATATCATGCCCGCGGCGATCGCGTCGTTGTATGCGATGACTGCGGTCGTGGCGGCGGCATCACCCATGTGATGCCCTTGGTTGAGCAGCATCCGGGCGGCCTGGTCGCCGCCCCGCGCCGACGGTTCCACCGGGCCGATACGATGCGTCGCAAGCCCCGTGACCGGTGCGGCTGCGCGGATGGCGTGCCATCGGGAACGGTCGGCCCACGAATCCGGTCCGGACACATATGCCACTTGCGCGTGGCCGTTCGAGGCGAGCAGCGACAATGCCCGACGAATGCCCGACGATACGTCCGGCACGATGCTGGAGACGCCGTCGACGGGACGGTTGAGCACCACCATGGGCACGCGGCGTGCGAGATGGGCGAGCCGGTCGTCGTCCATGCGGTCGGATGCGATGAGGATGCCGCGCGATGTTTCGGCGACCTCCTCGACGAACGATCCCTCCCATTGACCACCGCGATTCGATTCGATGACGCTGATGGCCAGTCCCGCCGCATACGCCTCGTCCTGCGCGCCGCGCAACAGGGCCGACGATTCCGCGGCGTCCTTGACGATGAGACCGATGAGACCGGAGGTTCTCATCGGACGTTTGCGGTAGGGGCGGTACACATAGCCGAGCCGGTCGGCCGCGGCGCGGATCTGCGCCACGGTGGCGGGGTTCACCCGGTCGGGGTTCTTGAACGCACGAGACACCGTGGACGGCGAGACGCCGGCTTCGGCCGCCACGTCCACAAGGCGCACGGGCCGAGCGGAGACGCCCGGAGCATCACCGACTGCATCGGCCATGTCTCTCATGCCATCTCCTCCCCCGGCCTCGCATCGTCGCCGCGCACCGTAGCCGTCTGAATTACTCCAATCTTAGCCACGCGGCCCGCGAAGGCAGGCATCCGACCGCAAACCCGATTCTCATGGGCGTTCATATTCCAACGGCCGTACTCCGTATATCGACGGCAAGGCCCCGGAATATCGAGTCAGGTGCCCGCAACGCAGCCAGTCACCAGCAGTCGCCCAGAAGATGGAGATGGCTTGGCGTCACGGTCACAGCACGAGTTCATGATGACCGGGGGTGAGGTGTGCGGCGGCGATCGCACCCTGCGGAGTCAGCACCGTGGCCTCGGTGTGGCACGGCACGTCAACGGCCACACGGATGGTGTCGGCGACCGATCCCCCGTCGGGCACACGCTCGGCACGCACGGTGATGGGCCCGCGCACGGTCGGCACGGTGGCCGCCGCCGAATCCACGGCGCCTCGCTCCCCCGACGCGCCCAGCTGCGGCCGCACCTCGAACGTGGCATAGCCGGGTGAGGTCGGCCGGATGCCCAGCAGCCCCTCGGGCAGCAGGAACGCCGGCGACGCGGCCCACGGATGCGAGTACGTGGTGTTCGGCTTGTTCTCCACGTCCCACGCCTCCATGGTCGCGCCCGCGCCTTTCTCCATCATGTTCACCCATGTGCGCAGACCGTCGCGCGCGGCGATCAGCGCCGTGGCGTCCGCGCCGAATCCAGCGGCGTACAGTCCGGCGAGATACACGCTGGCGGCATACACGCTGCATGCCATGCCCCGCCCGCGCAGGTATGCGCCGACCGCTTCACGCTGGCCTTCCGGAAGATCGGCGAACGCAAGCGCGAACGCGGAGGCGTGCAGCGAATGATGCGCGATGCGTTCGCCATCCGCACCGTCCGTCAGACCATCCACGTAGGTGCCGGCTTCGGCGTCATAGAGCCGTTCATGCATGGCGGCTCGCATCCGGGAGGCGGTGGCGGCGAACCGCTCGGCGTCGTCGTCGCGACCGAGCGCGGCGGCGATGTCGGCCATGTCGGCGAACGTCTGCGACGAGAGCGCGTTGATGACCGTGTTGACGCGGCCGAACACGAATCCGTCGCGTTCCACCGGCGGCCAGTCGATGAGGTCGCCGTCGGTGTGACTGGATTCGCCCGGGTCCTTGACGATCAGTCCGGAGGCTGGGTCGAGGTGCTTCGTCGGCAGCAGGGCGACCAACTGGTCATAGCGGCCTGCTATCTGGCGGATGGAACCGGTGCGCATCCACGCATCGTGGGCAGCGAGGATGAGATACAGCGGCCATTCGGTGGGCCACGTGCGGTTGGCGATCAGCCAGTCGACGGAGTATTCGGCGAGCGCGGGGGCGTCGTCGACGGCCAGATGCGCGTGCTGCTGAAGCCATGCGTCGCCTTCGTATGGTGCGCGTTCACGCGTCCACGAGTCGGCGTAGATGTTGCCGTTGGTTGATTCCATGGTGTTGCGGCAGAAGTTCCAGACGGCTTCCAACGTGGCGTCCGACGAGGTGAACGATGCTGCGGAGCGGTCGAACGGGTAGATGAGCGCGGCGGCCTCGACGCGGTCGTCGCCGGAGGCGAGATGCCGCATTGCCTCCGTTGAATCGACCGATGGGATGATTTCCACATAACGGAATACGCGCAGTCCCCATGTCTCCATGGTCACGGCTTCGGTTCCGTCGCCGAGATGCCACGTGTCCTCGTAGTTGTTGAATGCGCTGAGATGCCATTTGACGGAGCCGTCCGGGTTGAGCACTTCGCCATAGCGGATCTTGAGGTCGGCGTGGCCATGACCGGCGTCTCGCGTGATGCGCACGCCTCCCTCCCATGTGCGACCGAAATCAAGGATCAGATGACCGTCATCGGTCAGACGGGATGACGCCGGGGCATGGTATTGCACAATCGGTTTGTCGGTGGGCGTGGGTTCGAGCGCCGTGAACGCGCCGCGTACGGCGGCGGGCGCCCAATCGGCGTCGTCGAAATCCGGCGTCGTGAATCCGAACGGATAGTTCGTCGACTGCACGTTTTCGGCCGGGGCTTCGAAATACTGTGTGCCGATGGATGCGGAATCGGGGTAGATGGCGGTTCCGGGCAGGGTCCGCCAGTCGGGGTCGGTGCCGTAGTGGGCGAGCTCGCCGTCGGCGAATTTGACGTCGAGCTGTGCGATGAACCGCTGGTCCTCGACGGTGTAGGCGAGCGCGCCGATGGCGTTGTCCTCCCCGGCGTTGAGCAGGTCGGTCACGTCGTAGCCGTCGTATCGGGCCTCGCCGTCGACGGGGAAGGTGGGTCCGTAGCCGACGAACGTGCCGTTGACCCAGATTCGGTATATGAACTGTCGGGCGGCGCGTGTGCTGGATGCCGTTACGTTGAGGGTGGCCCAGACGATGGGCTTGTCGGGCAGGCCGGCCAGGCCGCGCAGGAACGCCCAGCCGCGGGAGTTGTGTGGATCGGAGGCCTTGCGCTCGCCGACGAAGAACGAGTCGTCGGTGGATGCGGCGGCTTCGTCGGGCAGGTCGAATTCGGCGGATTCGTCGATTGCGCGGGGTGCCGCGGCGTCTGCGGGCACCCAGATGGGGTCGGCGTGCCAGTGGTCTCCGGCACCGGTGCCGAACGTCACCGGATCGGACCATACGGAGACACGGCCGGCGTCGTCCCATACTCGCACGGCCAGCCAGTATCTGGTGGAGGCGGGGAGCGCGAGGCCGTCGAGGAGGATTCCCGATTCGCCGTCGTAATCGCGGCGGCCGGAGTCCCATACCGTCTCGCCGGAGAGCGGATGGTCGGTGACGATGATCTGATAGGACGACCATTCGACGGATGCGGGTTCCGTGGCCTGCACCGGCGCGGACGACGACGCGGCGGCCGGTCCGAACCACCATCGGACGTCGACGTCGGATTCCGGCGCCAGATCGACCGGGGCGATGCGGTCGTTGATGCGGATATGCGTGGGGGCGCCGGGAAGGTCCGCCCCGGACGGTGCATCGGCGTGCGCCCGTATGACGTTCACGGTGGTATCGGCTGTTGTGCTGTTCACGTTGCGCTCTTTTCCTAACATCGTTGTCATTACCGTTACGGTTTGTCAATGATGATAGGAACGTGGGCGCTAACCGCCGTCTTTTGCCGTTTTTGCCGAATCGCCTGCCCCCCAGACCTGCTTCACGGGCCAGCTCCCCTGATGAGAGGCGCAAAACAGCATCAACGAACTCGCGGCGCGTGCCGTTCGGCTGCTGGCCTATGCGATCAGCGAACAGAACAGCGCCTCGAACACAAGCAGCGGATTGCCGTTGCCCGACAGCCGGCGCCGCGCGACGCCGACAGCCTCGGCGCGTTCTATGGCAGCCTCGCGGCTCAACCGCGACGCAAGGTCCGCGATGGCCGTGCGGTTCTCCTTGTTGATCAGACCGACGGTGTTCTCGGCATGGTTCTGCAGCACGGCCACATCGCGGTACACGCTGGCGACGGAGTTCAGCGCACGGTCGAGCACGTCGCGGCTGCGGCGCGTGGTCCGGCGCTTCACCTCCTCCTTCTTGCCGATGGCATTGTAGGCGCCGCGGATCTTCGGCGGAATCCGGTCCTTCTCCCCCAGCCCGTTGACGCGACGGAACTCGGCCCGGTCCCGCGACACCTGGCGTTCGACCTCCTCGGCGGCCTGCGCGGTGGCGTCGGAGATCAGATGGTCGGCGAGCAGTACGGCGTCGGATGCCTTGACGAGGCCCAGCACACCGACGATAAGCGTGTCCCTGTCGGTCATCACACGCTCGTTGGTGGCATACAGCCGGGCGATGCCGATATGCCCCTCGGAAAGCCGGGCGGCGCGGACGGCCACGTGGTCGGTGAACCGCCGGTTCTCCGGCAGCGTGGGATTCACCGTGGTCATAAGGAAGTCTGCGACGGCCTTCTGCGACGGCACGGCGAGCGTGACCACGCGCGTGCGGGACCGGATGGTGGGCAGCACGTCCTGCGCGCTGGGGGCACACAGCAGCCATATCGTATGCTCGGCCGGTTCCTCGATCTCCTTGAGCAGCACGTTCGTGGTGCGTTCGAGCATACGGTCCACGTCCTCGATGATGATGATGCGCCACGGCGCGGTGGCCGGCATCTGCTCGGACGTCTCGATGAGGCCACGCACCGCGTCGATGCCGATCGTCACCTTGTCGGTGGCGAGCACGGTGACGTCGGGATGCGTGTTCGCCAGCACGTGGCGGCAGGTCGTGCATTCGCCGCAGCCGTGGCTCGGGCATTCGAGCGCGGCGGCGAACGCGCGCGCCACGTTCGAGCGGCCTGATCCGGGAGGACCGCAGATCAGCCATGACTGGGCCACGTCGGCGGGGTCGTCCGCGATTCTCGACAGCAGTTCGACGGTGGGCTTCTGTCCCACGATGGCGTTCCAGACACTCATCGGGACTCCTTGTCATAGCCGAACAGGGCGTCGATGTCCACGCGGATCTGCGTCCACACGGTTTCGACGGGCCGGGCGGCATCGATAATGCGAAACCGTTCCGGCTCGGTTTCGGCCAGGTCGAGGAACGCCCGGCGCGTACGAGCCTGGAAGTCGTCTCCCGCCGCTTCCATGCGGTCCTCGTCGTGCCGGAGCCGTGCGTGTGATTCGGCCGGATCCATGTCGAGCAGATAGGTGCGCACCGGCAGCAGGCCGTTCGTGGCCCACATACTCAGGTCGCGGACCTCCTTCGCGGTCAGTTCACGCCCGCCCGCCTGGTACGCCAGCGACGAATCGAGGTACCGGTCGGTGATGACGATCTCGCCGCGGGACAGCGCCGGGCGGATGGTCTCGGCCACGTGCTGTGCCCGGTCGGCGGCGAAGATGAGCGCCTCGGCGCGCGGCGCGATGTCGGCCCCGGCGCCGTCCACGCCGCCGAGCAGCAGCCGGCGCAGCGCGACGCCGAGCGGGGTGCCGCCCGGCTCGCGGGTGACCAGCACCGTGCGGCCGCGTGATTCGAGGTACTGCCGCAGCCGTTCCACCTGCGTGGTCTTGCCGACGCCGTCCACGCCCTCAAAGGAGATAAACAATCCAGCCATGCCCTCTACCGTATCGGCGAACCCCAACTTTTCCCCGGGCCGCCACGGGGCATACAGACCCGCCTTCGACTTCCGGGGCAAAACCCCGGAAGATGGCGGTAGCCGTTCGGGCGCGTCTATTTGGCCTTTTTCCTGGCTGCGGGGGCCTTGGCGACGACGGCGGGACGTTCATAGCCTTCGTTCGCGGCCAGCCATTCGATGTCCGCCTTGACGGTGGACGCGGTGGAGCCGATCTTCTCGGCGATGCGCGTATTGGCCCACCCCTTGCTGGCATACTTCTTCACCTCGGCGCGGCGTTCGGCCCGCTTCGCCTCCACGGCACTGACCTTCGGCGCGGTCTTGGCGGAAGACCCGCCCTTGCTCTTGCTCTTCGCGCCGCCACGGCCACGACGGCCACGCGTGGACGGTCCGGCGGCGCGTTTCTCGGCAAGCAGGCGGAATGCGTCGGCCGGGTCGATGGACTCCGGGGAGTACTGGCGCGGCAGCGTGCGGTTCGTCTCGCCGTCGGTGATGTAGGCGCCGAAGCGGCCGTCCTTGATGGTCACGGGCTTGCCGGTCTCCGGGTCGGGGCCGAGTTCACGCAGCGGCGGCTTGGCGGCGCCGCGGCCACGGCCACGCCCGTACTTGGGCTGGTCGAACAGCTCCTTGGCCTTGGCGATGTCGACGGTGAAGATCTCGTCCTCCGAACCAAGCGAACGCGTCTCGGACTTGCCATCCGCGCCGGTCTTGGTCAGGTACGGGCCGTAGCGGCCGTTGTTGGCCAGCACCACGGCCTGCGTGGTCTCGCCGGTCTCGGCGTTGGTCTGCGGCAGCGTGCCGACCTCGCGCGGCAGCGACAGCAGCTTCAGGGCATCGTCGAGCGAGAGGGCGTCGGGGTTCATGGTCTTGAACAGCGAGGCCATCTTCGGCTTGTCGGCGGCCGCGGCTCCACCTTTGCGCCGGGTGGCGCGCTTCTTCGGCGCGGGCCTGCCCTCCTTCGCGGCCTCCTCCTCGGCGGCCTTGGCCGCGGCCCGTTCGGCTTCGGCCTGCGCCTGCTGTTCCGGCGTGATGAGCGCCACATACGGCCCGAACCGTCCTTTGCGCAGCTCCACGGTGCCGCCGGTCTTCGGATCGGTGCCGAGCACGCGCGGTCCGCCGGAGTTCGTGGCGATCAGCTCATGGCCCACCTCGGGCGTCAGCTCGTCCGGCGCCAGCGTGTCGGGCAGTGAGGCGTGCTTCGGGTTCCCGTCGGCGTCGAGGTTCCTCGTGTCCTCAAGATACGGGCCGTAGCGTCCCACGCGCACATGCAGCCCGTCGCCGATGTCTATGGTGTTGATCTCCCGGGCGTCGATGTCGCCGAGTTGCGCCACCTGCTGTTGCAGACCCTTGTGCGCCTCCTCGGCCGACCCCACGGCTCCCGCGCCCGTGCCGAAGTAGAAATGCGTGAGCCAGTCCTTGCCGGTCTCCTTGCCCCGGGCGATCTGGTCGAGTCCATTCTCCATCTGCGCGGTGAACTGGTAGTCCACATACTGCGGGAAGTTCGTCTCCAGCAGTTTGACGACGGAGAACGCCAGCCACGACGGAATCAGCGCCCGCCCCTTCTCGTACACGTATCCGCGGTCGATGATCGTCGAGATGATGCTCGCGTACGTGGACGGACGGCCGATCTCCTTCGCCTCCAGCGTCTTGACCAGCGTGGCCTCGGTGTATCGGGCCGGCGGCTGGGTCTCATGTCCGGCCGGCTCCACCGCCTTGGCGGCGAGTCGGTCGCCCACGGCCATCGGCGGCAGCGACGCGTTTTCGGCGCGGTCGGCGCCCTTCCTGCCCTTGCCGGTTTCGACGCCGTTCCCGCCGTCGCCATGCCCCCTGCCGAACACGCGCAGGAATCCGGGGAACTCGATGACCGTGCCGGATGCCTGGAACAGCGCTTCGCCGTGCCCGCCCGCCTCGGCGCCGAGACGCACGGTGGCGGTCGATCCGGTGGCGTCGGCCATCTGCGAGGCGAGCGTCCGCTGCCAGATCAGCGTATAGAGCTTCAGCTGGTCCGGCGGCACGCGCGCGGCCAGTTCGTCGGGCGAGCGGAACGTGGAGCCGGCGGGGCGGATGCATTCGTGCGCCTCCTGCGCGCCCGCGGTCTTGGTCACGTACTGCTTCGGACTGTCGGAAAGGTATTCCCTGCCGTACATCGCTCCCACCGCGTTGCGCGCGGCGGCGATGGCCTCCTGCGACAACGTGACGGAATCGGTTCGCATATAGGTGATGTAGCCGTTCTCGTACAGGCCCTGGGCGGCGCGCATCGTGGCGCGCGAGCTCATGCCGAGACGGTTGCCGGCGGTCTGCTGCAGCGTGGACGTGGTGAACGGCGGCTGCGGACGGCGGCGATACGGCTTCGTTTCGAGCGACCGCACGGTGAACGGCCGCTCCCGCACGGCGGCGGCGACCTCGTTCGCCAGCGCCTCGTCCATGACGACCGGCGTCTCCTTGGCGGCGGCGTCGGTCAGACGGCCGTCGGCGCCGAAATCCTTGGACACGGCGAGACGGCTGCCGCCCAGCGACACGAGCCGCGCGTCGAACCCGTCGGCGGCTCCATCATCGCCGCCATCGACTCCATCGACATCACCCGCCGTGGCCCCCTCCGCAACCAACGTCGCGATGACGTCCCAATATGCGGTGCGCACGAACGCCATGCGTTCGCGTTCGCGTTCGACGATCAGTCGCGTGGCAACCGACTGCACGCGGCCGGCCGACAGCCCCGGTCCGACCTTGCGCCATAGCACGGGGGACAGTTCGTATCCGTAAAGTCGGTCGAGCACACGGCGCGTCTCCTGGGCGTCCACCATGTTGTCGTCGACGTCTCGCGTGGCGGTCAACGATTTTTTGATGGCTTCGGGCGTGATCTCATGGAAGACCATGCGCTTGACAGGCACCTTGGGTTTGAGGGTCTGCACAAGATGCCACGCGATGGCTTCGCCCTCGCGATCCTCATCGGTTGCGAGATAGAGTTCGTCGGCCTTCTTCAACGCGGCCTTGAGTTCGGAGACCGTCGACTTCTTGTTGTCGTTGACGATGTAGTACGGCTCGAATCCGTCGTTCACATCGACGCCGAACTTGCCGAATTTCTCCTTGCGGCTCGGCGGCACCTGCGAAGGCTGGGCGAGGTCGCGGATATGACCGACCGAGGCCATGACCTCGTAGCCCTTGCCCAGATATCCGCCGATTTTCTTCGCCTTGGTGGGCGACTCGACGATGACGAGCTTGGTACCGGTAGTCATGGGCCTCTCCTTCGTTGTTCAGCCTGTAAGCCTGTCAGCTACAGAGCATCATAACCATGATGGCGGTCAGCGTCGTTTCGGCGGGGCCGGCGGCGCGCCGACGAGACCGGATTTCGACAACGGTGCGGCGGTGGCGTGACGCAGCGCGAGGACGGCGCCGAAGACAAGCGTGGAGACGGCGAAGATCAGCATCGCGCCGGACACGCGCGCACCGGCCGCCGCCCAGCGGGCGCTGTATTGCAGACCGGGGCCGAGCTGCCAGACGATGTACAGTCCGTAGATCGTGGCCATGACGCCGCCGACGATCATGACCGTTCCGACGATCTGCACGGTGGCGGACGACATGCGGGTGCCGAGCGGGTCCATGCCCGACCCGCTCGTGCAGGCGAGCATGATGAGCGTGAGACCGCCGACGAGCAGCACCGCCATGATGGCGTCGGACGGGCGATGCGCGCCGATGACGACGACGGAGCAGCCGACGAGGGCCGTGTACAGGGCGCCGAGGATGGCGAACAGCGCCCGCAGGACGCGCGGCACCGCGCATGCGAGCGCGACGGCGGCGACGGCGGCCATGGCCGTGTGTCCCGACGGGGCGGTGTTGCCCACGTTGAGCTGCGACATGTTCAGCAGCGGACGCGGCAGCATGCCTTTGAGCAGTTCGGCGGCCGCGAATGCGACGATGGCAAGGACGACGAGCTGCGCGAGCAGGCGCCAGCGTTTGCGTATGACGACGACGATGGCTGCCACCACGCCGGCGACGACGTCGACGACGGCGGAGACCGCGATGTGCAGACCACCGAACGAGAACGATTTCGAGAGGATTCCGGCGATGGCGGCGAGCCATCCGGGAAGACTCGACGAGAAGCCGGCGTAGGCGAGGTTGTCGTATTCCTGACCGCCCATGGTCTGCACGGCCACCCACCAGACGACGATGGCGGCGGCCACGGCGAATGCGCCGAACACGGCGGCGAGGACGATGCTGGAGCCGCGTGGCCGGGTGTCGAGCGGATCGGCGCCGGAGTCCACGTCGATCCGGTTCGCGGACGGCGTGCGGCGACGGGACGAGCGGGCGGCGGAACGCCCGACGTCGTCCGTGT
Source organism: Bifidobacterium catulorum (assembly GCF_003129925.1). Lineage (GTDB taxonomy): Bacteria > Actinomycetota > Actinomycetes > Actinomycetales > Bifidobacteriaceae > Galliscardovia > Galliscardovia catulorum. The sequence continues at coordinate 35,214 of NZ_QFFN01000019.1, read as the reverse complement.
CGCCATCGTCCGTATTGCCATCGTCGGCGCCACCATCGTCGGCGACGCCGGCCGCGAACTCGGAGAAGCCGCCGTCCATGATGTCGTCCGCGGTCTGGCGACGGGCCGACCGCTGCGTCCCCGCGACCGGCTCGAACGAGACGGGCATCGGGGACCGCGTCGCACCCGGCGCACCCGCCGGTGTTCCCAGTGTTCCCGGTGTTCCCAATGTTCCCAACGTCCCCATCGTTCCCAACGCTCCATCGGGGACGCCCGTCGTCTCGGGCTCACCGTCCAACGGTTCGAGATACAGTTTCGTCCGCTTCTTGTCACTCATAGTCACGACTTTAGGGCCGGAACCGGTGAAACGGCCCCCGTCCGCCCGAACCATCCCGTTTTGTTCACCAGACCCGCGAATTGCCATTCCATAACTTGGTAAATCCGTCCATGAAACCCCGATTATCGGGGTCCAGATGAACGTTTCCACCAAATTAGGGTCTATGGAGCCCCGAATTAGGGCGATACGAATCATTGGAGGAAAAATTGGAAAGGCCTCGGACACTATTGTTTCCGAGGCCTTGAGTGCGCCAGACAGGATTCGAACCTGCAACCTTCTGATCCGTAGTCAGATGCTCTAATCCATTGGGCTACTGGCGCATGTTCCGCATTGGAACCGGGTTCCAACCGAACGACTCGAATACAATAAGCCAGTGATGAATTCTGCGCAAATTTGAAGTTACATACGGCGTGTCGCCAATGATTCCAACGAAACGCAATGACCGACATGCCAGGCGGGAAGGGGGTGCCGGCATGTCGGTCACAATTTCTTCACGGTAGTTGGTTATCGTTCACAACCGCCGGGAACAACCCGACTGCGTTCGCGGCCGACCACCGTCCTCGGGGACGTGGCATCAGCCCTCCGCCTTGTCCGCCTTCGGGACGAGGAAGGAGACCAGCAGGGCGAGGACCAGCATGGCCGCACCGGCGACCATGGAGGCCGCGTATCCCGCGGTCGCGCCACCGGAGGCGGTAAAGGCGTTGAGGAAGGCGTACAGGACGGCGAAGCTCAGACCGGCGCCCAGATTGAACGCGCCGGAGTTGAGACCGGGCAGGTAGCCGGGGTTGTCCTCCGGGGAGAGCACGACGCCAAGACCGTTGAGCATGATGTTCGCAGTGCCGGCGTAGGAGACGCCGAGGCCGACGGACATGACGACCATGGCCCACACGCTCGGGGCGTTGGAGACGTACACGCCGAACAGGGCGCCCACGATGCTCACCAGCAGGCCGGCGCGCAGCACGTTGTGGTAGCCGAACCGGGATGCGAGCAGACCGGCGACAGGACCGAACGCCAGACCGACGAGCGCGTACGGGGTGAGCGTGGCGAAGGAGACGATGCTGGCGCTCATGCCGGCACCGGCCTCGGCGTCCTGCGCGAGGGCGGGGACCACGCCGTTCATGATGGCGAACACGCCGGTCATGGTGAGCAGCGTGGTGAGCAGCAGGCCCCAGGTACGACGCTGCTTCATGTACTTGGTCGGGATCATCGGATCCTTATGCCGCTTCTCGATCTGCCAGAAGATGACGAAGAACACCGCGGCCACGACGACCTCGCCGCCGATGAGCGCCCAGTTTGCCTCGCCGAGCTTCTGGATCTCCTGGGTGACCATGTAGGCGGCGAGGAACGCGACGCCCAGGGTGACGACGCCGCCCCAATCCATCTTCGGGGTCTCCTTGGCGGTGGATTCCTCGGCGAAGCCGAGCACGAGCACGATGGCGAGCACGGCCACGCCGACCATGACCCAGAACACGGAACGGAACCCGAAGGTGCCGGCGAGCCAGCCGCCCAGGATGGCGTCGACGCCGCCGATGCCGCCGTTGACGGCCGTGAGGATGGCCATGAGCTTGGCGTACTTGGCGTCCTCGGTGACCTTGGCGTGCAGCATGATGAGGGCCATCGGCACGATCGGTCCGGCGACGCCCTGCACCACGCGGCCGATCATCAGCATCGTCACGTTGACGGCGAGCGCGGAGATGGCGCAGCCGACGCCGGTGAGCACGAGGATGCCGAGCAGCACCTTCTTACGGCCGATGAGGTCGCCGAGTCGCGGCAGGAACAGGGAGAACAGCGCGCAGGAGGTGAAGAACACCGTCTGCGTCAGCCCGATCTGCGCGGCCGTGGTGTTCAGCTCGTTCTGCATGGTCGTCAGCGCGGGCGACAGCATGGAGGCGTTGAGCTGGAAGGCGAAGATCGCGGCCATGAGCGCGGTCATCAGGGCGACGACGGACTTGCCGCCCGAGTCGAGCATCTTGGTTTCGTTGGTTTCGGTCATGATTCATTCACTTCTATGATTGGGTTTTCCGATGAGTTACGGCTGGATTCGGAGAATCCCGGATGGCCCCGATCAGCCGATGGTCTTGATGGCGTCGATGATGAGGCTCCAGAACTTCTCGAAGTCGAGCTTGACGGCCACCTGGGTGTTGCATTCGTCGGCGGACGGCTCCGGACCGCGAAGGTCGGCGACGGTCATGCCGAGGGTCAGGTCGCCGTGGATCTCCACGTCGAGCGGGCAGCGGCGCGTGGTCATGACGCTCGGGTCGATGAGGTAGGCCACGGTGCACGGGTCGTGCACCGGCGGGTCGATGAAGTCCTGGTTGCCCTGGTAGGCCTTGCGGAAGAAGTCCATGAGGCCGCTGGCGAAGTGCGCCAGATCGGTGTCGATGGCGTTGATGCGGCCCTGCACCTCGGGCGTGCACAGCGCCTGATGCGTCAGGTCGAGGCCCACCATGGTCAGACGGTGCCACGGCTCGTTGAACACGATGTGCGCGGCCTCGGGGTCCACCTTGATGTTGAATTCGGCGCAGGCGCTCCAGTTGCCCACGTGGTAGCCGCCGCCCATGAGCACGATCTCCTTGACGCGGTCCACGATCCTCGGCTCGAGGCGGCATGCCATGGCGATGTTGGTGAGCGGCCCGGTGGGCACGAGCGTGATGGTGTTCGGCTCGTTGCTCATGATGGTGTCGATGATCCAGTCGACGGCGTGGCCCTCGTCAAGCGGACGGCTCGGTTCGGGCAGCTCGACGCCGTCGAGGCCGGTGTCGCCGTGGATGGACGCGGCCACTTCGAGCGGACGCAGGATCGGCCGGTCGCAGCCGCGGTGCACGGGGACGTCGGTGGCGTGCGCCGCCTCAAGCACGGCGCGGGCGTTGTATGTCACCTTGTGCAGGCTCTGGTTGCCTCCGACCGTGGTGACGCCCACCAGCTCGATGTCCGGGTTGCCCACGGCGAGCAGGATGGCCATCGCGTCGTCGTGACCGGGGTCGCAATCGAGAATGATCTTCTTGGTCATGGTGATCTCCTTATGTAGGTTCACTGCTTTGTGTCGACGATTTCAGCGTACGCCAAAGGCCTCCAGCAATTGCCGGGCCTCGGCGGGTCCGATGTCGCGCGGCGTGTTGCCGGCGAAGCGTTCGTAGGCCACCGCCTGGGCGTTGGCGAGCAGCTCGTCGCGGTCGATGCCGTAGTCCTCGAAGGGATGCAGCCCGAGCATCCGGTCGCGGAACTCCTTGAACGCGCGGACGGCGATGACGGTGGTCTGCTCCTCCGGAGCGTTCTCCGGGTAGACGGCGCCGAGGATCTGGCCGATCTCGCGCACCTTGTGCGGCATTACGGGCGCGACGAACTCCATGACGCCGGGCAGCGCGTAGCCGACGGCCTCGCCATGCACGATGTGGTATTTCGAACCGAGCACGTGCGCGATGGAGTGTCCGGCGATGGTGCCGGCGTTGTTGAGCATCCATCCGGCCAGGGTGGCGGCCACCATCACGCGTTCGCGGGCTTCGCGGTCCTCGCCGTTGCGCACCGCGCGCGGCAGGTAGTTGTACAGCAGGAACATCACCTTCTCGCATACGGCGTCGGTGATGGGGCTGGCCATGCGCGAGAGGTAGCCTTCGGCGGCGTGGCAGAAGGCGTCGAGACCGCTGGCGATGGTCATGCGCGGCGGCAGACCGATCGTGAGATCGGGGTTGAGCACCGCGTATTCGCTGACGGCCGGGTCGGCGAGCACGGCGAGTTTGCGCTGCGTGGCGCCGTCGGTGACGACGAGCGCGTTGGAGACCTCGCTTCCGGTGCCGGACGTGGTGGGCACGGCGATCATGCCCGGGCAGTCGGCGATCGGCACGTTCGGATCGGTGTAGTCGATGATCTCGCCGCCGTTGACGCGCACGATGTTCACGCCACGGGCCACGTCCATGGAGCTGCCGCCCCCGATGGCGATGATGCTGTCGGCCTCGTGGGCGCGGAACGCCTCCACGCCGGCGGCCACGGTCTCGCACAACGGGTCGGGACGCACCTCGTCGAACACGGCGCAGTCGATGCCGTCGTCGGCGAGCTTCCGCCGGGCGGCCACGACGAGCGGCATCGTGGCGACGAACGAATCGGTGACGAACAGCGGCCGACGGTATCCCTCCGCGTTCAGGATCTCAAGCAAGGTCCCGCCGAGGTCGTCGGTGCAGACGACCTTGACCTTCTGCAGCATCTTGACTTCCATCAGGCGCCCACCTCGGCGGCCGCGGCGTCGGCGTTCCGGCAGAACTCACGCACCTTGTCGATGTCCTTCTCCATGTAGCCGCCGTCGTATTTGATGCTGGTCTTGGTCAGCGAATCGACGCCGTACGGCCTGCACTGGCGGATGGCGTCGGCCACGTTCTCGGGACCGAGGCCGCCGGCCATGATGACCGGCTTGCCGCATTCGGCCACGATGCGCGCGTCGATGGACCAGTCGTGGGTCTGGCCGCTGGCGCCGATGCCGGTGTCGGGGGCGAGGCCGGAGTCGGTGAGGATGAAGTCGCAGTATTGCGCGTACTTCTTGGCGCGGTCGACGGCGGATTCGTCGTCCACGAGCACGGCCTGCATGAGCTTGGTGTTCGGGGCCACGGCCTTGAGGCGCTTGGCGAACGCCTCGTCGGCGGCGTAGCCGTCGCCGGCCACGTGCAGGATGTCGGGCTGGATCTCCTCGGCCAGTTCGATCATCTCGTCGGGGTCGTTGGTCAGCATGATCGCCACGGAGACCACGCCACGCCGTTTGCATTCGTCGAAGATGCGGTGCACGCGCTCCAGCGGCACGCGGTGGGCTGGCACGCCGCCGTTCTGCATGGGCACCAGGCCGATGTGGTCGGCACCGGCCTCCATGGTCTTGACGCTCTCGTCGTATTCGATCAGCGAGTACAGCTGCTTGACTACCATGTGTGCTCCTTTGTCTCTGTATCGGGTTGTATCGGTCGTTGTGGTCGGTATGGTTGTTCGGTTGATTGTTCGTCGTATGCGCCGCGAGGCCGCGTCCGTGCTGATCGGTCCGCCCGTCACACGGCGAGCGTCGCGTCCGCCATCTTGCCGCGGATGCGTTCCACGGTGATGTCGGGCACGGCCTTGGTGCATTCGAGGGCGATGCTGGACGCCGCCTGCGCGATGCGCCCGGTCTCGGCCAGGTCACGTTCCGGATCGTCGAAGTAGCTCCACGTGATCGCCGCCATGCCGGAGTCGCCGGCGCCGTTCGCCGTGGCGATCTCGGTCAGGTACGGCGGCACCTGCACCATCACGTCGCCGTCCGCGCGGCGGCTCGCGCACAGGATGCCCTGCACGCCAAGCGAGATGAACACGTTGCGCACGCCCTTGTCGAGCAGTGCCTTCGCGGCCGCGCGGGCGCTGTCCGCGTCCTCCACGTCGATGCCGGTGAGCACCGAGGCTTCGAGGTCGTTGGGCTTGAGCACGGTCATCTTGTCGAGGATCGGCTCGAAGCGATGCGCCTTCACGGTCGACACGGTGTCGCCGAACAGCGGTGCCGTCACGTGCTCGCCGATCCACGCCATCGTCTCGGATGCGAGGTTGGCGTCCAGCAGGCAGATCGCCGCCCCGTTGATGAAGTCGAGGCGTTCGGCGAGGAATTCCGGCGTGATCCTCTTGCAGATGTCCATGTCGTTGACGGCCACCAGCATGTCGCCGGTCTCGTCGGTCACGAACATGTACGTGGAGGTGCGTTCTCCCTTGAGCTGCGCCGCCTGGTCGAGACGGATGCCGTTGCCCTCGCATGCGGCCTTCAGCGCGAATCCGTTCGCGTCGTCGCCGTATACGGTCACGAGATACGTCGGCACGCCCAGATGGGCCAGGTTCTGTGCGATGTTCTGTCCGACGCCGCCCGCCGACATGCTTACCACGCCGGGGTTGGAATCACGGTTCACCACCGTCTCGTGCGGCCGTCCGCAGATGTCTATGTTCATGCCGCCGATGACCACCACGTAGGGGTCCCGTCCGGTCGACGAATAATCACCCATGATTATTCTCCTTCGAGTTTCCGCGTCTTCCTTGACCAAGTTCAGGGCGCTGCCACCTGTCGACATATTCGTGGACCAAACGATATCAACATTTGTTTAGTGCTCTAAACTTTTGTTAGATAAAACACTACACCATGCCCCGCAAACATGTCAACCACGGTGATTCGCGCGTGTCCTGCGCAATACGCGCCCATGCAAGATGACGTATGGATGATTCCGGAACATCATGGGCCGCATATCGTCGCCCCATGCATCGGACCGATTCGCGGGCGGACGTCCATCGAACGGTCTTCGACGACCCCGTCGAACAGTCTTCGCCGGCCTCGTCAACAGTATGAAGTCCGCAGAATAAAGCCCGCAGTTACGATCGGAACCGTTCGGCCCGCTCACGCAGCAGATCGGCGGACATGCCGGGATTCACGGCCTCGTTCGACTCCGCGGTCAGCGACGCCGCCGCCACCGCCAGCCGTCCGCTCTCCCCGAAACCGCATCCGAGGCCACGCGCCCACGTCAACGCCGCGACGGCCGAGGCCCCGGCGCCGTTGGTGTTCCGGTCGGACGAAGCCTTCCCCGACAGCGGGAAATACACCGATTCGTCGGCATTCCGGTACAGCATCCCCTTGTTGCTGCCATGCACGCACACGTTGCGCACGCCACGCCGAATCAGCACGTCGGCGCAACGCCGTGCGGACTCCTCGTCCGTCACCTTCACGCCGGACAGCACCTCGGCCTCCACGAAGTCGAGCACCAGCGTGTCAAGCCGCTCGGGACGAGACAGCAGACGCCGGGCCTTGTTCACCGACACCGATTTGGCGAAGACCGGGCGGTCGCAATTGTCGTACACCCAGTCGATGGCCTGTTGGGAGAGATTGGAATCGATGACCACCCGGTCGGCGTTGTCGACGACCGACCGTCGTTCCTCCAAAAAATCGGGGGTGATGTTCCCGTTGATGCCCATGTCGTCAAGCCCGACCATGCGGTCGCCGTCAGGCTGATTGACATACAGATACGTGGATGTGCCGACGCCGGTCAGCTGCCGGGAATAGGTGATGTCCATGCCGTTGCGGACGGCGTCCGATTTGAACAGCTCCCCGTTGTAGTCGTCGCCATACACGGTGACGAGGTAGTTCGGCACGTCCAGACGGCACAGGTTCAGCGCGATATTGCGGCCGACCCCGCCGAGCTTGTAGAACACATGCCCCTCGTTGGAACTGCCGCCGACGATCCGATGGGAGGCGACGCCGAACACGTCCATGTTGACCGCGCCGATGACGGCCACATAGCTGGGAGGAGCCACGATATAGCCGCGGCCGCGAAGATATCCCTTTTTGATGAGATTGGAGATGTGCACGGCGACGCTGGACCGGGTGATGCCGGCCAGTTCAGCCAATTCGTTCTGGCTGATCATCGGATTCTGCGTGATCCACAGCAGTATCTGACGTTCGCGTTCGGTCATGAGGTCCCCTGGGAAAAAGAAAAGACCCCTACGCACCCGCCAGAGACCGCTTACCCTTGCTGCATTCCTGCCCTGGGGGGATTGGGCGGCGTAACGCCGCGTAGGAGCCGGATAGCCACTATACAGCATCGCCGTGGACGACACAACCGTGTCACGCGGGCCGGGTCGCGTGACACGGGCCAGGTCGCGTGACGCGGTCCACCCGCACCACGTAACGCAGTCGTCAAAACGTTGGAATTGCAACGTTTCCAACAACACGTGACACGGTCCACCCGCACCACGTGACGGCAGCCGCACCATGTGACGGCAGCCGACCCATATGACGCATAATCCCGCCATGTACCATGGAACAGCAACCCAACCATGTGAGAAAAGTCGAGGAAATCCATGGAATTCAATCCCAACAACACCGATCTCGTGATCGTCGGCGCGGGCCTGTTCGGCCTGACCGTCGCGCAACAGGCGGCCGAACACGCCGGCGCCCGGGTCCATATCATCGACGTGCGTGACCACATCGGAGGCAACGCCTACTCGTATTTCGACGACGAGACCGGCATCGAGATCCACAAGTACGGCGCCCACCTGTTCCATACGTCGAACGCCCGCGTGTGGGAATACGTCAACCGCTTCACCGAGTTCACCGACTACGTGCACCGCGTGTACACCACGCACGACGGCGAGGTGTTCCCGCTGCCGATCAACCTCGGCACCATCAACCAGTTCTTCCACGCCTCCTACACGCCGGCCGAGGCGAAACGGCTCATCGAGGAGCAGGCCGGCGAATACGCCGACATCACGCCGAAGAACCTCGACGAACAGGGCAAGAAGCTCATCGGCAAGCCGTTGTACGAGGCATTCATCAAGAACTACACGGGCAAGCAGTGGCAGACCGACCCGGCCGAGCTTCCGGCGAGCATCATCCGCCGCCTGCCGGTGCGGTTCAACTACAACAACCGGTATTTCAAGGACACGTGGGAGGGCCTGCCGAAGGACGGCTACACGGCATGGTTCGAAAAGATGATCGCCGACCCGCGCATCGAGGTGTCGCTCGGCGTCGACTTCTTCGACGAATCGCAGCCGATGAACAGGAAGGCCATCCAGGCGGCCGGCATCCCCGTGGTCTACACGGGCCCGATCGACAGGTACTTCGACTACGACCTCGGCGAACTCAAGTGGCGCACGGTCGACTTCAAGGAGCGCCGCTACGACGAGGACGACCACTTCGGCTGCCCGGTCATGAACTACGCCGACGCCGACGTACCGTTCACCCGCGCCATCGAGTTCAGGAACTTCAACCCCGAACGCGCGGATTCGTACAAGCCCGGCAGGACGGTCGTGTGGGAGGAGTACTCGCGCTTCGCCCGGCGCGGCGACGAACCCTACTACCCCATCAACACCGAGGACGACAAGAACATCTACGCGCAGTATCAGGCGAAGGCGGCGCTGGAGCCGAACACCGTGTTCGGCGGGCGTCTCGGCACCTACAAGTACTACGACATGCACCAGGTGATCGACACCGCCCTGACCGCCTATGACGAGCAGGTCGCCCCGCTGCTGAGGAAGTAGCCACTCCCCGCGCAACGGCCGCCGTACCGACCGGCCCTACTCCTCCTTGCGGGACGGGGCCGGCGTCGGCGTGGCAGCGGCGGACTTGGACGAATCCGTGTCGTCGCTGTCGTGGTCGCTGAACTCGGTGGGCGCGATGGTCGGGTCGGGAACGCCGGCCGCGTTCTTGGTGCCTTCGGGCATTTCGCTTTCCGCCTCAAGCTGGCTCACCGAACGGTTCTCGCGCGGCAGCGACATGAACGCCGTGTCCTTGAGATAGCCTTCGCCGTCGGTGATGTCGTATTGGATGAGGCGATAATCCTCCAGCAGCTCCTGCGTGGCCTTGTCCGCCTTGGTGATGTCCACGCGGTTGCCTTTCCTGTCGAGATACAGCGCCTGGCCGTCGGGGATGCGCGACCAGCTTTGGATCTGGTTCACCACGGGCGGCTCCAATGCGGGCACCTTGTCGTGCAGTTCGGTGAGGAACGCCAGATAGGGGCTCACCTTCGCGTTCATGTGTTCGGCGGTCTGCGCCATGAAATAGTTGGGCGAGGTGATGGCCGAGGTGGAGTCGGGCAGTTTGGTGCCATGTGACTGCGACGCCTTGTTCGACCAGATGAAGTAGTCGGTCTCATGCAGAGCCACGGAGTTGTTCGCGTCCGAGGACGCGGAGGCGTAGATGCCGGGCAGATGGTCGCCGTAGAAGATCACGGTGATGGGCTTGCTGATGTTGTCGAGCTGGTCGAGGAAGCTCCTGGTGGCCTGGTCGGTGTATTCCATGCCTTTGGCGTAGGTCTGGATCTGCGTGGTCTCGTCGAGGCCGAGCGGCGAGTCGGGATCGGTGCTCGACGCCTTGAACTCGTTGTCGTTGTACCAGTTGTCGTAGTTCATGTGGTTCTGCATGGTCAGCACCGAGAGGAACTGGCTTTTATCGGTGTCGATCTTTTCGAGCAGGCTCTGGTAGGCGTCGGAGTCACGCACGTACGGCGAGCTGTCGATGCGGTCCTGGTGGGCGATAACGTCGGGCTCGTTCAGCGTCCAGAAGTGGGCGAACCCGAATTTTTTGTAGTTCTCGCGGCGCGAATACATGGAGGACTCGTATGGATGGAACGCCTGGGAGTCCTTGCCGCCGTTCCACAGCTGGTTGAAGGTGGGCGTCCATGTGAGCTTGGGGACGAGCTGCTGGTAGGGCGAGCTGAGCGAGGCGTCGAAGTTTGCCATGGACAGGCCGGTCATCGCCATGAACTCCATGTTCGCGGTGCCGCCGCCGTAGCCGGCGGACAGCATCCTGCCGGATGTCGTGGTCGTTTTGATGGCGCGGACGTTCGGCATCGGATCCTTGTTGAGGCTCAGGCCGGGCACGCGGGTCGGGTCGGAGAACGATTCGGAGAGCACCATGATGACCGTGCTGTCCTGCATGTTCACGGCGCGGTCCTTGTTGATGGTCTCCGCCTCGGCCGCGTATTTCTTGGCGATCGCCTTCATCGTGGCCTGCGAGTAGTTCGCCGGCTCATCCATGACCTTGGGGTTGACGAATCGCGCGAAGCCCATGAGCGTGCCGTTCGCCTGGGCGTCCTCGACGGAATCCCAGAGCTTCGGCGAGTCGCCGAGCGCCTGCGCGAACGAGTTCGACCATGAACCGGTGGTGCCGAGGCCGGCGGCGAACAGGCCGACGAACAGCGACGGCATAATGACGAGCACCACGCGCGTGGTGATGGAGAGTCGCCGGTCGTCGAAGTCGACGAACCGTCGCCGTCCGTCACGATGCCGCAGCGAATAGCAGATCACGACCATGGCGAGGAAGAATATGGCCGCGTTCATGAATATGCGCCCGGACCCGCTGGGAATGAAGCCGGCCATGTTGCCGGCGTCGCTTTTGAGGAAGCCCAGGTCTGAGGGTTTGATGGTCTCGTAGCGCGCGCCCACCTTGAACCGTTCCGCCACCGCGCAGAATCCCACGATGGAGAGGAACAGGGGCGTGGCCGTCCAGAACCGGTTGACGATCATCAGCAGCACGAGGTAGACCATGCCGAGCAGCAGCATGTTCAACGCGAACTGGAATTGGCCGCTTGCCCACATCTTGGAGATGAAGCCGCCGAAGCCGCGCAACGGTTCCACGGTCCATACGCTCCACTGCAGCAGGCCCACGGCCACGGCGTCGACCACGAGGAACGCGACGACGTAGAACCACCAGGGCAGCGGCCTGTGCTCGATCAGACGGACACGACCGGAGTCACCGGGATCATCGATGCCGTCGCCGCTCGTCCCGGTGTCGGAGATGACGCCCGCATCATGCATGTCGGCGTCCGACGGCTTGTCGTCATCGGCCACGTTCTGGTCCACGGTCACGTGCAGTCTCCTTCGTCGTGATATCGCCCCCGCCGCGGCATCGTCGGCGGATCCGACGGACGCCGACGGCCGATATCGGGGAATCCGGTCATCGTCAATGTATTCCGACAACCGGCCAGTGTAACCAACGAACCTGAAAAAATCGGAGAATATACACCTTCTTGGGGCCTTCACGTACGGCGAACGGTATACGGACGGTGAAATATCGACGATATTTCAAGGATGACGACGATAAATCGTACGAATAGTATGAACGTTTGCCATCGTCGGAAGCATTCCCGACGATTCGCGGGGTAGCCTGAAAGTTATGGCTTCCCAGACTCGTCGATCAATCAGATCAGCCGCCTCCTCCCCCAGAACGGCGGGGGGCGCGGTGAACAGGCCGACCTCGCACACGCCGAACGCCGGCGGATCGCATCGACCCCCGAAGAAGAAAAAGAAGCACAGGATCCTCAAGGGCATACTGCTGTTCCTCCTGCTGTGCATCGTGGCGGGCGGCGGCACGTTCGCGTTCCTGTATGCGACGACGGAGGTGCCCGACCCCGAGAAGATCGCCATGGCCGAGAAGACGACCGTCTACTACAACGACGGCAAAACGGAGATCGGAAGCTTCGCCGAGCAGAACCGCGAGATCATCGACTGCTCCGCGCTGCCGGACTACGTGGGCAACGCGATCGTGGCGTCGGAGAACCGCACGTTCTGGTCCGACAGAGGCATCGACCTGCGCGGCATCGGACGCGCGCTCGTGAACAACGTGACCAAGGGCACGCGCCAGGGCGGATCGACCATCACACAGCAGTATGCGGAACGCTACTACCTCGGCGAAACCACCACATACAAGGGCAAGATCAAGGAGGCGTTCCTCGCGCTGAAGATCGCCCAGTCGCAGGACAAGGACAAGGTCCTGTGCAACTACATGAACACCATCTACCTCGGCCGCAACGCCTACGGCATCCAGGCGGCGGCGAAGGCGTACTTCAACAAGGAGGCCAAGGACCTCACGCTCTCCGAGGCGGCCACGCTGGCCGGCATCATCCCCTCGCCGAACAACTGGGACCCGGCCAAGAACAAGACCATGGCCGAACAGCGGTTCAAGCGCGTGCTCAACATCATGAGCGAGGACGGCTACATCACGGCCAAGGAGAAGAGCGACGCCAAACTGCCGAACACGGTGAAGCAGAGGACCGACAACATCTACCAGGGCACCAAGGGCTATCTGCTCATGATGGTGCGCAACGAGCTCGTCAACTCGAAGGCGTTCACCGAAACCGACATCGACACCGGCGGCTACAAGATCATCACCACGATCGACAAGGCCAAGCAGGACCTCATGTACAAGACGGCCACGCCCAGCGACAAGGAGAAGGGCATACCGGACGGCGTGCAGGTGGGCAGCATCTCGGTAAACCCGAAGAACGGCTCCATCATCTCCATCTACGGCGGCGAGGACTTCCTCACCCACCAGCTCAACAACGCCACGCAGGCCACCTACGAGGTCGGCTCCACGATGAAGCCGTTCGTGCTGCTGTCGACGGTGCAGAAGGGCGTGAGCCTCAACACCGTGTTCAACGGCAACTCGCCGCGCACGTTCCCCGGCATCACCACGCCGATGAGCAACTCCGGCGGGGTGAGCTACGGCTACATCAACCTGTACCAGGCCACGGCCAACTCGGTGAACACCGTCTACATGGACCTCGCGCAGCATCTCGGCTCGCAGACCATCATCGACACGGCGCACACGGCCGGCATCAAAGGCAACATCGCGAACGACGCCTACACGGCGCTCGGCAACTCCGGTCTGAGCGTGATGGACATGGCCCGGGGCTTCTCCACGATCGCGAACCAAGGGCAGAAACCCACCGTGCACATCGTGCAGCAGGTGAACAATTCGTCGGACAAGGAGCTGTACAAGGGCCCGACGGGCGCCGAACGCGTGTTCGACGCGAACGACGTCGGACTCGTTGTCAAGGCCATGGAGGGCGTGATCCAGTACGGCACCGGTTCGGAGGCGAGCTCCATCGGCAAGACCATGGCCGGCAAGTCCGGCACCGCGAACGATGCCAAGGCCGTGAGCTTCGTGGGCTTCACGCCCAACACGCTCACGATCTTCGCCATGTGGAACCCGGGCAAGGACGGCTCCGCACAGGAGATGCCGACGTTCAACGGATACCAGAGCGGCATGGGATACCCGGCGCACCTGTTCACGCTGTATATGTCGCAGGCGCTTGAAGGCGTGGCCGACGAGCAGTTCCCCGAAGCCACGGACGACGGCACGGTCGGCGGCACGGACGGCACGTGGGGCACCGGCGGCGGCTCCTCATACTCCGGTGGGTCGAGTTCGCAGGACCAGAACCAGAACAGCGATGAAAACCAGAGCCAGGACCAGAACGGTTCGAGCGCCAGCCCGTCGCCCTCGCAGTCGTACCAGATGCAGGAGCAGGACGAATCGTCGACGCAGAACCAGAACGGCGGAACGACGGAGCAGCAGGGCGGATCGTCGTCGGGCGGGTCCGAGCAGCAGGGCGGATCGTCAAACGGCGGGTCGTCGTCGAACGGCGGCAGCCAGAGCGGCACGACGGAACAGGGCGGCAGCCAGTCGCAGCAGCAGGGGCAGACCAACAACAGCACCCAGTGATGGCGACGGGGGAGCCGAGCAGAAGCCGAACGCCCCAGCCGACCGACTCCCCTCAGTCAGGCTACGCCTGACAGCTCCCCTCGACCACGAGGGGAGCCAGTTGGAGAACATCCCATCCAATCGGCTCCCCGGGAATCAGAAGCCGAACATCCACTCCAATCGGCTCCCCTCCCCGAGGGGAGCTGTCGAACGAAGTGAGACTGAGGGGAGAACCACCCCAAACATCCCTCCCCGTAAAGGCGCCAAATCCCACGCGCCGACAAAAAACTCCCCCGCGAATGCGGGGGAGTGCAACCACACGGCGAGCGACGAAAACTCAGCGCTCGGAACGGTTGATGGCCGAGATGATGGCCTTCAACGAGCTCGTGGTGATGGAGGAGTCGATGCCGACGCCCCAGATCACCTGGGATTCGGGCGCGTCACCGATCTCGCATTCCACATAGGAGGCGGCCATGGCGTCGGTGCCGGCGGTCATGGCGTGCTCCACGTAATCCATCACGGAGACGTTGATGCCCAGCGCGCTGATCGCGTTGAGGAACGCGGCGATCGGGCCGTTGCCCACACCGGAAAGCTGGCGCTCGACCGGTTCGGCAGTCTTGTCAGCGCCGCGGTCCAGCACGGTGGCATTGAGCACGGTGTCGGAGCCGTCCTCGCCGGAGGAGACGGAGACCTTGAGCAGCTTGAGACGTCCCCACTGCTTGAGGGAGGCATCGGAGGTGTCGCCCACCACATGGCCGGCCGCGGTCTCACCACCGGACTCGACCGGAAGGTACTCGTCCTTGAAGAGGCGCCAGATGTCCTCGTCCTTGACTTCCTTCTTGGTGTCGTCGGCGTACTTCTGCACGATCTTGTCGAACTCCACCTGCAGGAGCTTCGGCAGATCGAGGTTGTGGTTCGTCTTGAGCAGATAGGCCATGCCGCCCTTGCCGGACTGCGAGTTCACGCGGATGATGGCCTCGTACGTACGGCCGATGTCCTTCGGGTCGATCGGCAGGTACGGCACAAGCCACACGAACTTGTCGAGGTCGGCACCGGCGCGGTCGGCGGCCATCTGACGGGCCTCCAGACCCTTCTTGATGGCGTCCTGATGCGAGCCGGAGAACGCGGTGAACACGAAGTTGCCCGCGTACGGATGACGTTCGGAGATCTTGATCTGGTTGCAGTATTCGACGGTCTTGCGAATCTCCGGCACATTGGAGAAGTCGATCTGCGGGTCCACTCCCTGCGTGAGCAGGTTTAGGCCGAGCGTGACGAGGTCGACGTTGCCGGTGCGCTCGCCGTTGCCGAGCAGGCAGCCCTCGACGCGGTCGGCGCCGGCGAGCACGCCCAGCTCGGTGGCGGCCACGCCCATGCCCTCGTCGTTGTGCGGATGCAGGGAAAGCACGATGGCGTCGCGGTCCTTGAGATGCGTGGAGACGTATTCCACCTCGTCGGCGAACACGTTCGGCGTGGTCATCTCCACCGTGGCCGGCAGATTGATGATCATCGGATGCTCGGGCGTCGGCTTGATGACGTCGATGACCGCGTTGCACACCTCGACGGCGTATTCCGGCTCGGTGCCGGTGAACGATTCCGGCGAGTACTCGTAGTAGAGATCGATGCCCTCGGCCTCGCCCTCAAGGTTCTTGCACAGTTCGGCGGCGTCGGTGGCGAGCTTCTTGATCTCGGCGCGGTTCTTGCGGAACACGACCTCGCGCTGCAGCACGGAGACCGAGTTGTAGAAGTGCACGATGGCGCGCTTGGCGCCCTTGAGCGCCTCGTAGGTGCGGCGGATCAGGTGCTCGCGGCACTGGGTGAGCACCACGATGGTCACGTCGTCGGGGATGAGCTCGCGTTCGATGAGCATGCGGATGAAGTCGAAGTCGGTCTCCGAGGCGGACGGAAAGCCGACCTCGATCTCCTTGTAGCCCATGGAGACGAGGAGGTTCCAGAAGCGCAGCTTGCGTTCGGAGTCCATCGGGTTGACGAGCGCCTGGTTGCCGTCGCGAAGATCGACGGAGCACCAGCGGGGCGCACGCTTGAAGGTCTTGTCCGGCCAGGTGCGTTCGGGGAAGCTGAACGGCACCTGAAGCTCATAGGATGCGTACTTGTTGTACGGCATGGCGCTCGGCTTCTGCGGGGAGCCGATGAAACGCGCGGGAGGCAGCAGCGGGTCGTTGTTCCCTCCGTTGGATGCCGCCGCAGCAGCCGCAAGATCGAATACCGAGTCAACGTCGGGGTTATGATCCTGGCCCATAACTTCCTCCTTTTCCATATAGAACGGCGCCGGTTGCGCCGTAGATTCATGTTCGGCGGCCTTTCGACCACCAACTTTCACAGTTTACAAGCCGGCGACAACAGAAACACCGGGCGGCTCGAAACCCTGTCACATACCCGCAGGACAGGTGGGAATCCGAAAAGTCACCGGCCATGACCGGCGCGATACGACCGCATGATCACACGATGCGGCGATGGGCGGCCCAGCGGGCGAGTTCGCCGCGATTGGAGAGCTGGAGCTTGCGCAGCACCTTGGAGACGTGGGTCTCGACGGTCTTGATGGAGATGAACAGTTCTGCGGCCACCTCCTTGTAGGAGTAGCCGCGGGCGATGAGCCGCATGACCTCCTGCTCGCGGGGGCTGAGTACGTCGATGTCGATGTCGTCGTCGAGATCGCCGTCGAGGTCGGGGACCGTGGGCTGCGGCGTCCGTGCCCCGGACGCGGGCGGCGACTGTGCGGGGCCGAGCGCGTTGAGCACGAATCCGGCCAGTTTCGGACTGAACACCGCGTAGCCTTCGGCGACCTGGCGGATGGAGGCGATGAGGTCGTCGGCGGTGATGGTCTTGGTCACGTAGCCCCGGGCGCCGGCGCGGATGACCGCGCCCACATCCACCGGCGCGTCGGAGACGGACAGCGCCAGATACAGCGTATGCGGCGCGTACGGCATGCTGCGCAGGATGATCTCCGACCCGCCTCCGCCCTCGCCACCCGGCACGTGCACGTCGAGCAGCACCACATCCGGCTTGGTCTCGGCAATCATGCGCACTGACGACTCCACGTCACCGGCCTGTCCGACGATCTCAAGATCATCGGCGGCCGAGGTGATCGCCGCGATCACGCCCGCCCGAAACAGGTCGTGGTCGTCCACCACGCCGATGCGGATTCTCCGAACATTGTCTCCCACGGCTTCTCCGGTCATATTCGCTCCTTGTTCCTCGTCTTCAGTATGGCATCATTGCCGCCGGTCACGGATTCCCTAGACCCGGCGATCCGAAGCTGCCTGAGCGAAGCCTCACTACTCGCGTTTCAGCTTCTCAGCGGCTGGGTGAGTCGCACCTCGGTGCCCCATCCGGGCCGGGAGACGATCTCGGCGGTGCCCCCGGCTCGTTTCATGCGTCCAAGGATCGACTCCTTCACCCCAAGATGACCGGCAGGCAGCCGATCCACGTCGAAGCCCCCGCCATGGTCGCGGACGAACACCTGCACACGGTCCGCCCCCACCTCCGCATATACGGAGATCGGTGCGGCACCGTGCTTGGCCGCATTGTTCATGGCCTCGACGGCCGCATAGAGCAGCGCCTCCAGATTCGGCGTATACGGGCACTCCCCCACCACGACCACGTCGATGGGCTTCTCCCGGGCATCCTCCACACCGGCCGAGACACGCTTGATCACGCGGGACAACGGCTCCCGTGCACCGGGCGGCGGCACGGCTGGCGGCGGGGCGGCCGCCGACGGTCCGGGGCCGGCCTTCATCGGGGGCTCGGACGGCGGAACGGAACCGGTCGCCGGCATGGCGGCGGGGCCGGGCGCCCCCATCGAGGAGGCGGCCGCCTCCGGATCGCCGTACAGCCATTCGCGCAGGTCACGCTCCTGGGCCCTCGCCAACGCCGCGACCTTGGTCGCGTCCCCGGACTGCATCTGGATCAACGCCAACGTCTGCAATACGGAATCGTGAAGCCGGGAGGCGATGTCGGCCCGAAGCTCCTCACTGGCCGTGCGCGCACGCTGCATCCCAAGATCGGAGACCAGACTGATCCACCATGGCGCTATGATCACGCCCAAGGCAAGGATCATCACGAATCCGGCTACCGCACCCTGAATCAGCGACACCAGACGCAGCACCGTGCTGAACATGACCAGCACGCCGACGATGGTCGTCATCATGCTGACCGCCGTGACGACGATGGTGATGCGACTGGTATGCATCTCCGGATGCAGCTGGTCGTCCATGACGAAGCTCATCTGTGCCCAGCCGACCGCCACGCCGATGAACACCATGGACAGTCCGACCACGACGCGGTCCGGCAACCCCACCATCACGCCCCAGGTCGTCAGTCCGATCGCGAGGACACCCACCAGCGCCGTGACCACGCCGACCGTCGCCGGCCGCACGTTGCGCTGCGACTCCCGGATCCGGCTCGCCGCATCCACGAGGGAGCTCAGCGTGGTGCGTCGCAGGGGCGAGTCGAAAGCGGGGTCCCCGGCCCCTGCACCTGTCCCCGAGGAATCGCTCCCCGCCGGGTGCGTCCGGCCCGGTGAAGGGCCCATACGATTGGGTTCTGCCATGATGACGCTCCTTCTCGTCTTGGGGAGGTCCTTCAACTGTAACAATCCCCACGTCGCCGAGAACGCGGGTTCGGGGTTCCCACCCATGAATCAGGGAACGTTCAGGGTGTTCCCCCATAGCGTTCGATGCCGCTGCGCGGTGGAATGGAATCAACGAAGATCGTTTCCGAAGAGATTGGATGTGAGTGGCATGACCTCCTATGACCAGAATCCGTTCGGCGGGCCGAAAGCACCGCCGTTCCAGCCCCAGCAGCCGGGCGCGAACCCGGGCGCCGCACCGAACGCAAATCCGGCCGGCCGCAAATCCGGCCGCCCGTTCGGCAACGGCTTCTTCAACTGGATCCGCACGCTGGGATTCAACCGCAGTTCCGAACGCTGGCTCGGCGGCGTGTCCGGCGCCATCGCCAACCGTCTCGGCTGGGACCCCATCATCATCCGCATCATCTGGTTCGCGTTCTTCTGCGCGGCCGGGTTCGGCGCCCTGCTCTACGGCCTCGCCTGGCTGCTGCTGCCGGATGAGCGAGACGGCGTGATACTGGCCGAGGACGCCCTGGTCGGTGGACGCTTCCCGTCGTCGTTCTGGATCGCCATCGTGATGATGATCATCGGATGCCCGGGCAGCCTGTTCGCCGTGCCGTTCATCTCCATACCCGTGTTCGTGGTCCTCATCATCGTCGCCGCGGTGCTGTACAACCGCGACGCCAGCAGACGGGGCGCCACGGGAGCCGGCCCCGGACGACGCCCCGCCGGAAACGGCCCGGCACCCGCCTATGGGAACGCCGCGCCGACGAACGGCCCCCAACAGCCGTACGCCGCACCGCAGCCGCCGAACATGCAGTTCCGCCAGGCGCCTCCGCCGAGACGCGTCCCCCCGGTCGTGTACCGCCGCAAGCCGGCCGGCCCGGTAGTGGTCGGCATCACGTCCGGCCTGCTGCTGCTTTCGCTGGCCGCCCTGCTGTACTTCCTGTACTTCGCCGGATTTCCCGACATGCCATCCCCGGTGATGCTGATCTGCCTGTGGGTCCTCGGTGCCACGTTCGTGCTCGGCATCGTCACCATCGTCGTCGGCTTCGCCGGACGCAAATCAGGCGGACTGATTCCCATCACCATCATCGCATTGATCTGCTCGATCTGCGCGTACGCCGCCATGCCCGCGTATACGACAGTCGCGAACAAACTCAGCGGCGAATACGGCGAATCGGCGATCCGCACCAACGTCAACTACCGCTCCGACGATTTCTACCAGCTGCGCGGCAACGGACTGCAGGCGGTGTCGTCGAACGTGACCGTGGACCTGTCGGATTGGCGGACCGTGCACCCCGACGAGGGCGAATGCCCGACGGGAGACTTCCCCATCGACGCGATGTCGAGCACGGTGACGATCATCCTGCCATCGGGCTGCAACGCCACGCCGAACATGAACCTGATGTTCGCCTCCGCCAGCTCCTACAACGAATCGGGATCGGACGACTCGCTGTTCCTGGTCGGCGACGCCGCGTTCTCCAGCATTCACGTCACTGACTCCAGTCCGACGACATACGACCGTTACGACGACCCCGAAACATACTGACCGCACACATACCGACCGCGGCAACCATACCGGCCACGACATTCCATACGCCGTCCCATATGACGGCGGTCGACCCATCGTCATCAATACCGTCATCAACCAATGAATCGAGACCATCATGACCATGTACAATCGTGGATTCTCCAACGCACCGACGATGATCATCAAACAGTCGGACGGAGAAGGCGCCGAGACGAAGCAAGCCGATGACGCCGCCACCGAGGCGTTCCCCGCCACGGAGGAACGCCGGTCGTCGGCGGAGGCGCCGACGCAGGCGATCGACCCCGAACGCGTCCGCGCGCAGAACGCCGACACGGAGGCGATGCCGCCTGTCGCCGAAACGCGGCCGATCGCAACGGATTCGATGGATTCGTCCTCGTCCGGGCCCATCGCCCCGACGTCGGTCATCGACACGACCATCAACGAACGCCTCGGTGCCACCAAACCGTTGGACGCCCAGCTTGCCGACATCGCCGAGCCAGAAAAAACCGAAGAGACCGAGCCATCGTCCGACGACGACCTGCCGACCCGGCCGATGATCGGCAAGCCGGACGTAAACCTGGCCGGTACCGAACACCCCGAGGGAACTCCAAACGCCGACGGAGCCCCCGGACCGCAGGCAGCCTGGCAGCAGCAGGCCGCCGCCGCGCAAGGCTACGCCAGCGAGGCGCATCGCAACGGATACCCCGGATCGGGCGAGACGGCGCAGGCGACGGCCGGGCCGCAATACGCGAACTATCCGGGCTGGAACCAATATGCCGGCAATCCCAATCCCAGCGCACCATACACGCCCCGCGTGGAATACAAGAAGGGTCCGAGCACGGCGACCGTCGTATGGGGCACGTTGCTGGCGTTGTTCGCATTCGGAGGATTGGCCAGCACCTGGCTGTTCGGATTCGCGATGTCGCCGAGCGTGTGGACGATCCTCGCCATCTCCGCGCTCGTGGTGATCGGTGCGGCGCTCGTCATCGGCGGTATCGCCTCTGCGGTACGACGGCGCAAAACCGACCGATGACCGGAATCGGCCGAAGACCCGATATCTCCCGACGCGGTGATATGCCGGCAATGCGGCGATGACCCGACGCTGCAATGCCGGCCGACGACGCAGAGCCGGGTCGTCGCCGACATATCACCGACCGGCAGGTTTCAGATTATCTGAACCTGAGGCTCACTGATAATGGAACAGCGAGACGCCGAGACGGGACCGGCAATATGCGTTGCCCAGCCACGTATGCCTGCTCGTCGGCCATACGGCGCCAAGACGCGGCGCGTTCTGGCTCATCCAGATGCTGGGGACGCGCCCGTCGTTGCTTCGCGACCCGAGCAGATTGAACCCGTTCTTGTGCACAAGCCAGTCGGGATGCTGGGTGGCGATGGCGAGCCCCTCCTCAAGCGTCAATGGCAGACGGCCATCGGATTCGACGAGCTTGCGGGCGATGTCGGGCTCGCGGTTCGTATATGTGGTGCCGGTATGCGGGTCCACGACGATGTAGAACGGGCCTTCCGGAGGCTCGAAACCATCCTGCGGCATGAAACTGGCGATGTCGCGGGGCGGCATGGTGGTGAATCCCGCCATGCGGTTGATGCTGGTCCTGGCGATCAGCGATTCCGGAGAGACCAGCTCCCGTGTGGGCACGAGCAGAATATTGGCGCCAAGATCGCTTTTCGACAACGCGTTGATGATCGGGGTGGCCAACGCACGGAACGCGGCCGCCGTCATATCGGCCACGTCGGGATATCCCAAGGCCACGATGCGGTCCAACTGCTTTTGCGCTTCAACGGATGCTTCAGACATGTCTACAGTATCCCCAGCGATGGTGACAAGCGGCGCCGGCGATAGGCCACCAGCCAAAAATGAACTGCGCCCCGCGCAATCCACTCCCCTCAGTCTCGCATACGCTCGACAGCTCCCCTCCGCCGGGAGGGGAGCCGATTACCAAGATGGACCGACGTCACCCAACCGGACACCACAATCCACGGGGAACCGGCCACCGGCAAGACGCCCCACCCAATCGGCTCCCCCACGGACGGTGGGGGAGCTGGACGCCGCAAGGCGGACTGAGGGGGCCACCAGCCAAAAAAAGAGCTGCGCCCCGCGCAATCCACTCCCCTCAGTCTCGCATACGCTCGACAGCTCCCCTCCCCGGGAGGGGAGCCGATTACCAAGATGGACCGACGTCACCCAACCGGACACCACAATCCACGGGAAAACGGCCGCCAAGACGCCCCATCCGATTGGCGGCCCTCAGCCCACGGGGAACCGGCCACCGGCAAGACGCCCCACCCAATCGGCTCCCCCACGAACGGTGGGGGAGCTGGCCGCCGCAAGGCGGACTGAGGGGGCCACCAGCCAAAAACGAACCGCACCCCGCGCAATCCACTCCCCTCAGTCTCGCATACGCTCGACGGCTCCCCTCCGCCGGGAGGGGAGCCGATTGCCCGGCAGGTTCGGCAAATCACAACTGATTTGCGCAGTGTTTATCGTTCGGAGATCACAACTGATCCCCGAAGTGCTTCCTCGCTACGATTTCGGCGAGCTCGATGGCGTTGAGGGCTGCACCCTTGCGCAGGTTGTCGTTGGTGATGAACATCGACAGGCCCTTCTTGCCATCGACGGCCTGATCCTGACGGATACGGCCGACGAAGCTCGGGTCCTTGCCGGCGGCGAGCTGCGGGGTGGGGATGTCGTCGAGCACGACGCCCGGGGCCTTGGCGAGCACCGCACGGGCCTCGTCCGGGGTGACGTCCTTCTCGAACTCGGCATTGATGCTCATGCCGTGGGCGGTGAACACACCGATGCGCACGCAGGTGCAGCTGGCCTTGAGCTCCGGCAGGTGCAGGATCTTACGGCTCTCGTTGCGCAGCTTCTGCTCCTCGTCGGTCTCCTCGCTGCCGTCGTCCACGATGGCGCCGATGAACGGCACGGCGTTGAAGGCGATGGTGCGCACCACCTTGGTCGGCTCGGGGAAGTCGATGGCGGAACCGTCGAACACGAGCTTGTCGGCGCCCTGTTCGATGGCGGCCTTCGCCTCGTTCATCAACTGCAGAACGCCGGCGCGGCCCGCACCGGAGACGGCCTGATAGGAGCTGACGATCAGGCGCTTGAGGCCGAACTCGTCGGAAAGGGCCTTCATGGCCGGCATGCAGGCCATGGTGGTGCAGTTCGGGTTGGCGATGATGCGGTCCGGCACCTCGTCGAGGTCCTCGGGGTTCACTTCGGCGACGACCAGCGGCACGTTGTCGTGCATACGCCACTGGGAGGAGTTGTCGATCACGTAGGCGCCGGCCTCGGCGAACTTCGGGGCCCACACCTTGGAGGTGCCGCCGCCGGCGGAGAACACGGCGATGTCGATGCCGGACAGGTCGGCCTTGGCCACGTCCTCCACCACGATGTCGTGGCCGCGCCAGTTGAGCACGGTGCCGGCGGAGTGCGCGGACGCCATGAAGCGCAGGTCCTTCACGGGGAAGTCCCGCTCGTCGAGGATGCGGCGCATCACCATGCCCACCTGGCCGGTGGCGCCGAGCACCGCTACGTTTACGCCCTTGTCATTGATCTGAACCATGGTTCGTTCCCTTCTTCCCTATTGGTTCCCAAACGATTCCATGCCGTGCGGTCAGCGGCCGGTGCCGCCGTACACCACGGCCTCCACCTGGTCGGAGTCGAGGTTGAACTTGGTGTGGATGGCGCGCACGGCGTCCTCAAGGTCGGCGAGCGGCACCATGGCGGAGATGCGGATCTCGGAGGTGGAGATCATCAGCACGTTGATGTTCTTCTCGCTCAGCGCACGGAAGAACGTGGCGGCGATGCCGGAGTGGGTCTTCATGCCCACGCCCACGAGCGCGACCTTTCCGACCTCCTTGTTGATGTCGAGGGACTCGTACTTGAGTTCGTCGCGCTTGTC
Organism: Bifidobacterium catulorum; assembly: GCF_003129925.1. Classification (GTDB taxonomy): domain Bacteria; phylum Actinomycetota; class Actinomycetes; order Actinomycetales; family Bifidobacteriaceae; genus Galliscardovia; species Galliscardovia catulorum. The sequence goes on along the minus strand of NZ_QFFN01000019.1, from coordinate 10,905 downwards.
CGTGAGCACCTGCTCGATCTGGCGCTGCTGGGATTCGGAGGCGGTGAAGGAGATGTCGGCGGTGCCGGTGGAGGCGGCGGCCTGCACGATCATGTCGACGTTCACGCCGGCCTCGGCCAGACTGGTGAACACGGAGGTGCTCACTCCGGGCACGTCGGGGATGCGGCGCAGCGTGACCTGCACCTCGCTCTTGTCGTGCGCGATGCCGGAAACGACCGGGTCTTCGGGGCCGAGGTCGGGGAACAGGTCGCCCATGGACTGGTTATCGTTGGTCATGATCACTACTTTCGCGATGTTGTACGGATGGAATACGAGTAATACGGATGTGGTCTCGGCCGGGGTGTGGCCGTCGGGTCACTGCAGGTTGGGGATGCCGCGCGGATCGGCGCCCTCGGGGAGGATCAGCGTGCCGGGACGGTGCGAGAAGGAGCTGCGCACGTGCAGAGGCATCTGGAAGCGTTCCGCGTATTCGACGCAACGCAACGCCAGCACCTTGGAGCCGCAGGCGGCCATTTCGAGGATCGCCTCGTAGGAGATGGCGGGGATGCGGCGCGCGGTCGGCACGATGCGCGGATCGGCGGTGAACACGCCGTCGACATCGGTGTAGATCTCGCATACGTCGGCGCCCAGCGCCACGGCCAGCGCCACGGCGGAGGTGTCGGAGCCTCCACGGCCGAGCGTGGTGGCGTCGCCCTTGGTGTTGATCCCCTGGAAACCGGCGACGATGGCGACGTCTCCCTCATCGAGCACCTCGGCCACACGCTTCGGCTTGACGGCGCGGATATGCGCGGCACCGTAGCGGGCGTCTGTGAGGAAACCGGCCTGCTGCCCGGTGAAGGAGTGGGCGCGCACGCCCTGCGCGTGAATGGCCATGGCGAGCAGGCTCATGGAGATGCGCTCGCCGGCCGTCATGAGCATGTCCATCTCGCGTTCCGGCGGCTTGGCGTCGATGTCGAGCGCCTGGTCGATCAGATCGTCGGTGGTGTCGCCCATCGCCGAGACCACGACCGCGACATCGTTGCCCTTCTTCTTGGTTTCGATGATGCGCCTGGCCACACGTTTGATTGAGTCGGTGTCGGCTACCGACGAGCCGCCATACTTCTGAACGATAAGTGCCACGTCAATCCAATCTCGTGAAAAATCTGCGCCCGTTTTGTCGTTGTCGTTGTGCGCACAAGTACGCAACAGTGTACGCAAACGGCAAGATTATAGGGCGTGCGAGGTGAATCGCAGATCGCATTCTCCACATTGTGAGCGAGCCGCACGTTCCGGACGTCAGGAACGACTCACGTAAATCGTTCGACTGTCGTTTCCGTATGGGTTGACGGTGTCGTCAGCGCCGTCCGGACTGTGTCATCACGCCGTCCGGCTGTGTCATCACGCCGTCCGGCTATGCCTCCCGTCGGCCGGCGAGCGCGCGGCCCAGCGTGACCTCGTCGGCGTATTCGAGGTCGCCGCCGACGGGCAGGCCGCTGGCCAGCCGTGTGACCTTGACGTCCAATGGTCCGAGCAGGCGTGCGATGTAGGTGGTGGTGGCCTCGCCCTCGATATTGGGGTTCAACGCCATGATGACCTCGGTGACCTCGCCGGATTCGAGCCGTTTGAGCAGCTGTGGTATGCGCAGGTCGGCGGGGCCGATGTTGGCCATGGGGTTGATGGCGCCGCCGAGCACATGGTAGAGGCCCCGGAATTCCCGCGTACGTTCGATGCTCATCACGTCCTTGGGTTCCTGGACCACGCAGATGATTCCACGGTCGCGCCGCGGGTCCACGCAAATCGGGCAGGGGCTGGTCTCGCATACGTTGCCGCAGATATCGCAGAACCGCACCTTGGCCTTGACCTCCTGGATGGCGTCGGCGAGCTCCTGGGCCTCATGGTCGTCGGAACCGAGCAGGTAGAAGGCGATGCGCTGCGCGCCTTTCGGTCCGATGCCCGGCAGTTTGGCGAATGCGTCGATGAGGTTCTGGATTGCGCCATCATAGGCCAATGCCATGGTCTTTCCTTCCGTTGATGGTCATACCGTCATTCGTCGCCGTCGGTGTCCGTCCTGCGTTTGGCGGCGATGTTGCGCGGGTTCCTTGGATCGTCTGCGGCGATGTCCTCCACGGTCTTAACCTCGAACATCTGTTTGAGGGCATCGAGGCTCATGGCGTTCGACGAGCCGAGCGACTCGTCGGTCATGGAGTATTCGTCCTCGTCCGGGTCCACGGCCGGGGCGGGGTTCTCGGACGGCGGGACGGTGGCGGGGCCGTCGGACGCCGGATGCGACGGCGGCGGGGTCTGCCGCATGTTCGGACGGAAATGCGGCGCCTGTTGCGACGGGCCGGGCTGCTGCGGCTCCGGTTTCGGCTCCTGCGATGGCTGCGGCGACCGGTTGCCGTTCGAGACGGGAACGGCCCACGGGTCGGTATCGTCGCTCAGGTCGGGGACCGCAACATGCTTGGTGTGCGTCGGGCCTTGGGGCGCACGACGGGATTCCTCATGCGACAGGTCCTCGTATGCCGGCATGGACCGGGCGGGCACGGCCCACGGGTCGTCGGGCACGGAGGGTCCGGGAACATCGGAGGACACGGACGATGGGCCCGACGGAGCCGCGGGCGCGGCCCAGGGGTCGTCTTCGGGCAACGGGGCCGCCGCCTGCGGGGCCTGTCCGGTCCGGTGGACGTCGGCGTCGTCGTCGCTGGCGCCGGCGGCCTGTGGGGCGTCGGCGTCGGACGTGGCGTGCTCGCGCGGTTGCGACACGGCCGGTGCGGCGGTGCCCGCCGGCGCCGTGACGGCGCTCATCTGCTCCTGCAGCAGCTGCGCCTTGATCTGCTGCTGCCGCTGCGGATCGAGGCTCTTCCACGGCGGCGCCTCCTGCCCGTCCGCCATCTTCCTGGTCGGAGCGAGGCCCACTTCGGGGCCGAACGCCTTGTGGATCTCGGAACGGATGATGTTCGTCACCTTGGTGGTGCCGTCAACGCTCTGCGACGCCACCGCAAGCGCGAACGCATACTTGTTCAGCGGCTTGCTGAACTTGATCCACAGGTACATCTTGCCGGTCCTGGGATGGGGGGCGAGCTTGACCCGCGGAACCCTGGTGCGGTCCACGTAGGCGCGCACGTCCAAGGGGAGGGCGGCGACCAGCGCATCCCATTTCTCGTCCGGGGTACGGGAGTCGTCGGACCGATGGCGTTCCTCCGCCGGTGCCGGATGCGGCGCGGACGCGTCCGCGGGTGATGAGGACCGTGCGGGCTCCGTCGCAGCCGTTGCCGCGGTCTGCATGGCAGCCGGTTCCGCAGGCCGGGATTCGGCGGAACCACCACCGGACTGGGCGGACTGCGGTGCCCGGCGGCGGCCGATGAAGCCTCCGCGCGCGGCGCCGGACTGTTGCGTCGGGGAAGGCGACGCCGGAGCCGTCTGGGCCAAATCCGTGGAGACGTTCCGCTGCGACGGGTGGAACGGCACCAGCAGCCGTGCGGCGAGGAGCTCCAGCCTCATACGGGGGGATGTGGCGCCGCTCATCGAACCAAGCGTCGAATTGATGACGTCGGCGATGGACGTCAGCTGTTCCAGACCGAGCGCCTTGGCCTGACGGCGCAGATCGTCGACGTCCTCCGCCTCGGCGTCGTCGCTGAGCACGGACTCCGCCCGTTCCCCGGCGATGGTGAGCACCAGAAGGTCTCGCACACGCGAAAGCAGGTCCTCGACGAACCGACGCGGATCGAATCCACCGACCACGACCTTCTGCACGACGCCGTAAAGCTTCTCGCCGTCCTTGTCGATCACGGCGTCGATGGCCTCGGCGATCAGTGCCTCCGGGGTGAAACCGAGCAGCGCGATCGCGGAATCATGGGTGATGACGTTGTCGACGGCGCCGACCATGAGCTGGTCGAGCACGGAAAGCGTGTCCCTCATGGAGCCGCCGCCGGCACGCATGGCGAGCCTGAGCACGCCCGGCTCCGGCCTGATGCCCTCCTTATCGCAGATCTCATCCAGATACGGGCCCATGACCTCGGGCGGCACAAGACGGAACGGATAGTGGTGGGTGCGCGAGCGGATGGTGCCGATGACCTTCTCCGGCTCGGTGGTGGCGAAGATGAACATCACATGCTCGGGCGGCTCCTCCACGATCTTCAGCAGTGCGTTGAACCCCTGCTGCGTGACCATATGGGCCTCGTCGAGGATGAAGATCTTGTAACGGTCGCGCGCAGGCGCGAACCCGGCGCGCTCGCGCAGCTCGCGGGCGTCGTCCACACCGTTGTGGCTGGCCGCATCGATCTCCACCACGTCGATGGACCCGGGGCCGCCCGTGGCAAGGTCCCGGCAGCTTTCGCACTCACCGCAGGGATGCGAGGTCGGTCCCTTCGCACAGTTGACGCAGCGGGCGAGGATGCGCGCCGAACTGGTCTTGCCGCAGCCTCGCGGTCCGGAGAACAGATAGGCGTGCGTGAGCTTGCCCTCGTCAAGGGCGCGGGAGAGAGGAATGGTGACCTGGTCCTGACCCACTATTCCGTCGAAGGTGTCGGGACGGTAACGCCTATACAATGCCAAAGCCATAATCCAAACCCAATCTATCAAAAACCAAACTGCTGCTTCCCGGCGGACCAGGTCACCATGCCGCCGTTTCCAGACCTCGCGCTCGATGCATCGCGCTCGCATCGCCTAACGACAGTCCACTGGACTGTCGTCTTAACGGCTCAGCCTGGTCCTGACCCACTATTCCATCGAAGATGTCGGGACGGTAACGCCTATACAATGCCAAAGCCATAATCCAAACCCAATCTATCCAAAACCAAACTGCTGCTTCCCGGCGGACCAGATTCCCATACTACTTGACCCCGCTTGACCATCCGGCCCCGCCGAACCATGGAACCGCATCGGTACGGGAATCCGCCCGGCGAGCCCGTCCCTTCTGCAAATGATGGGAACGGAGGAGAACGAGTCAACCGTGTGCGCGAATATGGTATGCGGTTCATCGAAGACTCCAGAGAAGGGATCGCACCATGCCGCACAACGACGCCCCGGCAGCCGAGACCGGTTCATCGCCGTCCATCAAGACCACGCAGTCCATCCTCACCCCGCAGATCAACGTCAACGCCCTGACCCCGGCCGAGACCGAGGAGGCCGTGGAGAAGGCCGGCATCGGCAAGACGCAGCTCACCGGAGGCAAGGCCTTCGTCTCCGCCATGTTCGCCGGCGCCTTCATCGGCTTCGGCGCGCTGTTCTTCCTCATCGTCACCTCCGACCCGGCCATGACCTGGGGCCCGAAACGCTTCGTCGGCGGCCTCGCCTTCTGCATGGGCCTCGTACTCGTGCTGTGCTGCGGCGCCGAACTGTTCACCGGCAACTCCCTGATGGCCAGCGACATCGCCGCACGCAAAATCAGCTGGGGGGCGCTCGCCAAGAACTGGATCATCGTCTGGTTCGGCAACCTCGCCGGCGCGCTGCTGCTCGTCACGCTCATCGCGCTCGCCGGCACCATGGGACTCAACGACGGCGCCGTGGGAGACACCGCCGTGGCCACCGCCGCATCAAAGATCACCCCGGACTGGGTCACGCTGTTCTTCCGCGGCATCCTGTGCAACATCCTCGTCTGCCTCGCCGTGCGCATCGGCTTCTCCGCACGCTCCGTCGGCGACAAGGTGCTCGGCATCCTGCTGCCCATCGCCGGCTTCGTGGCCATGGGCTTCGAGCACTGCGTGGCGAACATGTTCTTCCTTCCCGTCGGTCTCGTGGCCAAGCTCATGGGCTTCGGCGCCTCGGCCGCCGGCGCCGGTTCGGTGAACGTGCCCGGAATCCTGTATAACCTTTCGGCGGCCACGCTGGGCAACATCGTCGGCGGCGCAATCTTCGTGGCGCTCGCCTACTGGTTCGTCAATGCCCGCCGCGATGACGCCCACCGATGACGACGCCCACCGGTGATTGATGCCCGCGTGATCGATGCCCGCGACGGCGCCAACCACCACGGCGGCGGCACCTCGACGACCAGATGACGGCCCGGCCATCGCCCAGACGTCATCCGCAGTCCTTCGGCCCGGCACGTGCCCGGGCCGAAGCGTCTCCGACGAACGGCACGCGGGTCGACACAGCGGCCGTGACCGTCACATCCTCGCCGTCGATCGCACATCCCGTCATGCGGGCGCGGTTGGCGGCCGCCGTGGAACCGCCCTCCACACAGGGGTCTCCAGCGGATTCATACAATGCGGTGGCCGCCGCAAGCGCCGCATGATCCGCCGCGGTCTGCGCCACCGCCCTGCAATACAGCACGTTGCCCACGGCCAGAATCGCGGAGAGCAACACCGCGGCGACCATCACCAGTCCGACGCCGACGACGGTGCCGGACCCTTCGTCGGAACGCGTCCACGCGTTCAATCCGGCCACGTTATTCATGGCGAATCCCCGCGGCCTCGCCCCGCCCATCGGGCAGGACCACTCCCAACGGTCCGGGCAGCACCGGGCATCGCGTCGTCACAACGACCATGCCGTCGGTCACCGACGTCGTGACGCTCGCGCCGTTCCCCGCTATGCGTGTGACGACCCCCGCGACGTCGGCGGGGCCGTCTCCGGCCACCACCAGTTCCCGGGCGGCCGCTCGGGCGGCGTCCTGACAGTTCATGTTGACGATCACCGCCCGTGCGGACGAGAACAGCATCAGCGCGACCACCATCACCGTCGGCAACACCACGGCGAACTCCGCAGTGACCGTTCCCCGGTCCGAGCGTGCCAGCCCGCCACGGACCCGATCCCATCGTCGCGCCTCGCCCCTCATCATCCCCGCCTTTCAGGTCATACGCTCAGGGCCTGCCTGACCAGATTGGTCAGCAGCGTCTTCACGGCCCCGGACTTCAGGATCGCCACCAGCAGGCCGGCGAAGCCGGTCGCGGCGATCATGACGACGGCGTATTCGGCCGTCGCCAGCCCTTTCTCCGGTTCCGCGGTCAATGTCCGCAGCCGTGCGTCCCATAGGCATATCGTCGTTTTCGCCCTCTGGGTCATGCTTCCCAGACGGTCGCTTATGTTGGGTCCATGATTCAGCCCGTCTGATTGCAGTCGTTCCATCATGTCCGTCCTTTCCGGCGGTCGAATGGCCGCCCACCTTGTATCGGTCTGCATTGTCTCGGCTTCGAAGCTGATTCCAGTGTGCCGTATTACGGACCGCCGCAGCAGGGTTTCCCGGCAATGTTGACAAACGTGGATGAGCCTTACTCCCGCTTGAAAAAACGTCTTGTGGACAACGGAAAAACCATCCACATCCTGCGGACCATGCGTATTTGTCATGCCCCGGCGAACGACACGATGGAGGGGATGACTCCGATGAGCACGAACGCCGGCAGGAAACACAGTCCCATGGGCACCAGCACCCGTACCGACAGTCTGGCGGCGTCCTCCTCGATCGAACGGCGTTCGTCCCGGTCGATCTGTTCGATGGCCGTTTCGATGCGCATCAGCGGCGAGACGCCATGCTTCCACGATGGGGCCAGCGTCTCGCGTATGGCGTCCAACGACCGCCGATGACGGCTGTCGGGCGGGACCACGCCCCAGGCGTTGTCCCAATCCGCTCCACGGTTCAACGCGTTCGCCACGGCGACCAGTCGAATGCCCAACGCATCGTCGTCCGGCTCGACCGTGACGCCGTCGTCGAGCAGTGTTTCGCCGATGACCGCCAACGCGCGGGGAATGGACGATCCCTGCCGGACCGCCACGGCGACCAGTTCCAACAGCAACGGCACCGGAGGCACGGTGCCGCACGACGGGCGGCCCGGCAGCGCAACGGCGCGACGGCCACCGATATGTAGATACGCCGCCATGCCGGCCGTTCCGGCCGCCAGCAGCTGCCATATCATTCCCATGTGCCATCACCCCACCGAATCATGGTGTCCGCGCATCCGCGCCGCCGACATCATCATGCAGGCGACGCATAAGCGCCTCCACCCACAGCAACCCCACGGCATAGCACAGCACGCCCGCAGACAGACACAGCAATCCCGGCATGGAACCGAACAGGAACGCCAGCGGACCGGCACCCAGCATCTCGCCGAGCACGACGGTCACGGCAGGCAGCGCAGACAGCAGTCTCACCGTGGACCGGGGCATGGCCAGCGCCTTCGCCTTCAGATCATCCATCAACCGCGAACGGGCATACGACGACGCGACCGCCTTCAGACAACGCACCGTCTCGCATCCAAGCCGCTCGCTGACACGGCATGCCACGAACACGTCGCGGGCGACGCGACGGGCCACCTCCGGGGTCTCGTCGGCGCCGCGACGTTGTTCGAACACCTCCGCGGCGCGCTCCTCGGTGACGCGGTTCGTGGCGAACCGACGACCGGCGAGCTCCTCCAAGGCGGCGGACGCGGTTCCGCCGTTGCGGATGAACGCTCCCATCGACGACAATGCCGCCGCCACCCCCATACGGGTCATGGACCGTACAGCGGCATCACCCAGGCCGTCGAGACGGCGCCACGGCGGCGCCACATTCCACAGCAAGAATCCCACGGTGCATCCCGCACCCACCGCCGCCAACACCGCCATCATCACCATCACCCGCCCATCATTCGCCGACGCCGATCATCGACGTCTCGCCGGCAGCTGCGGAGCCGGACGGACCCCGTCGCCGGACAACGGCACGCCCCACCGTTCGGCGAACGCGGGCCAGCCGGCATGATATGCCTCCGCCCCCGCGCCATCCCATTCGCACAGCGGACTGCCCACCAGACGACCATCGGCGCCCGCCTCCAGCACACCGACCTGGGCGATGCGCCGAACGCCATGCAACCGTTCCAGATGCAGCACCACATCGAACGCCCCCTGCGCCAGCATCGCCAACGCCTCCGGACTCAATCCGGCCAGCAATCCCAGCGTGGTCAGCCGGGCCGGAACCCGGTCCACACCATCCGCATGCACCGTGGCCATGCCGCCATGATGCCCGGAATTCAACGCGCGCAGCAGGTCCGCTATCTCCTCGCCGCGGCACTCCCCCAGCACCACGCGGTCGGGCCTCATACGCAGCGTGGCCTTGACCAAGTCGGGCAGTCCCACGGCGCCCGCGCCCTCCACGTTCGCCTCCCGCGCCACCAGCGACACATGATTGGCATGGTCCAATGCGCCGAGCTCGCGAATCTCCTCCACACTGACGATGCGTTCGCCGGCGTCGCACGAGGCGAGCAACGCCTTGAGCAGCGTGGTCTTGCCTGTTCCGGTCCCACCCGTGATCAGCATCGTCGCCCGCTCCTCCACCAGCCGTTGCAGCAGCGTCATCCATGATTCGGGGAACATGCCGGAGCCGCGCAGCGTCGACAGGTCCGAGGGCACGCGGTCCGGGAAGCGGATGGACAACGCCGCCCCCTGCTCCACCAGCGGCTCGATGACGGCATGCACGCGGATGCCGTCGGGGGTGGCGGCGTCCGCTATCGGGCGCGAGTCGTCAAGCCGGTGTCCGAGCTGGGCGCACAGCTGCACCGCATAGTCCCGAACGATGCGGGGCGTGCGGAACCCCATCGGCACCACGCGCTCCTCCATGCCGCCGCCGCGGTCCACCCATATACGCCCGTCACAGGTGACGGCCACATCGGTGATCCCGGACTCGTGCAGCACGGCGTCCAACGGCCCGAACACCACGGAGGGCCGACGGGCCCCGCCAACGTCATGGCCGACGTCCATCGCAGCACCTTTCCTCCACCCGGTCGCATATGTCATCCAGCAGTCTGCGGTACCGTCGTGGAATCCGCGTAATCCCCAGTCCGGCCAGCAAACCTTTGCCCAGACCGCTTTTCCTCCGTATCACACCGGCCAACGGCGCCTTGAGATAATCCTTGGCGTCGCGCTCCGTCACCACGCCACCATGCCCCGCACCGAACGGCCGTACCCCCACGAGCAGCAATGGGGCATCAGCCACCGCCAAGGAGGCCCCGCCATCGCCGTCCACGCCCCGGTCCTTCAACCGGGCCAGGGCGCCCCGGGCCCGCGCCAGCCCAAGCACACTGAGCTCCACCATCATCACATGCAGGGCGATGGGAATCTTCCGCCAGTCCCCCGCATGGCCGGCGTCCACCATGACGACGTCACGGCATTGCGCCAAAGCATCCACGGCGGCTTCGATCTCCCACCAGTCCGGATGCCCGTCGTTCCAGGGATCGGAAGCCAGCATGGGCAGGCCCTCCCATTGGGGAAGCTCGTGCAGCAGCGATTCCGGTTCGATCCTGCCCAATGGCGCGCTGACGCCGCTCCACCGAAGCCCGCCCTCGGATTCCTGGCCAAGCAGCACGTCGACCCCGCCCGCCGAGAAATCCATGTCGACGAGCACGCAGGACCTGTCGCGTTTCATCAGCGTCCGCGCGCACATGGCGGCGAACGCGCTGACGCCGATGCCGCCGCTCGCCGACGAGAACACCACCGCACCCGGTCCGCTCATCCGCACGGCACCGGATGGCCTGTCTCCGAACGCCGTCCCGGCAGAGGACCCCGACGCCCCACGGCCACCGACGCCGCGACCGTGACTATGCCCATGCCCATACCCACGCCGCCGTTCTCGTTCCATCCGCCCCGCCGGAGGCCCCTGCGTGGAGGCTCGAACGTAGAACCGTCTCGGTCGTGGCGTCGGCAGCGTCTTCATTCCCGCGGGCAGCGGCATACCACCGACGGCATCCACCGCACCGACGGCATCCCCACGGAGAGCACCGCCGCCAGCGCCCGCGTTCACGCCCCGTCCCGCCGGCCGGGCATCCTCTTCGACCATTCCGATATATGCAGTATCCATGGTCCGATTGTCGCAACGTCGGTCATGCCGGCATGGGGTTTTCCGGCAATGTTGACGGATGGACCACCCTCGGCCCGAAGCACCCGGCCCGATTCATCTGTTCCGAGTCACCCGCATAATGCATCCGCGCACACGCACCGCCACCGTCTACATCGCGCCCCACCCGC
>NZ_QFFN01000018.1 GCF_003129925.1 Bifidobacterium catulorum | reverse complement strand
GGCCCAGCGGCGGGGGGCGACGTCGAGCCGGATGGCGGCGTAGGTCTCGGTGGGGGAGTCGGGGCTGATGCCGTGTTCGTCGAGGTATCCGATGACCTTCTCGGAGCCCTGCCAGCCTTCGGCGTACTGGCCGCGGGCGGTGTGCAGGGCGAGGTCCTTCGGCAGGTGCACCGCGGAGAGCACCTTGGTCTTCTCGGCGCGCAGGTCGCTGGCGGAGAACGAGACCGGCTCCTCCATTGCGGTGAGGGCCATGAGCTGCAGCAGATGGTTCTGGATTACGTCGCGCGCCGCGCCGATGCCGTCGTAGTAGCCGGCGCGTCCGCCGATGCCGAGGTCCTCGGCCATGGTGATCTGCACGTGGCTCACGTAGTTGGCGTTCCAGACCGGCTCGAACATCATGTTGGCGAAGCGCAGCGCCAGCAGGTTCTGCACGGTCTCCTTGCCGAGGTAGTGGTCGATGCGGAACACCGATTCGGGGCTGAACACCTCGCCGACCACGCGGTCGAGCTCCTTGGCGCTTTCGAGGTTGTGGCCGAACGGCTTCTCGATGATCACGCGGCGCCACGCGCCCTCGGAGGAGTGGGAGAGGCCGGAGGCGGCCAGCTGCTTGGAGACGACGGGGAAGTCACGCGGCGGCACGGCCATGTAGAACGCGTGGTTGCCACGGGTGCCGCGGTCTCGGTCGAGTTCGGAGACGGTGTCGCTCAGGCGGGTGAACGCCTCGGAGTCGTGGAACTCGCCCTGCACGAAGCGGATGGAGTCGCGCAGGTGCCCCCAGGTGGATTCGTTGAACGGGGTGCGGCAGTGGGCGCGCACCTGCTCTTCGGCGTAGTTGGCGAATTCCTCGTTGCTCCACGGGCGGCGGCCGAAGCCGACGAGGCCGAAGCCGGCGGGCAGCAGTCCCCGGTTGGCGAGGTCGTATACGGCGGGCAGCAGTTTGCGTTTCGCCAGATCGCCAGTGACGCCGAAGATCACCAGCGAACATGGTCCGGCGACGCGTGGCAGGCGCAGGTCGCGCGAGTCACGCAGCGGATTGGAATACGCTGCCGTATTCCCCAAGGTGTTCCCCATGTGCAGCTCCTTTGGTGTTGATAGTGCGCATCAGTCTACAGATACGATATCTGTTCGAGTCCCGCCTTGCCCGAGTTTTCCTGAAAGGAAAAGTTATAGCGGGCTATCGGGGGTGTCGCGATCCGTTGTTCCATCGCATTGCGGTATGCGCTTGCCGCAATGCGATTCCCCTTATGGCGGACGCCGGCCGTGCGGGCCGCAAGTCGGCGTCCATGGACATATGCGGGCGTCCGTGGACCCGATGGCCGGCGCCTGCCGGCGTCACGCGATCTGGCCGTGCTTTTCGTAGTTGGTCACGCGCGTGGCGTGGTTCTCGCCGTCGACGAACACCACCTTGGGCTTGTGGGTCTTGGCCTCCTCGGCGTCCATCTGGCAGTAGCACATGATGATGGCGGTGTCTCCGGGGTCGAAGAAGTGCGCGGTGGCGCCGTTGAGGCAGATGATGCCGCTGCCGGGTTCGCCGGCGATGGTGTAGGTCTCAAGCCGCTGGCCGTTGTTCACGTTCACCACGGCGACCTTCTCGTATTCGAGGATGCCGGCGGCGTCGAGCAGGTCGGAGTCGACGGTGATGGAGCCGACGTAGTCGAGTCGCGCCTCGGTGACGGTGACGCGGTGGATCTTGCCTTTGAGCATGGAGAGTTGCATGATGCCTTTCCTTTGGATGAATTGCGTGAATCAGTGGAGTTCCGGGTAGAAGAAGTTGTCGATCAGTCGGGTCTTGCCGATGCGCACGGCGATGGCCACCAGCACCGGCTGGTCGAGCGTAGCCACGGGATGCACGTTCTCCAGGTCCACGACCTCCACATACTCCGGGTCGGCGAGCGGCTCGGTGGCCAGCACCTCGCGCACCTTGGCCTTGATCGTCTCGGCGTCCTTCTCGCCCGATTCGGCCAGCGCGCGACCGGCCTCCAGCGCCTTGTGCAGGATCGGCGCGGCCGCGCGCTCCTGCGGGTTCAGATACGTGTTGCGCGAGCTCTTGGCCAGGCCGTCGTCCTCGCGGATGATCGGGCAGCCGACGATCTCGATGTCGAAGTTGAGGTCGCGCACCATGCGCTTGATGACCAGCAGCTGCTGCGCGTCCTTCTGCCCGAAGTAGGCGCGGTTCGGCGTCACGATGTTGAACAGCTTGGCGACGACCGTGCACACGCCGCCGAAATGCACCGGACGGCTCTTGCCGCACAGTTCCTCGGTGATGGTGGCCATGGTGATCGCGGTGGTGCGGTTCGGGTGGTACATCTCCTCGGGGGAGGGGTTGAACAGCAGGTTCGCGCCAGCGCCGGAGACGAGTTTCGCATCGCGGTCGAGGTCGCGCGGATAGGCTTCGAGGTCCTCGTTCGGACCGAACTGCACGGGGTTGACGAAGTCGGAGACGACGACGCGGTCGTTGTCGGCCACGGCGTGTTCGATCAGGCTCCTGTGCCCCTCATGCAGGAAGCCCATGGTGGGCACGAGTCCGACGGAAAGGCCCTGGGCCTTCCACGCCTTGACGGTCTCGCGCACCTCGGCGATGGTATGGACGATGGCGAACTCGTTGGTTTCGGTCATGATGATGTCCTTCTTGTCTTGATGAATGTGGATATTGATTCGGATATTGGACTATTGCGTTTACCGCCGTTCCCTTTGCCTCCCTCGTCGTAGGGAGGCAAAGGCGTTGTGTCAGTGCAGCTCGTCGAGGATGGCCTCGTCCATCCTGAAGCCTTCCTTCGCGTTGTCGGGGAAGGCGCCGGACTTGACGTCCTTGATGTATGCGCCGAACGCCTCGCGCATCTCGTTGCCGATCTCGGCGTAATGGCGCACGAACTTCGGCTTCATCTCGCCGTACATGTTCAGCATGTCCTGGTAGACGAGGATCTGGCCGTCGGTCACGTCGCCGGCGCCGATGCCGATCGTCGGGATGGACAGCTCCTCGGTGATGCGCTTGGCGAGCGGAGTGGGCACGCCCTCAAGCACCACGGCGAACGCGCCGGCGTCCTCGATGGCGCGCGCGTCGTCGAGGATCTGCTGCGCGGTCTTGATGTTCTTGCCCTGAACCTTGAATCCGCCGAACGCGTTCACCGACTGCGGGGTGAGGCCCAGATGCGCCATCACGGGGATGGATGCGGTCACGATGGCCTTGATCTGGTCGTGGAACGCCACGCCGCCTTCGAGCTTGACGGCCTGGGCGCCGCCCTCCTTGACGAGCCGGCCGGCGTTCTCCACGGCCTGGTCGACGGTGTGGTAGGCCATGAACGGCAGGTCCACGACCACGAGCGCGTTCTTCGCGCCGCGGGTCACGCACTTGGCATGGTGGATCATGTCTTCCATCGTCACCGGCAGCGTGGAATCGTAGCCGAGCATGACCATGCCCAGCGAGTCGCCGACGAGAATGCCGTCGATGCCGGATTCGTCGAGCAGCCTGGCCGTCGTGTAGTCGTAGGCGGTGAGCATCGAAAGCTTCTCGCCGCTGTTCTTGGCCGCACGGAACGTTACCGCAGTGTGCTTCATTGTTGGGTTCCTTTCGTTGGTCGCGGTCGGCAGGGCCGATCCACGCCTGATTCGTTATTGTTCAGTTATGGGTGGAAGAGTCATGCGCCTGGCCGAGCGCCGCCCGCAGCCCGGCATAGTCGCGGTTGGGGTTCTTCGCGGCGGCGATGCCGGCCAGAGCCCGCGAAAGCGGAAGATACAGGGCCGACGCGTCCGGAGGCAACACGGAGAGATGCGCCTCGACGGTGCCGACGTCGGCGCGTTCGACCGGGCCGGTCAGCGCCGCCTTCGCGCCGCGCTCGCAGAACGAGTCCGCGTTGTGGCGGATCATCGCCGAAAGCGCCTTCCGGGCGTCGGGCTCCGTGAACCCGCAGGACCGCAACGTCTCCACAGCCTGGTTCCACAGGGCGATCGGCAGATTGCTGGCCATGACCGCGGCGGCATGGTATCGGGGCTTGTCCCCGGCGGCGATCGTGCGGTTGGGGTTGCCCAGCGACGTCAGCAGCTGCGACATCGCCTCGGTCACGCGTGCATCCCCCTCCAGCGCGAAGAACGCGCCGTCGAGCTGGTCGCGTCCGTCGGCGGGGAAGCGCTCGCTCACCGCCTGCATGGGATGCATGGAGAACGCGGAGACGCCGGCCTGGTCGGCACCGTCGAACACGCGGGACGAGAGGCATCCGCTGCAGTGGCCGATTGCCATGCCGCCCACGGCGTCGTCGGGCAGGCCGAGCAACGCCTGCCACACCCCGGCGATGGCGTCGTCCGGGGTGGTGACGACGAGCATGTCGCTCAGTTCGACGGCGGATGCCAATGACGGAAACGCCGCCACGGGAATGTTTGCATCGCCGGCGTCCACGTTCAACGCGTCGGCGGCCGACCGGGCCGACGTCGACGACCGGCTGTAATAGCCGCTGACGTCGACGGTCGTTGATCTGCGCAAGTGCGCGCCCAACGCGCAGCCCACCTTGCCGGCGCCGATGAACCCGATTCTCATCGACGGCCCTTCCCGCCGCGCGGCCCCTGCTTCCTGAGCCTCGCGTAGATGATGGCGAGACCCTTGAAGATGAGCTGCCGGTCGTAGACGTCGATGGAGTCGGTGGCGTTGTACAGCACGCGGCCGAGCCCGCCGGTGGCCACGACCTTGAAGTCGTGGCCGATCTCCTTGCGGAACTGGGCGATGGTGTATTCCACGCCGCCCAGATACTGGTAGTAGATGCCGGCCTGCATGGCGGTCTTCGTGTTCGTGGCGAGGATCGTATCCGGCTGCTCGATCTCGATCTCCGGGAGCTGGGCCGTGTGGCTCCACAGCGAATTGGCGCTGGTCTCCAGGCCCACGCCGATCACGCCTGAGCTGAACGTGCCGTGCTCGTCCACGTAGTCATAGGTCGTGGCGGTGCCGAAATCGATGACCAGCACCGGGCCTCCATACAGGTAGTAGGCGCCGGCGCAGTCGGCGATGCGGTCCGCGCCCACGGTCTTCGGGTCGTCCAGCCGCAGATTGATGCCGCAGCGGATGCCCGGGCCGATGATGATGGGGTCGAGGTCGAGGAACTTCTTGATGCTCGAACGGAACGCGTACATGACCTTCGGCACCACGGAGGAGATGATCACGTCGTCGACCTCGTCGGGGTCGATATGCGACATCGACATGAACGTCGACAGCATCATCGCGTATTCGTCGCTGGTGCGGCGGGTCTTCGTCGTCAGACGATACGTGCCGATGATGTCGTCGCCGTCGATGAATCCGATGACGATGTTCGTGTTGCCGATGTCGACGGCGATGAGCATGGCCGTTCCCTCTCCTTGTATCTCTCGTAGGTCCCTTGTCCTCAGCATGACCGCGTCACGCCGCCTGCAGCGTGTTCGCCCCGCGCAGTGCGGCGAGGCGGTCGAGGATCAGTCTGGCCAGACCGGTCTTCGGCATCCTGCCGATGCGTTCGATGTCGGCGATGCTGTGGTCGTGGTCCACGTCGTCGGGCGGCGTGAGGATCGTCACCACGTTCGTGTCGGTGGCGAATCCGGCGCCCGGGTCGCGCAGATTGTTGGCCACAAGCATGTCGCAATGCTTTTCGGCGAGCTTCCTCGCCGCGTTCTCCACCAGATGCTCGGTCTCCATGGCGAATCCGCACAGCACCTGCGAGCCGTCCGTGCGCTTGTGCTCACCGGCCCAGGCGAGGATGTCGGGGTTCGAGACGAGCTCCAGCGTCAGCGTGGTGCGCCCGTGCTTCTTGATCTTCTGCGGGCTGGCGGTCTCGGCGCGGAAGTCGCCGACCGCGGCGGCCATCACCGTGATGTCGGCCCCGGGGAAGCGCTCGCTCACGGCGGCGAACATGTCCCGGGCGGTCGTCACGTCGACGACGTCCACGCCTTCGGGGGCGTCAAGGCTCACGGGGCCGGAGACCAGCGTCACATGCGCGCCCATGTCGCGCGCCGCCTCGGCGAGGGCATAGCCCATCTTGCCGGTGGAATGGTTGGTCAGGTAGCGCACCGGGTCGAGTGGCTCCTGCGTGGGGCCGGCGGTCACCAGCACTTCAAGGTCCCTGAGCGGCATCGGGGCGGCATCGTCGGCATCGTCGTCGAACAGCGCGTCGATGGCCCGCTCGATGTCCTCCGGCTCGGCGAGACGGCCCTTGCCGACGTCCTGACAGGCCAGCAGCCCCGACGTCGGATCGACGAAACGGAAGCCGAGCTCGCGGCATTCGGCGATGTTGCGCTGCGTGACCGGATTCTCATACATATGCACGTTCATGGCCGGACACACCAGTTTCGGACAGGTGGCGGCGAGCACGGTGCTGGTCAGATAGTCGTCGGCGATGCCGGCGGCGAACTTCGCGATGACGTTCGCCGTGGCCGGCGCGATGACCACGGCATCGGCCCACTTGGCGTCCTCGATATGGCTGACGCCGACGCGCGCCTCGCCGAACCCGTCGGTGTACGTGGCGTATTCGGAGGCGGGGAACATGGCCGTCCTCGTGGCGGTGTGCGTGAGGGAATCGAATGTGACCGGGCCGACGAACCGCGTGGCGGCGTCCGTCATCATCACGCGGACCTCGTTGCCGTGCTTGGTGAGATTCGACGCCAGCTGGCACGCCTTGAACGCGGCGATGGAGCCGGTGACGCCCAGAAGGATATGACGCGGACGGGTGCCGCTGCTGTGTTTGGCGCTCATTACGCTGCCTCCATACGGCATACGCCACCCTCGCGGTGGGATGCCAGATCTCCAGTCTCTGCGGGAAGTCCCCGTCAAAGCCGATACAAGTTTAATAAGCGCGCGCACGCCGCCGCCACCGCGTGCCGACAATTGCCGCTGTAATCTTCCTCACATTCGCGATGCCCGCGCGGACGGCGTCACCCCTTCTGCAAATGCTGGCAAG
The DNA here is from genome assembly GCF_003129925.1 of Bifidobacterium catulorum. Taxonomy (GTDB): domain Bacteria; phylum Actinomycetota; class Actinomycetes; order Actinomycetales; family Bifidobacteriaceae; genus Galliscardovia; species Galliscardovia catulorum. Next base: position 41,636 of record NZ_QFFN01000018.1, on the reverse strand, counting down.
GTCCGTGGCGCATCGTCCATGACGCTATACAGTGGAAGACACCTTCCGGCAGAGGCGCTTTCGGAGGACAATCCAACAACATTCGGCAATATTCGGTTTCGTTCCGCGGCATTCACGCAACGATGGTGGCCGCGGGATCGGCGAAAGGACGGAACATGGGCGTGTATGTCATCACCGGCGCGACGAGCGGCATCGGGGCCAAGACCGCGGAGATACTCGCGAAACGCGGCCACGAGGTCGTCAACATCGACCTGAAGGGAGGTGACATCAACGCGAACCTCGCCACCAAGGAGGGACGGCGGTACGCGCTCGACGAATTGCACGAACGATACCCCGACGGCATCGACGCCATGATCTGCAACGCCGGCGTCTCCGGCGGCCGCGCCCCCATCCCGCTCATCATCTCGCTGAACTACTTCGGCGCCACCACCATGGCCGAAGGCGTGTTCGACCTGCTGAGGAAGCGGCACGGCAGCTGCGTGGTCACGTCGTCGAACTCCATAGCCCAGGGCTCGGCCCGCATGGACGTGGTCGGCATGCTCAACAACAACCCCGACGAGGCGCGCATCGTCAACCTCGTCAAGGACTACGACCCCAAGGTCGGGCACACGTTCTACGCGGCCACCAAGTACTCGCTCGCGCGCTGGGCGCGCCGCATGAGCGCGCAGTGGGGCGCGTCCGGCGTGCGGCTCAACGCCGTGGCGCCCGGCAACGTGCGCACCGCCATGACCGCGAACATGCTGCCCGAGCAGCGCGTGGCCATGGAGGCGCTGCCCGTGCCCACCCATTACGGCGAGGAGCCGCTCATGGACCCCGTCGAGGTCGCCAACGTCATCGCGTTCGTCGCATCCCCCGAGGCGAGCGGCCTCAACGGCGTGGTGCTGTTCGCCGACGGCGGCACCGACGCGCTGCTGCACTCCGAGAAGGTCTACTGACGCGTCGCGGCGCACGGTCTTCTCAGCCACCACGCAACCATCACGCGATCACAACATAATCACCGGGATTTTCACAGGAGAGAACCACATGATCATCGATGACTACATCAAGGCCCTGCGGAGCAAGGACCACAGGGCGCTCGCCGAATGCTTCGTCGAGGAATGCCGGCTGTTCGACTACTGCCCCTCGCTGGTCGGACGCGAGAACTCGTTCGTCTACGGCCGCAAGGCGGTGGACATGTTCTTCCACAACCAGTTCGTGCTCGGGGGATACTCCATCCTCGACCCCCATATGGTCAACAGCCGCACGATGAACTTCTACGCCAACTACCGCGGCACCATCATCCATGCGCTGGCGCAGATAGAGAACGTGGACGACGCCGAGGGTCTCATCCAGGAACTGGTGATCCGTCCCGCGTAGCGGGGGTGCGGGAGTCGGGCGGCATGTGTCCCGCGATACACTCAAGGCCGTTCGGCCGCCGTTCCGGAGGCTGCTGGGTAAAGCCTAGCAGCCACCTCCACTAGCCTACGATCGCGGAACACATGCCGCCCTCCTCTCGTCAGGGTGCGTGCCGCATACGACGTCGGGAGCTGGCTCGCGCAGCATGACCGAGGACGGGCGGAATGCTCCGTCCCGCGATCTCCGTCATGTCGTCCCGCTGTCCGGCATGGCGACATAGGTGGCCTGATGCGTTACACTACAGATGAGTAAAATATTTACTAAATCTGTGGTGCAACGTACTGGAGCCGTCATGGTCACGATCAAGGACATCGCCAAGCGGGCGGGATATTCGCAGGCCACGGTCTCGCGACTGCTCAACGGCGACCCGAATCTCTCCATCAAGGAGGAGACGCGTCGCCGCATCATCAAGGCGAGCGAGGAACTGGGGTACTCCTCGCAGACCAAGCACATCACCGTGCCCCGCAATGTGGCGGTGCTTGACGTCATCGACCCCGGCGACCATCTGCAGGACGCGTATTTCAACGAGCTGCGTGACGTGCTGAAGTCATGCGCCGAACGCGAGCGCATGGACCTGACGTTCATCACCGATGTGGAACGGCTGATAGCCGAGGGCGACCGTTTCGACGGCTTCATCGCGGTCGGGGCCGAGATCGTCGGCAACGATGCGTTGCGCCGTCTGCATGGCGTGCTGCCGTACGGCGTGTTCGTCGATACGAATCCCGCGCCGAACCTGTTCGACTCCGTATGTCCCGATCTTTCCCAGACGGTGCTTGACGCGTTGGACGAGTGCGTGGCCGCGGGCATGGACCGTATCGGCTTCATCGGCGGCGTCGGACGCATCATGGGCATGCATGAATATGAGGAGGATCTGCGTCTTCTGGCATTCCGCGACTGGACGCGGCGGCTGGACCTCGACACCGGGGGATTGGTGTACATCGACGGGCCGTTCAACGTGGAAAGCGGCCAGCGTCTCGGCGAACGCATCATCGAGGACCTGCACGGCGACCTGCCGGATGTGTTCATCGTGGCGGCGGACGTGATCGCGGTGGGGGTGCTGCAGGCGTTCAATGCGGCGGGTGTGCTGGTGCCGCGGGATGTGAGCCTTGTCAGCATCAACAACCAGCCGATCGCCCAGTACACGTCGCCGCCGCTGAGTACGTACGCCATCGACCAGAACGAACTGGTCCGCGCGGCCATCGCCACATTGGGCGACGCGATCTCCAGCAGACGCGCTGTGCGGCATCATCTGCTGCTGTCCACCACGTTGGTGCCGCGCGGCAGCTTCGTACCTGTCCGGGAATAGCGGCGGCTAGATCAGTTCGATATGCACGTCGAGCGTCAGCGGTTTGGCGGCGTCGAGCAGGTACCGCCGGTGCACGGGCGCGCCCCACGAGTCATCGCCGCCCACACCCATCTGGGCCGCAAGCAGCCGCAGGAACGTGTGACGCGGCTGTGGCAGCTCGTTCTGGTGCGTGGCCTCCTCCAGCATCAGGGATGAGTAGGGGAGCAGGCTCGCGCTGAAGCGGTCGGCCCCGGCCTGCGAGACCCGCATGCCGTGGCCGTGCTCGTCCGTGACCTCCGCCCAGCGCACGTCCTCATGGTTGCCGGTTTCCTGCGGCACCAGATACTGGGCGACGGAATCCGCGGCGGTGGTCTCGTGGATGCCGAGCCTGCCGCCGAGCTTGCGGTCGGGATACGTCTCTTCGGGGCCGGGGCCGTAGAACCGCAGATTCGTGTACTGCGCGGGAAGCATCCACTCCAGGCCGAACGCCGGCAGTGTCGGCGCATCTGCCGCACCGGGATAGGATGCCGTCAGATGCACCGTGCCGGCGCCATCCACCTCGTACCGCACCGTCACGCGGGTGTGCCGCGGTTCGGCCAGTTCGTAGACGTATTCGGCCGTGATACGGTCCGGCGCCGCGTCGAACCGGGTGTCGGCCACGCGGGCGTAGCGTCCGGCTCCGAACCACTGTGCGCGCTCGAATCCGCTCCCGTTGCCGCGGTCGTTGTCGGTCAGCGGCCGGAACGTCACGATCTGCGGCCTGCGGATCACCATTTCGCGCCTGCCGCGGCGCAGCGACACCATGCCGCCCTGCGTGCGGGAAAGCAGCACCTCGAAATCGTCGTCGCCGGTCGTGCCTGTGCCACGTCCGGCCATGCCACTGTCGCCGGCCACGCTATGGATGCCGAGGTTCCAGCGCCCGTCGACGACCTCGATGGCATTGGGCCGCGTACCGCCGTTCCCGTCGTCCCCGCCGTCCGCCTTCGACTCCACCGCGATCGTGTGCTGGCCGAACGCGAGCTCATAGCCGGCCTCGGCCCATGGGGTCGCCTTGGCCAGACGCTGGTCGACCTCATACGTCACCTCCACGGTTCCGCCGTCAACGCGAGCGAAGTCGCCGGCATCGGGGAATGCGACGTCGAAGCGCCGCGTCTCGCCGGCGGGCACCTCGAACCGGTAATCCGCCTTCCACCGCTCGACGCCGTCGACCAGCAGACGGGCCGTGAACACGTATCCTCCGGTCGGCACGAACAGGTTCCCGTTCGCAATGGTCACACCCGTGGCGTCCGGCGTGATCCTCACGTTCGCATACAGCTGCTTCACCTCCTGCGCCTTGGGTGAGATGGTGCGGTCGGCGAATACGATGCCGTCCCCGGCGAACTCGTAGTCATGCGGACGGTCATCCCAGTCGCCGCCGTAGGTGAGACGCTCGGACCCGTCGCCGAGCCGCTGCCACAACGCCTGGTCGATGTAGTCCCAGATGAACCCGCCCTGATACCGCGGATACCGTTCGAGCGCCGTATACAGTTGCATGCCGCCCACGGAATTACCCATCGCATGCATGTATTCGCATGAGATATACGGCTTCTTCGGGTCGTTCGTGAGATATTCCTCGATTTCAGCCGGCTTGGCGTACATGCGGCTTTCGATGTCGGAGGCGGCGTCGAATTTGCGGTTCCAGAACACGCCCTCGTAATGCACGGGGCGCATGGCGTCGAGCTCGTGCACCAGGTCGTGCATGGCCTGGATCACCGTGCCCGCATAGGATTCGTTGCCCAGCGACCAGATGACCACGCTCGGATGGTTGAAATCGCGCCGGATCATGGAGTCCACGCGGTCGAGGCAGGCACCCTCCCATCGCGCGTCGTTGCCGGGCACGTTGGTCTCGGGCGTCACCCCGTCGCCGGGGGCGGACCAGGTGCCATGTGTTTCGAGGTTCGTCTCGTCGATGAGATAGATGCCGTATTCGTCGCACAGCTCGTACCATCGGCTCTGGTTCGGATAATGCGAGGTGCGTACGGCGTTGAGGTTGTGCCGCTTCAGGAAGCGCACGTCCCAGAGCATGTCCTCCTCGGTGACTGCGCGGCCGCGTCGGGCGTCGAACTCGTGACGGTCCACGCCCTTGAACACGATGCGTTTGCCGTTGATCTTCATGATGCCGTCTTCGATGGCGAATCGACGGAATCCGATGCGCTGCTCGGCGACCTCCACTACCGACCCTTCCGCGTCGGTCACGGTCAGGCGCAGCGTGTACAGGTACGGGTCCTCGGCGCTCCACGGGTGCGCGCATTCCACGGCGGTGTTCCAGCTGAGCATGGCGGCATCGGCCATGCCGTCGTCGCCGTCCGCCGCCGCGCCGTCGTCCCGGACTGGCCCGACGTCGTGCGGGGAGCGCCACACGACGTCGCCGTCGGCGTCGATCAGCTGCGCCGTCACGGTGCGTGCCGTTCCCGGGACGGCCCCATGCAGTTCGGTGCGGATGTCGAGCAGTCCTTCGCCGCGCCTGTGGTCGAAGTCGGCGACGATCCGCATGTCGCCGATGTGCGCGGCCGGCCATGCGGTCAATTCCACGCTGCGGAACAGGCCGTGAAGACGCCAGTAGTCCTGGTCCTCCAGCCAGCTGGCGCTCGCATACTCGTAGCATGCGACGGCCAGCACGTTGTCGCCGTCGATGACGGCGTCGGTCACGTCGAATTCGCTAGGGGTGAAGGAATCCTCGCCGTAGCCGATGAACATGCCGTTGAGCCACACGTATATGGCGGTCTGCGCGCCGTGGAAGACGAGGGTCACGCGCCGGCCGTCGCGAATCGCCGAGCGGATGGGGCCGGAGGCCGCGAACGTGCGACGGTACAGCGCCACATGGTTCCTCCGGGGCACGTCGGGCGCGCACGGGTCGTCGTGGCCGTCCCAAGGGTATTGGACGTTCACGTATTTCGGCGGAAGATATCCGGCCGTTTCCAGATGCGACGGCACGGCGATGGTGCCGAAGCCGGAGTCGTCGAAGTCGGGGCGGGCGAAGTCGGGGCAGGCGGTGTCCGGGGCCGCGGTCACGGAGAATCCGGCGCTGCCATCCGCTTTGCCGTCCTCCGCAGCCTCCACGACGTTCACCCGCCAGCGCCCGTCGAGGCTGGCCGTAAGATTCGACGACTCGCCGCACGCCGGCGTGTGGTCGTAGCATCGGTGGTCGGAGTGGGCGGGCATACGGTTGACCGCGAACACCTCCGGATCGCGAAGCCAGTCCGGTGACGCCTCGGATGCCGTGCCGATGATGATGCGCTGCTGTAGTGATGTGGTTGCGTTGCCGGTCATGGTGCATGCCTTTCTGACATTCATTACATCGTTGTTAATGATATATCCAAGAGTGAGTAAATCTCTTTACTGAATAAAGTAATCATAGACTGGTATTTTGGCAAATACCGAGTGTTGGCAATACTGGATAATCATGTGAATTGCCGCATCTACATCATGGCCGACAGAAGGTGCGACGTTGTTGCGCGACGGCAATTGTGACTGATATTGCAACGATATACAGCCGTTGACCGACAGTGGTCGCAGGCAACACGCCGGTATGGCGACCGTAAGTAATGAATTTTACTTTTAATTAGTAATGCATTAGTATCGCGATTGTCGGATCAAAGGATGATCTTCATCATCATGTGTCTTCTAAGGAGAAGGCTATGAAGCGCGCATCGCAATCACAACAGGTTCAATCAACGAAATCCCGACCGGAATCCGCCGCCCGGACAGCGGCGGCACCGACGCCACCGACGACACCGCCGACGCCGAACGTCGGCGGGGCGAAGACCGGCGGCATCGGCCGTCGCATCTGCTATGCGGTAGGCAATCTCGGGCAGGCCGCGTTCTACAACGCATTGAGCACCTATTTCGTCGTCTATGTGACCAGCACCATGTTCGCCGGCGTCGACAAGGCGCTCGCCGCCAGACTCATCGGCATCATCACCGGCCTGATCGTCGTCATCCGCATCGCCGAGATCTTCCTCGACCCGCTGCTCGGCAACCTCATCGACAACACCACCACACGATTCGGCCGCTTCCGCCCATGGCAGGTCATCGGCGGCTGCGTCTCCGCGCTGCTGCTGGCGCTCGTCTACACGGGACTGTTCGGACTGGTCGATGTGAGCGAGACGTGGTTCGTCATCCTGTTCGTCGTGGTGTTCATCGCGCTCGACGTGCTCTATTCGCTGCGCGACATCTCCTACTGGGGCATGATCCCCGCCCTGTCCGAGGATTCGCACGAACGCAGCGTCTATACGGCGCTCGGCTCGTTCACCGGCTCCATCGGCTACAACGGCATCACCGTCGTCGTCATCCCCATCGTCACGTACTTCAGCTACGTGTTCACCGGCTCCCGGGCCGAAAGCCAGAGCGGATGGACCGCCTTCGGCATCATCGTGGCGCTGCTCGGCGTCATCACCGCGCTCACAGTGGCGTTCGGCACCAGGGAGAACGAAAGCGTGTTGCGCGCCAAGGCGCAGAAGAACGGCAACCCGCTGCAGGCGTTCGCCGCGCTCGCCAAAAACGACCAGCTGCTGTGGGTGGCGTTGAGCTACCTGCTGTACGCCATCGCCAACGTGGCCACCACCGGCGTGCTGCTCTACCTGTTCAAGTTCGTGCTCGGCCAGCCGGCCGCGTTCTCCATCGCCGGCATCATCCCGATCATCACCGGTCTTGTGGCGGCGCCGCTCTATCCGGTGCTCAACCGCTACATTCCCCGACGATACCTGTACATCGCCGGCATGGTCTTCATGATCGCCGGCTACGTCATGTTCATCGTCGGCGCGCAGAACCTGTCGCTCGTCATCATCGCGCTCGTGCTGTTCTACATTCCCGCGACGTTCATCCAGATGACCGCCATCCTCTCGCTCACCGACTCCATCGAATACGGCCAGCTCAAGACCGGCCGCCGCAACGAGGCCGTGACCCTTTCCGTCCGTCCGATGCTCGACAAGATCGCCGGCGCGTTCTCCAACGGCATCGTCGGATTCATCGCCGTCGCCGCCGGCATGGTCGGCACCGCCACCGCCACCGACATGACCGCCACCAACATCCGCACCTTCAAGATGTTCGCCTTCTACACGCCGCTCGCGCTGATCGTCGCCAGCCTGCTCGTGTTCGTCTTCACCGTGAGGATCGACGAGAAGATGCACGCGCGCATCGTCGAGGAACTCGAAGCCAGACTCGCCGACGGCGAGGGAGGCATGGACGGGTCCGCATCGATGGACGACGCCGCGTGATCCGCAGAAATGCTTCGTCGCACATGGGGATTCGTCGTTGACGGACGAGGTCGCAGAATCCCCCGAAATGCCGTGTCGTCCGTCGTCGATTACGATGCCGGTCATCATAAACCGCATGATTCCAACGATGATGACAGCCGGTTCATGAATTCGCGATGGACGACGACGCATATTCGCCCAAAAACCGTCGTCGTCCGTCGTGTCGGCGGGAGTCGAGGCGCAATGCTTCGACACGCCGGTGCGAATGCGTGTGCTACTGTTTGAGCCATGACGTTCCTTTCATGTTGTTGTCGCTAGCCGCCGCCCCGCCGCATATGATGCGGTCGCACGTGATCGTGCAGGGCGCTGGTCAGTGACGCATAACTTGAAATAGGACGATTCTCTTGTTCGAATCCCGCATGATGTTCGTGGATTTCCCGCAATGGTCGCATGACAACGGGTTGCACGGATACGACGATCAGGGGATTCGATGATTTCCCAACCATTTCGAACCGGCCAACGATTTAATCTATAGCCAAACCGTTTACGTCGGCGCGAATCTCAACCAACCGGAAACCGGCATCCGGTATCGTCTCATTTCAGTACCGCACTGCACCGGCCGCCGAAGGGGCGACGGCAGGTCACCAGCAGAACCGCAAACGCAGTCAGTACGTGAACCAATCGTCATCCGAAGGGATATGAGACATGACCATCGCCAACTCCATCACCGAACTCGTCGGCAACACCCCGCTCGTCAGGCTCAGCCGCGTTACCGAAGGCATCGATGCCACCATCGCGGTGAAAGTGGAATACATGAACCCGGGCGGCTCGTCCAAGGACCGCATAGCCGCACGCATCATCGACGCGGCCGAGAAGTCCGGCCAGCTCAAGCCCGGCGGCACCATCGTGGAGCCGACCAGCGGCAACACCGGCGTCGGTCTCGCCCTGGTCGCCCAGCAGCGTGGCTACCACGCGATCTTCACCCTGCCCGATAAGGTCTCCGAAGACAAGCGCGCCGTATTGCGCGCCTACGGTGCCGAGGTCATCGTCACGCCTACGGACGCCGGCCCAGGCGACCCGCGCTCCTACTACGACGTCTCCGACCGTCTCGCCCGCGAGATCCCCGGCGCGTTCAAGCCCAACCAGTACGACAACCCCAACGGACCGCTGAGCCACTACTACACGACCGGCCCGGAGATCTGGGAGCAGACCGACCACACGGTGACGCACTACGTGGCCGGCATCGGCACCGGCGGCACCATCTCCGGCGCGGGCAAGTACCTCAAGGAGGTCTCCGACGGGGCCGTGACCGTGGTCGGCTCCGACCCCGAAGGCTCCATCTATTCGGCCGACGATCCGGCGGACGTGCACCAGTACAAGATCGAGGGCGTGGGCGAGGACTTCTTCCCCAAGGCCTACGACCCGAGCGTGGTCGACGACATCGTGAAGGTCAACGACGCCGAGGCGTTCGAGATGACGCGCCGTCTCGCCGCCGAAGAGGGCCTGCTCGTCGGCGGATCGTCCGGCATGGCCGTGGTCTCCGCACTTAAATACGCCCGTCAGCACCGGCTCGGCAAGGATGCGGTCGTCGTGGTGCTGCTGCCCGATTCGGGACGCAGCTACCTCGGCAAGATCTTCAACGACCAGTGGATGATCGACAACGGGTTCGAGGACGTCGTCAAACGCACCTCGCATCCCAGCGCCATCCCTGCCCAGGACTGACGGCTAAGGAGCCTCGTATGACCGTCGTATCGATTACGAGACGATGTCGCTGAGTGCCGTCGCGACTCCCCTCAGTCCGCTGCGCGGACAGCTCCCCTCAGGGAGGGGAGCCGAAAAGCGCACGCAGCAAGGGAGGAGGCATACGTCGCCCGGCCGTAGGCTTGGCCGAACGGCCTTGAGTGTGTCGCGGAATGCACATCATCCGACCGTTTCGGCACCATGAACCCCAATCCATAATCCAAACCACCACAACAGATAACAAAGGAAACATCCCCCATGACCATCGATTTCACCGCCACCCAGCTCGCCACCCGCGCCATCCACGCCGGCCAGGAGCCCGACCCCGTCACCGGCGCCGTCGTGCCGCCGCTCTACCTGACCTCCACCTACAAGCAGGACGGCGTCGGCAACCTGCGCAAGGGCTACGACTACACGCGTTCCGGCAACCCGACCCGCGACTCCTTCGACGCGCAGCTCGCCGCCATCGAGGGCGGCAGGTACGCGCTCGCCTTCTCCTCGGGCCTCGCCGCCATCGATGTGCTGCTGCGCTCCACGCTCAAGCCCGGCGACCGCATCCTGCTCGGCGACGACGTGTACGGCGGCACCTACCGCCTGCTGAGCAAGGTGTTCGTGCCATGGGGCATCGGCCTCGACGTGGTCGACGTTTCGAACATCGACGCCGTGAAGGAGGCCTTCGAGGACTCCGACTATGCGGTCATCTGGGTGGAGACCCCCTCCAACCCGATGCTGCGCGTCACCGACATCGAAGCCGTGAGCGCCCTCGCGCACGCGCACGGCGTCAGGGTGGTCGTCGACAACACGTTCGCCTCTCCCGTGCTCCAGCATCCGCTCGAACTCGGTGCCGACGATGTGGTCTACTCCACCACCAAGTACATCGGCGGCCACTCCGACGTGGTCGGCGGCGCCATCGTGACCAACGACGAGGCCACGCGCGACGCCGTCGCCTTCCTGCAGAACTCCGCCGGCGCCGTGCCCGCCCCGTTCGACTCCTGGCTCCAGACCCGAGGCCTCAAGACCCTTGAACTGCGCGTGAGGCGCCACAGCGCCAACGCGCTCGCCGTGGCCGAACACCTCGCCACCCTGCCCGAAGTGGAGCGGGTGCTGTATCCGGGCCTCGAATCGCATCCCGGCCACGACATCGCCGCTCGCCAGATGCACGGCGGCTTCGGCGGCGTCGTCTCCGTGCAGCTCGCCGCAGGACGCGAGGCCGCGCTGAAGTTCGCGGAATCCACCGAGATCTTTACCCTGGCCGAATCCCTCGGCGGCGTGGAATCGCTGATCGAGCACCCTGCCGCCATGACCCACGCCTCCGTGGCCGGCACCACGCTGCAGGTGCCCGACAACCTCATCCGTCTCTCCGTCGGCATCGAAAACGCCGACGACCTCATCGCCGACCTCGACCAGGCCCTCGAACGCACGAAGTAGCACGACGCAGGCCGCCGCACGTGTCGGATTCTCTCCGCCGGGCCATAGACTCGAAGTCATGGCAGACATGAACGATGCGCGTGCGGCGCTCAAGCACTATTTCGGCTACGACGGGTTCCGGCCCGGCCAGGAGCCGCTCATAGCGGCCATCCTGGCCGGGCGCGACGCGCTCGGCGTCATGCCCACCGGCGCCGGAAAATCCATCTGCTATCAGATCCCCTCCGTACTGCTCGGCGGCATCACCGTCGTCGTCTCGCCGCTGGTGTCGCTGATGGCCGACCAGGTCGCCGCCCTTGAGGACAACGGCATCCACGCCGTCTACGTCAACTCCACGCAAAGCCTCGACGAACAGTCCGCCGCGCTCGCCGAAGCCGCCTCCGGACGATGCGACGCCGTCTACGTGGCGCCCGAACGACTCGGCACCCAACAGTTCACGAACTTCGCCGCCCGGACCCGCATCGCACTGCTCGCCATCGACGAGGCCCACTGCGTCTCCCAATGGGGGCAGGACTTCCGCCCGGCATACCTCGGCATCGGCGACTTCATCGCCGCGCTCCCGTACCGTCCCGTCGTCGCCGCGTTCACCGCGACCGCCACCGAACGCGTACGCCACGACATCATCGACCTCGTGGGGCTCAGGAACCCCCAGGTCAGCGTCACCGGCTTCGACCGCCCCAACCTGTACTTCGACGTCATCAAGGCCGTGCCCAGCGTCAAACGCCAATGGATAGAACGATACGTGACCGCACGTCCCGACGAATCCGGCATCATCTACTGCGCCACACGCAAGGAGACCGAGGCGCTCGCCGACGATCTGCGCGATCGCGGCATCGCCGCCGCCTGCTACCACGCGGGCCTGCCGGCCGAGGAACGATCTCAGGCGCAACGCGACTTCGTCAACGACGAGGTGCATGTCGTCGTCGCCACCAACGCGTTCGGCATGGGCATCGACAAATCCAACGTGCGCTATGTAGTCCACCACAACATGCCCGACAGCATCGAAGCCTACTATCAGGAGGCCGGTCGTGCCGGACGGGATGGCGAACCCGCCCGATGCACGCTGCTGTGGAGCGACGGCGACATCAACACCCGGCGTCGTTTCATCGACAGGGAGAACGACAACGAGCGGCTCAGCGATGACGAGGCCGAAGTCATACGCAACCGCCGGCGCGTGCTGCTCGATGTCATGATCGGCTATTGCCGCACCACCGACTGCCTGCACCGATACATCACCTCGTATTTCGGCGAGACCGACGCCGGGCCCTGCTCCGGCTGCTCCAACTGCGATGGCGAATTCGAGACGATCGACGTGACGAGGATCGCCGTGGCCGTCAGCCGATGCCTGCACGACATCCGCGAACTGCTCGGAACGGACCGCGACGGCCGGCCCGGATGCCTCGGCGCCGGCAAGATCACGCAGATGCTGCGCGGCTCCGACGCCCAGGAGATGCACGACTGGCGGCACCTCGACTCCGCCGACTCCTACGGGGCGCTTGAGGACGTGCCGGCCGCCCGCATCCGCGACGTCATATCGCAGATGGCGTCGGACGGATACCTGCGGATACGCGACGGCAAATACCCGCTCGTCGACTATGGCGAACGGGCCGCCGAAACCGCTCGGACCGACTTCCACATGGTCATCAAGCAGGTGGAACGGCCGGTATCGGGCGGCGGGCCTGCGTCGGGCGGCGCATCGCGCGGAGCTCGGTCCGCCGCCCCCGCCGAACTCTCCGATGCCGACGCCGAACTGTTCGAACGGCTGCGCGGACTGCGCACCGAAATCGCGCGCGAGATCGGCAAGCCGCCGTACATCGTGTTCTCCGACAAATCATTGCGCGGCATGTGCGAGCTCAAGCCGACGGACGACGCCGGATTCCTTGCGGTCAACGGCGTCGGCCAGCACAAGCTCGAACTCTACGGCGAGCGGTTCCTCGCCGTGATCCGCGAGTTCGCGGGGGCCGGTTTCGGCGGCGACGGACGGTGATCCATGATGGGCCGCGCCGCCGATGGCCGGTGATAATCGACGTGTATGACCATGCGGTTGACGATTGACGATTTTGCGACGACAGTAGATAGCGGTCATATGCGTGCGATGCGCGCGTGACGTCGTTTTCGTCTTGCAAGGAGGACATCATGGCAGACAAGCCGGTCGTCGAAAGCTTCCAGCTCGATCACACGAAGGTCAAGGCGCCGTATGTGCGCTACATCGATACGGAGACCGGCCCCAACGGCGACGTGATCTCCAACTACGACCTGCGTCTGGTGCAGCCGAACGAGAACGCCATCCCGACCGGCGGCCTGCACACCATCGAGCACACCATCGCCGTGCTGCTGCGCGAACGCATCCCCGGCTACATCGACTGCTCGCCGTTCGGATGCCGTACCGGCTTCCATCTGCTGACGTGGGGCGAGCATTCCACCGAGGACGTTGCCCGCGCGCTCAAGGAGGCCCTGGAGTTCATCGCCTACAAGGCCACGTGGGACGATGTGCCCGCCACCACGATCGAAAGCTGCGGCAACTACCGCGACCACAGCCTGTTCACCGCCAAGGAGTGGGCGAAGGACATCCTCGCCAAGGGCATCAGCTCCGACCCGTTCGAGCGCAAGGTCGTCTGATCGCCGAAGGCCCTTCGGCCCGTTCGGTTCCGAGGCCCGGATTCCCGATTCATCGGGGTCCGGGCCTTTTTCCGTTGTTGGTCGGTTGCCGGTTGGTTGTTGCTCCGGCGCCGCGTGGTCATAGCGAGTGCCCGGGGACCCGTTTGGTGGGCACCACTATCTCGTTGCGGGCGGGCGGGTTCCCGTTGATGACGTCGAGCAGCGCCTGCGCCGCCTGCCGTCCGATGGCTTCGGGGTCCTGGAGGATGAGGTCGATGCCGTGCCCCACGTACTGGCCCCATTCCCAGTCGTCGAAGCTCAGCATCCCCAGGTCTTCGGGGAATCGTGTGCCCGTCGAGCGCGCCGCGGCGAGCACACGCAGCAGCAGCGGTCCCATCAGCGAGACGACGACGGTTCTGCGCGGGTCCTTCTTCAGCGTCCGCAGCGAGTCGGCGAGCCAGTCGTCCGAACGTCCGTTGAGATCCATGATGCTGAGGTCGATGCCGAGTGCGGCCGATTCGTCGATGATGGCCCGCATACGTGGCATCTGGGCCGAGGTGTCGACGGTGGTGCTGCGGATGACGACGATGCGTTCGTATCCGCGAAAGGCGAGCTCCTTGCACATGTTGCGGCTGGCGTCGGCGTTGTCGCTGGTCACGTGGATCGCCGACGACGGGGTGGAGGCGACGTATCGGTCCACGAACGCGAGCGGAGTGTTCGCGTTGACGATGGGGTAGTAGTCCTCGAAGTCGTTGCGGCTCGGCTGGATGATCAGCCCGTCGACGTTCTGCTCCAGCAGTTTCTCCACGCAGTCGCGTTCGGCGTCGGCGTCGTTGTCGGCGTTGAGCAGCATCACGCTGTATCCGCGTGGCTGCAGCGTCTTGTACATGCCGGTGAACAGCATCGACGCGAACACGTTGGAGATGTCGCCTACGACCACGCCGATGATGTGGGTGCTGCCCGACCTCATGTTCTTCGCGGCGGCGGACGGCCGGTAGCCGAGGTCCTTGATGACCCGGCCGATGCGTCGCTGCGTCGCGTCGCTCATCTTGCCGAGGTTGCCGTTGAGATACCGCGAGACGGTCGTGACGGATACGTCGGCCACTTGGGCGACTTCCTTGATGGTTATGGTCTTGTGGCGTCTCATGGTCGTATCCGTTCGGGGGGGGGGTATGCGGAAACTGCGTTCATTGCATATTCTACGGGTCGTTCTTTTTGTGCGCCGCACTTTTCATAACGTGTCTTATTGAATTATTTAGTGAAACGATAAATCAGTGATTTGATAGGTGCGACACGACTCAAATTTCAACGTATATTGACATTATAACGAGTTTAGGGGTAACGTTATCTCAACAAGGGAAACGATATACCTTGGGAAATGAAAACATCAGACATCAAGGAGGATGTTGAAGTGAAGTCGGTACTTATCAGCGGCAAGGGACTGATTGACCTGGCTGAGCGCCCCGAACCCGAGCACGAGGACGGCAAGGTCGTCGTCCGTCCCCAGTTCATCGGCATCTGCGGATCCGACCTGCATTATCTGGCCGACGGCCAGGTGGGCATGTCGGTCGTCCGCGAACCCATCGTCCCCGGCCATGAGATCAGCGCGGTGACGGACGAGGACGTCGAGGTCGACGGCAAGGTCATCCCCGCCGGCACCCCGGTCGCCATCCATCCCTCCACCTGGGGCGAGAAGCAGCCCGGCATCGAGGACAAGCCGGAGATCTGGCCCAACGGCCGCTACCTCGGATCCGCCCAGTACCTGCCGCACGAGCAGGGCGGCATGACCGAGAAGATGGCGGTCCGCCCCGACCAGCTCATCGTCCTGCCCGAAGGCGTCTCCCTCAAGGCCGCCGCCCTGGCCGAGCCGCTGGGCGTCGGACTGCACGCCATCAACCTCGCCGGCGGCGTGCGCGGCAAGAAGGTCCTCGTCTCCGGCGCCGGCCCCATCGGCCTGCTCGCCGCAGGCGCCGCCCTCACCGAAGGCGCCGCAAGCGTGGCCGTCTCCGACGTGCTCGACCATCCGCTCTCCGTGGCGAAGAAGCTCGGCGCGACCAAGGTCTACAACGTGGCCCAGGAGTCCCTGCCCGACAACGAGTACGACCTCATCCTCGAATGCTCCGGCGCGGCCCCGGCCATCAGCGCCTCGTTCAAGGCTGCCGCCCCCGGCGCCACCATCATCCAGGTCGGCATGATGGTCAACCGCGACGCCAGCCTCAACATCTCCGCCATCAACGGCAAGGAGATCACCTACATCGGCAGCTTCCGCTTCTTTCAGGAGATCCGCGACGCCGTCGAGGTGCTGGCCAGGAACCCCAACCTCGAAGAGGTCATCACGCAGGTCTTCCCCGTCGATGACTACCGCGAGGCGTTCGCCACCGCGGCCGACGCATCCAAGTCCGCCAAGGTGCTCATCGCCATGTGACCCCCATGGCCGGGGCGCACGCCACAGGCGGGCCCCGGCCCCTTCCTCCCGTCGCCGGCGTCCGGTCGTACGGGCGGCGGCGACCGTAATCCGCCACCAACCGCAATCAACGGAACCCCATCAACGGCATACAAAGGAGTAATCATGCCCAAGTTCGATCGCAACAGCTACAACCTCGAAGGCAAGGTCGCCCTCATCACCGGCGGCGCCCGCGGCCTCGGACGCAACTATTCCATCGCGCTCTCCATGTACGGCGCCGACATTTTCGTCGCCGCCGAGAACGAGGAGGGCTGGGACGAGATCCGCGAGATCGTCGAGGCCAACGGCCGCAAGATCGGCTTCATCAAGCAGGACATCACCAAGCCCGGCGCGGCCGACGCCATCGTAGACGCCGTCGTCGAGCAGTTCGGCCACCTCGACATCCTCGTCAACAACGCCGGCATCCAGATCCGCAACGATGTGCTCGACTTCAAGGACGAGGACTGGTACAAGGTCATCGACGTGAACCTCAACGGCCTGTACATGCTCTCGCACGCCGCCGCCAAGGTGATGGCCAAGCAGAAGCACGGCAAGATCATCAACATCGGCTCCATGCAGTCCTACCGCGCCGGCAAGCGCATCTTCCCGTACGCGGCCAGCAAGCACGGCGTGCTCGGCCTGACCCGCGCCTACGCCGATGCGCTCGCCCCGTACAACATCCAGGTCAACGGCCTTGCCCCCGGATACATCATCACCGACATGACCCGCTCCCTGCAGCAGGACCCGGTCCGCGGGCCGGAGATCCGCGAGCACATCCCCTCCGGCGAGTGGGGCGTGCCCGAGCAGCTCATGGGACCGATGGTGTTCCTCGCCAGCGAGGCGTCCGACTACGTCACCGGCGTGATGCTGCCGGTCGACGGCGGCTACCTGCTGCGCTAGTCCGGTCCGTCCGGCAAAACAAGACTCCTGCGTCGGGCACGGCACATGCCGCCCGACGTCGGGAACCGGGAGGAGACGGCGGTTTCGCCGTCCTCCCGCCTATCGACCGGGGCAATGACGCCCCGGCGAACCGGGCGCACGCTCGTTTCCATCTTCCTTTACCAGCGTGAGCCTGCCGTGGCGCGCCTTCTGCCAGAGGCGTTCGCCTCGGGGAACGGGAGAACGTCCTCCCGGCGAATAAGAAAGTATCGTTTGTTGAAAGGTGAAGATTATTATGTCTTCTGCTGTCTCCACGCCGACCAAGGGCGGCGATCCCTCGCTCGCGAAGCGTACGATGGGCGATCTGGTCAAGGCGGCCGTGTCCGGCTGGCTCGGCACCGCGCTCGAATTCATGGATTTCCAGCTCTACTCGCTGGCGGCTGCCCTTGTGTTCAAGGACATCTTCTTCGGTCATGGCTCTCAGGCCGTGGCGATCATGTCGGCCATGGCCGTGTACGGCGTGGGTTATATCGCCCGCCCGATCGGCGCATGGTACTTCGGCCGTCTTCGGCGACCGTATCGGCCGTACCCACGTGCTGTTCATCACCATCGCCATCATGGGTGTCGCCACCACGCTGATCGGTGCGCTGCCCACGTATGACCAGGTGGGTCTGCTCGCCCCGGCCCTGCTGGTGATCCTGCGACTGGTGCAGGGCTTCGGCGCGGGCGCCGAGATCGCCGGCTCGTCCGTGCTGCTGGCCGAATACGCGCCGACCAAGCAGCGCGGCATCATCGCCTCGCTCACCGCGCTGGGCACCAACTCCGGCACCCTGTTCGCGGGCGCGGTGTGGGCCGTCCTGCTGGCGTGGCTCGGCAACGACGCCGTGATCGCCTGGGGCTGGCGCATCCCGTTCCTCGGCTCCGTCATCGTGATGGGCGTGGCCGTGTTCATCCGAATCCACCTCAAGGAGACCCCGGTGTTCGAGGCCTCCGTGGACGAGATCATCGAGGAGTACGACAAGCCGCTGGACCGAGAGGCCGAGAAGGCCAAGAAGGAGGCCGCCGCCCAGGCCCGCAAGGAGGCCATCGCCAAGCTCGCCAAGACCAAGCGTTCGTGGAAGGCGTTCCTCGTGGCCTGCGCCCTGCGCTTCGGCCAGTCCGGCAACTCCGGCATGGTGCAGACCTACCTCATCACCTTCCTGACCGCCAACCTGCTCGTCTCCAAGTCCGTGGCGTCGAACATCGTGGTGTACTCCTCGCTCGTCGGCTTCCTCACCGTCCCGATCATCGGCTGGCTGGGCGACCTCTTCGGCCGCAAGCGCATGTACACCGTGGTCACGGTCATCGACTTCTTCCTCATCGTGCCGTGCTTCCTGATGATGCTGAACAACCGTGGCACCGACACGGTGATGGAGCAGACCTCCACCGGCATGGTGGCCCACTTCTCCAATCCGACGCTCATGTTCTTCATCGGCTACATCGTGCTGCACAACCTCTCCGTGCTGGCCCTCGCCTCGCTGGAGAACCTGACGATGGCGGAATGCTTCGGCTCCGCCCACCGCTACGAGCAGCTGGCCCTGTCGAAGGAGATCCCGAACCTCATCACCGCCGGCTTCGGCCCGCTGGTCGCCGCCGCCCTGGTCGCCGTGTTCAACTCGTGGGTCGCCCTCGCGGTGCTCATGTTCTTCTACACCGCGGTCACGTTCGGTGCCAGCATCGTGATGACCGAGGTCGCAGGCCGCGACCTGACCGTCCGCGAAGACGCAATGTGATGCACGCGATGTGATATAAGACCTACCCCTGAATCCCTTGATTGCACGGTGCCGACCCGTTCCTTCCCTTCCTGGGAACGGGCCGGCACCGGCGTATGCGCGGCCGGTGCGGTGCGGACGCCGGCAATCGCGGGTCGTCCGCGCCGGACGGCCCCCTATAGCGAGTGCCCGGCGATCCGCTTGGTCGGCACGCTGATCTCGGATCGCTCGGGGGAGCCGGTCTCGATGATCCGCAGGAGGGATTCGCCGGCGAGACGCCCGATCTCGTCGATGTCGCGCTGCAGCAGATCCACGCCATGGCCGATGAACCGGCCCCAGTTCCAGTCGTCGAAGCTGACCAGGCCCAGATCGTCGGGGAACGACAGCCCGGCGAGCATCAGCGCGTCGAGCGTGTGGAAGAGCATCGGTCCCATCAGCGGGAAGACCGCGGTCCGCAGGCCCGGCGTAAGGCCTCCGCGTATGGATTCCGCCAGCCAGGCGTCGTCGTGGCCGCGCATGTCCAGCGCCACGTGCTCCATGTGCAGGTCGGCTGCGCAGCCGGCCACGGTTCTGAGCCTCGGCATCTGCGACGACGTCGGTGCCGTGGACTCGCTGACGGTCAGGATGCGACCGTACCCGCGTTCATGCAGCTCCCGGCACATGGCCGCGGTGGACGTCGTGTTGTCGGAGGTCACGTGCGCCGCGTTGCGGGGCAGTGCGCGCACGATGCCGTCGACGATGACCAGCGGCGTCCCCGAGACGGTGATGGGGTAGAAGGCCTCGGGCTCGTCCTGCGTGGGCTGGATGATCAGACCGTCGACGTGCTGCCTCAGCAGCTTGCCGATGCATCGGCTCTCGTCGTCCGGGTCGTTGTCGGCGCTCAGCAGCATCAGGCTGTAGTTCCTAGGCTTGAGGACCTTCTGGAGTCCTCCGAACAGCAGTGGCGAGAAGACGTTCGAGATGTCGCCCACGATGACGCCGATGATCTTCGTGGAGTTCGACCGCATGCTCTGCGCGGCGGACGAGGGCTGGTAGTGCAGGTCCTCGATGACCTTCCCCACCTTGTCGCGGGTCTCCGGGCTCATGCGGGCCATCTGCCCGTTGAGGTAGTTCGACACGGTGGTGACGGAGACCCCGGCCACCCTTGCGACCTCCTTAATGGTGATGGTTCTGCGTTTTGCCATTGCCTCTCAATCCCATGACGTCTGCGATATATCGGAAACGAGGAAATTCTACCGTCGCCATCGGTCAAGTAGGTGTTCGACATGGGCGGCTGCTGGCGGACGGATATCCTCCGTACGTATTTTGGTGAAACGATAAATTGCTGCAACACGCCGAACAATCCCTTTATTTACAAGGGAAATACTCTGATTATAAATGATTAGTGTATCGTTACATCTAACAGCGCAACACATGCAATCAAGGAGGATGCTGTGAAGGTAGTCAAGATTCCCGGCAAAGGCCGGCTGGAGATCAGGGAGGTCCCCGAACCCGTTGCCGACGAGGCCCACGTCGTCGTTCGTCCGAAGTTCATCGGCATCTGCGGCTCAGACCTGCATTATCTTGCCGACGGTTCCTGTGGACTGTCGGTCATACGCGAACCGCTGACCCCCGGTCATGAGATCAGCGCCGTGCTCGATGAGGACACCGTCATCGACGGCAAGACCGTGCCGGCGGGAACCCCGGTCGCCATCCACCCCGCCACTTTCGGCGACAAGCTGCCCGGCATCGAGGACAAGCCGGAGATCTGGCCGAACGGCTCCTACTTCGGTTCCGCCCAGTACTTCCCGCACACCCACGGCGGCATGACCGAGAAGATGCTCGTCCGCCCCGACCAGCTGCGTGTGCTTCCCGAAGGCCTTTCCCTTGATATGGGCGCGCTTGCTGAGCCGCTCAGCGTCGGGCTGCACGCCATCCGCCTCGCAGGCGATGTGCGAGGCAAGAAGGTGCTCGTCTCCGGCGCCGGTCCAATCGGCCTGCTCGCCGCAGGCGCGCTCGTCTCCCTTGGCGCGGCTCGCGTGGATGTGTCCGATGTGCTCGACGCCCCGCTGGAAGTGGC
Source organism: Bifidobacterium catulorum (assembly GCF_003129925.1). GTDB lineage: Bacteria > Actinomycetota > Actinomycetes > Actinomycetales > Bifidobacteriaceae > Galliscardovia > Galliscardovia catulorum. The sequence continues at coordinate 20,827 of NZ_QFFN01000018.1, read as the reverse complement.
GAAGAAGGTCGGAGCCCAGGGCGTGTTCAACGTCGCCAACGAGTCGCTTCCCGCCAACACCTACGATCTGGTGTTCGAATGCGCGGGCGCGGCCCCTGCCATCAGCGCCTCGTTCAAGGCGGCCGCCCCCGGCGCCACCATCGTGCAGGTCGGTATGCTGCTCGACCGTGACGTGCCGCTCAACCTCTCCGCCATCAACGGCAAGGAGATCACCTACATCGGCAGCTTCCGCTTCTACGACGAGATCAATCAGGCGCTGCGGATCCTCGCCGGCACCCCGGCCCTGAAGGAGGTCATCACCCAGGTGTTCCCCGTCGACAAGGTCGCCGATGCGTTCGCCGTGGCCCGTGACTCCTCGCGTTCCTCCAAGGTGCTCGTAGAGTTCTAGAATCGAATCCCGTCTGCATCATCGGGTTTCATATGTTCCGAATAATTAGGTAATACTCCGGCTCCTCGACGTGGAGAAGCCGGCGATCTCCCACTATTTCATTCATATGGTTTACGGCATCATACGAATAATGCCGCGAATGGTTTCCACTCTCATCGAATACTGAATCTGTTGAAAGGTGAAGATTATTATGTCTTCTGCTGTCTCCACGCCGACCAAGGGCGGCGATCCCTCGCTCGCGAAGCGTACGATGGGCGATCTGGTCAAGGCGGCCGTGTCCGGCTGGCTCGGCACCGCGCTCGAATTCATGGATTTCCAGCTCTACTCGCTGGCGGCTGCCCTTGTGTTCAAGGACATCTTCTTCGGTCATGGCTCTCAGGCCGTGGCGATCATGTCGGCCATGGCCGTGTACGGCGTGGGTTATATCGCCCGCCCGATCGGCGCATGGTACTTCGGCCGTCTTCGGCGACCGTATCGGCCGTACCCACGTGCTGTTCATCACCATCGCCATCATGGGTGTCGCCACCACGCTGATCGGTGCGCTGCCCACGTATGACCAGGTGGGTCTGCTCGCCCCGGCCCTGCTGGTGATCCTGCGACTGGTGCAGGGCTTCGGCGCGGGCGCCGAGATCGCCGGCTCGTCCGTGCTGCTGGCCGAATACGCGCCGACCAAGCAGCGCGGCATCATCGCCTCGCTCACCGCGCTGGGCACCAACTCCGGCACCCTGTTCGCGGGCGCGGTGTGGGCCGTCCTGCTGGCGTGGCTCGGCAACGACGCCGTGATCGCCTGGGGCTGGCGCATCCCGTTCCTCGGCTCCGTCATCGTGATGGGCGTGGCCGTGTTCATCCGAATCCACCTCAAGGAGACCCCGGTGTTCGAGGCCTCCGTGGACGAGATCATCGAGGAGTACGACAAGCCGCTGGACCGAGAGGCCGAGAAGGCCAAGAAGGAGGCCGCCGCCCAGGCCCGCAAGGAGGCCATCGCCAAGCTCGCCAAGACCAAGCGTTCGTGGAAGGCGTTCCTCGTGGCCTGCGCCCTGCGCTTCGGCCAGTCCGGCAACTCCGGCATGGTGCAGACCTACCTCATCACCTTCCTGACCGCCAACCTGCTCGTCTCCAAGTCCGTGGCGTCGAACATCGTGGTGTACTCCTCGCTCGTCGGCTTCCTCACCGTCCCGATCATCGGCTGGCTGGGCGACCTCTTCGGCCGCAAGCGCATGTACACCGTGGTCACGGTCATCGACTTCTTCCTCATCGTGCCGTGCTTCCTGATGATGCTGAACAACCGTGGCACCGACACGGTGATGGAGCAGACCTCCACCGGCATGGTGGCCCACTTCTCCAATCCGACGCTCATGTTCTTCATCGGCTACATCGTGCTGCACAACCTCTCCGTGCTGGCCCTCGCCTCGCTGGAGAACCTGACGATGGCGGAATGCTTCGGCTCCGCCCACCGCTACGAGCAGCTGGCCCTGTCGAAGGAGATCCCGAACCTCATCACCGCCGGCTTCGGCCCGCTGGTCGCCGCCGCCCTGGTCGCCGTGTTCAACTCGTGGGTCGCCCTCGCGGTGCTCATGTTCTTCTACACCGCGGTCACGTTCGGTGCCAGCATCGTGATGACCGAGGTCGCAGGCCGCGACCTGACCGTCCGCGAAGACGCAATGTAACGGCCACGACATGATCCAATCCCGATGCACCGGACGCCGACGGTTCGGCCGCCGGCCCGGTGCATACCGACCATTCCCAACTATTCCAACGATTCCAAGGAGAATCCCATGACAGTCACCATCGAAAAGGTGCGGGTCATCTGCACGGCGCCCGAGGGCATCAACCTCGTCGTCGTCCGCGTGGAGACCAACCAGCCCGGTCTCTACGGCCTCGGCTGCGCCACTTACGCATACCGCCATCTCGCGGTGAAGACCGTGGTGGAGGAGTACCTCGACCCGCTGCTGCGCGGCCGCGACGCGGAGAACATCGAGGAACTCTGGCAGCTCATGCATCAGAACGCCTACTGGCGCAACGGGCCGATCTCCAACAACGCCATCTCCGGCGTGGACATGGCCCTGTGGGACCTCAAGGGCAAGATGGCCGGAATGCCGGTCTACCAGCTGTTCGGCGGCAAGGTGCGCGAGGGCATCCCCGTCTACCGCCACGCCGACGGGCGAGACCTTGAGGAGCTCTGCGACAACATCCGGCAGTTCCAGGAGATGGGCATCACCACGATCCGCTGCCAGTGCGGCGGCTACGGCGGCGAGGACTACGGCAACACGCCGGCCACCGCCCCGGAGGGCGCACATCCCGGCGTCTACCTCGATTCCAGGAAGTACATCCACGACACGGTCGAACTGTTCGCCGGCATCCGCGAGAAGATTGGCTACGAGATGAACCTCGTGCACGACGTGCATGAGCGCATCGCCCCCGTGGAGGCCGTGCAGCTCGCCAAGGCGTTGGAGCCATACGAGCTGTTCTTCCTTGAGGACCCGGTCTCGATCGAGCAGACCGACTGGCTGCGCCGCCTGCGCCAGCAGACCAGCATCCCGATCGCCCAGGGCGAGCTGTTCAACAACCCGGCCGAATGGAAGACGCTGATCGCCGAGCATCTCATCGACTTCATCCGCGTGCACATCAGCCAGATCGGCGGCATCACCCCAGCGCGCAAGCTCCAGATCTTCGCCGAGCAGTTCGGCGTGCGCACCGCATGGCACGGTCCCGGCGACATGTCGCCGCTGGCCCACGCGGCCAACATCCACATCGACCTGGCCGCGCAGAACTTCGGCGTGCAGGAATGGTCCGGCATCGAACCGCCGAACTTCGTGATCCAGGAGCTCAAGGGGCCGCATGGCGCGCTGCTCGACGTGTTCCCCGGCCTGCCGGAGTACCGCGACGGCTACGTGTACGCCAACGACCGACCCGGTCTCGGCGTCGACCTCGACGAGGCCGAGGCCGCCAAGTATCCGTGCGAGAACACGGTGACCACGTGGACGCAGACCCGCCGCCGCGACGGCGCGCTCGTCACCCCGTGACCATCGACGTCATCGAATCCCATATATACCCGTATATCAACGTAAGAACCACAACCAAACCAACAACAAACAACAATATGAAAGGAGCCAATGATGGCTTTCGATTATCAGGACAAGTTCAACGTCGCCGGCAAGAACTGCATCGTGACGGGCGGCGCCCAGGGACTTTCCCGCGGCATGGCTGAAGGACTGCTGGAGAACGGCGCCAAGGTCGTGGTCATGGACGTGCAGAAGGAGAAGCTGGAGAAGGTCGTCGAGGAGTACCGTGCCCAGGGCTACGACGCCCACGCCGTCGTCGGCGACCTTTCCAAGAAGGCCGACATCGACCGCATGTTCGACGAGGCCATGGAGATCCTCGACGGCCGTCTCGACGTGCTCATCCCGGCCGCCGGCATCCAGCGCCGCCACCAGCCGTGGGAGTTCCCGGAGGACGAGTGGAAGCTCGTCATCGACATCAACCTCAACCATGTGTGGTTCATGTGCCAGAAGGCCGTCGCCATCATGAAGGACCAGCCGACCGGCGGCAAGATCATCAACATCGGTTCCATGGTCACGTGGTTCGGCGGCACCACCGTCCCGGCCTACACCGCCTCGAAGGGCGCCGTCAGCCAGCTCACCAAGAGCCTCGCCGTGGACTGCGCCCGCTACGGCATCTGCGTGAACGCCATCGCTCCGGGATACATGGACACCGAGATGTGCGCCAACATGACCCAGGAGCGCAAGGACGAGTGCACGGTGCGCATCCCGGCCAACCGCTGGGGCCTGCCCGAGGACCTCAAGGGGCCGGTCCTGTTCCTCGCCTCCTCCGCCAGCGACTACGTCAATGGCACCGTCATCCCCGTCGACGGCGGCTATCTGGTGAAGTAGTCCTCCGCCGGCTCGCGTCCTGAACGATTTTTCGGCAGAAACGCGAGGCCGATGATCGCCATACCGATGATGCGATCCGTGGTCCACGATGCGTATGGAACGTTTGCGATGGCAAACGCGCATGCGCCGTGGATCACGGATTTGTGGCGTTTGAGGGGATTGGCGGGTAATCGCGTCGCCACGTGGGGAGGAACGTCATGTGGGGGTGCCACGCGGGGGAATGCCACGTGGCGAAGGAAGCTCGCGCGCGGCGGGAATGCCGCCGGGGGAGAGGCGTCCGCTGTGATTATCGAGCTGTGATTATCGAGCTGTGATTATCGAGCTGTGATTATCGAGCCGCGATCACCGTGCTGACCTCGTCGACGATGTCATGCATGGCACGGCGTGCGCGTTCGGCGTCGCCCTTCCACACGGCGTCGGCGACCTCGTCATGGGCGTCGAGGGCGCTCGGTGAAGGCTTGCTGGGATACATGTTGATCTCCACGCGGCCGCGCAGGATGGTCTCCACGATGGGCGCCAGCGAGGCGAACAGCTCGTTGCCGCTGTTGCGCAGCAGCGTCGAATGGAACTCGATGTCGAGCTCGTGGAACGGGTCGAGGTCACCGGCCTCGCCGTGCCGCCGCATCTCCATCGCCAGCACCGGCATCTTCGCGCGGGTCTCCAGCGACGCCCGATGCGTGGCGCATGCCGCGGCAGCCGGCTCCACGGCGAGACGCAGCTCGGTGAGCGACAGCAGCTCCTGCTTGCGCTGGTTCGAATGCAGCTTCCAATGGATCACCTGCGGGTTCATCGCGGCCCAGGTCGCGGGGTCCTGCGCCACCAGTCCCACGCGCCGCCGTATCGTCACCGCGCCGGTGGCCTCAAGGTATCGCGCCGCCTCGCGCGCCACCGTCCGGGAGACGCCGAACCGGTTCTGGATGTCCTCAAGCGTCATGTTGGATCCCACGGCCCACGGCCCGTCGATGATGTCGGTGGCCAGCCGATCCGCGATGGGCAGGTGCATCAGCGTGGTGTCGGTGGGTTTCGGCGTATCGGTCATAAGAAAAAGATTATCAATCAACGAAAAGAATACGTAATCCTCCGATCGGAAACACGAAATTTTTTAAAAGTACTCTTTTTAAATTGACAAAGATTACTAAACGTGATTATAATCATCCCATCAACTTGCAGTCGTAATCGTGGCCGCAATGCGGTCACCGAGCAAAGGAGCGAACGATGACAACGCATGTAGTGGTAATGGGCGTGGCCGGCTGCGGCAAGACCACCATCGCCGAGGCCGTCCGGGACCGCATGGGCTTCGTCTACGCCGAGGGCGACGAATTCCATCCCAAGGCCAGCGTCGACAAGATGCGCGCCGGCATCCCGCTCACCGACGAGGACCGCTGGCCGTGGCTGCGTACCATCAACCAGTGGATGCGCGACCGCTCCGCCGAAGGGGAGTCCACCGTGGTCTCCTGCTCGGCCCTCAAACGCGCCTATCGCGACGTGCTGCGCAAGGACATCCCCGTGTTCTTCGTGCACATGGTCGGCAGCGAGGAGGTCATCGGCGAGCGCATGTCCAAGCGCAAGGGCCACTACATGCCGCCGTCGCTGCTTCCCAGCCAGTTCGCCGACCTCGAACCGCTTGAGGACGACGAGCCCGGCATCACGGTGTCCATCGAGGGCAGTATGGACGAGATGGTCGCCCGTGCGCTTGCCGCGGTCGAGGAGCATGCGGCCAAGGAGGAGCGCGCGCTCGCGGCCTGAGCCCCTGGGCTCTTCGCGCCATCGCGGGGAGCCATGCCATAAAACCGGCGGCATAGGAACCGACGTCATAGAAACCAACGGCACAGAAACCAACGGCATAGAAAACAACGGCATAGAAAACAACGGCACAGAGAAAAGAGCACAATCATGCAGATCGGAATGATCGGACTCGGCCGCATGGGCGGCAACATGGTCAGGCGGCTTCGCGACGGCGGCCATGAGGTCGTCGGCTTCGACATGAACCCGGAGTCCGGCCGCGACGTCGACAGCCTCGCCGCGCTGGTCGCCGCGCTGGACGCGCCCCGCGTGGTCTGGGTCATGGTGCCGGCGGGCGTGCCCACCGAATCCACCATCGACGGGCTGAAGTCACTGCTCGACCCCGGCGACATCGTCATCGACGGCGGCAACTCCAAATACACCGAGGACCGCGCCCATGCCGCCTCGCTGGCCGAGAAGGGCATCCGGTTCCTCGACTGCGGCGTCTCCGGCGGCGTGTGGGGTGCCGAACGCGGATACGCGCTCATGCTCGGTGGCGAACGGGAGACGTTCGACCATGTGCGGCCCCTGCTGGAGACCCTCAAGCCGGAGGGGGAGTACGGTCTGGTGCTTGCCGGGCCGGTCGGCGGCGGCCATTTCGCCAAGATGGTGCACAACGGCATCGAATACGGCATGATGCAGGCGTTCGGCGAGGGCTTCGCCACCATGATGCGCAGCGAATACATCGACGACGCCGCCAAAACCATGGTCTCGTGGCGCGAGGGGTCGGTCGTCGCCTCCTGGCTGCTCGACCTGTTCGAGAACGCCACGAAGGACGATCCCGAACTGCGTGACGTGCCGGCGGTCGCCAACGAGTCCGGCGAGGCCAAGTGGATGGTCGAGGCCGCGCTCGAACTCGGCGTGCCGACGCCTGCGACCGGTGCCGCGCTCTATGCGCGTCAGGCTTCGCGCGGCGGCGCCGACGACGTGCTGCGCGTCGTCACCGCCATGCGCGCCCAGTTCGGCGGCCACGTCACCAAGGTCGACGAGATCGCCACGCACTAGGGGCGTTGGGGCGTCGTCCATCCGGCTTCGGTCGGACGGACGACATGCCGATCTGGCGTGGCATGACCCGTCGTCCATCATTTTCGATGGACGACGGGTCATATTGTGTGATTTCACGGCGTCATCCTTCGCCAAACACGAGGGGATTGTTCAGAAACGTTGCAATCATGCGGTTCTTCGTTCGCGGCCGATGATCGTCTGACGGACGAAGTCGCCGAATTCATGATTTCGCGGCGTCGTCCGTCATGGCCGATCCCCGGTCGGGTCGTTGATGCTCGGCCGGTGTCCTCGATGTATGGGAACGAATCCCGATATGGGGATTCGTATCTATGATTATGACCGCTTCGATGCCTACCGCCGGTTGTAGGCGCCGATCTCCTGGTCGAGGAACGGTTTGATGTACGACAGCGCCGCGCCGAAGATGTTCTGCCCCTGCGAGCATGCGCCCCGGATGATGTCGAACCGGTCGTCGGGGAACGACGCGATGGCCGCCGTCTTCTCCCGCAGCGTGGCGAAGTCGTTGTCCGAGAGCAGATAGGCGATGCGTCCGCCGATGATGATGTCGTTGCTGAGCACCGTCCTCATGTTCTTGATTGCGTAGGCCAGATACGTCAGATATTCGTCGAGCAGCCGCACGCAGTCGGGGTCGCCGTTGTGCGCCTGGGTGAAGAAATCGGAGAGGCTGCCCCGTCCCGACCGTTCCAGCAGCGACCGGCGCGACGTGTAGGCGTCCAGGCATCCGCGCTGCCCGCAGTAGCATTCCCGTCCGCCGATGACGAGGGTCATGTGCTCGCAGGTGCCGTTGCGCAGGTTCTCGCCCTCGTCGATGCGTCCGCCGGAGATCACCGCGCAGCCCACATGCTCGTCGAGGTAGATGCAGGTGGCGTTTTTGATGTCGGCGCTGATCCACAGTTCGGCGATGGCCGAGGCGTGGGAGTCGTGGATGAGCCGGCAGGGGTGGTCGATGCGTTCGCTGAGGCGGTCGAGGGTGAGGCCGGTGTTGCCGAGGATCTTGCCGAACGTCAGGTGGGAGCCGTCGGGGGATACGATGCCCTGCACGGCGAAGCCGACGCCGAGGATGCGCGATCCGTCGGCGTCCAGACAGTTCGCGAACTCGTTCACGTGCCCGGCGACGGTCTCGTAGTATTCGTCGCTGTTGTCGTAGGCGAGCATATGGGTCCTGCCGTCGATGCGCTCGCCGTAGAGGTCGTATGCCTGCAATGCGACGGATCCGCCGAGGATCTCCACGCCGATGGCGATGCGGGCGCCGGCCGTGAACGAGTATATCTGCGCGCGCCGGCCGCCTTTGGAGTCGAGGAACCCCGACCGTCTGATGAGCCCGGAATCCTCGAGTTCGTTGAGGTTCTGCGTGATGGTGGGCAGGCTGATGGGCAATGCCATGCCGAGTTCCTGGCGGGAGGTGTGGCGGTGGTGGTAGATGTGGCCGAGCACGAGCTGCCGTTTCTGCTCCTTGATGGCCGTGGTCGTTGCGATCTCCATCCGTTGGACCTCCTTGCGATGTACCTCAGTGTAATGCGCGACACGCCGTGACGATGATGTTCGGTTTGCCGAAACGTGTGTGTTCCCAGTGTTTTTCCATTATATTGACCACTTTGATAAAAGTGGGTTGACAAAGCGTGTCGATAGTGCGTATGCTTTAGCCAACCACTTAAAGAAAAGTGGTCAATTAAAGTGTCAGGGCGGAACGCGCGGCACGGTCCATGAGGGTTTGCGGCCGGTCGCGCGACAACGACAACGACGGCGATGCAGCGGTGCACGCCACGGTTTTCTCAAGGAGGTGGACGATGACGTTCGCATCGAACACGGCGTCTTCGACTCCCGGCAAGGAGCGAGGATGAGCAGACTATCAAGCGCCACGCGCAAACTGATCGGTGGCTTCCTCGCCATCGCGGTGTTCATGACGGGAGACGGCTTCGAGCTGACGTTCCTGTCGAAATACATGGTCGACCACGGCTTCGCCGCCACACAGGCGTCGCTGCTGATCACCGTCTACGGCCTGTTCGCGGCCGCGGCCGCATGGACCAGCGGCGTGCTCGCCGAGATGTTCGGTGCCAAGCGGCTCATGCTGATCGGCGCCACATGGTGGATCGTCATCCAGATCATCTTCCTTGCGGCGGCGTTGCCCTCCGGCAACTACCCGTTCATCCTGTTCGTCTACTCGATACGAGGCGTGGGATATCCGCTGTTCATATACTCGTTCGTAGTGCTCATGGCCGAGACGGTCGATCCGGCCAAGCTCTCCAGCGCGATGGGATGGTTCTGGACGTCGTTCTCCATGGGCATCGGCGTGTTCGGCGCCTACCTGCCCAGCTACATCATCCCCGTGCTAGGCGAGTACAAGACCTTCTGGTGCGCCATGCCGTTCGCCATCATCGGCACGATCATGTGCATCCTGCTCGTGCCCAACACCAAGGGCCGTGCGGCCGAAGGCCTCGACCGCGCCGAACAGATCCGCGAGCTCACCAAGGGCGCGACCATCCTCGTGAAGAACCGGCAGGTCGCCTTCGCCGCCATCGTGCGTGTGATCAACAACCTGGTGCTCTACGGGTTCCCCGTCATCATGCCGCTGTACCTTTCGACGCACAACAACGGCGGCGGCGGATGGTTCCCCACCGAGACTTGGATGCGCTTCTGGGGCTTCGTATTCGTCGTCACCCTGTTCGCCAACGTGTTCTGGGGCTGGTTCGGCGACCGCTTCGGCTGGATGATGCCGGTGCGCTGGTTCGGCTGCGTGCTGCTCGCCGGCAGCACCCTGTTCGTCTACTACGTGCCGCAGTTCTTCGGCGCCAACGCCCCGCTGATGTGGCTCGGCTTCTTCCTCGTCGGCGTCGGAACCTGCGCGTTCGTGCCGCTCACCGCCGTCGTGACCACGCTGGCGCCGGGCGAGCAGGGCGCGGCCCTCTCCGCCTACAACCTCGCCGCCGGACTGACCACGTTCGCCGGCCCGCTGATCGCCACCATCATCATGCCGATCGGTGGATTCGGCGGTGTGTGCTGGGCCTACGCCATCCTGTACGCGTTCGCCTTCGTGCTCACGCTCTTCATCCGCCCGAAGCAGCCCGGATTCGACGCCAAGGGCCGCCGACTCATCGAGGAGGTGCGCATCGACGAAGCCGAAGCCATAGCCGGCGACCTCGACGGGATTCGTCCCGCCAAGCAGGCCTGACCACCATCCGAGGGACGACACACGACGTTCCGATCCAAGACCAACCAGATACCAACCAGATAAACAAAAGAAACCACAATACAAAGGAGTAACCATGGGAATCATCGAGAAGATGCGACTGGACGGCAAGAACATCTACGTCACCGGCGGCGCGCGAGGCATCGGCAAGTCCGTGGCCACCGCGTTCATGGAGGCCGGCGCCAACGTGGCGATCGTGGACGTCGACATCGACGAGGCCACCAAGACCGCAGCCGAGCTCGACGCCGCGCACGACGGCCGCTCGTTCGCCATCGCCTGCGATGTGACCGTCCCCGAGCAGGTCGACGCCATGGTCGCCAAGGTCGTCGAGGAGTTCGGCGGCCTTGATGTGGCGTTCAACAACGCCGGCATCTGCATGAACATCCCCGCCGAGGAGATGACGCCCGCCCAGTGGGCCAAGGTCATCAACATCAACCTCACCGGCATCTTCCTCACCGCCCAGGCCGCCGGCAAGGTCATGCTCAAGCAGGGCCACGGCTCCATCATCAACACCGCGTCGATGAGCGCGCACATCGTCAACGTGCCGCAGCCGCAGTGCTCCTACAACGCCTCCAAGGCCGGCGTCATCCAGCTGACCAAGTCCCTCGCCATCGAATGGGCCAAGCGCGGCGTGCGAGTCAACTGCATCTCCCCGGGCTACATCGGCACCGACCTGACCCTCAGCTCCGAGTCGCTCAAGCCGCTCATCGCCCAGTGGAACGCCATGGCCCCGATGGGACGCCTCGGCAAGCCCGAGGAGCTCCAGTCCATCTGCGTGTACCTGGCCGGCGACACCTCCACGTTCACCACCGGCTCCGACTTCGTCGTCGACGGCGCCTTCACCGCCTTCTGACGGCGGACGACGCCGCGGACGCGGCATGGCAAGGCATGACATGACATGGCGTGGTGTGGCGGGCCCTACCACCCCGCCGCACCATCCATACGACCCCACCCGTCCCTCGGCCGGGCATCAGGCCAGGCCGAAGGACGGGTTTGCCTTTTTCTGCGCATCAATCGATTTTCATCACGACACACCGGCAAACCACCCGGAAACCCACGAAATCCATTCGCATCTGAAACGAGGACACAATGAAGTATCTTCTCGGCACCGACATCGGCACATCCGGCACCAAGACCGTGCTCATGAACACCGACGGCGAACTCATCGCCCAGGACCTCCAGGAATACGACGTGCTCACGCCGAAGCCCCTCTGGGCCGAACAGTGGCCTGACGTCTGGTATCGCGGCGCCATCGACTCCATCCGCAACACCGTGGCCAAGGCCGGCGTCCCCGCCTCCGACATCAAGGGCATCGCCGTCTCCGGCCTCTACGGAGGCTCCGGCATCCCGCTCGACGAGAACATGGAGCCGATCCGCCCATGCATGATCTGGATGGACCGCCGCGCCGACGAGGAGACCCGATGGGTGTTCGACAACATCGGCGAGGAGAAGCTGCTGCGCATCACCCAGAACGGCGCCGACCCCTACTACGGCTACACGAAGATCCTGTGGATGAAGAACCACGAGCCCGAGAACTGGGCGAAGACCAGGCTGTTCCTGCCGCCCAACGACTACGTGATCTACAGGATGACCGGCGAAGTGGCCATCGACTACTCGTCCGCCGGCAACATCGGCGGCATCTTCGACATGAACACGCGCACCTGGTCCGAGGAGCTGCTGGACGACATGGGCATCCCGGCGTCGATGATGCCCCAGCGCATCGTGGAGTCCACCGACATCGTCGGCGGCCTCAAGCCCGACATCGCCGCCGAACTCGGACTCGAACCGGGCATGCCGGTCATCGCATCCGGCATCGACTGCGGCGCCGCGAACATCGGCCTCGGCGTGTTCGAGCCGGGCGTGTACGCGGCGGCCATCGGCACGTCGATGTGCGCGGCGCTCATCTCCGACAAGCCTGTCAAGGGCAAGGGGCTGATCGTCTGGCCGTACCTGTACGACGCAAAGCGGCTCTCCTACAACTTCGCCGGAGGCAACACGGCCGGCGCCATCGTCAAATGGTTCCGCGACACCCTCTGCCAGTGGGAGAAGGAGGAGCAGCGGCGTGGCGGCGCCAGCGTGTACGACCAGCTCAACGAGGAGGCCGAGAAGGTGCCCGCCGGCAGCGACGGACTCATCGTGCTGCCGTACTTCATGGGGGAGCGCAGCCCCATCTGGGACTCCGACGCCAAGGGCACGATCGTGGGATTGTCGCTGACGCACACCAAGGCGCACCTGTACCGCGCGTTCCTGGAGGCGGTGGCGTATTCGCTGCGCGACGCCATGGAGGCCACCGCGAGCGATCTCGGCGACCACATCCTGCTCGCCGGCGGCGTGACCAAGTCGAAGCTGTGGCGGCAGATCTTCGCCGACGTGACCGGATACCCCGTCGTCTGCCCGAAGGAGGACGTCGAGGCGAACATGGGCGACGTGATGCTCGCCGGCATCGGCACCGGGCTGCTCACCTACGAGGAGACCCAGCGGTGGCAGGTGCTCGACAAGCCGGTGAAGCCCACCGTGGAGGGGCACAGGCTCTACAGCCGGTACTTCGAGGTCTACAAGTCCGTCTACGAGCATCTCAAGGACGACATGAGGACGCTGTCCTCGCTGCGATAGGTTCCCCGGCCGATTTCGTGATTTTGGCTGATTTCGACCGATTCCGACCAAAATCGGCCCGAATACGACGAAGGACCACGCCGCAGAATCCCGTTTCTGTGGCGTGGTCCTTCGCTACTTGGCAGAACCGATCATGAGGGGCCGGAAAACGGGCCGTAGATGACCGGTTCTACCAAGTTGGCCTAATTGCCGTCGTTCTTCTTGCCGAGCACCGAGTGCCTGCGGCTGAACCCGAAATACACGGCCAGGCCGATGGCCAGCCAGATGGCGAACCGCACCCAGGTCTCCCAGTTCAGTCCGGCGATGAACACCAGGCAGAAGATGATGGAGAGGATCGGCGTGAACGGCACGCCCGGCGCCTTGAATCCGCGATGCGCGTCCGGCTGGGTCTTGCGCATCCACAGCACGCCGGCCGAGACGATCATGAACGCGGAGAGCGTACCGATGTTCACCAGCTCGAACAGGATGTTGATGTTGATGAAGCCGCCGGCGATGGCGGTGAGGATGCCGAAGAACCACGTGCCCTTGAACGGGGTGAGGTACTTCTTGTGCACCTCTCCGAACAGCTTGGGGAACAGTCCGTCGCGTGCCATGGCGTAGCAGATGCGCGACTGGCCGTAGAGCTGCACGAGCATCACGGTGGTCATGCCCACGAGCGCGCCGAGGTTCACGATCACCGCAAGCCAGTTGAGGCCGGTTTCGAGGATCACGCCGGCAACGGGCGCGTCGATGAACTCGGCGAAGTCCTTGTACGGCACCACGCCGGTCATCACCAGCGTCATGATGATGTAGATGACCGTGGAGATGGCCAGCGAGATGAGGATGCCCCGCGGCAGCGTCTTGTTCGGGTTCACGGTCTCCTCGGCCGACGACGAGACGGCGTCGAAGCCGATGAAGCTGAAGAACACGATGGACGCGGCCGGGATGATGCCGTACGGCTGCGTCGAGCCGGGCTGGAACGTGTAGACGCCGTACGGGGAGAACGGCTTCCAGTTCGCCGGATTGATGTAGCGGATGGTGCACACGATGAACAGCACGATGATGGCCAGCTTGATGATCACCATGATGTCGTTGACGCGCTTGGTCTGGTTGATGCCGACGGAGAGCACCCACGTGATGATCAGCACGACGACGAATCCGGGCAGGTTGAAATACGTGGTCACGCCGGGCGTCGTGCCATACGCGGCCGTGAGCTCCACAGGCAGATGGAATCCGAAGCCCTCAAGCAGCTTGTTGAAATAGCCGGCCCATCCGGCGGACACGGTCGCCGCCTGCAATGCGTATTCGAGGATGAGGTTCCAGCCGATGACGAACGCGATGAGCTCGCCGAACGCCAGATACGCGTACGAGTAGGCGGATCCGGAGACCGGGGCCATCGACGCGAACTCGGCATAGCACAGTCCCGCGAAGCCGCAGCAGATGGCGGCGAGCAGGAACGACACGGCCAGCGCCGGTCCCGCGGTCAGCGCGCCCTTGCCGGTGAGCACGAAGATGCCGGTGCCGATGATTGCACCGATGCCGAGCATCGTCAGGTCGAACGTCTTCATCGTGCGCTTCAACGGCGTGGCTTCGGCCACGATCGTGGACACGTCTTTTTTGCGTAATAGGCTACTGCTCATGGATTCCTTCTTGGGATTTACGGCTCTCTCATGCGATCGTCAACATCTTACGGGAGCAATTATTACCAACGGTTCGATTTGAACGTAAAACGTCCGTATGGTAAGACAATCGTGCGATTCCTTCAAAGCCAACGGTATATGAACGCGCCGATAATGCATTGGTAATCATGGCGTAACCGGCGGTTATCCCCATATGAACTAGTTATTACACATGGGTCGAATCCACTGCGCACGCAATCGAATCCACTGAATGCGCGGCCGGATTCCCCGGGTTTTCGGACTCCTGCCCCGCCTGCCTCCACATCCCTCCCTACAATGGTGGGAGTTTCACGATGATGGGAGCCAAGCATGGGACTGATGGATCTGTTCGCCCGCAAGAAGACCATTGACACGCGCAAACGCCGTCTGTCGTTCGTCCTCGACGACGCCGGACTGACCTACGAGGACGGCAAGACCGGACTCGACCCCGTCACCCTCACCATCGCCGAGAAGCGCGTGGCCGTGATCGGACTCAACGGCGCCGGCAAATCCACCCTGCTGCAGCTCATCGACGGAACGCTCAAGGCGACTTACGGCACCGTGAGCGTGGTCCGCCACGTCCTGGACGACGACGGCGAACCCGCCCCGGGGGAGGACACGGCATTCGACCCCGCGCGCAAATCCGACGCCAAGGCGCTCAAGGACGTCATCGGCATCGTGCGCCGCGAGGAGATCCCCCAGCGGTACTACATGGCCGAGAACATCGCCGAAGCCGTCGCCGAACCGTTGAAGAAAAGCAACCTGCCCGAAGGCGCCCGTCACGAGACCGTCGGCGCCCTGTTCGCGCACTTCGGCCTGACCCCGTACGCGCGCAGCAAGGCCGGCAGCCTCGACAGCGAGAAACGGCACCTGCTCGCCATCGTCGGCGCGCTCGCCATCAACCCGGCCGCCATCGTGGCCGACGAACCCACCAAGGGACTCGACGAGAACGCCACCCGCACCGTGGCGCGCGCCCTGTTCGGATACGACAAACAGGTCGTCTTCGCCACCCACGACCTCGACCTCGTGACCAACCCCGACTACGCCATCGACCGCGTGATCGTGCTCGACGAGCACCACGTGGCCTTCGACGGCGAAGCCAGGGCCGCCGTCGACTTCTACAACGACCTCGTCGCAAGGAAATATGCGGAAATGACGAAAAAGTGAGCCCCATCACGATTCCGTCGCATAGCGGCGGCACAATAGGGCACATGACTTTGAGTGCAGCGCCCCAGTGGGCTTTCTCTTCAACCGACGGCGAAACCAACTATCGCAACGCGTGCGAGCAGTATCCGGCGCAGTGCATCGTCGACCTGGCGGTCCTGCGCGACAACATGCGCCATCTCGTCTCCGTATGCGGCGGCCCCGGCTCCGGCACCGCCGTGATGGGCGTGGTCAAGGCCGACGCCTACGGGCACGGTCTGATCCCCGCCGCACTGGCGGCGCTCGCGGGCGGCGCCACGTGGCTCGGCACCGCACAGTCGCATGAGGCGCTGCTGCTGCGCAAGGCCGGCATCGGGCCCGACCGCTGCCACATTCTCACATGGGTGTACAACGGCGTGAACGTGCCGTTCGGCGAACTCATCGCCAACGACATCGACATCTCCATCGGCTCGCTCGCCGGCATCGACCCGGCCGCAGCGGCCGCCCGCGCCGTGGGCCGTACCGCCCGTGTGCACGTGAAGGTGGATTCCGGCTTCGGACGCAACGGCTTCACCGAGGAGACCTTCGACGAGGCGCTGAGGAAGTTCGTGGCGTATGCGCGCGAGGGCGTGTTCCACATCGTGGGGCAGTGGAGCCATCTCGCCGTGGCCGACTCGCCCGACGTGCCCGAGTTTGTGGCGTCCACCGACCGCCAGATCGAGCATTTCAACGCGTTCACGGCGCGTATGGAGAAGGCCGGCATCGCGCCGGAGATCCGTCATCTGGCCAACACGGCGGCCACGCTGAACCGTCCGGAGATCCATTTCGAGCTCACCCGTCCGGGCATCGGCCTGTACGGCTATGAGCCGGACCCGGCCATGGGCACGCCGTCCACCTGGCGGCTCAGGCCGGCCATGACGCTGCAGGCGCAGCTCGGCACCGTCAAGCATGTGGAGGCGGGGCACGGCATCTCGTACGGCCGCACGTATCTGACGCCGGACGACACCTCCACCGCCATCGTGCCGATCGGCTACGCGGACGGCATCCACCGTTCGGCCTCCGGCTTCGACATGCAGGGCGCCAAGCACGTGCAGAAGGATGGCGGCCCGGTGCGTGTGATGACCAGCGAGGGGCCGAAGCTGTACCGCGTCTCCGGCCGCGTGTGCATGGACCAGTTCATGATCGACCTGCACGGCTCCTGCGACGAGCTCGACGTGCATGAGGGCGACACCGTGGTGCTGTTCGGCCCGGGCCGAGGCGAACGCTTCGCCGAGCCGACCGCCGACGACTGGGCGCGCACGGCGGGCACCATCAGCTACGAGATCTTCACCTGCCTGCGCAACCGCATCCCGAGGCTGTACCTCCACGCCGCCGAGGTGCTGCCGGCCGGGGACCTCGCCATGCTCGACCCCGCCACGCTGCTGTAGTCGGCGCCGGTGCGGAGGGGCGGGTTCCCGGCACCGGCCCCACCGTCGAGTAGACTGAATCGATATGCCGGGTTTGATCGTAAAAGAAGACATTGAGAAGGTGCGTGCGGCCGCCGACCTGTACGACATCGTTTCCGCCGACGTCACGCTGAAGGCGTCCGGCTCCGGCACGTTCATGGGTCTGTGTCCGTTCCACGACGAGAAGACGCCGAGCTTCTCCGTGCGTCCGGCGCTCGGCGCCTGGCACTGCTTCGGCTGCGGGCTCGGCGGCGACGTGTTCAAATACGTCGAACAGTCCGAGAACGTGGGCTTCGCCGACGCCGTCGAGATCCTCGCCGACAAATACCATATCGAACTGCATTACGATTCCGACCGGCCGCAGCAGCGTCAGGGGTCGAAACGCTCCCGGCTGCTGGAGGCCAACGACGAGGCGCAGCGTTTCTTCGTCTCGCAGATCATGAGCCGTGAGGCGCTGGCCGCGCGCAAGCTGCTCGCCGGACGCAACTTCTCCCAGGTCGACTGCGAGCGCTTCGGCTGCGGGTATGCGCCGCAGGGCTGGGACAATCTCGTCCGTCATCTCGCGTCGAAGGGGTTCACGCAGCAGGAGATGATGGACGCCGGTCTTGCCCGGCAGGGTCAGCGCGGCGTCTACGATTATTTCCGTGGCCGTGTGACGTGGCCGATCCGCGACGCCACCGGCCGCACGCTCGGGTTCGGCGCGCGCAAGCTGTTCGACGACGACACGATCCAGGCGAAGTACATCAATACGCCGGATACGTCGTTGTATCACAAGAACCAGGTGTTGTATGGCCTCGACATCGCCAAGTCGAACATCGTGAAGAAACGTCAGGTCGTGATCGTCGAGGGGTATACGGATGTGATGGCCTGCCATCTTGCGGGCGTGGATACGGCGGTGGCAACGTGCGGCACGGCGTTCGGCCGCGAGCACGCGAAGATCGTGCGCCGGCTGATCTCCGACGACAGGCTCGGCGGGTTGCAGCTGATCGGCCCGGGGAGGAACCGCACGTCGCGCGTGGTGTTCACGTTCGACGGGGACGCGGCCGGGCAGAAGGCCGCGTTGCATGCGTTCGGTCTTGACGGGGCGTTCCTCTCGCAGACGTTCGTGGCGGTGGCCGACGACAATCTCGACCCCTGCGACCTGCGCATCGAGCGTGGGGATGCGGCGGTGCGCACGCTGGTCGACAACGCGTCGCCGTTGTATGATTTCGTGATCGACACGGCGATCGGCCGGTTCGACACGCAGTATGCGACCGGGCAGATGGGGGCGGTGAAGGCCGTGGTGCCGGTGATCGCGCAGATTCGCGACCGTTCGCTGGTGGATCTGTATGCGCGCAAGGCGGCCCGTCGCATCGGTGTGGATCTGGATGTGATGATTCGCGAGGTGCGCAATGCGCGACGGCAGTTGCGTGTGCGCGACGAGGACGCGTATGCGCAGCGGGAACGGCGTCGGTACGGCAACGGCGGCGAGGGCGAGTATGCGGGGACGCGTGACGCCGACCCGTATGCGGATCCGACGAGGCGTCGTGCGTTGGAGCGGCGGGATGCCGTGGAACAGGGGTATTACCGGATCGATGACGCGGTGTTCATCTGCGAACAGCAGTTCATGGGCATTCTCATCCAGGTGCCGCGGTCGGTGAATCCGTCGATGTTCGTGCAGTTGACGGTCGATAGTTTCATGACGCCGGTGTTCCGTTCGATGTATCAGGCGCTGGAGGCGGCGGGCGGACTGCCGTCGAACGATACGCCGCAGGGATTGTGGATGCATAATCTGTCGAAGGCGGCGGGGCCGATGCTGGAGGGCGTGGTGAACGAGCTGGCGGTGATGCCGCTGCCGTTGCCGAGCGTGGACAGGGACCCCCAGCAGGTGCCGGACGAGATGGCGCAGTCGTCGTCGGCGGTCTCCGCGCCGCTGCGCCCAGCCACCGACGCCGAACGGCAGTATGCGTCCGAACTGCTGGTGCGGTTGCTCGACATGGGCTACATGCGCAGCATCGCGCGCGCCAAGCGACGGATGAACCAGCTGCCCGAGGGCGAGGAGAAGTTCCGTCTGCTCGGCGACATCACGCGGCTTGAGGCCAGCCGCAAGAACCTGCAGGCCGAGATCTTCGGCAACACCGTAGGGTGATCCGACAGGAAGGTCGCCAACCGTCTCCCCTCCGGAGGGGACCCAGTAGGCGGGGCACACATTCCGGCTCTCCTCCGGAAGGGAGCCAGTAGGCGGGACATCTCATTCCGGCTCCCCTCTGGAGGGGAGCTGTCCGCCGTAGGCGGACTGAGGGGAGGATGCCCCGGTCACGCCTGTCCCGGTAACCTCTCGCGCTGTCCGCCTATGACTCTCGGCATCCGGCTGCGACGCACGCTTCGGCCACCGGCCGGTACGCCTCCACGAGCCGCGCCAGACTCATGCGCGCGTTGGCGGGGCTCGTCGACGGCAACGGCGTCATCGGCGTGTCGAATCCGGCGTCCGCCAAAACAGGCGCGCATAGCCTCCGGTACAGTTGCGCGGCCTTGCCTCCGGTGGTGAACACGCGCCCGATGCGCGATGCGCGGATGATCGGCGCCAGGTCGTTCGGCACGGCGTTGCGGATCGACGAGTCGCTGGCGCCTTCGATGTCGCAGGAGGCGATTACGTCCCATAGGGCGATCCGGTGCCGCAGCGCGAAATCACGCCGGGCCTCCGCGGTCGCGTCCGGCACGGGTTCGTCGAACAGCGCGGCCATCACCGGCCAGAACCGGTTCCGCGGATGCATGTAGTAGAACGCCGCCTCGCGTGATTTCGGACTGGGCATCGACCCGAGCACCAGCACGCGCGAATCCGTATCCCACACCGGCCCGAACCCGTGCTCCACATGCTGCAATTCCCGCGATTCCATGGTAACCAGCATAGTAACGATGTAGGAACCGCCGTTGGACGCCCGAAGACTTCCGCCATAGTACCTGGTAGTACCCAGAACGATTAGAGGTGAAAAAGCAAGGCCCTTGGAATTCCAATGTTTCCAAGGGCTGAGTCGTGACCCCGGCCGGACTCGAACCGGCGACCTACAGATTAGAAGTCAGTTGCTCTATCCAGCTGAGCTACGGGGCCAAAGACAACGAGAAGACATTGTAGCAACTCGTGCGTGGTTTCGCCACGCCAAACCGCCGGCAATGCGCAAGCCGCCATCATCGCGCATCTGGAGGACTGGACGATGAGCGCCAGCGTCAGGCGCATCGAACTTTACCGGTCTTATGACGATGCGGTGCAGCTGGAGGGCAATGTGCAACACATGCACATTTTGAAGATTCCGACCGGCCCGCCTCCTGCTACTACGATTTTGGCGTCATCATATCGGTCGGGTATCGGGTGAAGTCGCGGTGAGGCGTGCGGTGCTAGACCCATTGAAAACATGTCTTTGGGTATGGCAATCAAAATCGGCGACGCACTTCGCGTTTCCAATCCGCGTAAGCTGTTAGATGATTCTGATTCGTCGAAAGAAAAACAGCGCCGGTTAGGCGTGTGTGTGCCCTAATGATGTTCGTCCCCGGCCATAGGACGTGATATGTGGCCGAAATTCATGGCTCTTCGGGTGTTTGTGTGGGTGTGGATCACTGGTCCGGCCTGCTGGTTATTGGCGTCCGGGGAGTTGTAGGTCGAGTCCTCCGCATTTGAGCATGACGAGGCTGATGAGGTTGTCGAGGTTGCGGTAGCCGTAGCCGATCTTGATGGTGGTCTTGAT
>NZ_QFFN01000017.1 GCF_003129925.1 Bifidobacterium catulorum | reverse complement strand
AAAAAAGAAAAGACGGCAAAACCAGACAGCCAGACACCCCAGGCACAACACCCGGGACACCAGCCGAAAGGAATCACACAAACTCTCCCAAACAGACAACCAGCCACCCCACCACACCGGCAAGGCAACCAGCCATCAACTGGCAATCAAAAACAATTCAGTAGTACAAAACACGCTCTTGAGTTCTCAAACCACCACCACACCAGCAAACAACACCACTCGGAAGCGATGTCCGCCGTGCCGGGCAACGAGTGAATAACTTACACCACACCACACAACCACGCAAACCAATCCCGAACACAACACCCGAAAACCTTACAAAACAAACGCCTCCCCCGGCGTGTCGAAAAACGCGCAAACCACCCACACAACACCACAAACCGCGTTGCACCCAGAATAAAACAGCCAACATTGCCGAAACATGACCGGATACCGACGCCAGCGGAAACAATCATGCAATTCATCGGAGCGAAGACGTCAACCAACGTAAGGCCTGCCGTATCGACATGTTTGCGGTGTAATACTGCATATATGAGCAAAAAAATCGCAGTACTGACCGGCGCCGGCATCTCCACCAGCGCAGGCATCCCCGACTTCCGCGGCCCGGACGGCGTATGGACCAAGCATCCCGAACAAATGAACGTCTACGACATCGACGCCTTCATCACCAGCAGGGAGGACCGCGAATACTCGTGGCGGTGGCAGAAGGAGTCGCCGGTCTGGGGCGCAAGGCCCGGCACGGCGCACAAGGCCCTCGTCGACCTGGAAAAGGCCGGTATGCTCACGCTGCTGGCCACGCAGAACTTCGATGCCCTGCACGAGAAGGCCGGGAACTCACCGGACGTCATCGTCAATCTGCACGGCACCATCGGCACGTCGCACTGCATGAAATGCCATGCCAAATACGATACGGCCGACATCATGGACCACCTCGACGAGGAGCCCGATCCCCGCTGCCACCGTCTCCTTCCCTACAGCGGGAACATGCCGTGCAACGGCATCATCAAGACCGACGTCGTGTATTTCGGCGAGGCATTGCCGGACGGCGCCATGGAGAAGTCGTTGCGTCTGGCCTGCGAGGCCGACGAATTCTGGGTTATCGGATCGACTCTGGAGGTGTTCCCGGCGGCGTCGCTCGCCCCGGCGGCGGTACAGGCCGGGGTTCCGCTGACCATCATGAACATGGGACGGACGCAATACGACCGCCTGGCCACCCGTCTGATCCACGACGACATCGCGACGGCGTTGCCGAAACTCGTGGAGGAGACCATCGCCGAGGGCTGACCGCACGGTGGTCCGCCGCCGACGACCCGTCGTTCACGCCACCCGCGTTTCCCCGCCGTGAACGGTCCTATGCCAACGGTGTCGTGCGGTGAACAACGGCGGGCGAGCGGAACATATGAGCACATGAGGATGGAGGATGAATGAGCACTACGAACAACGACGTCGCGGCGCGTCTGGCCGCCAGCGAGGACATCGACATGGCCGTCGCACCCGTGACGGAAAGCAGCGAGACCGTATACTCCGGGGCGATTTTCCATGTGGAGGACCGTGTGATCCGCCTGACGCAGAACGATGGGGGAGCGGTGCGCATACGCCGCCAGATCATGCGGCATGCGCCCTGCGTGGTCATGCTCGTGCACGATTGCGCGAACGACCGGTATCTGCTGGAGCGCGAATACCGCGTGGGACCGGACATGTACGCGTTCGGAGTGCCGGCCGGTCTCATGGACGACGGCGAGGAGCCGCATGAGGCCGCACTGCGCGAGCTGCGTGAGGAGACCGGCGTGATCCCCGACGACGTGGACATCGACGATGTGGCGCGATGCTATTCGTCGGAGGGCATGACCGACGAGCTGGCCAACATCATGGTGATGCATCTCAGGGCGTGGCATATGGGGGAGCGTCATTTCGACAAGGACGAGCATGTGGAAAGCGCGTGGGTGAGCTGGGAGGAGCTCATCGGGGCGGGAATCGTATCGTCGAACGCCACGATCGCGCTGAAGCATGAGGAGCTGCGCCGGGTGCTGAAATCCCGTTGAACCCCTGAACCGCTGAACCGCCACTGCTGAATTGTGGTCAGAACGTCCATGGAGGCCGGATATTCAAGGCCTTACGTTCGTTTCGACCACATTACCGTTACCGCGTGGTCACGTGGTCACGAAAGTGGGTATGGACGAAACAACCTCGGATACACCCTTTTCCCGCCTGATATATGGAAAAAACGGTGTTTTATTGGTGAATCCACCCACTCTCGGCACGAAACAGGCCTTACGATGGTTGAAAATCAGGAAAGCCGGATTGAAGACTTTGCAATGAATCCAATGCTCATTGTGACCCGATGGGAGCCTCTGCGTACCATGGAGACATTGCGAGAAAGGGATGTTCATGAGCGTTCTCGACCGATTTGAGAAGAGTGTCGAAGGTGCCGTCAACGGCGTGTTCAACAAATTCGGTTCCAAAGACATTCAGCCGGTAGACCTTTCCAGCGCCCTTGAGCGCGAGATCGACAAGGAAGCCATGGCGGTCGGACGTGACCGCACCGTCGCCCCGAACGAATACCGCTTCAAGCTCTCCTCCCCGGACTTCGACCGAATCGAGCAGTGGGGCGCCGAGACGTTGGCCAACGAACTGGCCGACAACCTGACCAAATACGCAGAGAGCCAGCATTACGCCTTCGTCGGACCGGTCGTGGTGATCTTCGAGGAGGACCTCAACCTGAATCAGGGCGACCTCACCCACCTCACCTCCGAATCGGTGCAGGGCAACGCGGCGCCGGTCACGGCGACGAACGAGACCAAGGACTGTCCGGTCCTGGAGATCAACGGCCGCCAGTACCTGCTCACCGCGCCGAAGACGGTGATCGGCCGCGGATCCAACTGCGACATCGTCATCGACGACCCCGGCATCTCCCGCAGCCACCTGGAGATCGACATCACCGACAACGGCGTGATCGCCCGTGATCTCGGCTCCACGAACGGCACATACGTGGAGGGCCATCAGGTTCCGGCGGCCACGCTGCTGGACGGCAACACCATCACCATCGGTCGCACGCGCATTCTATTCTGGGCTTCCTCCGCCCCTCAGGAGTAAAATACGACCGTACGCCACTGTATGAACGCGAGCCAATATGACTGAACTGACATTCACTGTTCTGAAATACGGATTCCTGGTGCTGCTCTGGGTCTTCGTCGGGTTCGCCGTACGCTCCCTGCATCAGGACGTCGCT
Source organism: Bifidobacterium catulorum (assembly GCF_003129925.1). Lineage (GTDB taxonomy): Bacteria > Actinomycetota > Actinomycetes > Actinomycetales > Bifidobacteriaceae > Galliscardovia > Galliscardovia catulorum. Next base: position 49,886 of record NZ_QFFN01000017.1, on the reverse strand, counting down.
TCATTCAGTCCGAAGACGTCGAAAAAACATCGCCGGAGGGAGCAGCAGGCGCGCAAGGCCGCGCAGGCGCCTGCCCCCCGGCCGGCACCGTCACCGGTGCCGAATCCCCGCCCGATCACCGAGCAGCCCACGATTCTGGTGATCATCGACGGACCGTTGGCGGGAACAACGGTGCCGTTGGGCAACGAACAAATCACACTGGGTCGTGCCGCCAGCAATTCCGTGGTGCTGGATGATGAATTCGTCTCCTCTCATCATGCGCGGCTGTTCCAGGATCCCTCCAACGGCCGCTGGGCCATAGAGGACCTGGGAAGCACCAACGGAACCGTCGTAGACAACAAGCCACTCACCGGAGCCGCCGTATTGCCGTCCCGCGTGCCTGTGCGCATAGGTGCGACGACCTTCGAACTGAGGTGACGGCATGAACGCTATGAACACACCCGGGTCGGCCGAAGCGCTGACGTTGTATTCCACCACGGTGTCCGATGTCGGATACGTGAGGAAGAACAATCAGGACTCCTCGTTCGCCGGTCGGCATTTCGCCGCCATCTGCGACGGCATGGGCGGCCATGCCGGAGGCGACACCGCCTCGACCATCGCCATTCGTTCGCTGGCGCATATCGAACATGAAGACGCCGCCGACGATGTGGAGATCATCGCATCGATGATGGAGACGTCGGTGCTCGCCGCGCATGACGCCATCGTGGGCAAGGCCAAGCATGAACGCCGTCTTTCCGGCATGGGCACGACCGTGACCGCACTGAGCCTCGTCCAGAACCATTGGATCCTTGCGCATATCGGCGATTCACGCGCCTATCTGCTTCGTGACGGGCATATCATTCGAACCACCAAGGACCATAGCTACGTCCAGCATCTCATCGACACGAAACGCATCACCGAGCCGGAGGCGAAGAACCATCCGCAACGCAACGTGGTGATGCGCGTGCTCGGCGATTTCGACATCGACCCGAGACCGGACATCTCCATCCGCCGCGCACTGCCGGGGGACCGCTGGCTGCTGTGCTCCGACGGCCTGTGCGGCGTGCTGGAGGACTCCACCATCCAGGAGGTGCTGGAGAAGGTGGCCGATCCCGAGGAATGCGCGCAGATGCTGGTGGCCATGGCGTTGAAGGCCGGCAGCACCGACAATGTGACCGCGGTGATCGCTGATGCGACGTTGCCGCTGCCCGGTGGCGGCTCCGACGGTACGAACGCGCCGGTCCCCTTGGTCGGGGGAGCGGTGAGCAGCAGTCTGGAAAGCATCGCCGACATCATCGACGAGCCGGTGGCGACGGCCCCGGCGCTCAAGGCCGATGCGGGCAGCCCCGCCCAACGGGCGGCGGCGCTTACGCAGAGCGAACCGGTCACGCAGGCCGAGCCGGAGCCTCCCCGCGTGGCGCAGCCGTCATCGCAGCGCACCGACGCCGAAGACGTCGCCATGCCGAACACCGGCGAAATCCCGGTGGTGCAGAAACGCGACGGCAGCCTGACCGCCGACCCGCATGACCCGGAAGTGGTGAAGACCATCAAGGCTCAGCAGCGAGCCAAGGCCCAACTGAAACGACGGCGCCACAGCCGTTCGCGCACCGTCGTCATAGCCGTCACCGTCATCGTCCTGCTGGCGCTCGGAGGTCTCGGATTCGGCGCATGGCATTGGTCCCAGAAGCAGTACTATCTCGGGGAATCGGACGGCTCGGTGGCCATCTATCAGGGCGTCCCCACTGATTTCTTCGGGCTGAGTCTTTCGCATGAGGTCACACGCACCGACATCCAGGTGACCGATCTGCCCCAATCATGGCGAGATCAGATCGCCAACGGCAGCATCGCAGTGAACTCCTACGACGAAGCCACCAGCCATGCCGAGCTGATTCGACAGCAGGCCGAGGACCTCGCCAAACAGAACGAGGCGGCCAAGACCCCGCAGCAGACGCCTTCACCGTCATCAAGCCCGGAGAAGAAGCAACAATGATCATCCGTCGTCTTCGCCAAGCCTCGCTGCTCGCACTAGCGGCGATCATCGTCGTGCTTGGCTTCTTCCAGATGTTCATGCGCGTCGAAGGATCGTTCCCCCCGGCGTACACCACACGTCTGGGAATCGTCGGCGCACTGTTCCTGGTGTTCTGGATCGTGCTCGTCAGATTCCAGCCATACACGTCGCAGGTGATTCTTCCCTGCGTGATGCTGCTCAGCGGCACGGGCGTGCTGATGATCGCCCGCATCGACAGCCAGAACGACACGTTCGGTGGACGGACCACCACCGTTGGGCTCAACCAGCTGACATGGCTGGCTCTGGCCCTGGTGCTCTGCATCCTACTGGTGATATTCCTCAAGGACTACCGCGTGCTTCGCAGGTTCTCCTACGTGAGCATGGTCACGGGACTGGCGCTATTGCTGTCCCCGATGATCCCCGGTCTCGGCAAGGAGATCCAGGGCGCACGAATCTGGATCGGATTCGGATCCCACTCGTTGCAGCCGGGCGAATTCGCCAAGCTGTTCCTCGCGTTCTTCTTCGCCGCCTACCTGTTCGACCATCGCGACCAGCTGGCCGTCGGCGGAAAGAAGGTGCTGGGACTCCGGCTGCCGCGGCTCAAGGACCTCGGCCCCATCATCGTGGTATGGGCCGTATGCATGGGCGTGCTCGTATTGCAGCACGATCTGGGCACGTCACTCATGTTCTTCGCCATGTTCGTCTCCATGCTGTATGTGGCTACAGGCCAGAAAAGCTGGATCATCATCGGCGGACTGTTCTTCGCCGGCGGCGCCGTACTGGCGTCGATGATCTTCACCCACGTGGGCAACCGCGTGAACGCATGGCTGCACCCCTTCGACTACGCCGTATACAACGCCGTCGGCGGATCCATGCAGCTGGTCCAAGGCGTGTTCGGCCTGGCCACCGGAGGCATGACCGGCACCGGCCTTGGTCAGGGACACCCCATCGTCACACCCCTCGCCAACTCCGACTTCATCTATTCGTCCCTCGGCGAGGAACTCGGCATGGCCGGCCTGTTCGCCGTCCTGACGATGTATCTCATCATCATCGGCGCCGGCATGGTCACGGCCATGAAGGTCTCCGACGGATTCGGCAAGCTGCTGGCGTCCGGCCTCGTGTTCACGATGGCGTTTCAGGTGTTCACCGTGGTCGGCGGCATCACGCTCGTCATTCCCCTCACCGGTCTGACGATGCCGTATCTGGCGGCCGGCGGCTCCAGCCTCATCGCCAACTGCATCCTCGCGACGCTGCTGCTCATCATCGCCAATGCGGCCAACAAGCCGGAGGAGGATATGGACAGCGACACCTTCCAGTACGAGGCGCTCATGGCGATCCGCGAGAAAGAGAAGGAGAAGCAGGCGGAGGCCGCCGCACGCGCGGAGCAGGAGGCCCAGGCCGGAACCCTTCCCAAGGACATGCCCTACGCGCAACAGGCCATGCAGGAGGCGCGGACCGGCGATCGGGAAGCCACCGAGGTCATCACCGCCGGACGGCATACGCCCGGTGGCCGTCACGGCGCCCACGCCATACGGCGACGCCAACAGCAGGATGAATGGAACGCACAGGACGGCGACACCCTGTCCTCCGGCGCCTCTCCGACATCCAACTGGCCGGCCTCTCCGACATCCAACTGGCCGGCCTCTCCCCGAACTCCACGGACCACGTCAAACGCATCGCCGAACGAAAGGAGGACACGACGATGAACACATCATTGCGTCAGCTGTTCACGGCGGTCATCGCATTGTTCGCCATCCTCGGTCTCTCCACGACGAAGCTCATGACCATACAGGCGAATTCGCTGAACTCCGACCCCCGCAACACCCGTGCGCTGTACCACGAATACGGCGCGCCACGCGGCGCGATCCTGGCCAGTGACGGCACCGTCATCGCCAAATCCGACAAATCGGACGACGCCTTCTCCTATCAGCGCTCCTACGCCAACGGGCCGTTGTATGCGCCCGTCACCGGATACTTCTCCGTCACCACACGCGCCGACCGCGGCATCGAGGCCTCCCGCAACACGCTGCTCAGCGGGGAGAACAGCTCGCTGTGGCTCAGCAAGTTCAAATCCCTGTTCACCGGCGAGGAGAACAAGGGCGCCAACATCGAAACATCCATCAACCCGAAGCTGCAGAAGCTGGCCTACCAGCTTCTGGGCAGCCAGCAGGGCGCGGTCGTGGCCATGGAGCCCAAGACAGGTCGAATCCTGGCCATGGTGAGCACTCCCAGCTATGATCCGAACGGACTGGCCAGCCACAACAGCGCCAACGTCAACAAGACGTATCAGGCCCTGATCTCCGACAAGGGCAACCCGATGCTGAACCGCACCACGAGCGAGCTGTATCCGCCCGGGTCAACATTCAAGATCGTCGTGGCCGCGACGGCGCTCGAAAACGGATACGACACGAACACGTCGGTGCCCGCCGGCAGCTCATACACGCTCCCCGGCACCCGGACGCAGCTGACGAACACATCCAGCGCGGCGGCCGGCTCGAACGGCAACATGCAGTTGCTCGACGCCTTCGCGTACTCGTCGAACACCGCATTCGCGCAGCTGGGCGTCAAACTCGGCAACGAGAAAATCGCCGACCAGGCCAAGAAAATGGGCTTCGGCAGCTCCATCACCGTCGACGGCACCAGCTCGTCCGGTCTGACGATGAAGGCCACCGCATCCAAGTTCCCCGACAACGCAACCAACGACCGTCTCGCATTGGCGTCCATCGGACAGGGAGACACCCTGGAGACCCCGCTGCTCAACGCGATGATCGCCTCGGCCGTGGCCAACGACGGCAAGATGATGCAGCCGACGCTGGTGGACCGCGTCCGCGCAAGCGACCTCAGCGTCGTCTCCGAAAGCTCCCCCTCCACGTTCTCCCAGGCCTTCTCCAAGGACACCGCCGGCAAGCTCAACACCATGATGCAGGCGGTCATCACCAAGGAGGACCCGCAGCTGCAGCTCGCCAACGCGAAGGTGGCCGCAAAGACCGGCACCGCGCAGATCGGCAACAACAGCGCCAACGATTCCTGGATCACCGGATTCGCGCCCGCCGACGATCCGAAGATCGCCGTGGCAGTGGTCGTGCACAACGTCAACGCTTTCGGATCCGAAGCCGCCGGACCGATCATGCAGCAAGTCATGCAGGAGGCTTTGAACAAATGAGACTCATCGAAGGGCAACTGATCCACCGCCGATACCGCCTGGACCAGCGACTCGCGCAAGGCGGCATGGGCGAGGTGTGGAAGGGCTACGACATCGAGCTGGAACGACCGGTGGCCATCAAGGCGCTGCGCGCGGACCTCGCCAACGAGGAGGCCAAGCTCCGCCGATTGCGCGCGGAGGCGCACAACTCCGCGAATCTCGCCCACCCGAACATCGCCGCGTTGTTCGAATACTACGAGCATGACGGCATCGGATTCCTCATCATGGAATACGTGCCCAGCGATTCGCTGGCCGAGATCTACAAGCGGCGTGGGGCGATGGAACCCACCGAGCTGCTGCCCATCCTCATCCAGACGGCACGGGGACTCTACGTGGCGCATTCGCATGGCGTGATCCATCGCGACGTCAAACCGGCCAACATCATGGTCTCCGATACGGGAGAGGTGAAAGTCACCGATTTCGGCGTATCGTACTCCACCAATCAGGCGCAGATCACCCAGGATGGCATGGTCGTGGGCACCGCGCAGTACATCTCCCCGGAGCAGGCGCAGGGCGAGCAGGCCACGCCGCAGTCCGACATCTATTCGCTGGGCGTCGTGGCCTATGAGGGCCTATGCGGGCACCGTCCGTTCACAGGCGCCACGCCCGTGGACATCGCGGCCGCCCATGTGAACGACCCGGTGCCGCCGCTGCCTGCCACCATCGACTGGCAGCTCCGCGAATTCGTGATGACCATGCTCGCCAAGGAACCGGCAGATCGTCCGGCCAACGCATTGGTGGTCTCACGCACGCTGGCCAAAATCGAGCGCAGACTGCTCGACCAGGAGACGGAGACCCCGGAGAACCTCGTCGAGACCATCAGCGGACCACTGGTCCGAAGGGTCACGAGCAAGCCCCACCAGCCGCTGTTGCTGTTCTCCGCCGCCGATTGGGTGGCCAGGCAGAATCCGCAACCGCAGGCCACGCCGCAACCGGACGCGAAGAACGAGATTCCGTCACCGCCGGCGAACGTCCCCGATGATGGGGGCGATGACGGCGACACAATCATGAACGATAATGAGAACGCAGGGAAGGAAGGGTCACGATGAGTATGTACATACCGGCCTCGTTGGCCGGCGGCAGGTACACCGTCGGTGAACTCATCGGCCACGGCGGCATGGCGGAGGTCCATGTCGGAACGGACACCCGCCTGGGACGCACCATCGCCATCAAGATCATGCGTGCCGATTTGGCCAGCGACGCGATATTCCTGGCCCGGTTCCGCCGCGAAGCCCATTCGGTGGCCATGCTCAACAACCCGAACATCGTATCGATCTATGACTCGGGCGAGGAAGCCATCACGGACGACGCCGGCCGTTCCGTCAACGTGCCGTACCTGATCATGGAGTTCGTCAAGGGGCAGACGCTGCGAGACATCCTGAAGGCGAACGGGGCACTGAGCCAACGCGACGCCGAACAGGTGATGATCGGCGTGCTCAGCGCGCTCGAATACTCGCATCGCATGGGCATCATCCACCGCGACATCAAGCCCGGCAACATCATGATCAGCGACCAGGGTGTGGTCAAGGTCATGGACTTCGGCATCGCACGCGCGTTGGATGACTCCTCGGCCACGATGACCCAGTCGCAGGGCGTGGTCGGCACCGCGCAGTACCTTTCCCCCGAACAGGCACGCGGCGAGAACGTGGACATGCGTTCCGACCTGTATTCCGCCGGCTGCGTGCTCTACGAGATGCTGACCGGACGGCCGCCGTTCACCGGCGACTCCGCCGTGGCCATCGCCTACCAGCACGTCTCCGAAGTGGCCACGCCGCCAAGCGCCATCGTGCCCGGACTGCCGAAGATGTGGGATTCGATCTGCGCCAAGGCCATGGCCAAGGACCGCCAGAACCGATACACCACGGCCACCGAATTCCGTAACGACATCATCGCCCTGATGAACGGCGGCACCCCCGCCGCGGCCGCATTCAACCCGCTGACCGATCTGGGCAACGCCAAGACACAGGCCATGAAACCGGTGGTCGGCCCCGAATCCAACGCCCAGCCGGCCGCATACGAACCGGGGACCGGCACCAAGACCGAGGCGTTCAATCCCGTGACCGGCACCATGAACGGCACGGGTACGGCGACGGACGCGGCGGCAGCGACCCGCGGCAGCCGGCGTGCCGCGGCGGCCGCCAAGGCGAAAAAGAAGAAGCAGATCGCCGCGATCGTCGCCGTGCTGGCCGTCGTGGCCATCGGCCTCGGACTCTGGTTCTTCCTGCATGGCGGCGTCACGCAGACGGCGACCGTGCCCACGATCACCGAACAGATGTCAAGCGCCCTGGCCAAGGAGAAGATCGAGGAGGCCGGCTTCACCTACGAGGAGAAGCAGGACAACAACTCCGACAAGGAGAAGGGCACCTTCACCAAGCAGAGTCCCGCCGGCGGATCCCAGGCCGAGAAGGGCTCCACGGTCACCGTATGGTTCTCCACAGGCCCCAAGCAGGTCAAGGTCCCCGATGTGAAGGGGGAGACCCAGGAGGAGGCCAAGGCCGAGCTGGAGAAACTTGGCTTCAAGGTGAACGGATCCGCCTCCGTGGAGGAAAGCAGCGACGTGGACAAGGACATGGTCACGCGCACCGACCCCGCTGCGGGCACCACACAAAGCAAGGGTGCCAGCATCGTGATCTACATCTCCTCAGGCATGACCACCGTGCCCGACGGCCTGACTGGAATCTCCGAGGACCAGGCCACCGCCAAACTGCAGCAGGCCGGCCTCACCGCAACGATTCGCTCCGCGTATTCCGACACCGTGGCCGCCGGCGCGGTCATGCGCGTGGATCCCGGCTCCGGCACCAAGGTGGAGCAGGGGTCGTCGATCACGCTGTATGTGTCCCAGGGCAAGGAGAAGGTGACGGTGCCGTCGGTCGACACCAGCGGTTCGTCCACGCTCTCGTCCGTCAGGCAGCAGCTTGAAGCTGCCGGGTTCAAGGTGTCGGTGAGCGGCAACAGTTCCGACGATGCACTGGTCACGGGAATCAACCCCGCGGGCGGTCAGCAGGTCGACAAGGGCAGCACGATCACGGTGACCACCAAGGCGCCCAGCAGCCCGAGTCCAAGCCCGTCGGACACCTCCACGAGCAACCCGACGCCGGGTGCTTCCACGACCGGAACCGCCGGCGACGACAACAAGGAGTAGCGTCCGTTCCACCGTGGAATCCCCTGAATATGGCTGTGCCCCGGTCCGTGGCTCTCACAGGACCGGGGCACAGCCATATTCGTGCATATGAGCGCGGCAACGCCTCTATGCCACGGCCACCTTGGGATGCAGGCCGGCCGAACGCGCCACCGCGGACTTCTGCCCGCAGACCGCCAGCCAATTGGCGAGCAGACGATATCCGCCCTCGGTCATCACCGATTCGGGATGGAACTGCACCGCATACATCGGCATCCCCTTCACGCGAAGGCCCTGCACGATGTGGTCGTCCTTCGTCCACGCGGTCACCTCCAGCGTATCGGGCACGCTGTCGGGTTCCACGGCCAGTGAATGATACCGCGTAGCGGTCATCGGATTCGGCACGCCGGCGAAGACCTCATCATCGACATGCTCGATAAGGCTGGTCTTGCCATGCATGATCGTGGGTGCATGGCTGACCGTGCATCCATACACCTCACCCAGCGCCTGCATACCGAGGCAGACGCCGAACATGGGCTTATGCTCCTTGGCGCACAGACGGATCATGTCCTCGCTCACGCCGGAATCGGCGGGCGCTCCGGGGCCGGGGGAAATCAGCACGCCATCGTAATCGTCCAGCAGTCCCGGCTTCCCCGGGTCGATGGCGTCGTTGCGCACGACCGTCACCGTGGCGCCAAGCGTCTGCACGTAACCGACGATCGTATAGACGAATGAATCATAATTGTCGATGACGAGCACACGCGCGGAATCCTCCGGCACGGTCATCGAAGAGGATGCTGAATCTGTCATGATGTCTCCTGAAAGATGTCGCCTGAGCAATCAGACGTCGAACCACTCAATCACTCCACCGCTACTCTACGGCAACAAAGTTGGACGTGACCTGAAGATACGGGATATTGGACGCCGCCCACGGGAACCCCCACTGGAACAGGCATCCGACGATGGCGAGCGCCGCGATGAGCAGCAGCACCCATCGGATAAGCGCCGGACCGGGCTGGCGGCGGTAGATCCATCCGTAGATGCTGACGCCGGGTGCCGGACGGTGGCCGGCCTTCAGCCGCCTCAGCGCCGGATACCGCCAGGCGATCAACGACGCCAGATAGACGACGACGTAGGCGATGGCGAGGCCGATGATGGCCTTGGCCATGACGGAGGACAGCCGGGCCAGAGGAGAGGCCTGGTTCTGCACGAATTCGACCTTGCCGGATGACATGTCGCCGGCCAGCTCCTGCGGTATGCCGTCGGACACCTTGGCCCAGTAGTCGAACTTGCCGTAGGAAATCCAACGATGCGTGGCCGTGGTATACCGCGGCTCGCATGTGGTGAGCGTGACGTAACGGTCCTTGGGGGTCTCACCCGGTTTGCCGGGCACGGAGGCCACGACCTCCGTATGCTCGGGCGTCACGATCGTATAGTTCGTGTACGTGTAGACGTACCAGTAGTCCTTCGTACGCAGGATGATCTTGTCGCCCTTCTGGAATTCGTCCACGTGGGCGAGCGGTTCGCCGTATCCGGAACGGTGGCCGGCGATGGCGACGTTGCCGAGTTCACCCGGCATCTGCGTCTCCTCATAGTGGCCGAGTCCGTGGCGGGAAAGCTCATAGGCGTCGGTTCCCTGCACGATGTTGCGATGCCATGCGGAACCGAATCGCGGAATATAGATCTGCCCGATCAAATCGCCGGTGTTGGCGGTTTTCGGCTCGACGGGAGGCTCGCCGGACTGGGCCTTGGCGATGGCGTAGCCGTTGCCCGACTGTTTGGGGGCCACCCATGACGCGTTGCTGCTCTGGTCGGCCTGCGCCTGTTCCGCCACGACGCCCGTCCACCACAGCTGCCATGCGATGTACAACGCCAGTATCGCGGCCATGGTCAGCAGTATCTCGCCGATGATGCCGAGAACGGATGATGCGGCCGTTCCGCCGCCGTTTCTGTTCGTACGGCGCGGCGACACCGTCGACGATGCTTGTCTTGCCATATCAGTTCCTTTGGGTTTCCTTTGCCTTGGCGTATTTCAATGCTTGCAGCGACGACGTTGCCGCGGGGAATCGAAGTTCGTCGGAGCGTTCCATCTTCCATCCCAATCCGATGGAAGCCACGTATTCCTTGTACACCCGTATCGAGGGCGAATCGTTCAGGGCCTTGATCATGGCGTCCTGCGGGCCGATGGCCGAAATGCTGAACGGGGGAGCGTATCGTTTGCCCTGCAGCAGCAGGACGTTGCCCACGCATCGGACGGCGGTGTTGGAACGTACGCGCTGGTCCTCGATCATCATGGATTCCGCGCCGCCCGCCCATAGGGCGTTGACCACGCCCTCGATGTCCTGCTGGTGGACGACGTAGTCATTGATGTCGGCCGACGAACCGGAATCGCCGACCTTCGTCTCCCATAGGGGGGAATCGTCCAGGGTGACGGTGACGCCCGGACCGGTGACGGCGGGCAGCTTCGTACCCGCGCCGGTATCCTCGCCCTTGGGCTGGTCCGTGCCTGAATCCGTGGTCAGGGTCTTCAGTGCGTCGATCTGGTTGCTGAGGTCGTCGACCTCGTTCTGGAGCTCGGTCACACGTTTCGACCGTTCGTTGAGCAGTTGCGACGTATCGGAGTTGACGGTGACGGAACGGTTCACGCGTACGTTGACGGTGAGCAGATATCCGACAAGCGCCAGCACGACGGCGACTGCGACCACGCCCACGAACGACTTGCGCGCAACGTGTCTGCCACCATGCTTTCCCATACTTGCCTTACTATTGAATCTGTCTGTTCGACGGTTTCCACTCTAGTCATTACTATGACTAGTAGCTTTTACGATAAAGGAGTATCCTCTTATGGCTGAACAGGACGAGCAGAAGCTCGACGAGACCACCACGACCGATGACGCGGTCACCGAGACGACCGCCGAAACGGTTGCCGATACGACGGATGCCGACGTGACGGACGCCGATGCCAAGGCCACCGAGGCCAAGGCCGACGACGTCGAAGCCAGTGAGACGGATGCCGATACGACGGATGCCGATACGACGGATGTCAAGGACGGGGGCTCCGACAAGGCCGACGATTCCAAGGGCTCCGACAAGGCCGACGATTCCAAGGGCGACGATGAGGATACCAAGGACGACGGCGACAGCGCCGATACGTATGGCATTTCGATGGACAAGGTCGAGGCCGTGCTGAGCAAGTCCGCCGACGAGAACGCCATGACGCCGCAGATGCGCAAGATGTTCGCTCGCCAGCAGGAAAGCACGAAGCGTGTGGAGGAGTCCATCAAGGGCACGAAGTCGAATCCGTCGTGGTTCGTTCCCGTGTTCTGCGCCCTTCTGATCATCGGACTGGTCTGGGTCGTGGTCTTCTACATGACCGGCAAATACCCGATTCCCGGCATCGACAACTGGAACCTGGCCATCGGATTCGCCATCATGCTGGTCGGCTTCCTTATGACCATGTGGTGGCACTGATATCCATCAGTCATATCGACGGCCTTAGAAAACACTGAAGGGGAGCCCCGCGGGGCTCCCTTTTCGTTCTACATCACCGGAATAAGACACCATGCTCCGATGGCGACGATGACGATCAGCAGGGGGATGCCATAGACCAGCGAACGCACGGTGAGGCTGCTGCCCCGCGTGATCGGAATACGCGTCGTCAACAGCAACGCATAGACGCCGCCGACGACGAATCCTCCCACATGGGCCTGCCATGCGATGCCGGGCATGATGAACGGCATCGCGAAGTTGATGGCCATCCACACCATCATCGACGTGATATCGGTGCCTCGACGCCGATACGTGACCAATACCGCGGCGAACAGGCCGAACAACGCTCCCGAAGCACCGTATACGGAAACCACCCAGCCGGAGCCGCCCGGGTAGAACCGCGCCCACAGCAGCAACGCCAGGTCGCCGCCGAGGCCGGAAAGCAGGTACATGCCCAGGAACCGCCAATGCCCGAGCAGATATTCCATCATCGGACCGACCGCCCACAACGTGAGCATATTGAACAGGATATGGAATATGCCGGGTTCGTGGAGGAACATCGAGGTGATGAGCGTCCAAGGATAATGCGGCACGACGGCCGGCGTGAGCATTCCAAGGCTGAGCAGGGCATTAAGCAGCGCGGGGAACAGGAATCGTGTGATGATCTCCACGGCCCAGATCGCCACGCAGATGACGATGATCGTCTGGGTGATGACCGGACCGCCGCTGCGCCATTCGCGTCGGAGGGCGTCCTTGTCGAACAGCTCGCGTGCCGAAGGGGAGTTGGGGAATAGGCGGAATCGTTGGCTCATGACCTCCACTGTATTGCACGGATGGTAATTGGTGATTGCGGTGCGACGCACATGATGTGGGAAAACACAGCATCGCCACAACGTCGGCATAGAATGGGTAGGAACGGTCTGAATGGGCAGGCTGTACAACCTTGGGAAAGGAGCCATCATGGAGAACAGGTCGTCAAGCGGGTGGAAGTTCTTCGCGCTTCTGTTTGGTGCGTTGCTTGCCGGTCTCGCCGCGCTGTACGTCTACAAGCAGCAGAATCCGGAGTATGACCCGTGGGAGGAGCCGTGGGAGAACAGCTCGTCTCCGGTCGATCTCGGCATCGCGAAGAAGGACGCCGATGACGAGGCTGATGACGAGGCCAACGGCGAGGGAACCGATTCCGCGCCCGAGGCCGAGCCGGCCGTCGCCTGATCGCCGCTCGCTGCAATAGCACGATAACGAAAAAACCGCCGCCGATGGGACTGTTCCCGTCGGCGGCGGCTTTTTCGTATGTGAGGCTTTGGGGCGCTCCCCTCAGACCGCCTACAGCGGCCAGCTCCCCTCCGCCCGGAGGGGAGCCAAGACACAGAGAGCATACAGCCCAGAGGCGCGAGGCTGATGATGCGTGTGTCCTCTAGGCGCAGAGGGTGAAGGCGTACGAAGGTACGTCGAACCTTCTGCAACGACGAGGACACTCCTCAATCACGCGAGCGGCGCGAGTCTGATGATGCGTGTGTCCTCTAGGCGCAGGAGACGGAGGCGTACAAAAGTACGTCGAACCCTCTGCAACGACGAGGACACTCCATCATCAGGCGAGCGGAAGCGAGGCTGATTGCGTGTGCGGTATCAAGGCACGGGAGGTGAAGGCGTACGAAGGTACGTCGAACCTCCCGTAACGCAGATAACGCTCCGCAATCAGGCGAGCGGGCCGGTGTGCCAGATGCGCGGAGCCGTCCATCCGGCAGTCCAGTGGACTGCCGGTAGGCGACGCCGAGCGCGATTCATCGAGCGCTCGGTAATACAGACTGCACGCATTTGGCGTGCCGGGCCACTGGACGTCAGGCCAGAGGGCCGGTGTGCCAAATGCGTTCCAAATAATCCTGGATCGAGCGGTCCGAGCTGAAGTAGCCGGAGTTGGCGACGTTGAGGAGGGCCTTGCGGTTCCACTCAAGCGGGTCGCGGTAGAGGGCTTCGATGTCGGACTGGATCTTGGAGTAGGCGGTGAAGTCGGCCAGGGTCATGAACCAGTCCTTGGTGAGCCAGTCGGCGACCAGAGGAGCGTAGGTGTTGCGGTCGCCGTTGGAGAAGGTGCCGTCGGAGACCATGTCGATGGCGGCCTTCAGACGGGGGTCGCGCTCGTAGTACTCGGCGGGCATGTAGCCCTTCTCGTAGAGAGCTTCGACCTCGTCGACGGTCATGCCGAAGAGGAAGAAGTTCTCGGCGCCGACCTTCTCGCGGATCTCGACGTTGGCGCCGTCGAGGGTGCCGACGGTGAGGGCGCCGTTGAGGGCGAACTTCATGTTGCCGGTGCCGGAGGCCTCCTTGCCGGCCTGGGAGATCTGCTCGTCGAGGTCGGTGGCGGGGATGAGGTGCTGGGCCAGACGGACGTTGTAGTTCCAGGGGTAGTAGACCTGGAGCTTGCCCTTGATGTCGGGGTCGTTGTTGACGACGCGGGCGACGTTGTTGATGAGCTGGATGGTGAGCTTGGCGAGGTAGTAGCCGGGGGCGGCCTTGGCGCCGAAGATGACGGTGCGAGGCTGGACGTCATCGATGGAGACCTTGCCGGACTTGATGTCGGCGTACTTGGCGATCAGGGCGAGAATCTTCAGAGCCTGGCGCTTGTACTCGTGGAGACGCTTGATCATGGAGTTGAACATGGTGTTCGGATCAAGGTCGAAGCCGTACTCGCGCTTGGCGTAGGCGGCGAAGTCCTCCTTGTTGGCCTGCTTGACGGCGGCGAACTTCTTGACGAATTCGTCGTCCTTGGCGAGGGGGACGAGGCCTTCGAGGAGTTCGAGGTCGGAGAGCCACTTGTCGGTGCCGAGGCCTTCGGTGATGAGGGCGGAGAGGCGCGGGTTGGCAAGGCGGATGAAGCGACGCGGGGTGACGCCGTTGGTGACGTTGGTGAACTTGTCCGGGTAGAGGTCGGAGAAGTCACGCAGCGTGACGTCCTTGAGCAGCTGGGAGTGCAGCTCGGCGACGCCGTTGACGTGGGAACCGCCGGCGGTGGCGAGGTAGGCCATACGCACCTTCGGGTTCTCCTCGTTGGTCACGATGCGCATGCGGTCGATCTTTTCCTTGTCGCGGGTCTTGGTCTTGAGCTCGTCGAGGAAGTGCTGGTTGATTTCCTTGATGATGTCGAGGTGACGCGGCAGGAGTTCGCCGATGAGGGAGGCCGGCCAGACTTCCAGGGCTTCCGGAAGCAGGGTGTGGCAGGTGTAGTTGAAGGTCTTGGTGGTGATGTCCCACGCGGTGTCCCAGTCGTAGTCATACTCATCGATGAGGACGCGCATGAGCTCGGGGATGCCGATAACCGGGTGGGTGTCGTTGAGCTGGAAGGTGATCTTCTCCGGAAGCGTGGTGAGGTCCGGCTTGTCCTGTCCGGGGTAGAACACGCGGATGACGTCCTGGATGGAGGCCGCGACGAAGAAGTACTGCTGCTCAAGACGCAGCTGCTTGCCTTCGGGGGTGGAATCCTCCGGGTAGAGGATCTTGGAGATGTCCTCGGCCTTGACCTTGGGCTTGACGGCGTCGAGGTACTCGCTCTTGTTGAAGGTGAGGAGGTCGAACTCGTCGTAGGAGCGGGCGGACCACAGGCGCAGCGTGTTCACGCGGCCGGAGGCGTAGCCCGGGACCATGTAGTCGACGGGGACGGCGCGCACGGACCAGGCCGGCTTCCAGATCTTCTTGCCGTTCTTTTCGATGACGTCGCCGCCGAAGGAGACCTTCTGCGAACGGTTGTAGTCGACGTGGCCCCACGGCTCGTCGTTGGCGAGCCAGTATTCGGGCTTCTCGATCTGACGGCCTTCTTCGTCGAACTCCTGACGGAAGATGCCGTAACGGTACTGGATGCCGTAGCCGAAGGCCGGCACGCCGAGGGAGGCGAGGGAGTCGACGTAGCAGGCGGCGAGACGGCCAAGGCCGCCGTTACCGAGAGCCGGCTCATATTCGGAGTCGACGACGGTCTGCGGGTCGAAGCCGAGGCCTTCGACTGCGGCGTCGAACTGGTCGAGCATACCGGCGTTCAGCAGGGCGTTGCGCAGCTGCTTGCCGATGAGGAATTCGGCGCTCAGGTAGCCGACGGCCTTGGTGTGGCCGTTGACCATGTCCTGCTGGGTCTTGAACCAGGCGTCCTGAAGGTAATGACGGACTACCAGGGAGGATGCGACGTACACGTCGGCAGGAGTGGCCTGCTCGGGAGTGACGCCCTGACCGTACTTGAGCTGTTCGCGAATGCCTTCGGTGAATTCGGCAGTCGTGACAGGCGATTTGGGAGCGGTAATTTCTGTCATAACATACTCTTTCTCGAGGAAACTCCTCTTTTATTATCCGTCTTTGAACGTGCGCGGCGACATCACCGGCATGAATTTTGAGTTACATTACCGGGTATGGGAGTTATCAAACAGCAGGATTTGGCGGAAGGCGAGCATTCCCTCGTCGTGTGGAAAACCACCGCAAAACATGAAATTTCGGGCGTTTTGAACGGTCAAAATACGTACTTTTCGAAGAATTCGACGGTCGACGAACACGTCGACGGCGTCGACGCCCTGCCCCGCCGCACATGGGCGATGGCCGTACGGTATTCGCTGCACCTCATGGAGCAGCGGGCCCCCGGCGAAGGCGTCGAAGTGCGAGTGGCGCCGTGGGGCGCGATCAAGATCCTCGACGGGCCCGCCTCGGACCCGCATAATCTCACCCCGCCCGACGTGATCGAACTCGAACCGGACGTATGGTTGCGTCTGGTCTGCGGCATCACCACCTGGGACAAGGAGAAAAAAGCCGGCCACATCAGCGCGGTCGGCGAGCGCGACGACCTTTCCGACCTGCTGCCATTGATATAGGCAAGATCACAGGCGGAACCATGGGCAGAAAACAATATCGGGTGATGCATGGGAAACGCATCACCCGATATTATTCACGTCATATTGCACGAGATACCGCCACATGACGGATATCGACATCATCCCTTCGCGGAAAACACAATCCCACGACGGACACGGATCATTCGGCCTTCTTCGCCTTCGCGGCAGTCCTGCGGGCCGCCGGCTTACGCGACGCCGGCTTCTTCACTGCAACGGACTTCTTCGGCTGATCCGCGGCATCTTCCTCCGAATCGGCGGACTTCACGGTCTTCTTCAATGCGGAAGGCATCGGCATGGGAATCGGCTTACGACGAACCGGCGCCTTGACCACCGGCTTCTCCTCCGCCTTCTTGGCGGCCTCGGCGGCCCACTGTGCGTACTCATCCAAATCCTCTTCATTCACGGAGCTCACGGCATCATCGTGATCGTGGGCGTGAATCTGAGTTTCGATGGAAGCGAACGGATCCGCAGCGGATGGAGTCACCTCATCCTGACTCGACAGCTCCTTCGCCAGCTCATCATAATCGGTATCAGTGGTGAGGTACTTGAGCTTCCGGGCAATTCGCGTCTGCTTAGCCTTCTGACGTCCGCGGCCCATCTGACCCCCTTCGCCAGTCTCTTGTGCCCTAGGCAACGATTTCCTAATTCATCACATAAGAGAGTACCACTTATTATGTGATGTCGGCTCAGACTTTTACGATTAGAGCGTTATTTTTCAATACCTTCAATATATGGGTTGGTGTGCAATGGCGGAAGATCAGCAGTTGACGGCAGCGGGCAACGAAATGAGCGCGAGTTTCCTCGCGGCGAAAAAACATTCGGACGCCACACTCGCCAAGCTTGAGGAGAATCCCGGCAAATTCACCATGCTCACCGGCGACCGTCCCACCGGACGACTCCACCTCGGCCACTACTTCGGCTCCATCAAGGAACGAGTCGCCATGCAGAACCGCGGCGTCAACACCAACATCATCATCGCCGACTACCAGGTCATCACCGACCGCGACACCACCGAACACATCGAAGACAACGTCCTCAACCTCGTGCTCGACTACATGGCCGCCGGCATCGACCCGAAGAAGACCATGATCTTCACGCATTCCGCCGTGCCCGCGGAAAACCAGCTCATGCTGCCGTTCCTCTCCCTCGTGACCGAAGCCGAGCTGCACCGCAACCCGACCGTGAAGTCCGAGATGGAAGCCTCCGGCCATGCACTCACCGGCCTGCTGCTCACCTACCCCGTGCATCAGGCATGCGACATCCTCTTCTGCAAAGCCAACGTCGTGCCGATCGGCAAGGACAACCTGCCGCATGTGGAGATCACGCGCACCATCGCACGCCGCTTCAACGAACGGTTCGCCAAGAAGAACCCCGTGTTCCCCGAACCCTCCGCCATCCTCTCCGACGCCCCGGAAATCCCCGGCCTCGACGGACGTAAGATGAGCAAATCCTACGGCAACTCCATCATGCTCGGCGCCACCGCGGAGGAAACCGCCAAACTCATCAAGAAAAGCCCCACCGACTCCGAGCGCCGCATCACCTTCGACCCGGTCAACCGTCCGCAGGTCTCCGCACTGCTCACCACCGCCGGCCTCGTCACCGGCCGCGATCCACAAGACATCGCCGAAGAAATCGGCGACTCCGGTGCCGGCGCACTCAAGAAACTCGTCACCGAATCCGTCAACGAATTCCTCGCACCCCACCGCGAACGCCGCGCCGAACTCGCCAAAGACATGGACTACGTACGCGACGTACTCCACGACGGCAACAAGCGCGCCAACGCCATCGCCGAGGAGACGTTGGATGAGGTGCGCTCCGCCATGGGCATGAAATACTGAGATTTGGGGGATGGAGCGTTATCTGCGTTGTGGAAAGTTCGACGTACTTTTGTACGCCTTCACTTTCCACGCCTTGATACCGCACACATCCCCCAAATCTCAGGTACCTGCGCCTTCGCCTCCTGCGCCTTGAAGCCGCACGCATTACCACACCAAATCGGATTCACACAGCTCACGTCTTCCGCGCCTTGACGACACACGCATTACACAACAATCACGGCGCAAAAAACTCCACGCCTTGATACCGCACACATCATCCAAATCTCCAGCGGCCACGGGCGTCGCCTTCCGCGCCTTGACGGCACACGCATTATCAAAACAAATCGTTCATCGTTCTTAGTCGGCAAAATCCTCGCAGCGGTAGTCGCGCCAGTCGGGCAACGGGGCATCGTTCCGCACGGCCTTCCGAATGTCGCCGTAGTAATGCATCTTGCGCAGGATGTGCGCATACGCCTCGTCGAGCGCGCGTCGCTGTTCGGCGAGCGCGTCACGTCGTTTCTCCAACAGGCTCATGATCTCATCGATATGCCCCGGTTCGTCGGATTCATATTCGAAGAACCGTCGCAGTTCGCCGATGCTCATGCCGGCATGCTTGAAGCAGCAGATCGTGCGCATACGGTTGATATGGCATTGCCGGTAGACGCGCTGCCCCTTCGCGTCGCGTCCGACATCGGTGAGCAGGCCCGCATCCTCGTAGTATCGCAGGGCGGACGTCTGCATATGGAACATTTCGGCG
The DNA here is from genome assembly GCF_003129925.1 of Bifidobacterium catulorum. Classification (GTDB taxonomy): domain Bacteria; phylum Actinomycetota; class Actinomycetes; order Actinomycetales; family Bifidobacteriaceae; genus Galliscardovia; species Galliscardovia catulorum. Next base: position 30,654 of record NZ_QFFN01000017.1, on the reverse strand, counting down.
ACCTCGCGGATGGAGTAGGTCGGTGTCTCTTCGTCGACGGTCGTCATGGTATTCGTCGTGCTGGTCATCATCACTCGTTTTCCTGTAGAAGACCCGATTTGCATTCAAGCTTACTTGAAGTGCGAGGATGAGGTCGGTGGCATGGAAACACGCCAATGAACCACCATGGGCCAATGAAGGAGCATCATGTTCGAATCGACCACCGTCTACACCCCGTCTCCCGCACGTTACGACGACATGGTGTATAACCGCTGCGGGGATTCCGGCCTGAAACTGCCGGCGCTGTCGTTGGGATTCTGGCATAATTTCGGCGACACCACACCGTATGAGCATATGCGGCAGCTGGTGTTCACGGCGTTCGACCACGGCATCACGCATTTCGACCTGGCGAACAACTATGGACCGGAGCCGGGGGCTGCGGAGCGGAACTGCGGCAGACTGCTCCGCGAATATTTCCGAGGACATCGTGACGAGCTGATCATCAGCACGAAGGCCGGCTATGAGATGTGGCGGGGACCGTATGGCGATCACGGCAGCCGCAAGTATCTGCTGGCAAGCCTCGACCAGAGTCTGGAACGGTTGGGATTGGAGTACGTGGACATCTTCTATCATCATCGTCCCGATCCGGAGACGCCGTTGGAGGAGACGATGGGCGCGCTGGCGCAGGCGGTGAGCAGCGGCAAGGCGCTGTATGCGGGATTGTCGAACTATGACGGTCCGACGATGGAGAAGGCGGCGGCGATCCTGAAGGAGCTGCATGTGCCGTTCATCATCAATCAGAACCGGTTGAACATCTTCGACCGCAAGCCGGTGGACAACGGATTGCTGTCGTCGGCGCAGAAGCTGGGCAAGGGAGTGATCACGTTCAGCCCGCTGGCGCAGGGACTGCTGACGAACCGGTATCTCGACGGGGTGCCCGCCGCCAGCCGTATGAAGGCCGCCGGCCGGTTCCTGCATGAGGCGGCGTGGACGCCGGAGCGGCTGACGCGGATTCGGGCGCTGAACGATCTGGCGGCGGAACGCGGACAGACGCTGGCGGAGATGTCGGTGGCGTGGCTGCTGCATCACCCGGCGGTGACGACGGTGCTGGTGGGTGCGTCGAAGCCGCAGCAGATCCTCGACAACATCGGGGCGTTGGGGAACACGGAGTTCAGCGACGAGGAGCTGCGTCGCATCGACGAGATCGCATTGGGGGAGTGATGCCCGGCGGTATATGGGGCGGATGAGGCGATCGTTGGCGTCAACATATGACGGTTCCGAGGAATCGCATGGCACGGAACATCGCAACTGCCGTATGCGGCGTTCCGTGTCTGATGATGTCGGCGGGGGCTGGCAGACGTTGGCGGGGAATGCGATGATCGCGGTTTGCGATGTTCCCTGCCATGGAATCGTGCCAGGGAATGCGCTATCTCTGGCATTCATGATTCCGTGGCAGAGATCAACGATGTCAGGGAGATTGGATCATTGAAAAATCAAGGATTCGTTCATCTCAACACCGAGACAATCCGGTACGGAATCAACATCGGACCTCGGATGCGTTTCCGTGCCGAAAAATCCAGTCACGGAATGTGGGTATCACCATATTCGGAATTCCGTACCACGACACACGCGGGAACACCCATTATCGGGGATGACGCGTGCAGGCGCGCGGCGCCAAGGCGCGGAAGATGAGAGGGGACAGCGGCGCATCAATGCATGAAACGGCGAAACCACGAAACGAAACACAGCATCAACGCCACCGCGCGCTCGATACGATCGCGCGCGCTTCGCCTACGGACAGTCCACCGGACTGTCCGCTTAACGGCTCATGACTCCGACGGACCGCCTCCGGCGGCGAACATACCTGCCGCGCGCTCGATACATCGCGCGCGCTTCGCCTACGGACAGTCCACCGGACTGTCCGCTTAACGGCTCAGCCCCACAGGAAAATCGCCGGATAACGCGCGCGGCGTCAAGGCGCGGAAGACGAAGGCGTACAGAGGCGAAAACCCCCACAGAGAAAAATCCCATGATGCGTGCGGTAACAAGACGCGCGAACGAAGGCGACCGCACACCTCCACAGGAAAATCGCCGGGCAATGCGTGCGGCGTCAAGGCACGGAAGACGAAGGCGTACGAAGGTACGTCGAGTCTTCCGTAACGCAGACGACGCTCCATTGCCCGGCGATTTTCAGATGTCGTAGCGCCAGGATTTGTCAGTCACCACCCTCGCCATGGCGAGTCCGATGGGCAGGCAGATGATGACCATGAAGGCGCGGAAGGCCCAGTCGAGGGCGCTTTGGGTGTTGAATTGGCCGAGGTAGAACATGGCGCGGTACATGTACATTCCGGGGACCATGATGACGATGGAGGGGACGGTGAGGCAGATGCGGGGATAGCCGAGGTGTGGGGGGAGGAGTCCTCGGCGGACGGAGGTGCGCCAGCCGGCGGCCAGAAGTCCGGCGAGGAAGGCGCCGATGAAGGTGGCGACTTCGGGGGGCATGTTGAGGAGGTCGGTGAATTCGAGTCGGAGGGTGTCGGTGATGGCGCCGATACAGGCGGCGACGAGGCACATGCGTTGGGGGGAGTTGAACATGACGGAGAAGCCCCAGACGCCGATGAAGGCGAAAACGAAACGGAGGACGCCGGTGAGCCAGGGGTCGAGCCCTTGAGGCTCGAAGCCTTGGGGGTTGAGCATGACGATGCGGGCTACTGCCCAGCCGGCGAGGGTGGCCATGAGGATGATGGAGAGGGCGTAGGTGAGCCGTTGGATGCCGGAGGGGAAGTCGATTTTGGCGATGTCGAGCCCACCGGTGATGAGGGGGAAGCCGGGGATGACGAAGAGCATGGCGCCGATGTAGGCGGTGTCGTGGGCAAGGGCGATGGGATCGTAGAGGCCGATGAGGCGCAAGGTGCCGGTGCAGGCGAGCGCTGCGACGAAAACGGCGAGGAAAGTGACGAAGAACTGGTTGAGGTGTTTGGCGAAGAGACGACGACGAAGATAGTGGCCGATGCCGGCGCCGACGAAGGCTCCGGCCATGTCGTAGAGGCCGCCGCCGAGGAGGAAGACGAAGGATGCGCAGGCGATCGCGGAGGCGAAGCCGGCGAAGGCGGCGGAATACAACGGTTTGCGGTGCTCGATGAGGTCGAGGCGTTCGTGGGCTTGTCGGACGGTGATGGGGTGGAACTCCGGATGCGCGGGATTCATCATCGGATTGGTGTGATGCTCGAAGTGTTCGGCGTATCGGCGCGGGGGCTTGCCGCCACGCTTGAAGCGGGCCGTATCGGCCGCGCGGGGGGTGGGGTCGGCGGAGTCGTGCGCATGAGCGCGCATCTGTTCGGCGACCGGATCGTCGGCGTCGATTTCGCGCTGCCGGTTGATCTCGCCGAGCCGCTCCTCCTTGGTGGATGCCGGGGTGGTCTGGACAGGTGCCCCTTCGGGGATTCGGATTTCCGCGTCCTCCTCCCTGGCCTGTTTCCTTCTGAGCCGCAGTTCCTTGGCGGCTTTGGCGGAAAGCTGGGACACGTCCTTGGCGTCAAGGTTCTCGACCAGCTTGTCGGAGACTTCGAGACCGCGGCTATGGTAGACGGCGGAATGGCCGAGGTTCACGCTGAACCAGTCGGCGAAATGTTCGAGCAGCCAGATGCGTTCGGTGTTGACGCCGGTGGTGGGCAGGTCAATCACTTCGGTGATGCGATCCTTGCCGTCGGTGCAGGAGGCTTCGATGTCGGTGAGATTCACATCGGCTCGAACGTGGACACCGAGCGGGTAGGCGATGCGGTGCATCATCTGGCGTACACGGAAGCTTCCGGTGCCCGCGCCGAGGTCGAGCATGCCGACGCGCACGATCACGCTGGTTTTCGCGGCGATGCCGGCGTCCACCACCGGCTTGTCGAGGTCACGTTCGATGTCTTCCATATCGAGAGGTATGGAATGCGTATGGTATTTGGTGACCTTGTCCACGCCGGCGGGGATGGCTGCGCCATGGACGGTCGTGCTGTCATCATGCTTCTTCCCGAAAATCACAGCACTATATTTACTCCTTCCATGGGAAGGAGCGGGGGCGGAACAGGGATTGTCCATAATTAATCGGGAAAATTTTCGCCGATAATCCGCTGAAATGAGCCGATATGCCGGGTGTACGAAAACTGTTGGAAATAAAACTCCGTAACACGGTCCTACAATGAAGGGGCGTCTGTTCACCGGCTTTGGGTTTGGAACGGTCGGCGGTCATAACTACGGAGGAGCCGTAGAAAGCCGATAGACGAACAACCGGTGACGAGGCAAAGGAGGTCTGGATGACATCAACAGACGAAACGATCAAAGCCGCGGATTCGGGCATCATCAGCACCGGAACCGGCACGAAGGGCCCTGAGGAGCAGGGTCTTCCCGCCAATCTTCGCGGCAACATGGATCTGTTCCTGCGTCTGCTGCGAACCGTGTTGAGCGAGTACGATGCGAATCTGCTCGAAAAATTCGATACCCTGCTGGATTACGCCAATGAGGCCACCAGCGAGGAGTTCGGCGGCAAGGGACTGGGATATGAAGACCCCGATCCGGAGCAGGCCGGATTCGATAAGGCCGTGAAGCTTATCGATTCGGTTTCCGTGGATGATGCGACGCTGCTGGCGCGCGCGTTCGCGACCTATTTCCATCTGGCGAATCTGAGCGAGGAGAACTACCGCGTCGCCGTGCTGCGCACGCGTGAGAAGGAAGTTCCGCTGAACGCCCCCACCGATCCGATCAACGAGATGACCGGCGCCTACAAGCGCATCATTTCCGAGGTCGGTCCGGCCCAGGCGCAGAAGCTGCTGGACAAGCTGGAGTTCCACCCGGTGTTCACCGCGCACCCGACCGAGGCCCGCCGCAAGGCCGTCGAGGGCAAGATCCGCCGCATTGCAGAGCTTTTGGAGGAGCGTCCCGCTCTGGGAGGCTCCGATCTGGCGGAGAACGAGCGCATGATGCTCAACGAGATCGATGCGATGTTCCGCACGTCGCCAATCGCGCTGAAGAAGCCGACGCCGGTCGAGGAAGCCGACACGATCCTCGACATCTTCGACAACACGCTGTTCGACACCGTGCCGAAGGTGTACCGCCGTTTCGACGATTGGGTGCTGGGCGACAACGCCGGCAAGGTGCCGCCGGTGTGCCCCGCGTTCTTCCATCCGGGCAGCTGGATCGGCTCCGACCGTGACGGCAACCCGAACGTGACCGCCAAGGTGAGCCGTCAGGTGGCCCGCAAGTTCTCCGATCATGTGATCGCAAAGCTGGAGACGGCCACCCGCGAGGTGGGACGCAACCTGACGCTGGAATCCAAGGACACCAAGCCGTGCACCGGTCTGCTGGACCTGTGGAGCCATCAGCGCGAGATGAGCGAGCGTCTGACCGAGAAGGCCAACCTGATCTCCACGAAGGAGCCGCATCGTGCGGTGATGCTGGTGATTGCCGACCGTCTGCACGCCACCATCGTGCGCGACCACGACCTGATGTACCACTCCTGCGAGGACTACATCGCCGATCTGAAGACGGTGCAGAAGTCGCTGGCCGACGCGGGTGCCCCGCGTGCCGCCTACGGCCCGATGCAGACGCTGATCTGGCAGGCCGAGACGTTCGGCTTCCACATGGTCGAGATGGAGTTCCGTCAGCACTCCGTCGTGCATTCCCGCGCGCTGGACGACATCCGCGAGCATGGCCTGCACGGCGAGCGCGGCGAACTGCAGCCGATGACCCGCGAGGTGCTCGACACCTTCCGCGCGCTCGGTTCCATCCAGCGCCGCAACGGTCTGAAGGCCGCCCGCCGCTACATCATCTCGTTCACCAAGTCCGCGCAGAACATCAAGGACGTGTATGAGCTGAACCGTCTGGCGTTCGCGCATCCCGAGGATGTGCCGACCATCGACGTGATCCCGCTGTTCGAGCAGCTTGAGGATCTGCAGAACTGCGTTGGCGTGCTGGACGGTATGCTGCGCATTCCGGAGGTTCAGGCCCGTCTGAAGGCCACGAACCGCAAGATGGAGGTCATGCTCGGCTACTCCGATTCGTCGAAGGACGCCGGTCCGACCACCGCCACCCTGGCCCTGCATGAGGCCGAGGCCCGCGTGGTCGCATGGGCCGAGGCCAACGACATCGACCTGACGCTGTTCCACGGTCGTGGCGGCGCCGTCGGTCGTGGCGGCGGCCCCGCCAACCGTGCGGTGCTGGCCCAGCCTCGTGGCTCCGTGAACTGCCGCTTCAAGCTCACCGAGCAGGGCGAGGTCATCTTCGCCCGCTACGGCAACCCGATTCTGGCGGTCCGCCACATCGAGTCCGTCGCCTCGGCGACGCTGCTGCAGTCCGCTCCGAGCGTCGAGAAGACGAACACGGAGATGACTGAGAAGTACGCCGACATGACGAAGCAGCTGGATGACGCGTCCCACGCACGATTCCTCGACTTGCTGAACACACCGGACTTCGCCCCGTGGTTCTCCATCGTCACGCCGCTCACCGAGGTCGGCCTGCTGCCGATCGGCTCCCGTCCGGCCAAGCGTGGTCTGGGCGCGAAGTCGCTCGACGATCTGCGTACGATCCCATGGGTGTTCTCCTGGGCCCAGGCGCGAATCAACCTCGCCGCCTGGTATGGTCTCGGTTCCGCCTGCGAGCAGTTCGGCGACATCAAGACGCTCCGCGAGGCATACGAGGAGTGGCCGCTGTTCAGCACCTTCATCGACAACATCGAGATGTCGCTCGCCAAGACCGATGAGCGCATCGCCAAGCTGTATCTGGCGCTCGGCGACCGCGACGATCTGCGCGACAAGGTGCTTCACGAGATGGCGCTCACCCGCAAGTGGGTGCTGAAGATCGTGGGCGACGAGTGGCCGCTGCAGCACCGTCACGTGCTCGGTCAGGCCATCCGCATCCGCTCGCCGTACGTGAACGCGCTGTCGGTCACGCAGGTGCGTGCGCTGCGTTCGGTCCGTCGTCGTGATGAGAAGAACGAGTTGAGCGAGTCCCAGACCGCCGACTTCATTTATCTCATTCTGTGCACCGTCTCCGGCGTCGCCGCAGGCCTGCAGAACACCGGCTGATTTTTTAGTGGTACCGTGTACGGGAAGACCCCGTCTCGTATGAGACGGGGTCTTTTCATACACGGTTAGCCAGTTCACGAATTGCGAGATACCCGTGAAGTTAACGCTCACAACGACCGCATCTCGCAATTCGTGAATTACCCAGCGAAGGAAATACCCATGAACACACGAATCACAAACCTTATTAACGGCAACCGACGGTTCGCAACGGGGAATGCCGAACATCCGCGCCAGAACAAACCGACACGTGCGATGCTGGTCGACGGACAGCATCCCGATGCCGCTGTGCTGTCCTGCTCGGATTCTCGGGCGACACCGGAGATCGTCTTCGACCAGGGTCTGGGCGACCTGTTCACCATCCGCACCGCCGGCGAAGTCGTGGACGATGCCGTGCTTGAATCATTGGAATACGCCGTCGAACATCTGCACGTCCATCTGATCGTCGTCATGGGTCATGAGAACTGCGGCGCCGTGGCCGCCGCGTTGAAGGTGCTTGCCGGCGACGAACACGCCGAGGACGAAGGCTTCCGCTCGATCCTCATGCGCGAGGTCGGCGCATCCGCCAGACTGGCGTTCTCCGACAATGAAGACGCGACCGCGGAGGATGTGGAACGCATCCACGTGACGCAGACCATCGAGGCGATCGTCACCGACTCCGCGGTGATACGCAACGCGGTGCGTGCCGGAGACGTCGCCATCGTCGGCGCACGGTACAGGCTTTCCGACGGCCTCGTCGAAGTCCTGTCGTCCTAAAAATCAATACCGCCACAACCATACGAACATCGTAAGGGGCCTCGGCTAGGGTGGAGTCATGTCCCTTGGCCTGAACGTACTGCTGATTTTCGTGTTCCTGCTGCTTGGCAGCATCTTCGCCGGTACCGAACTGGCGCTGGTCTCGCTGCGCGGCTCGCAAATCGACCAGATGGAGCAGGAGGACGTGCGCGGCGCCCGCGTGGCGAAGATCGCCCGCGATCCAAACACCTTCCTCTCCACCGTGCAGATCGGCGTCACGCTGTGCGGTTTCCTCTCGGCATCGTTCGGCGAATCCTCCATATCGCCGTTCATCGTGCCCGTGGTGGAAAGCTGGGGCGTGCCCGCACGCATCGCGGCGCCATTGACCACCATCGTGCTCACGCTCGTCATCTCCTACTGCTCCATCGTCATTTCGGAAATGGTGCCGAAACGCATCGCCATGCAGAAGACCGAGGCGATCGCCAGGGCCGTCGTGCCGGCCATCGACATGTTCGCCACCATCTGCCGCCCCATCATCTGGCTGATCGGCAAGAACACGAACGGCATCGTACGACTGCTCGGATACGACCCGAACGAAACCGAATCCGAAGTCAGCGACGACGAGCTTCGCGTGCTCGTCTCGTCGAACACCAATCTCAGCAAGGACGAACGCGTGATCCTCGATGACGTGTTCGACGCTTCGGAGACCATCGTCGCCGAAGTCATGCGGCCACGCGCCGACGTCGTGTTCATCGACGGCGACATGACCATCGACAAGGCCGCCGACTTCGTGCGCGACAAGCCGTACTCCCGATATCCCGTCATCGGCAAGGATTTCGACGACGTGCTTGGGTTCGTCCATGTGCGCGACCTGCTCGACATACGCAACAGTCAGGCGAAGACCGTGGCCGACGTCACCCGTGAAGGCATCTCGCTGCCCGGCACGTCGAAACTGCTGCCCAGCCTCTCGCTGCTGCGCAAACGCGGCATCCATCTGGCCATCGTCATCGACGAATACGGCGGCACCGATGGCATCGTCACCCTTGAGGACATGACCGAGGAACTGGTCGGCGACATCCGCGACGAATACGACCTGCCCACCGAGCCCGGCAGCAAGAAGCCGGGATCCGCGTTCGTGGGCGGGGTGGCGCGCATCGACGGCGGCATGACCATCGAGGACTTCGACGAACTCACCGGCATCGAACTTGAGGATGGTCCATATGAGACCGTCGCAGGATATTTCCTCGCCAAGACCGGAGAGATGGGCAAGGTCGGCGCGGTATTGCATTCCGACGACGGATACGACATGGTCATCACCGAAGTGGACGGACGACGCATCCAGACGATCGAGGTGCGTCGCAGCGGCGTCGCCGGAGGAGCGACCGACCAGCCGACAGCCGCCGCACCGTCCACGGAATCCACGACGGCAAGCCGCACGACGACCGACGACATCCCCGATGGGGAAGCGGAAAGGAAATAACGGAAGCAGCGGAAACAACGCACACGAATATGACCCGCCGGCACGCCGACGGTTGCAACGCTCACAACGCCGCAACCGTCGGCGTGCCGTTTCCTGCGCCCTACGCTGAATGCTTTGCCCCGCCCCGGCTCCTACAATGGAAACCACAACGAAATCGGCCATGCCGGCAATGGCATCGTCGATGAAGCAGCAACAGAAGATGAAACAACAACAGAAAGCATAGGAAATCATGACCCTGAAATTCACCGTCCCCGGCCTTTCCGAGGAACAGGCCGAAAAGACCATCGCCATCCTGCAGAACCGTCTCAGCCAGGAGCAGGAGGCCGCCCTCGTGCTCAAGCACGCCCACTGGAACGTGCAGGGGCCGAACTTCATCGCCGTGCATGAGATGCTCGACCCGCAGGTCGAGGTCGTGCTCGGCCAGGCCGACGAGACCGCCGAGCGCATCGCCACGCTGGGTGGTTCCCCAGACGGCACCCCGGACGCCATCGTGCGCAACCGCTCGTGGAAGGGCCTCGACCTCAAGGGCCGCGCCTCCACCGAGGATTACATCAAGGCGCTGATCGACTACTACGACGTGTTCATCACCGACGACCGCAAGGCCATCGCCGAACTCGACGAACTCGACGTTGTCAGCTCCAACATCATCCAGGACCATGTGCAGGCGCTGGAACTGTTCCAGTGGTTCCTGCGCAGCCATATCGCGTAGTCGCGGCACATCCGCGAAACCGCGAAACCGCGTTGGAGGCCCGTAGCCATGTCGAACCGCATGGCTACGGGCCTTCATCATCGTTGCATCACGCAAATTGCATCGAGCGAATTGCATCGCGCAAGATCATGTAGCACACAAGTCGCATCGCATGACCACGACCATGGTCATGACCATAACCATGACCGATGATGAACGGCGGCACATGGCGGGCTACACCATCTGATTCAATTCCCTGCGCAGTCGCTTCCATTCCGGCAGATACGACGTCATCCGCCGCTGGAAGCCCTCGCCGTGGCCCCGCTCCCACAAATGCGTCAGCTCATGGACGAGCACGTATTCCAGATACGCTTCCGGCAGGAACGCCAATTCAAGATTGATGCGGATACGTCCCGTGGCCGGCGTGCATGACCCCCAACGCGTACTCATGCGCCGCAACGAAATGTTCGTCGGCACCTTGCCTACAATCGGCACCCAATACAGCAGCATCTGCGATATGCGCTCGTTGAGGATGCGCTTGGCCTCGCGTTTGCGTTCGTCACTCCACGGCTGTTTGAGAGGGGAGCGGGAGTCCGATTCGATGACGTTGCGACGCGTGGCCTCAATCCATTCACGGCGGGAGTGTACGAATCGGGCGATCGACGCACGGCTCAGCCGTTTCGGCGCCGTGATCTCCACACGACCATCCGGAGGCTTGATGCGCAGATACATGTTCTTGACCGCCTTGCGGGTCACCGTGACCTCAAGCCCTTCGACGTCGAGAATCTCCACCGACAGCGTTTTCGCGCGGCGCCGGGAGGAGGCCCCTCGCCCCCGGCCGGCGGATGGACCACCGGAAGTCATGCCGCCTCGAACGGCAGCGCAGAAGGATTCGCTCATGCCCACATCTTGCCGCGACGGGACGATAACGGTACGGCTTCGCATTCACCGCTTCTCGAATGCGACACGCCGATTAGACATATTGAACACCCCTCGCTAGTATAAACACTTGTGCGTTCGAGAGAACGCAACGAGTTGGGCCCGTAGCTCAGGTGGTTAGAGCGCATCCCTGATAAGGATGAGGTCGGAGGTTCAAGTCCTCCCGGGCCCACACAGAGAAGAACACAGCGGCTTTTCGAGCCGCTTTTTTTCTCTCTGAACAAGGGCTTACGAGGCCTGCGGGGCATTGGCGCAGCTGGTAGCGCATCTGCTTTGCAAGCAGAGGGTCACCGGTTCGAACCCGGTATGCTCCACTGATTGAAACCCTTGGAATTCCAACGATTCCGAGGGTTTTTCATTCTTGCATTTTCTGCTTATTTTCCTCTCAATTTCGCTATTTTCAACAAGTCTAACGGTGCACAGGGGATGCAAACTCTCAAAGCCCCTTAGACCGACGACACGCCGAGCGGCAAAGAATCTAGATAACGTTATCGCAGGGTAATGCACGACGCATTCGGAGGACACCACGCAAGCGGTTTCCACAATCGCAGCCCCACAACTCGTGTTTCCGGTGATCAGGCCGATCTCAGCCCTTGAACATGAGCGTACCGATGCCGCCCATGCTGTTGGGATTGTCATGGACTTCGATCTTCGGCGTGTTCGTCGGATCGGTGATGCCTGCGGGAGCCAGGAATTCAGGCGTCATAGTGGACTGCAACGGCGCATAGGTGCCCGCGGGGTAGTAGGTCAGCTTGCTGCCGTCGGACGTGCTCCACGAGAAACGGCCGCCACCAAGATTCTTGTATGAGCCGGACACGTACTGCGAGGCGGGCCAAGCCCCACTTCCGATGTTGCAGCCGGCATCGACGGCTGGCCCTCCGCCCGAATTCGCCGGCGCGTATACCCCGACGATGGCCGCACAGCGGGACTTGTCGGCGGCGGCCTCCTGTGCCTTCCTGTCTGCAGCGGCCTTTTCCCGAACGCTGGTGTTCACGGCATCGATGGACGATCCCACACCCCGCGTTGCGGATTTCAGCGAGTTCAACGTCGTATCATCCGCCGCCGTTGCCGACTTCAGTACGGTCTTCGCGTCCGCGATCCGCCGTTCCAATGCGTGACGACTGCGGTCGTTGTCCTTGACCTTGCCTTTGGACGTTGCCATCAGCTTTTCCGCGGCGTCGATTTGCTTCTGTAATGCGGCTTTGGCATCGCCGAGCGTTTTGGCGTCCTTACTGGATTCGACGGCTTTCACGGCTTTGCCAAGCGCCGTAGTGGACGTGGTCAGCTTGTCGATCGCGGTTTTCGCCGAGTCCGCGACGGATCGCAGCTCGCGCGCCGGGGCCCCGTCGTTGCACGACAGAGACGCGGCATCGACGTCAACGTCGGATATAGCCGTTTTCAGCGTGGTCAACGTCGTTGCGTCGGCGACGTTGTTGGCATCGGTTCCTACGACTGCGTTCGCTTTTTCGAGCTGGGATTTCGCTGTTTTCTGCGCATCGGCAAGTGCGTTGACCTGCGTCCTGCAGTCGCCCATTGCGTTGGCATACGACCGTGACGCCATGATTCGCCATCCGATGACGCCACCGATGATGATAAGCACCGCCACGATCACGGCGATGATGATGCCGCGCCGTTTCCCGTTCGTCGATTTGCCAGAATCCGATTTGCCACCGTCCGATTTGCCACTGTCCGATTCGCCGGAACCATAGGAGCCGCCGGGACCACCGGGGACGCTTCCGGTCGGGAAACCGTTCCGATGGGATACGTCCAGTATGGTTGGATCCGATTGCTCCAGACCGTTGATGTTCGGCAATGGAACAGGGGGCAGGGGGACCGGCCCAGGATCGTTCACCTTCGTTGAATCATCGTTCATACCCTCTACTCCCGCCTCCGATACTCCCTTGTACACCGCCATTATAGTATTCAAGAGGTAAAAACGAAGGGGGGGTGGACCGCATCCCGACTTCGGGGAACGGCTCACGCGGGGATGACGAAGTTGGCTACGGTCATGGCGACCAGTCCGAGCACGCCCGTGCCGGCCAGGCACAGTCCGGCGAGTTTGGCGTTACCGAGCACGCGATCGGTGAACAGCGTGGAGAACACGCCGACCGGCGCGAAGCAGACGAAAATCACGGCCTTGCGCACCCACGGATCGACCGGCAGCAGGAACCATGCGGCCGCGGAGAGGATGAACGCGAACGCCCATCGCCATGCGATGACGGTGGCGAGCGGCTTGATCTCCTTCATGCCATGGGGCATGTCCATGAGCATGCCGACCATGAACATGGCGCAGAAGGCGTTCGCGCTGGCGAACGGCTGCAGCACGGTGCCGACGACCGGGGGAATGGTGACGTGCGCGACCATCAGCACAAGCATGAGCATGTAGGTCATGAACGCGGCGGAACTGTAGAAGTTGCGTGCGATGCGACGGAAGTTCGCCCATCGTTGGAGCCGGCGCGCGTCCTTGTCTTCGATCCTGCGCGGCGCTTTCGGCCCGAGCGGCTGCGCCTGTTCTTCGGGCGTGAGGGGATGGGTGTCGTCGATGCGCAGCAGCTGGGTGGTGACGGCGTTCATACCGGCCGACATCATGACGGAGTTGCCGATGTCGAACATGACCACGGCCACGGCGGCGTTCGTACCCAAGAGCGCCTGCACGACCGGCATGGCGAAGCATCCGACGTTGAATCCGGAGCCGTTAAGCATATAGAACGCTCGGTTGCCGAGAGGGGTCTTGCCTGTACACAGGTAGATCACGATGATGGGCACCAATGCGGCGAGGAAACCGAACAATGCGACCCACAGCAGACTCATGTCGTGTTCGCTGCTGACGAAGGAGTTGACGACGGCGGCTGGCAACAGCAGGTTGAAGACGATCTTCTGCATGATGCGATAGTCGTCGGTCTTGCACCATCCGATGCGTTTGAAGGCGTATCCCAACAGGATGATGCATAGGAACACGACCGGCTCGATGATCTTCATTCGGCCTCTCTTCCGGTGTCGTCGGGGTCATCGCGTCTGCGGACGATTGTCGCGCTGCCTGTAAAGTCGACGCCTTCGACGTCTTCGACGTGGCAACCGTTCGTTATAACGGTATATCGTTGCACCGAAAACCGCACATTGTTGGCCATGGTTTTCCGAATACGGAGATGACGATAGCGGAACGGTCGTGCGGTGTTACCGAATCGTCACGATTCGCCCAGAGAAATCCAAGGATTTCACAGCGTTATGCCAAGAGTCGTGCTGTTATATAAGAACTGTCAACGGAAACGCTGATGAGATTCCTTCCGAATCTGATAACTGAACCCTTCTTCTCTCTTCCTCTCTCTACCCCGGTGCCCCAACCCGCCGGGGTTCTCTTTTTCCGGACCGTGACTTGGTAAAACCGATCGCCGACTTCGTGACTTGGTAAAACCGATCATGAAGACCACAAAACAGGTCCCTTGATGAACGGATTTACCAAATAACCTATTTGAGGCCGACCCAGACCCCTCACCGATGGTTCAGGGAACGAATCTTTCCGAGGGCGCCGCGTCCGAGCGCGTGGGCCGAGCCCGCGCCCTGTCCGCGTACGCCGAAGAGGGACAGCAGCACCATGATGAGGCACAGCGCGCCGCTGATGCGCAGCGCCCACTGGATGCCGAAGATGCTGGAGGCCACCGCCGTGGCCTGGCCTCCGCCGAGCGCCGCATGACGCGCGTCCGCGATGACCTCCATGAGGATGACAAGCACGGGAGCGCCCATGGCGCCGGCGATCTGCCGCGCGGTGTTCGTGACCGACGAGCCGGCTGAGACATCCTCCGGTTCCAGACAGTTCAGCGACCATGTGGTGACGGGCATGAGCACGAATCCCATGCCGATCTGTCGGATGAACTGGCAGATCGACACCCACCAGATCCACGAGTCGGCGGAGATCAGACTCATGGCGAACGTGCCGACCGTGAGAATGATGCTGCCGGACAGCACGACGGGCCGGGCGCCGAAGGTGTCGAGCGCGCGACCACCGAAGAACTGGGTGATGGCCATGCCGATGGCGCCGGGCAGCATGATGACGCCGCTCATCAATGCGGAATAGCCGCGGTCGTTCTGGATGTACAACGGCATGATCACGAGGATGGAGCTGAACGCGAAGAACGCGACGGACGCGGTGATGGTGCCGACCATGAACCCGCGGTTCTTCAGCACGCGCAGGTTGAGCAGCGGCTGTGGGCGACGCAGCTGGCGGGCGACGAACCAGATGATGCCGACGACGCCGATGGTCATCGGCAGCCATGTCATCGGATGAGTGATGGGATAGGACTCGATGTTGGTGAATCCGAACATGAGGCCGCCGAATCCGAAGATCGACAGCATCACGGAGAAGAAATCGGCCTTGACTGTCGGATCATGTTCGCCGAAGTTGCGCAATCCAAGCACGGACGCCGCCAGACAGACCACGCCGATGATGGTGAGCGTGACGAAGATGGACCTCCAGCCGCCGACATCGACCTGCCAGCCGCCGAGCGTCGGCCCGACGGCCGGCGCCACGCTCATGGCGAGGCCGACCGTGCCCATGGCCATACCGCGGCGGGACAACGGATATATGGAGAACACGGTGATCTGCAGCACCGGCCACATCACGCCCGTGCCGATAGCCTCAAGCACGCGGCCGATCAGCACCAGCACGAACGACGGTCCCAGCCATGAGATCGCCGACCCGAGGGTGAACACGGCCATCGACGTGATGACGATCTGTCTGGTGGAGAACCGTCGTGTAAGGAACGCGGTCAGCGGCACCATCACGCCCATGACCAGCTGGAACACGGAGGTGAGCCATTGGCCGGTCGTGACGCTGATGTGGAATTCGTCGACGATGGCCGGCAGTGCGGAGCTGAGCTGAAGCTGGGTGAAGTTGCCGACGAACGTGATGAGCGTGAGGACCGAGAGCGAAATCAATGCCACACGGGTGAGATGCCCGTCGCGGAATGATTCCTCCCGTGTGAGCGTGCCGCCGCCAAGCCGATTTCGTGTGGTTTCGCGTTCCTGTTCTGCCATGTGTCACCTGTTTCCACTCGTCGCTCATCCTCTATCGTTCCGCGGGCGGTATCGCGTCTGCGTCATTTAAGTGACATGCGTGTCATCCAAGCGACATGCGTCCCATGTGGCGTCGTATCGCGCGCGAATCATCATGCGGCGGTCACCCTATCGACCGCCGCAAGTACTCTACGCCCATTGGGGGATTTACGCCGTGAGCAAGTCGCGCCACCCGGCTGGACGGGTGGACGAGCACCCGTCTCGGCAGGATTTCCGCTATGCCGTCTTCGTCGCCCTGGCGTATTCGTCAAGCAGGAAGGCGATGAGCTCCCTGCCGCCGTCGCTTTTGATCATCGGCATCGAATTGATGGGCATGTTCCTGAGGAAGACGCGCACGATGTCGGTGTCGGGCAGCTGGGGGAGCGTTCCGGCCCTGCCACGCGCCTCCATATCAGCGACGATCGTCGCGCCGATGGGATCGTCCTGCCATTCGCCGTACGTGGACCATTCGGTCAACGGCATCGTCTTGCCGTCACCGTCGAGCGTGACGACGCCGGCGGCGATGATGTCGCGTGAGCTGACGCCGACTTCGACCGTGTATGCGCCGGCTTCGACATGCCAATCGTCGAACGTTTCGGACCAGTAGGCGAAGGCGCGTTCGTCCAGGTCGAACGTGACGGTTGTGGATTCGCCTGCCGTGAGGAACACCTTCGCGAAGCCTTTGAGCTCGTGGCGGGGACGAGCGACCGAGGCCTTGCCGGGGGCGACGTACACCTGCACGACCTCGGCGCCGGCCACGTCGGACGTGTTGGTCACGGTGGCGGTGACATGGGCCGTGTTCGCGCCGGACTTCGTCACGGCGACGTCGTCGATCGCGAACGTCGCGTAGCTCAGTCCGTAGCCGAACGGGTAGGCGACAGGCTTGTCGTAGGTGTCGTAGTAGCGGTAGCCGACGAACACGCCTTCGCCGTAGTCGACGTGGCCTTCCTCACCCGGCCAGTTCATCATGGTCGGATCGTCGAGGATGCTCATCGGGATGGATTGGGCGAGTTTGCCGGACGGGCTGTGTTCGCCGAAGATGACGTCGGCCAGGGCGGGGCCGCCTGCCTGACCGAGCAGCCACGATTCGAGAATGCCCTTGGCGTGGTCGCGCCATGGGGCGACCGACACGACCGATCCGTTGGATAGGATCACGACGACGTTCCTGTTGACGGCGGCGACGGCCTCAAGCAGGGCGACCTGCTTGGCGGGGATGTCGAGCGTATCGCGGTCGAACCCTTCGGACTCGGCCGCTTCGGGAAGACCGAGGAACAGCAGTACGACGTCGTTGGACCCTGCTGCGGCGACGGCCTCATCGGTGAGGACGGGGTCCTGCGGCTCGTCGGCGAAGGTGAAGCCGGGGGTGAAGGTGGCGTCGATGCCTCGCTGGGCGAGGGTGTCAAGGAAGCCGGTCATCCTGGTGGGGGTGATGTGTGAGGATCCGCCGCCCTGATAGCGCGGGGTGCGGGCGAACTCGCCGATCACGGCGACCTTGGCATCTACGGCGAGGGGGAGTATGGCGTCGTCGTTCTTAAGCATGACGATGGATTCGACGGCGGCCTGGCGGGCGACTTCGTCGTGGGCGTCGACGTCGTAACGATAGCCGTCCTGGCTCATGGCCGGACGGGCCTTGTCGATGAGGTCGATCATGCCCTGCGCCATGCGGTCGAGCTGGTCGGGATGGATACGCCCATCGCGGGCGGCGTAGACGATTTGGTCGTCGGTGAAGCTTGGCGGCATTTCAAGGTTGAGGCCGGCGTTGAGCGAGGCGACGCGATCGTGGTCGGCGCCCCAGTCGGACATCACGATGCCGTCGAATCCCCACTCGTCGCGCAATACGTCGGTGAGCAGCCAGTGGTTCTGTGCGGAATGCACGCCGTTGATCTTGTTGTAGGAGCACATGATGGTCCATGGCCGGGCGGTTTTGACGATGTGTTCGAACGCAGGGAAGTAGATTTCACGCAGGGCGCGCGGCGAGATGCGCGCGGAGACGCGCAGCCGGTCGGTCTCCTGATTGTTGGCGGCGAAGTGCTTCAGGGAGGTGCCCACGCCCTTGGATTGCACGCCCTCGACGATGCCGACGGCTTCGTGGCCGGCCAGGTACGGGTCTTCGGACCAGTATTCGAAGCAGCGGCCGCCGAGCGGGTTGCGCTTGATGTTCACACCGGGACCGAGGATGACGGCCACTTTCTCCTGGATGCATTCCTCGCCCATGGCCTCGCCGACCTTCACGGCCAGCGCCGGGTTCCACGAGCTGGCGAGGCCTGCGGCGGGCGGGAAGCATGTGGCGGGTACGGAGTCGTCGAGGTTGGTGTCTCCGGTGTCGGTGGCGAGGGACTTGCGCAGTCCATGCGGACCGTCGGTGATCATGTAGCCGGGGATGCCTTTGTCTTTGATTCCCTGCAGATGCCAGGCATCACCGCCTGAGGTGAGGCTGGCCTTCTCTTCGAGAGTGAGGTCGTTGACGCTGGGGGAGGAGATGGGGTTGGTGTCGGTCCGGGAGTGTCCGCTCATGGCTTCCTCGCTTTCATGATGACGAATCTTCACATCGTCTGGTTGTCACGTTGCCGGTGATGATGTATGGCTCGGCCACTGCGCCTGTGGTCGACGGCTGGCGTCAATGTCACCCACGACGCTTGTACCAACCGGTCGGTAAGTGACAATATATCACGGAACCGCCTTAGTCACTACCGGCATGTCGCCGACATACGGATGGCATCCGACAGCGCGGTCACCACTCAACGCCGGCATCTACCAACCGAACGGTATTGACTATGATGGGATGGCACCACATTATGAGAGAGGCAACAAAGGACACCATGACTTCACAGGCACGTTCGGCGGTGCGGGGTCGACGCCCCGCAGCAGATGGAGCGGAACCGGATCGCCGCACACAGATACTGAACGCGGCGATCGAATACTTCGGCACACTCGGATACTACGGGACGTCGCTGCAGAAGATCGCCACCAAGGTCGGGCTGACCAAGGCGGGCGTGCTGCATTATGTCGGCAGCAAGGAGGGGCTGCTCGAACTGGTGCTCTCCGATATCTACGACCGGGACACCAACGCGCTGCTGGAGGAGTGCGCGGCGCAGCGCAACCCATCGATTCCCGAGATGTTCCGACGCAATGTGAGCATCAACATCCGTCGCCCCAATCTGGTGCATATGTTCTCGACGCTGAGCGCCGAGGCCCTGGATACGAATCATCCGGCGCACGAGTATTTCGCCGGGAGGGAGCAGGCGGGAGTCGACCAGGCGAAGCGGATCGCATGGTCCGTGCCGGATGGCGTCGATCCGACCGACGTCCTGCTGGCCGGTTTCAGCATGATGGACGGCATCCAGCTCCGCTGGCTGCGTACGCCGGGTCAGGATCTCATGGCGATGTGGCGGCAATGCGAGCATGTGCTGTTCCCACTGCCGCTCTGGCAGGGGTACCGCTGACGCCCAGACTCCGAAGTCCCCGCTCATGACGAACGCACCGGCCATGCACCTCCGTTCAGTTTGACCACGGTCGGCGTTTCATGGAACCCTCCGCCATCTACAATGGTCTTGGATTCAGCGACGGATAGGCATGGCTGCCGGCGTGAAACATAGCAGACGACCTTCGATGTTTCACGTGAAACATCGATCGTGAAACATCGATGTTTCACACGGACGACGTCGCGATGAGCCGCAAAGGAGCATGACATGGGCACGATTTCCACCGAGGATCTTATCACCAAGGCAATCGAGGCGCGGAAGCGCTCCTATTCGCCGTATTCGCATTTCTGCGTCGGGGCCGCTCTGGAGGCCGCGGACGGCACGGTATACACCGGCTGCAACATCGAGAACATGGGCTTCGCGCCGACCATCTGCGCGGAACGTACCGCCTGCGCCAAGGCCGTCTCCGAAGGACACCACGAGTTCACCCGCATCGTCGTGGTCGGGGGAGCGAAGGGGCCACTGACGTCGTTCTGTTCGCCGTGCGGCATGTGCCGGGAATTCCTCTGCGAATTCTGCGAACGCGACTTCGAGATCATCCTCGCCAAGAGCCCGACCGAATACAGGACCTATACACTCGATGAGCTGTATCCGCTCACCGAAAAGCCGGTCTTCGACACCGACGACCCCTTCGGAGGCGCGTTCGGCGGCAAGTGACGCACGACATCGAGGCAGGCAATATGGCAAGGCGGTTCGGAGACATCCTCCCCGAACCGCCTTGCCATATATGTATGCATCAGCTGACGACACAGCCGACGATACGCCCGTTAGACCCTGCTCCGCACCACGTCGGCGATGGTCACGCCGCCCAGCACAGCCATGATGCCGCCGGATACCAGTCCGAGGATACGCTGCGAACGTTCGTTATGCAGACGACCGGCGAAATACGACGCTGTATAGGCGACGACGGTCAGCACCAGCACGCTTTCGACGAAATGCACCAAGCCAAGAGAGACGCCCATCTCCAGGTTGCCGACGCCGGCGACCAAGAACTGGGGGATGACGGCGATGTAGAACACGCCGATCTTGGGATTGAAGAAGTCGGTCAGGAAACCACGCCAGAACGATTGGGCGCAATCGGCGAACGACGATGTTTCACGTGAAACATTCGTATGTTCCACGGATTTCACAGGTTCCGCGGCGACGGCATGACCGTCGTCCGACTGTTTTCTCCTCGCCATGCTGAACGCAAGATAGAACAGATACAACCCACCTGCCACACGAATGGCGTCATACGCCAGCGGGAACGCCTTGATGACCGCGGCCAGTCCGACCGCGGCGGCCACCGCCCATACCAGCACGCCGGTCGCGATGCCCCATGCCGCGGCAACGCCACGACGACGACCGACGTTGATGGTCTCATGCAGCACCATCATCATGTCAAGCCCCGGAACCAAGGCCATCGACCCCGCCACCAACGCGAATCCCAATAACGCCTGCATATAGTTCATGCGATTCCCCCGTCTTCCGTCTGTCTGTCAACACGGACCAGTGTAGAACGCGCACCGACCAGACAACGAACCGGAACCGGGTGGATTCGCCGCACACGACGGGCAAATCCGGTTTTCCCGGCACGGTCAGGTAATCGAGCATGCGAGTTTTGTGATTTTCCCGGACTTAAATCGGACGAATACCGCATGATCAGCAGGAATCCGCCGCCATACAGTCCGACCGAAACCACAAAACTCGCATATGAGCTCATCGCGGAGCCCCATCGGCCACGCGGATGGGAACTCTGCGCATGACATTTCGGTCATGCGAATCGGCGATCAGACGAAGATGTCAATGACCAGCACGGCCAGCAGGCCGACCAGCGAATTGATCAGCTCGAGCAGGCCCCAGGTCTTGAAGGTATCCTTCATCGAAATACCGAACGTCTCCTTGAACAGCAGGAATCCGCCGTCGTACATCAGCGTGATGGTGTTGGATCCGCAGGCCACGCAGATCACCATCAGCGCCGGATCGAGACCAAACTGGGTGACCAGCGGTGCGACCATGCCCGCCGCGGTGATGGCGGCCACGGCACCCTGGCCGGTGAGCACGCGGATGATCGCCGTAATAATCCATGCGATGATGAACGGCGAAACCGGAATCGAGGAGACCAGCTGCACGATGTGATCGGCCGCCCCGGACTCGATAATGACTTCCTTGATGATGCCGCCGGAGCAAATCACAATCAGCACGTTGCCCACCTGACCGATGGCCTCTTCCATCTTGTGGGTCAGATCGGCGATGGTCTGCCCCTTGCTGTGCATCAGCAGGAAGAATGCGGCGAAGAGGGCGAGCAGCATTGAGATCTCGGCGGATCCGATGAAACCGAAGACCTTGTAGACCGTGGTCTTCTCGCCGAAGAACTCCTTGATGACCGACGAGGCGATCATCACCACGGCTGGGGTGAGCGGAATGGAGATTGAGGCCGCGAACGACGGCAGCTGATCCTCGGGCATGGTCGGCGCGGGCTTGAGCATGGAGTTCATCGGGATGCCCTTGATGCCAGGCAGGAACTTCGGCAGCAGCAAGCCGGCGCAGATCAGCGCGGGGATGATGGCGAGAATGCCGTAGATGTAGACCTTGGAGATGTCGGCGTCGAACGCGGCGACCAGGGCGACCGGGCCGGGCTGCGGCGGGAAGAGCGAATGACCCATGGTGCAGCCGGTGACGATCGGAATGACCAGCTTCATGTACGGCACCTTGGCCTTCTTGGCCACGGCGAGCACCAACGGCACGGAGATCAGGAAGGCGACCTCGTAGAACATGGCGATGCCGAAGATCACGCCGATGAACATCAGGCCGACGGGCAGGAATCTGGTGCCGCACTTGTCGATGACGGTGTCGGCGATGCGCTGGCTGGCGCCGGTGTCGGTCATGATCTTGCCGATGATGGCGCCGAACAGGATGATGATGGCCAGCTTGCCGAAGATGCCGCCCACACCGGTTTCCACCGCGGTGATGATCTTGTCAATCGGGATGCCCGCGGTGAGGGCGATGAACAGACCCACCAACAGCAGGGACAGCATATTGTGCATCTTGAATTTCAGGTTCAGGACGACCAGCAAGCAAATGCCGACCAGTACCCAGATGAGCTGAATCATGGAATAATTCCCTTTCCTAATATCCCGACGCACGTCCTTCGGCGACTCCACCGTTGGATGTTCATCAACTCTGCTGAATGCGCACGTCGTCTTCCTTCATGTGCGGTTTTTGCACCGTGTACAGTGTTATTGCCTTTGCCGAATCATCGCACTTCGTTGCCATCCGTTGCCTTACGTCTAGGAAAAATTTACGGTAATACGTGGTTCGCGGTTTTTCGTCAGGGCAAGCGAGGGAATCTTGACGACATCGAATTCTCCCAAACCGACTGCCAGACAACGGACTTGCCCACTGCCTCGGTGGCTTATAAGCGTATGCCTGAGTTTCGCCTATTCGCGGAAGAAGTCCTCGCGGGCATGGGAGATCCGCGAATAGCCTTCCCTGGTGTTGTCCAGATGCGCGCGGATGGCCGCGACCACCGCCGGCTCGTCCTGTGCAAGCGCGGCGTCGATGATCGCCACATGCTCGCGGTACGACTCGACGATCCGCTGCGGCGCCACGGCGGAGAAAAAGCGGATGCGCTGACTCTGCGTCATGATCATGTTCATCAGCGAAATGAGATACCGGCTGCCGGATTTCTCGGCGAAATACATGTGGAACCGGTAGTCGAAGTCGTTGCCAACCGAATCTGACGCCGCATCGGGATGTTCGATGCGCTCGACCATATCCACACGGAATGCGCGAAGGTCATCGGGGTCGAGGCTCGGCAGCGACCGGTGCAGCAGATAGGGTTCGATGAGCAGTCGGATGTCCAGCATCTCCTGATAGTCCGACGACGAGATCGGGTTCACGATCACGCCGCGCGAGGGGAAGATGCTCACCAGATGTTCTTCGGCGAGCTTGTTCACGGCCTCCCGCACCGGCATGCGGCTGAATCCGAGTTCCTGCGCGGCCCGCTTCTCGTCCAGCGGTTCACCCGGCTTGATGCGACACAATACGATCTGGTCGCGAAGATACCGATACGCCTGATCGCGCTTGCTCTCTGCCATCAACCATCCTTCAGAACATCCTCGACGGCCCATCCGTGATACGAATCACATCGTATAGCAACCCTTGTCTAACGCCGTGCATCGCCCGCCGACACCCCGACGGCCATCGGTAGATATCGGCGGACGACACGACATGGTATGGCTCATGCCACCGTCTACATCAACGGGATGGACACCAGCATGATGACGATGAGCGCCCACATCGACAACAGGCATTCCATGACACTCCAGGTCTTGAACGTCTCCTTGAGTGTGAGTCCGAAGAACTCCTTGACCAGCCACAGGCCGGCATCGTTGACATGCGACAGGAACACAGAACCTGCACCGATGGCCAGCACCAGCAACGCCACGCCGACCGAGCTGAGCTGCAGAGCCTGTGCAACCGGAGCGAGCACGCCACCCGTCGCTATGGAGGCGACGGTGGACGAGCCGGTGGAGACTCGCACGAACGCGGCGATAAGCCAGCCGACCAGCAGGATCGAGATGTGTGACGACTGCACGAAATGCGTGATCATGTCACCGACGCCCGTATCAATCAGCACGGTCTTGAAGCCGCCGCCGGCACTCAGGATCAGGATGATGCCGCACACCGGTCCCAGCGAGGCTGCGGCCGCGTCATTCAGCCGCTTCCACGAGTAGTGCGTCGCCGTGAACAGTGCGATCATGGCGAACATCAGCGACAGCAGCAGGGCGACCTCGGGATTGTTCAGGAACTGCACCAGCTGCGGTCCAAGTTCCTCGGATTCCTTCACGCCCGGGGTTGATGATCTCAATGGCCGACGTGATGAGCAACAGGATGGCCGGCATGATGATGCACAGCAGCGACAGTCCGAATGATGGGCGGCGGTAGTTCGCGTCGGTCGGGATATCCTCCTGCACGACGGCGCCGGTCTCCGGGGCCATCTTGGGCACCCACTTCTCGCACACCTTGGCAAACAGCGGACCGGCGACGGCCACTACGGGGATGGCGATCAGCACGCCGATGCCCATGGTCAGGCCCATGTTGCCGTTTTCGAACGACGACAGCGCAGCAACCGGACCGGGATGCGGCGGTACCAAGGCCTGCATGGTCGAAACGCCGGCCAGGGTCGGGATTGCGACGCGCATCAGCGGGATGCGGGCCTTGCGGGCCACCATCACCACGACCGGCACCAGGATGATTACACCGACGTCAAAGAACAGCGGCAGGCCGAGCAACGCGCCGATGAGCGCCATCGTCCACGGCAGAAACCGGTCCGGGGTTTTCGCCAGCAATGTGTCGACCAGCACCCCGGTCGCGCCGGTGTCCATCAGCACCTTGCCGAGCATAGCACCGAATCCGACCAGCATGCCGACACTGGCCGCAGTGCTGCCGAAGCCGCTGGAGAATCCTTCGACAGTGTTCATCAGGCCATAGCCCGAGCCGATGCCCGCCACGAACGATGCAATGGTGATGGCGATGAACGGATGGATCTTGGTGAAGCTCACCAACGCAATCAGCACTGCGACACCTACGACGATGCTGATCAGCAGCTGCGTGGAATTGAGGTTCACCTTCGGTGCGTCTTCGGCAAGCGACAAGGCCGCCGCAGGCACAGCCTGCACTAGAGAATTCATGGTTCTTCACTTCCTCGTGAATATGAACTGCAGTATTCGGTTCGTTGACTGGATGGAGATGCTGCCGGCTCCCACGGAAACCGGCAGCGCGGGAATCAGTGATCGAGCACGCCGGTGTAGTCGACGCCGAGCCGGTCGCAGATATCGCAAAGCTCAACCACGGTCTTGTGATACAACGGCACGCCGTTGGCGATGCGGTCCTCGTAGGCCTCGGCCTCCTTGTCGCCGTGCACGTAGATACGCTTGCCGGGCACCGCGTGCAAGTTGCGAATCTCGTCAAGGTAGTCGGAGAAGTTGCGCAGGATGGTGTCAGCGTCACCGAAGATCTTCGGGTCGATGGCCATGAATCCATGGCTGATGCCCTCCACCGGGTCGCCCACGGCCGTGCGGTCGGTGGTGGCGCCCTGCGAGACGATGCCGGAGAAGAATTCGACCAGCACCGAGAAACCGTAGCCCTTGTGACCGCCGGTGTATTCACTGTTGCCGCCGGTGGCAAGCAGACCGGCCTCGTTGTTGTACCGCATCAGTCGGCTTAGTGCGTCGGTGGAATCGTAGATCGGCTTGTTGTCGGGATCGACGGCCCAGGCCGCCGGCAGGTCCTTGCGCTGCTTGGAGTAGAGCTCCACCTTGCCGTAGGCGACCACGGAGGTGCTGGCGTCGAAGAAGAACGTGTGCGGCTGCGTCGGAATCGCGCAGGCGATCGGATTGGTACCCAGCCACACGTCGTTGGCGTACAGCGGGTATACGGCGGGTTCGGTGTTCGTCACCGAGAAGCCGATCAGGCCCTGCTCGGCGGCGAGGTTGGCGTAGTATCCCGCAGCACCGTAGTGGCAGGAGTGGCGGACGGCGGCGATGGCCATGCCGGTCTTCTTGGCTTTGGCGATGGTGGCGTCCATGGCCTGGCGGCCGTTGAGCTGTCCCATGCTGCGATGGCCGTCGATGACGGTGCTCACCGTGGTGTCCACCACGACCTCGGACTTAGCGGTCGGGTCGATCTTGTTCCCCATCTGTGCATCGTAGAGCTGGAAACGCTGCAGGCCGTGCGAATCAATGCCGTGGGTATCGGCGAATGACAGCACCTCAGCCACGATATCGCCGTCATGCTCGCTCAGGCCGTAGCCCTGGGCAATCTTGCTGGTCAGGTCTTTGATGGCATCGGCGTCATACCGATGGCGGTCTTCGGCGGCTTCCGCCGGCCCGTCGCTGATGTTGGATTGCACCGTGACGTTCATCTTCGGTGCGCCCTGTGGGGTGCTCATATGCCTTCCTCCTTGAAAGCTCGCGGACCGTGTTGGCACCGTGTCCGTGTTGTCGGTTGCCGGGTTCCCGGATGGAGACCACCGTGCGGCGCCGTATTGCGTATCATGCAGTGCCACACAATCAATATCCAACCGATATATCGGTTGGATAACACAATATGAGTGCACGGCTTCAGCGTCAATCTTTGTTGCCAGCGGTTTCACACAACACGCCAATTCGCGGGGAAGACCTCGCATTCCGGAACACCGATCAGCCAAATGACCCCAGGCCGGAACCACATCTCACGCACCGTCCTGCAACCCTTCCGCATCGAATGCCCGCACAACGCAAAAGAGGTCGCGTCGCATGAGGCTTTTGCCCTGACCGCATAGGCCGGGAAGCACACAGGTTCGTCTCTCGGAAAAGGGCGTGCTCGTCCCATTGCCGGTCGAGCATGCTTGTCATCAGCCCACTCAGTCAGACCGTGAAATTGCCGGACCGGTCATTGACGCCACGCTGGCAACATTCTCTGCATGCTTCCGACCAGAAAACCAACCCCTTACATCCCGCCGCGCACACGTGACACCGTGTCCAGCGCCTGGTTGACGGCCGCGACCGACAATGGACGATGCTTCGCATCACCGCACCACGCGTACTGGTTCGCCCAGCGCGCCACGGTGTCGAAGTACTGTCGGCGTGCGGGCCCGCGCGACATCGACAGATCATGCAGCCCGCCGCGGATTCGCGCCAGCGACACGAAGTCGCCGAGATTCAGGGCGTTCTGCCGTATGGCCGTCACGTCCAGCACGGTATCCGCCTCGCGCATGGCCTCATCCCATTTGCCGAGGATCATCGATTTGTCGGATGTGCACACCAACACGGGAACGTCGACGTCGAGGCCGCGAGAAACCTCGTCCTGCGCCCGATAGACGGCGTCGAACCATCCGGCCCGCGTCTGGAAGTCGGCTTCGGGCCACGGATACCGGGTGTTGTAGTCCCATTCGCCATCCTGATTGGACCATAGCGTGCGTCCGTAGAAGCCGGGGTCTCGGATCGGTATGACGTTCTTGGCGCCGGTCAGGCCGAATCCCTTCACGACCGGCGTGGTCATGATGCGGGTGATGCGGTTACCCTGCAGTTCCAGCCACGGGGAATTCAGCGCCAACGCCGTCACATGGTGAGGGTGCTCGTTGGCCAGCCACAGCGCCGAGGTGAGTCCGCCCAGAGAATGCGCAAGCGCCAGGATGCGCACGTCGTCGCCCAGCTCATCCACGATGACGTCGCGCAGGGCGTTGAGTTCGGTGAAGTACCCATGCAGGTCGTCGATGAATCCGGCGGTCTGCCCGGCGTGGAGCGAACGTCCGTATTTGCGCAGGTCGACGGCGTAGAAGGCGACCCCCAACGACTCCCAGAATTCGGAGACATGCCTGCGATAGAAGAAGTCGTTCCAACCATGCACATACAGGATGGCGAGGGGAGTGTGTTGGACCGTGGCGTGCTTCCACCGGGCGAACCGCTGCCTCCATGGCAGCGTCGACGGATCCTTGCGCACGAACGTGGCGGTGAGCTCGCCTTCGTCGTCATGGCCGAGGTGCAGCGTGCGCCGTTGGTACCCGGGGATGATGGTGTCGGACACCCAATCGTCGATGGACGGATTCCGGGGAATGGCGTCGCCATCGACTACGGATGGGCCATCGTTCGTACCGCGTTCGTCGCGACGGCCTTCATCATGATGGCCGTCATCGTCGGAACGCTCCGGACCAACGGCTTCGTTCACAACGGATACGGCCGAACGGTCATCCAAAGGGTCTTCGATATGCGAGTCCGATGTTCCTGTCATGGCAGCCTCCCGTAGTCAACGATAATCATCGAACCCGAGTTTGTGCATCAACATCGATACGCGGTTTGTCGCGTTTCATCGCCGTGATAAAGCTAGTCGGAACCACCCACCTCACACCTCACCGTCATGCTGAGCGAAAGGCGAATCCCAACATCGAAGGATGTTAAGACGTCACAAGATCCTTCGACTCACTACGTTCGCTCAGGATGACACAAGAAAGACCTCGCCGACACAGTCGTCTGAGAGAAGGGCGTCACCGCCTCATCATGCTTCACTCCGCTGGCGGGCTGTCAGCGAGCCGACAGGGGAACCACCACTTTCGCAGTGACCCAACCACCCTCAGTCATGCTCCGCATGACAGCCCCCGCCGTTTTATACGACACGCACCCATAGGGGTACGCTACCACCTTATCTGACCATCGGACACTGGGGACTACCCCAAGGACAGCCACCACGATACGACAATCGGGAATACCCATCCGCAACTTCTTGCCCTACCATGCGCGAGCAATAATCCAAGTCGATGATTCTTGCCAGACAATAGATAGTCACACGCTGTGCTCCATGCTGTTTCAGCATAATTGCCGCTGATTCGACGGTTCCTCCCGATGTCCATGTGTCGTCGATAAGCAGCACATGCCGCATCATTTCCGACGGATACATCTCGGACAGAAAAAATGTTTCAGAACTAATTGCCCTGGTTTTCGGACCGTTGACCAATAAACGTATCTCGGGTATTGCTTTCAAAATCGGAGACACCAATCCATTGAGAGGGTGTGGTTGACCATAACGCTCACTGCTCTTAGTGGAGGGGATTGTTGTCCATGAGCTCGGAGATATTCCACCCGACATACGAGCTAAACAATCCCGATGGACCGCCAATGCATCGCCAAGCACGTATTTTAGAGTCTCCTGATAGTCCTTGGATTCTTTGCGATTACGCTTGTAGCCGTCCATGACACGGTACATCTGGTCGAATTTAATGGCGTAGTTGGCAATTCTCACCTGATCGGCCATCTGATGTTCCACGCCTAATGCCTTGGCCTGTTCCCGTAGGATTGAGCAACTATAGCAAATGGGATTAGTGCTTCTTTTCGGACCTCCGCAAATTGGGCAAACGTGATTCTTGGCGCTGTGGTACACCACGGTTTTCGCATAGCTGCCTAGGCGCCAGCGCATGTTGCGCTCAAAACGGCTATATGCATTCAGTAGCGTCCGGCTCGGGGAAGCATCAGGCATACTGGACTCTTGCTGTAAGGATGTCATCCAGCAGTGCGTCCGCACCGTTATCGATGTGCGCAATCATATCTAGTGCGTCTCCAACCTCTTCGACACTGCGCACGATGAATACGCCCGGCTTGTCACGGTATTGACGAGCCCATCGGGCCTGTTCCATCACGGTGTCGCGAAAAATCAATGGACGACCATGCCTCTGTGCCTGACGCGCCTGAATCCGGGTCCCGGAATGCTCAGATGCCTCCACCACTACAGTGGCCAGTCCATATCCAGACATCAATGCGTTTCGCATCGGGAATGTTTGTTTAGTGGGAGGACTATCCGGCCAGAATTGCGACAATACCAGCCCTTGCTCCTCTATGCGATGCTGTAATTCTCGATTCGAGGCAGGATAGCATCGATTGATTCCTGTGCCGATGAACGCAACTGTCCTTCCGCCACTGCGAAGCGCCTCCTGGTGAGCAAAGGAGTCTATGCCATCGGCCAATCCGGCGATTACCGTCAATCCACGTCCGCAGAGCATGTGCGCAACATCTCGTGCGAATCGCGCTCCCTCCGGAGAGCACTTTCTCGATCCGACGACGCTGACACCCGAATCATCGGCAAGCAATGTTCCTTTAGCGAACAGGAACGGGGGCGTGTCTACAACGGAACGCAGACGGGAAGGGAACCGATCGTCAAACACCGTGACCAGGTCAAGGCCGTGATTCCGCCATTGTGCCACCTGTTGTGTGGCGTGTTCCCAAGCAGCGGAAGCTTTAACGGCGTAGTCTGCGGATGGCAAGTCGTCCAACTGAAACAGGGTGCCCTGCGTATCAGCAGACACATATTCCTGCCCATTCAGGGGATTGTTCTCGGGGTCGATTTTGTGTTCGAGAACCCTGACGGCACTGCCCTCGATTATGCATTCGTTCGTCAACGACGACCACGTGTCCGGTTTTTCACATGATTCGGCCAAGGCAATCAAGGCAGCGTTCTCAGCATCAAGCCAATCTCTGCTGTTGTTATGCTGCATCCTTAATCACCTCCAAAAGCCTGTGAATCAGCCGCTCGGCATTGTGATGCCATTGTAATGCGACGCCGGTAAATTTGGCTCTTCGGGTGTTTGTGTGGGTGTGGATCACTGGTCCGGCCTGCTGGTTATTGGCGTCCGGGGAGTTGTAGGTCGAGTCCTCCGCATTTGAGCATGACGAGGCTGATGAGGTTGTCGAGGTTGCGGTAGCCGTAGCCGATCTTGATGGTGGTCTTGAT
>NZ_QFFN01000016.1 GCF_003129925.1 Bifidobacterium catulorum | reverse complement strand
TTCCATACCCGCACACACAAAAGCCCCGGCCACGACGCCGAGGCTCAACACCCCACCACACAAACTGGCGAAGGCTCATCCTTTCTCGATATCGATGGCATCTGCACCAGTCAAATCATCATTGATTGGATAAGGCTTTAATTGTCAATTATCCTAACATAAAAATGTCTACAACACGGCACATGTCGAAGCAAACACACCGAAGCCAATCCAACCCACAATGTCAATACGGTATATATTCCTTTATTTCCTTTGAAATTAAAGGAATATCAGCATCATCTCCCTTCCTTGTCGCATTCGGAAAGTTTTTTGTAAACTTACTTGCTAATAAATGTACGCATGATTATTACCGTCACTTTTCCATTGGATTACAGCGCTCGGCGTCGGACCGGGGCCGCACCGTCGGGACCGTTCACCGTCGGGACCGTCGGAACAATACCCCGGCGGCGCCGCGCCCGACGGACGACGCCGTTTTTTCGACGAAATCTCGTTTCGTCCTTGGGAAATCACGACACCCGAAATCAGGAACGTTGCGATTCCAACGTTCTTCACATCACAATGCCGTATCGACGAAGGACGAAGCCTCATTTGGGCCCGTTGAACGTCGTCGTCCTTCGCCTTTTCTCTACCACAGACCACGGTTCGCCCGGCTCAATCAAGCCGACGGACGGCCGAAACACAATCATTCCCGGGAACGGGACCGATATTCGCTGGGCGTGCAGCCGAATTCACGGTCGAACGACCCGCGCATGGTCTGCGGGCTTGGGAAACCGGCCTCGCGGACGATCCGGCTGATGGGCATGTCCGTGTTGGTGAGCAGGTCGCACGCCACCAGCAACCGCACCCGCGTCACATAGTTCTTGAACGTCACGCCGGAATATCGACGGAAGATCCGCGAGAAATGCTCCCGGGAATAACCGAAACGCTGCGCCGTCGCGGTGGAGGACAACGATTCGCGATAATGGCGTTGCACATAATGGCGGATCCGTTGGATGACGCGCCCGTCCCGGGCCATGGATTTGTCCTCCTCCTCGTTGCCGGTTCGGGGGATCGACGGCCCGGCATAGTCGAAGATACTGGTCAGCATGGTGTAGAACCACGAATTCGCCTCAAGGAACCGGGTCTGCTTGCCGCCAATCAGCGCGGTGAACATCCGCTCGCAGCATTCCGACAGGCGCTGGTAGGCATCGGCCCCGATATGGTCGTAATCCAGCTGCTGCTGCACCTGGAAGATATACGGATACGAGGGCAGCAGCTCCGTCGGGGAGATTGTGACGGACAACGCCTGAGGCAGCGCGGACGGCCGCCTGTCGTCCCCGATCAGATCGATGCTGTGGAGGCGGCGGGGAGGGATGAGCACCACATCCCCCTCGTGATGCATCGAACGCCGGCTGCCCCGCACCACCGTGGCGCGGCATCGACGGACATACACCACTTCGAACCCCTCATGCCAGTGCAACCGGGCGCGGTCGAATCCCTGATGCGCGATGATCAGGGCGGGGAATTGCGGCGACGCGGTCAACAGCTCCTGATTCGTCCCCTCGACATAATGCATGTGCCGTTCACCCTCCGCCGCTGATCGCCGTATTCGGTTGCCGTCATGACCTTACTGCATCGGAGAACCATGAGGTGATCGTCATGGGATGGGTTATCGCGGTGCCGACGACGACCGCCCACGCCCCCATATCCATGACGCGCCGGGCGTCGTCGGGCGTATGCACACGCCCCTCGCATATCACGGGGATGTCGGGATGGCGTTCCAGCATCTGGGACAACAACTCATAGTCCGGACCCTCCGTCCGGGCCCGGGCGCCGGTGTATCCGGACAACGTGGTGGATATGATGTCGAATCCCGCATCCACGGCGTTGTCGACGTCCTCGATGCATCCACAGTCCGCCATCAGTACCGCGCCGTCGTCCTTCAGCGCCCGTGCGGTCTGCCGCAGCGTAAGACCATCCGGCCGCGGACGGTCGGTGGCGTCGAGCGCCACGATGTCCGCGCCCGCCATGATGCAGGCCCTGGCATGGCGCAGCGTCGGCGTGATGTAGACGCCGTCCTCCCCCTCCTTCCACAGACCGATGACGGGCACCTTCACCCGCCCTTTGATGGCGCTGATGTCGGCGAGTCCCTGGCAGCGTATCGCGGCGGCACCGCCGATCTCCGCCGAACGGGCGACCTGCGCCATGGTCTCCGGATTGCGCATCGGCTCGCCGGGATACGCCTGGCAGCTGACGATGAGACGTCCATGGAATGATTCGATCAGGCTCGCCGTTCGGCTATTGTGCGGATTCATGACTGGTCTCCTCCGTATGTGCTTCATTGGAACGGTCGGAACACAGCGCCTCAGCGGCGCCGATAAGCGGGGCTTTGCTGCCGAGCGTGCCCACGAGGACGGGAGTCCGTTCAAGTATGCCAAGCGTCTGACGGCGGATGCCTTCGTTCACGGCATCCATCCAGCATCGTCCGGATCTCACGACGGAACCGGACAACACCACCGCGTCGGGGTCGACGGCGTTCACCAATCCGCCGAGGACGTCGCCGATGGCATGGCCGGCCAGAACGAGGCTCGCCCTCGCCGCTTCGTCGCCTCGGGCCGCCAGCGCGGAGACCTCCCCTCCGTCGACCGGCGGCGCGTCCCGGCCTTCCCGCCGCATGAGACGCCGGTAATTGTCGGCGATGCCGATGCCGGAGGCTATCGGCTCCACATGGCCGGACCGTCCGCAGGAACAGGGTATCCCCCTCGCATCGGGATGCGGCATATGGCCGATATGGCCGCAGGCGCCGTGAGCGCCGCGCACCAGTTCGCCGCCGACGATGAGCGCTCCACCGATGCCGGTGCCGAGGGCCGCCACCAGCAGCGAGCGCAGACTCCTCCCGCATCCCCACAACGCCTCGCCAAGGGCATGCGCCTGCACATCCCCGACGACGGATACGGGCAGGTCGAAAGCCGCTGATATCGCCTCGCGTAGCCTCATGCCGGTCCAGCCCGGAATCAGCGATGTGGCCGACAGCACCGATCCCGTGCCATCGATCACGCCGGCCGACGCGACGCCTATGCCCAGCAGGGGATATGGCACGTCCCCGGCATCCAGACATTCCCGCATGGCGTCGATCACACGCTTCAGCACCGCTTCGCCGCCCTGCCGGGCCCCGGTGGGAATCGAATGGCCACGAAGCATCCTCGGCATGGCCTGCATACGGCCGTGTCCATCAAGTCGGGCCAGCATCAATCCGACGGCGATCTTGGTGCCGCCGATATCCACGGCCAATATCGTTCGTCGTTGATCTTCGATGATGGAATCCATATGCACCTCCGTTGGTGTGGATGCTCCGCATTGACGCATATTCGGCGTCGTTCGTCATGCTTCCATTCTTCCAAGGGCGTTTCGTCGCCGGCAAACGGGCCGGGACCATACATCACAAAATCATCCATTTGCATCACGTCCACAGTCCCGTCAACGATGACCGGAATCCGTCCGCCCAATACGATTGGGCCCTACCGATGGACACCGACGTCCATCGATCGGGGAAAGGAGCCCATCATGAGCCAACATGCTCAACCCCAAATCGACGGAAAACTCAAAGGCAAACTGATCGCCGTCTGCACCATCGGCGCTGTGGGCGGATTCCTGTTCGGATACGACACATCGGTCATCAACGGCGCGGTCACCGCCATCGCCAGCCCGGATTCCGGGTTCGCGCTCAGCAGCACGATGAGCGGATTCTCCGTGTCCAGCGCCCTGCTGGGCTGCGTGTTCGGCGCATGGTTCGCCGGCGTGATCGCGGACCGCATGGGACGCATCCGCGTGCTCGAACTGGCCGCGGTCCTGTTCGTGGCGGCCTCGCTGGTCACCGGCCTGACGACCGACTTCACCATGTTCATCATCTTCCGCATCGTCGGTGGCCTCGGCGTCGGATTCACCTCGGCCATCGGCCCGGCCTACATCTCGGAGATATCGCCGGCCGCGAGACGCGGGTTCTTCACCAGCTTCCAGCAGATGGCCATCGCCCTCGGCATCATCGCGTCCCTGGTCGTCAACGACATCTACGTGGCCATCTCGGGAGGCGCCGAAATGCCCATGTGGATGGGCCTCGACGCATGGCGTTGGATGCTCGTCACCACGGCATTGCCCGGCGTCATCATGTTCTTCCTCTGCTTCGCCCTGCCGG
Source organism: Bifidobacterium catulorum (assembly GCF_003129925.1). Classification (GTDB taxonomy): domain Bacteria; phylum Actinomycetota; class Actinomycetes; order Actinomycetales; family Bifidobacteriaceae; genus Galliscardovia; species Galliscardovia catulorum. The sequence continues at coordinate 49,744 of NZ_QFFN01000016.1, read as the reverse complement.
AGACACCGCGGTATCTGGTCATGAAGGGCGACGTCGGGAAGGCGCGCGACATCCTGGTCGACGTCATCGGCGACCCCGACGCGGATTCCACCATCGAGAAGATCCGCAGGTCGTTCCACAGCGACGAGAACGAAAGGAAGGTCAGTTTCAAGGAGCTGCGCGGAAAGACCTTCGGTCTCAAAGGCGTGGTCTGGATCTCCATCATCTTCGTGCTGCTCGCCCAGGCGAACGGCCAGAACATCATCATGCTGTACGATTCCAGCCTGTGGAACATGCTCGGCTTCAGCGAGCAGGCGTCGCTGACCATCGCCGTCGTGCGCGCGACGCTCGCCGCCGTGGCCACCGTGGTCGGCATGGTGCTCATCGACCGTGTGGGACGCCGCAATCTGATGAAATACGGAACGCTGCTGATGACGGTGTTCCTCGGCATCACGGCCATCGGATTCGGCCAGGGGCAGCTCAACGCCGACGGCACGCTGAGCCTGTCGATCACGTGGACGTGGATCTCCATCATCTGCACGTATGCGTTCTTCCTGGTCTGCTGCGCCACGACGAACGTGGCCGTGTGGGTCATCATCAGCGAGATCTTCCCCAACCGCATCCGAGCCAAGGGCGAGGCCGTGGCCACCGCCGCGAACTGGATGTTCAACTTCCTCATCACCACCATCTATCCGCCCATGCGCGACGGCATCGGACTCGGCTGGACCTACGGCTTCTACACCCTGATGGCCCTGCTCGGATTCTTCTTCGTCATCAGGTTCCTGCCCGAGACCAACGGCGTGGAGCTTGAGGACATGAAGGCCGAACTGAAGTAGGGGGCGGAACGATGAATCATCGAAACGAGGAGGCGACGACGTTCTCCGTCAACGGCATCGCCTTCACCCGCGAAGACCTGTATGCCACGGACGGCAGGCGGCGGCTGACCCCGCTGCAGGAGCGTCTCGCCAGAACGTGGACGTATCTTGACGAGGACATTCCCGCCGACGACGATATGCCCGACGATGCCGAATACCGCGATTTCGTCGAGTACATCCGACGTCATCGGGCCAGTTATGCGTTCAGCGACGTCAGGCGACTTGATTTCCGCAGCGCCGTCCCCGGCACCGTGATGAAATTCGCGGACATCGACTACGCCGGGGATGGGACAAGGTCCCACCTTCTGGACATATTCCTGCCGAAGGAGGCGTATCTGCGTGGCGACGGCGACATCCCGGTCATCTTCAACATCCACGGCGGGGCGTTCTTCTATTCGTTCAAGGAGATCCAGAACGCCTACGCCGCCCAGCTCGCCGAACACGGATTCGCCGTGGTCTGCCCGAACTACACGCTGGCGCCCGGCGGGGATTTCCTCGACATGCTCGCCGACGTGTCGACGGCGTTGCAGTGGCTGATGCACAACGGCGCGGCATGGCAGTTGTCGTCCGAACAGATGTATCTCGTCAGCGATTCCGCCGGCGCGTTGCTGGGAACGTTCCTGCTCGCCTGTGAGACCAACCGGGAGATGGCGTCGCTGCTGGGCGTCCCCGGGCGGGGGGCGCGGTTCCGGTCGGTCGGCTTCACATCCGGAATGCTGGCCTACGACCATCTGTTCGACCCGTCGTATCCGGATTCCGGCGAATTGTTCGAAAAGCTGCGTCCGCTGTTCCGGCCGTTGATCGGACGGCTGGGCGGAACGCCGTATGAACGGACTGCGGCGCTGATGGAACGAATCGACTATCCACCGGTCTGGCTGTCCACCAGCACCGATGATTTCCTGGAATCCGATTCGCTGATCACGGCGATGCGGCTGCGAGCTATGGACCGCGACCATGAGCTGCATGATCTGCGGGCGGTCAACGGCCGACGCATCCCCCACGATTATCCGCTGATGACGTGGGATTCCGGCAGCGCCGCGCTCAACGACGCGATGATCGCGTTCTTCCGCGAGCATCTGTCGCCACGGACCACGTTGACGGCCAGCGTCTGACGGAGAACGTCTGGAGAAACACAATCGCCGAACCGGCGGGATCCGTCGGTTCGGCGATTGGTTGTCAATTATCGGATGTGGTGTGGAGGCCGGCCGATGATGATGACCGACCGGCCTTCACGGGACCTGGATGCGGCGGCTCAGTGCTGCTGCCTGCGGGCGATGCTCACGGCGCCGGCGCCCACACCGAGGACGATCAGCATGAACACGGCGGGGAGCGTCATGTCGGTGCCGGTCTTGGCCAGACCGTTGCCGGCGGTCTTGCCGGCAGTCTTGCCGGCGGTGGGGGCGGTCTTGGCCGGGGCGGTCTCACCGACGGTCACCGGCAGTTCGGCCTTCAGGGCCTTGCCGTCGATGGTGGCGGTCACGGTGATCGTGGCCTTGCCGTCCTTGTGGGCGAGCAGGGTCTGCGCGTTGAAGGCCACGGCGTTGGAGGAGCCGTTGTTCGGCGCGCTCTGCGCGGTCTTCTCGGCGAAGCTCACGGTCTGCGGGTCGGAGGACTTCCACTGCACGGGCTTGCCTTCGACGCTCTTGCCCTCGGCGATGGCCCACACCTTCTGGGAGGCGCCCTTCTTGAGCTTGAGCGAGGTAATCTTCTTGCCGTTGGCGTCGGTGAAGTAAAGCGAGGGCTTGACGATCTTGCCGTCGCGCACGGCCACCGGCAGTTCGGCCTTCAGGTCCTTGCCGTTGACGGTGGCGGTCACGGTGATGATCGCGTTGCCGTCCTTGTGGGCGAGCAGGGTCTGCTCGTCGTAGGCGACGGAGGCCTGGGCGGCACGGCTCTTGCCGTTCTCACCGGACTGTCCGTCCTTCGGCGCGAAGCTCACGACCTCGGGGTCGGAGGACTGCCAGTAGATCTTGGTGCCTTCCACGTTCTCGCCCTTGACGAAGGCGCGCACGGTCTTCTTGTCGTTCGGCTTCAGGGAGAGGGCCTTGAGGGCGTTGTTGTTCTCGTCGGCGAGCGCGAGGGCCGGCTCGGTCGGCTGCGGCTGCGGCTGGTCGGACGGCTTGGTGGCGAGCGTTTCCACGGAGGCGTCGGCGATGGACAGGCTCTGGCCGTCGATGGCCTCGGCCTTCTTGGCGTTCTCAAGGAACGTGGCCTTCTCGGCGTCGGTGAGCGTCTTGGTCACGGTGACGGAGCCGGCGCCGGGGCCCTTCTCCTCACCGGTGAAGTCGAGGTCGCCGATGTTGCCGAAGTCCACGCCGTTGGCGGTGAGCTTGATGCCCCATGGACGCGGCTCGTCTGTGGTGAAGGCGAGGCCACTGACGGTGAAGCTCACGGTGTTGCCGTCGAGCTTGACGGCGGAGAAGCCGGCGCTGTTGCGGGCCTTCGGGGCTTCAAGACCGGGGTTGGCCTTGAGGTAGTCGGAGAAGCCGTCGAAGTCGATGTAGCCGGTGTCCACGTAGCCGGTGCCCTTCTGGAACACGGTGAAGTTGTCGCCGCCTGCGAGCAGGAAGGAGTTGCCGGCGATCTTGAAGGTGTCGGTGGGCTGCACGGCCTTGCCGTTGACGGTCAGGTCGTAGACCTTGGCGCGCGGCACGGTCTTGCCGTCGATGGTGGCGTTGTAGGTGTTGTAGTTGTACTTCACGTTGTCGGAGAAGCCGAGCCACAGGACCGGACGCTGGGCGTTGGCGGGCTGCCACTGCTCTTCGATCAGGGTCTTGAGCTGGGCGCCGGTGAGCGTGATCACGGCGTTGGAGTTGCCGAAGGGCAGCACGTCGTGGGCTTCCTTGAGAGTGACCTTGCCGTCGTTGTTCGGGTCGAGGTCTGCGCGCAGGCCGCCGGCGTTGATGACGCCGATGTCGGCCTTCTGGCCGGCCTGGTCGGCGGCCCACTTCGCGGCGTTGCCGTTGAGGATGCCGAGCGTGGATTCCACACCACGGTTGTTGCCGCGGGTGGTCAGGTCGCCGGGCTTGCTGGCGCCGCGGTTGAAGGTGGAGCCTTCGGCGAGGGTGCCGAGCTGCTCGTCGCCCTTGGCGTCGGCGGCAGCCTTGGCGTCGGTGTAGATCTTGTTCACGGTCTCGTCGGACTGGTAGAGCGGGGTGTCGCCCTTCTCGCCGCCGAACACGTCGTGCTTCTCTGCGGTGGCGGTCACCTTCGCGTCCTTGCCGGTGCCGGTGATCTGCAGGTCGGTGGTGGAGTACTGGGTGCCGTAGTTGGCGGTCTCGATGATCGGGGCGCCGGACTTGGTCTTGGCGGTCTCGTACACGTGCGTGTGGCCGCCGAGGACGGCGTCCACGTTGGCGTCAAGACCGGTCAGATCGTTGGCGTCGGCGTGCACGAGGGCGACGACCGCGTCGGCCTCGCCGTTCTGCTCGTTGCCGTCGGAGAGCTCGTCGGCGTACTTGTTGACCGCGGCGATCGGATCGGTAACGGTGATGCCCTTCATGCCGGCCGGGGAGACGGAGTCGGCGAGCGTGCCGAACACGCCGCCGATGAAGGCGACCTTCTTGCCGCCGATGGTCTCGATGGCGTACGGCTGCACCTTGTCCTTGAGCACATCGCCGGTCACGTTGGCGACGACGTACTTGGCCGGGGCGATGCCCGGGACGATGCGGTCGGCCAGATCGGCGGCGCCCTTGTCGAACTCGTGGTTGCCGGTGGCGGTGACGGCCAGGCCCATGGTCTTGAGCTGTTCCATGGCCGGGACGTCGTCAGCGATCGAGGACTCGAACGCGGAGGCGCCGACCAGATCGCCCGCGCCGACGAACAGCGTGTTCGGGTTCTTGGCCTTGGTTTCCTTCAAGGCGGTGGCGAGGTAGCCGCCGTTCTCGATGTGGCCGTGGAAATCGGTGATGCCGAACAGCGTCACGTTCGTGGCGGCGTCGGCGGCCGGCTGGGCCTCGGCGGCGCTTGCGGCCTGCGCGGGGACGACCACCGCGGCGAGCAGCATCGCGGTCGCCAGCAGTCCTCCCTGAATACGTTTGTTGAACCTCATGTTTTTCTTCCCCTGTCCGTAGATTCCAACGCAGATCGGATGACCTGCGAGAAAGTACCAATAGACATATTCACGGTACGTCCGTCTCGGCAACGAGATGCGAACTGCATACGTCGAGGGAAATAACGTCAGATGAACAATAAAAGCCGACTACGTAGACGCGGTCTGCGTCCACATAGTCGGCTGTCGTCATGGATGGTCATACCGCCGGTTCCCCTCCCGACGGAGGGGAACCGATAGAGGGTGACTACGAGCGGCGCTTGCGCATCGCGAGGGCCACGCCGGCACCCGCGAGCACGATCACGGCGAGGGCGATGCCGCCGATGGCCGCACCGGTCTTCGACAGCGTGCCGCCGTTGCTCGTCGACGCGGCGGAACCGTTGGCGCCGGCGTTTCCGTTGCCGTTCTGGCCACCGTTGGCACCGTTGTTGGCACCGTTGTTGCCGCCGGGCTGCTGGTTGCCGGGCTTGTTGTTCTGCTGGCCGCCGGTGGTGTTGCCACCGGGCTGGTTCGGCTTGCCGCCAGGCTGGTTCGTGTTGCCGCCGGGCTGCTGTCCGGCGTCGCCGACCTCGATGTAGCCCATGCGCAGCGAGTGGCCGTCGGTCACGGCGTCGTCGGCCCAGAACACCGGCTTGTAGGTCTTGCCGGCCTTGCCTCCTTCGACCGTCTTCGCTTCGGCGTCGGGCGTGATGGCGAAGCCTTCGCTGTTGCCTGCGGCGATCTCGGACGGCTCGTCGTTCAGCTTGGTCAGCTGCAGCGTGCCGTCCTTGAACTCGTAGGTGGCGAGCATGGCCTTGGTGGGCTTCTCGTCGGCGCCGATGGTGTTGTCGCCCTGGGCGAGCAGGCGACCGTGTTCGGCGTCCCATGCCAGGTCGCGCGGGCCGGAGTATCCGGCGTTGGCGGCGGCTTCCGGCAGAGTGATCTGCGCCACCGGGAAGGCGTTGTCGTGGCCGTCCTTGGTGGCCTGAAGCGCGAAGGCGTAGATGGCGTTGGTCTTCTCCAGCGCCACGAAGAACAGGCCGCCGTAGCTGTTGCCGAAGCCGTCGGGGTTGTATTCGTGCACGTTCTTCGGGTCCACGTTCACCTTGAACTTCTTCTCGGTGAGCACGGAATCCGGGATGAACGCCACGCCCTCGACGCCGAGATTGGCGTCGTCGCCGTCGGCGAGCTGCACGCCGAACTGGCTCAGGCCGGCGACGAGGTTCCACTCGTGCGCGGCGGTGAGGTCCTGGGCGCCGTCACCGTTGGTGTCGGTGGTCTTCTCGTTCACGTTGTACTGGAGGATGGACGGACGGGGCTTGTTCTTGTCGGTGTTGTCGCGTTCGGCACCGATGAACACGCCCTTGGCCGGGTCGCCGCCGATGAGCGTGATGCCCTCGGAGTCCACGCCGCCCTTGCCGTCCTTGAAGTGCAGCTGCTTGCCGCCCTTCGCCACGCCGTCCTTGGTGAAGCCCCATCCGTCGTTCGTGTCCTGCTTCCACGTGCCGGTGGCCGCGTCGTAGACGAACTTGTTGATGGAGCCGGCGCCCTTCGGCCCGGTGATGCCGAGCGTGGGGTTGAGGTCGTTGTCGGCGGCCCACAGCGTGCCGGGCTTGCCGTCCTTGCCGGGCTGGTAGGCCAAGCCGGAGAGGTTGCCGTCGGTGTGCTCGCCGGTGGCCTTGCCCGCACCGAACTCGTCCACGCCGTCGATGGCCTTCACCTTGTCGAGGCCGGGCCATGCGTCAACGGTCATCTTGTCGCCGGACGGCTGGTCGGTGCCGCCGCCCTCGCCCTGCTTGACCATGCCGTCGGCGTCGGTGTTGGCCACGTAGACGACCTTGCCGTCATCGCCCTTCCAGGTGAACTGGAGGATCTGCTTGCCGGACTTGTCGAACACGCGCACCTGATCGGACTTGCCGAGACCGATGCCGGCGAGCTTGTCGAGGTTGAACTCGGCTTCGCCGCCCGCCTTGATCACGGTGCCGTCGGGCACGGTGTAGATGTGGTCGGCGGAGTCCTTGTCGTCACGGAACGACCATCCGGAGATGTCGGCGTCCTTGGTGTTCTTGGAGCCGAGCGTGACGGTGTCGGTGCCGACGTCGATCTTCTTGAGGTAGACGGCGGTGCCTTCGTCCTTGATGGTGTCCTTGAACGTGGGCGGAACCGGGGTCTCGCCGGCCGTGGTCTTGATGCCGACGACCACCGGATCGTGGTCGGAGGCGCGGAACTGGTCGGGCTGGTACAGGTTCTTCGCGTTGTAGTTGTAGCGCGAGTATTCCAACGCCACGGATTCCACGGAGTTGATGTTCCAGATGTCGGCGCCGGTGACGTCCTTGAGGGCCGCCTCGTTGGCGAAGATGTGGTCGAGCGATCCGACGCCGCCGTTGCTGTTGCCCTTGTCGTCGGTCACGGTGTAGGCGTACGTGTACTTGCCGGTCTTCTCGCTCACCTGTTCGCTCAGGTCGGTGTACTTGCCTTCCGTCACGATCTTCTGGATCGGACGCTCGGCGTAGTAGGCGTTGAAGTCGCCCACGAGGAACACCTTCTGGAGCTTGAGGTCGTTCTTCACCGTGTCGGTGAACTTGAGCAGCTCGGAGGCCTGGGCCTGGCGCGTGTAGTCGGCGTTGCCGGATCCGTCGCCCGGGTCCTTGTTCAGGTCGTTGCTGGCGGAACCCTTCGACTTGAAGTGGTTGGCCACCACGAGGAACGCGTCGGAGTCGGCGGCGTCCTTGGCCTTGAACGCCTGCGCGTCGGGCTGGCGTCCGTGCTCGTAGCCGTTCTTGCCGTTGAAGGCGTCGGAATCAGTGAGGATGCGGGTCTCGCCCACGGTCGCCACCTTGGCGGGCTTGTAGATGAAGGCCGTGCGGATCACGTCCTCCACATCGAGCGCGGGCACGTCCTTCGGGCTGGGCACGTAGGCCCAGGTGCCGGCGCCGGCCTCGGCGTTCAGCGCGTCCACCAGCGTGGAGAGCGCGTAGTCGCGGCGGTTGCCCTTGAAGTCGTTCGGCACCACGCTGGCGGCCTTGGCGGAGTTCTCGATCTCCTCAAGGGAGACCACGTCCGCGCCGAGCTTGTTGATCGCCTTGACGATCTTCGCGCGCTGACGTTCCATGTTCTCCTTGTTCCAGGCGCCGCGCACGTCGCAGTTCCTCGCGGTCACGGGGTTGCCCGCACGGTCGTTGTAGGCGTTGCTCGTCGCGCAGCCGGTCTCGTCGGCGGTGGTGGAGAAGTAGTTGAGCACGTTGAAGGTGCCGAGCTTCACGTCGCCGCCCACGGCCTTGAGGTCCGGGGTGTCGGTGCGGGTGTTGGAGAACGTCACCGGCTGGGCATCGGCGTTGTCGCCGGTCAGGCGGGTCGTCGGCTGGAACTTCCACGCGTTATTGCGGTAGTCGAACACGACCGGCTTGGTGAACGTCACCTTCTCGCCCACGCGCACGGGCTGCTCGTTGCTCAGGTACGGCAGCGGCGTGTCGGCATTCGTCGGGTACTTCGTGTCGAGGAAGTTGCGGCTGGAGCCGTCGTCGAGCGTCACGCTCTCGGCCTCCAGGCGGTCGACCTCGGCCTGATATGCGGCACCGGTCTTGGCGTCGCCCTTGAGGCCCTTGACGGTCGGGTTGAGGAACGGCTTGTTGGCGGCCGCCAGTCCGATCTCGCCGTACTTGTTGGTGTTGTAGACGTCGGAGACGGTGTAGTCGCCCTGCGGTTCCACCAGCATGCTTTCCAGCGTCTCACGCTGCGCGTCGGTCTTCGGGAACGCGACCTGGGCCGGTGCGGGCGCCTCGACCTTGTCGGTGAGCTTGGTGGCCTTCGTGGCGTTGAGCTCGGTCAGGCCGTAGTATTCGCTGACCTTGCCGCTCACCTCCACGTAGTCTCCGGCCTTGAGGGTCTTGGCGTTCGTGGCGTCGTACACGAACAGGCCGTCGGACGCCGTGTGCTTGGCGAGGTCCACGCTGCCGCCGGTGGCCGGCGTCTGGATGGTGTAACCGTTGAAGCCGCCGTCCGGGTAGGTGGCGGTGACGACGCCCTTGGTGCTCACGGTCTTGTCGACGAGCGGGCTGGCGTCGCCGGTTCCCTGAATCTCGGCGATGGTCTTGTCTTCGGACGGCGTCGGATCAGGCGGGGTCGGCTGGGAGCCGCCGTTGGTCACGTTGGCCGCACCGGGCGTGATGTCGGCGCTGAGTGTGAAGTCGGCGCTGTTGTCGTTCGTGTCCTTGGTGTCCGTGCGGTCAAGCGACTTCACGTCGGTGTTGGACTTCGGTGCGGTCGCCGCGGCCTTCTCGAACGTGTTGGTCGCGCCGTATCCGAGCGCATCGACGATGTCGGCGTTCTGCGTGGTGTCGCCGGCCGCCGGGCTGAGCTTGTCGGTCGTCGCGGCGAGGAACAGCGTTCCCTTGGTGCCGCTGGGCATCAGATTCTCGGCGTCAAGATCGGCGTTCGGCAGCTCCTCGCCGTTCGCGCCGTTGGAATTCGCCTTGACGACGTAGTATCCCTTGGCCTTGATGGTGCCCGTCAGATTGACGATGCCGTTGGCAGCGCCCGTCCCCGATGCGGAACGATACTGCAGAGAGGCGCCGTCGAGGCTGATGTCGCCATCGGTCGTGTTGGCCAGTTCAATGAACTTGTTCTTGTATTTCGCGCCATTGCTGCCTCCGGAGAGATAGGCCTCATTGATGACGACGCCGGCGCAGTTCCCGCCGGTCGCCGCATCGGCGGCCGACGCCGCCTGTGCGGGGACGACCGCGGCGGCGAACAGCATTGATGCCGCCAACAGTCCTCCCTGAAGTCGTGCTGCGAACCGTTTCATATTCTTCCCCTGTCGATTTCGTAGACGGTATATTCCGCCATACGAAATCCACGCTATCGCCGCAATCGCAACACGACACGGAGGAAAAATGAACCACGCGACGCCGCACGATGAACATCACGTGCCGACTACGTAGCCGGCAAACCGCGTCACGCCGACCAGGCAACGACTCTTTCCGCTGCCATTACCGTCGTTGCCGCCTCCTTCGCGGTACAGGGCCGGCCGCATGGCTTTGCAGGAATTCTTCAATCCATTTGAGATTGCTGCCTCGTTCCAGACTGTGGAAGCTGGATCTATCTCTGGCATAATCCCATGAACTGCGCCAATCAGGCATACTGCCGTGCAACTGTGCCAGCTCGTCCAGTTTGGCCCGAAAGCCGTCCGCGTCGTTCTGGTAAGCGAATGCAAAATCAGCGGCCTTGCCTTCTTTCTGGTCGGCTTCAAGGCTTCCGACATCATCATGAAGGGCATGCTCCAAATTACGACTCATATAGAAAAGCCGGTACGGCACCAACCAGTCCTGCGTTTCCTTGATTCGACGCCGATATCCGTCGGACCAATTAACCAACATGTCGGTGCATCGGCATTTTTCCTCGGCGACCTCCAAAGCCCGATCCCGGTTTTTCACACGAATCTGATTCAGACCGTACTCGCGGTCATCCATACCAGAGTCCTCAATGACCGCGGAATCCGGTACATACGCCCCGTCCAAATCGGTGATATGGGCTATCCACCCCAAATCGGTCACCTGCCTATCGGCCGCAATATACTCATCGACAAGCTTACCGACGGTGACCGTCACATCCCGACCCGGCACAAACCCATGCTTGTCTCGGAACGGTTCGGGAAAAAGCCTGGCGGTCATCACATCGCAATGCACCTCCTGATCACCGATGACCGCATTATCGAATAGATTCTGCAGCGGGGCCGCCAATGCATTGGCATCGCTCGTCCCCTCAACAAGCAGCAGCAGTGTACGACGTCTGGCCATCATTCACTCCGTCCAACGTTTGCCTCAACCGTGTTGTCATGCACAGTCGACTCCCGGAGCCGGGGATGCCCGGCTCGGTATAACGCGTTGGCGAACATACGAGCCTTCGGCGCCTCATACAAATCGGGACCGTCCCATCCGAGCAGCACATCGGAAAGATATACCTTGCGCGGGTTGTTGGTGGGCTTAAGCTTCGGTGCCGGAACGAATCGATTGCTGGAATCGGTGACCGTAAAGCGAATGCATTCCGAGGGCAGTACCTCCAACGCCCGAAGATTATGGGCCGTGAATACCAACTGCCCTTTGATGCCCGATGCGATCTGCAAGAGCATGTCACCCAACAGCTGCTCGAATACGCCGGAATCGATCTCATCGATGGCGACCATTGCATTCGAATCGTTGTAGGCGTGGATGAAGAATGCCAACAGACCGGTGATACGGATAATGCCTTCGGACTCGCACCGGAACGGTATATGCGGGCCACCTCGCGTAGACATGAGTTCGACCTGGACTCGCGGTCGCCCCTGTTCATCGGCCGGAGCTGCGGACTTACGAAGTTCCAGCTGCAGACCGGGAATCAGGCTTGGCAGCATGGTGTTGTAGGTGGCGATGATGTCGCAGAGCTTCTCCACGTTGACAGTCGACATGATGTTGGGTTCAAGCAGATCGAATCGGATCGACCCGCCTGTTGCATCATCCATAATCGGAACGTATTGATAGCTCGCCAACGCGCTACGACGTGTCGTGGAGATGAAGATATCCGTTCGTGCATACTGCACCAGACGTCTCATCCCCCGCGTCAAAGCGTAAACCTTGGTCTCTAGCAGTTTTCGTGTGGAAGCCGCAAGACGCTCTTTCTGCAAGGCCCTATCGGACAACGCTTCAAGCAGTGGAATATCCTGATTATGCTCATCCAGCTTTGCGTGGGGAAGAAACAGGAAAGACATGCCTTGGAATTGCTCGGCACGCTCGACGAAATCCACATCACGCGCAATGTCAGCGATACCGAGCATAGAGCGCCATGCATACTGGGGAAGTCGCACTGCGGCTTTGCCCGCGCCATTTTCATGGACGATGATAGGCGAGCCGAGACTACTACGGGAATCTCCTGCGCGCAGCGCCTCCCGCGCGACTTTGGCAAAGCCTCCGGGGTGACGTTCAAGATTTACCGAGTACTCAACATACTGATACTCGTGGCGGGGACCGTCGCTGCCACCCTCATCTTTTTCACATGACTTTTCCTGACGGGGTGCATCCATGCGAAAAACCGCGGTAATGGAGGCTTTCCCCGTCCCCGCGTTCACGATATCGGCACTGCCTTCAGGGAGTTTGGCCCCGGCGAGAAGATGACGAAGACAATCAATGACGTCGATAACCGATGTTTTTCCAGAACCATTTTGACCATAGATACCGGTGACGGATCCACGGGAGTCAAGATCCTCAAAGTCAATGATGCCGTGACCGACATTGCGTACGCCATCCATGACAAGCGTAATAAGACGCATGCTTCATCACCACCAGCCATAAATATAAAAAGTGGTATTTTTTATACCATTTCAATAAATCATAACAATGATAGATGCTCAATTCCTCCGCTTCCAAATCATTTCCCATAGAATGAAGCACAATAGGGCCATGCTGAAGACACGACGTTGTACCGTAGAGGCCCATTCAACGTCATCATCGCTAAATACCACTCATATCGTTGTATGTGCAGGAACATCCATCATCGTTGATACATATTCCTCATGTCCCCATAGCAGTGGCCTCGGCATACACCATCGTTGACAATTCACGACGATACCGCCCGCACGACACGCCAACCAAATGAATCGTGCCCGAACCGGGGATACCGGTTGGGGCACGCAACGGTACGTCAGTACACGCGACGGGGCTGGAATCCGGCCTCGCGCAGGGCGGCGAGGATCTCGTCGATGTGATCGGGGCCGTTCGTCTCCACGGTGACGCCGAGCGCGACGGCGTTCGTATAGTGGTTCGATGCCTTGAACTGGTCGTGGTCCAATGCGATGACGTTAGCGCGATGCGCGGCCAGCAACGTGGCCACCTTGACCAGCTGGCCCGGCGTATCAGGCAGATCGACCTCGAAGTTCATGATGCGGCCGCGGGCGATCATGCCTTTCTGGATCACGGCGCCCATGGTCACGGTGTCGATGTTGCCGCCGGAGACGATCGGCACGACCACATGCGGTCCGGGAGCGGCGGCGAATTTGCGCGAACGCAGGTTGAGGTGTTCGAGCGCGGCGAGTGAGACGGCGCCGGCACCCTCCACCACGAGCTTGTGCTTCTCGAGCATGAGCAGGATCATCTCGTTGATGTCGCGTTCGGTCACGGTGACCAAGTCGTCGAGGAACTCGTTGAGCAGCGCGAACGTCAGATCGCCCGGATGCTTCACGGCCACGCCTTCGGCGGAGGTCATCACCTGATCGGCCTCGACCACACGGCCGGCGCGGAACGAGTTGAGGAACGCGGGGCTGCCCTCGGGGATGGCGCCGATCACACGCACTTCGGGACGGAACGTCTTGATGGCGAGCGCCACGCCGGCGCCGAGACCGCCGCCGCCAAGCGGTACGACCACGTCGGTCACATCGGGGACGTCGTCGAGGATCTCCAGGCCGATGGTGCCCTGGCCGCACAGCACCTCATAGTCGTCGAACGGCGGCACGTAGATCATGCCCTCGGTTTCGCTCAGTTCGCGGGCTTTGGCAGCGGCCTCGTCGAACACGTCGCCGTACAGCACCACGTCGGCACCATACGCCTTGGTGGCGTCCACCTTGAGCGGCGGGGTGATCTGCGGCATGCAGATGGTGGCCTTGGCGCCACGTTCGCGGGCGGCATAGGCCACGCCCTGCGCATGGTTGCCGGCGGATGCGGTGACGATGCCGCGGGCCAGCTCCTCTTCGGAAAGCGAGGCGATCTTGTTGTATGCGCCGCGGATCTTGAACGATCCGGTGACCTGCAGGTTCTCCGGCTTGAGCAGGACCTTGTGGCCGGTCATTGCCGACAGCGCGGGGGATTCGATGATGCGTGTGTGCCGCGCGGTGCCCTTGAGCCGCTTCGCTGCGAGCTTGAGCTCCTCGGCATGGTCGCGCTGCAGATTCCTGAGAACGTCTTTCTGATCCATGGGGCTTATCTTAGGGTGCCGCACCAACAATATAGGCGGTTTCACACGGCTTCGTCCCGTAATTCGGGCAGGCCCCCGCACCTCGGGTCCGACGCCGAGCACCGCGGAAAAAGCATGCCGCCCCTCGACGAACTCGTGCAGCGGACGTCGAAAGGCGGCAAGTGTGCAAACGGCCTGGCAGGCCCTACTCCTCCATACGAGAGGAATCTTCGGATTCGTCGGCCCATGCGAAGAAACCATCCGACAGCAGTCGGAGGATATCGATGCGGCTCATCGTCAACTCATCCATCGCGATCATCTCCCCTCACGTGTGACGGACGGCGGCATCAGCATCCCCTCGCCGTCCGTTGCAATCACAACATACGCGTCGATTCCACGAATCGCGTTGCCTCATGATTTCGGAATCGTTACCGGTGTAACGGGCAGATGACCGGCCGTACGGCGGCGGGACGCATCACCTCCGCTCATCTTTGCCACCCCATCAGCGCCGGCTGGCGAAGAAGTCCGTCAGCAGCGCACGGCATTCGGACTCGCGCACATCGCCCACCACCTCGGGCATCGCCCCCACATGCGGGTCGCGCAGCACATCCCACACCGAGCCGCACGCCCCCAGCTTCGCATCCCACGCACCGAGCACCACACGCCCCACATGCGCCGTCAACACCGCGCCCGCACACATCGGACACGGCTCCAACGTCACAACCAGCGTGCAATCGCTCAGATTCCAGCCTCCGCGCAGCGCTGCCGCCTCACGCATCGCCAACACCTCCGCATGGGCCAGCGGATCGCCGCCTTCCTCACGACGGTTCCGACCCCGACCCACAACCCGGCCGGCCGCATCCACCACCACGGCCCCCACCGGCACGTCGCCATGCCCAGCGGCCTCCGCCGCCAACGCCAACGCCTCGTCCATCATCCGTCGATATTCGCCATACATGCGCCCAACTCTACCCAACACGGCGGTTCTGACGGTTCCGGCCAACACAAGGAACGCGTTCCCCATCCCGCATCCGCCCCATCATCACGAATATCAGCAGACAAACGCCACAAAAGTCGCATTCCGACCACGGTAGGCCGCGTGTACGCACCACATCACCCATTAAGCTGGGCACTATGACTATGGAACTTCACGTCGTCTCCCATCCGCTGGTGGACCATAAACTCACCGTGCTGCGAGACAAGAACACCCCGTCCGCCACCTTCCGCGAGCTCGTCACCGAAATCGTCATGCTTGAGGCATACGAGGCCACACGCGACATCCTCGTCGAAGACAAGCCCATCGAAACACCCGTCGCCCCCATGGTCGGCAAACAGCTCGCCGCCCCGCGACCCATCATCGTCCCCATCCTGCGCGCCGGACTCGGTATGCTCGACGGCATGGCCAAGATGATCCCCACCGCCGAAGTCGGCTTCCTCGGCATGAAACGAGACGAGGAAACCCTCAACATCATCACCTACGCCAACCGTCTCCCCGACAATCTCTCCGGCCGCCACGTCTTCCTCGTCGACCCCATGCTCGCCACCGGCGGCACCATGATCGACGCCATCCACTACCTCGCCGAACGCGGCGCCCGCGAAATCACCTGCATCGACATCCTCGCCGCCCCCGAAGGACTCAAACGCCTCGAACAGGAAGTCGACCCCTCCATCAACTTCAAAGTCGTCGTCGCCGCAGTCGACGACCACCTCAACGAGAAAGCGTATATTGTGCCGGGGTTGGGCGACGCCGGCGATCGCCTCTACGGTGTTGTCGACTGACGGAGCGTTTTCCACGTTGCAGAGGGCTCGACGTACCCTCGTACGCCTTCGCCCTCTGCGCCTCGAAACCGCACACGTCAGCCGACACCACAACCATTAGGCAAAACCCGACGCACCCTCGTACGCCTTCGTGTCCCACGCCTTGAAGACACACACATTAATCAACTCCACACAAATCAAAAACCCCACACAAGGCTCGACGTACCTTTGTACGCCTACGCCCTCTGCGCCTCGAAACCACACCGCTACGTGCTGGACTTCACGTTACGTGTTGGACCCCAAAAAACACAATCGTTGAAATTGCAACGATTGTGTTCCCAACACACAACCCAAAATCCAACACACACGGCAAAGCCCAACACACAACGCCACACAACGCACTTCGGCCTCACACCGCACGCGTCCATACCCCACGCAGCACCTACATCTCACACCACGCCCTACACCTCACCATCCGCTACACTTGCATCCATGCGAATCGACATCATCGGCGTGGGAAAAATCAAGGAACGCTATCTACGTGACGGCATCGCCGAATACGCCAAACGCCTCGGCCGCTACTGCAAACTCAACGTCATCGAAGTGACCGATGAGAAGACCCCGGAACACGCCAGCGACGGCGTCGAACGCCTCATCAAATCCAAAGAAGGCGAACGCATCGCCAAACACCTGCGCGACGACGCCTATGTCATCGCCCTCGCCATCGACGGACGGCAGCTGTCGTCCGAACAGTTCGCCGCCACCATCAACGACCTCGGCCTGCATGGCACCAGTCATATCCAATTCGTCATCGGCGGTTCCATCGGCCTCGACGACGCGATTCTACGACGCGCGAACTACCGGCTCAGTTTTTCGAAGATGACGTTCCCCCATCAGCTCATGCGCATGGTGCTGCTCGAACAGATCTATCGCGCATACAAAATCAACGCCGGCGAACCATATCACAAATAAACGGAGCAAAACCGTCAACCGACGCCAATAAACCGGCCAGTCGGACGACGGACGACGGACGACGGCCTTGTTTCGGCGGACGTATCACGCGATCCATCCACCGATCGTCCCTCGAAACCGCGTGGCGGCGCATCACCCACCATACGCCGCCACGCGACCGACAACCGACGTCCCGCCTAGATCCCCGGCACGAACGATTCGAAGATCATATAGTCGAAGTATTCTCCGGACCGTTGGAATTCCAACGAACTCCGCACCGTCCACGACACGGTTTTAGCGCCGAGCTTACGGGCGAAACGAACCTGCGGAAGGTCGCCGCCACGCCAGTCGTACGCCACGAAATCCGGCCGGCCGAGCCAGTTGAACGCCAGCAGTCCGCACATCCATTCCCGCCAGTCGCTTTTGCCGAAAGCCACGTTTTCGGCCAACTGCCCGCGGTTCACCGACGGACGATGCTTGCGATACCAGTTCACCGCGCCCGGATGGAACGATTCGACCACGTATGCGCCCGCATAGGCCTGCAGCAGGGCGTCGCCCTTCTCCATGAGCTCCTCGGCGGCGTCGTCCCAGCCGTAGTGGTCGAACTTGTATTCCACGATCAGCGGCACGCGGCCACCGACGACGTCCAACACGTCGGAGAACAGCGGCACATGCTGATAGTAGCCCTCCGGCCTCTCGTCCCATTTGCCGTCGCCTCGCGTCACGGCCACGGCGTCGCCCGACTTCGCCGGCGCGGGGAACAGCGGGATGTTCTTCAGTTCCTCATACGTCAGATCCTTGATTTTCCGGGGGTCGCCGGCCACACGTTTGAGATCGGAGTCGTGCACGACCACAACCTGACCGTCGCGAGTGAGTTGCAGATCGAGTTCGATGCCGTATCCGGCCACGCATGCCGCCGCGAACGACGCCAGAGAATTCTCGGGTGCCACGGGACCCGCGAACGATTCGTCGGCGTACCCGGCCTTGATGGCGCAGCGTCGTGCGAGGTCGACGTAGGCGCAACGCTCGTTCACCGTGCCGACCGACAGTCCGGAGCCGGCGTCGTGCAGACCACGGTGCGCGTATTTCACGCGTGGGATGGCCGGCACCTTGTTGCGCCGGGATTCGATGATCGACCGCGGGGCCAGCGCCCACGCGCCGATGCCCGCGGCCACGCCGCCGGTGATCGCCGCGCTTCTCATCAGAGCGCCGAGTCCGCCGCTTACGCCGCTGCGATTCATACCGCTGCCGTTCCTACGCCTGGCCATACATGCCTCCTCATTGTCAGGCACCCGCACGTCACCGTGCTCATCGTGTGCATACCGATATCGACGGTATCACCTCATCACCGTCCGTACGACGCCACCACACTGCGATTCACCGTTTTTTACCGATTCGCAACCACATGTCCGCCGGTCTCATAACATCGGCAAACGCCTTATCTTCCCCGTGGCGCGACACGACCCGGCCACGCAACACCGCATACCATGATGATATGCGGCTGCGTGGGCCGGGTCGTGTTGAATACTCAATGCGTCAATCAGCTAACCGCCGATTATGCCCGATGCCGACGAATGGCCAGAATCAGGCCCGCGGCGGCGGACAGTATCGCTACCACGGCGATTCCGATGACGGCGGAGCCTGTCTTGGACAGTGACGACGGTGCAGCCTGCGCACCGGCCTCATCACTGGAAGAGGGTCCGTTGGAACCATTGCTGCCGTTCGAGCCCTGGTTCACATTGGAGCCCTGGTTGCCGTTACCGGAGCCGGTGTTCCCACTGGAACCGTTGGAACCATTGCCACCGTTGGAACCATTGTTACCATTGTTACCGTTCGAACCGTTGGAACCCTGATTTCCATTGGAACCATTGGAACCATTGCCACCGTTGGAACCGTTGTTGCCATTGTTACCGTTCGAACCGTTGTTACCGTTCGAACCGTTGGAACCATTGTTTCCATTGGAACCATTGCCGTTCGAGCCGTTGCCGTTGGAACCCTGATTCCCATTACCGGAGCCATTGTTCCCGGCATTGCCGGGCTTGGCGATGCTGAACAGATGTTCGGCGTCGTCTCCGGCGAGCGCCACGGAGACGCTGGCGGCACCGTTCTTGACCGTCACGTCGGCGATCTTCTTGCCGTCGAGCTTGGCCTCATACGTACCGTCGGCCATATTACGCACGGCGACGACGGCGTTGGCCTTGGTATCCGCGGCCAGCTTCATATCAACGCTGGTGCGGTCGTCGGCCACGGTGGCCTTGGTGTACTGCGCACCGGTCACGTCGAAACCGAACTTGCCGAGGTTGTAGAACGTGGCCCTCTGCTGCACGCCGTCCTTCGGGGTGATGGTGGTGGCGCCACCGTCCTGCGAGAGATCGGCACCGTAGGCGTATGTGCCGATGATCTTGTCGTTGACGACGTTCACGGAGGCGGTGCGCAGGGCGCCCCAGAAGCCGAGGTCAGCCTCGCCGCTCCACATCCACCAGTGGTTCCGCACCGGAATCATGCTGTACGCCCCGGCAGCGGTGGTGTTGCCGCCTTCGGACTGGTACTGCCATGCGGCGGCACCTGTGTTGCGCTGGTCGTCGCTGATCTGACCCATGTTGATGTTGGACCAGCCGGCCATATACGCGCCGTAGGTGGAACGCATGAGCTCATCGGCATCGAATCCGGCCGCGGAGACATCGGCGTTCTGCAGGTAGTCCTGCTGCTGCCAGGCACCCAGCTGGGTTTCGTAGCCGAGGTTCCACCAGGATTCGCCCATGTGGCGGTTGTCGCCGCCGTTGTAGTACCACAGCGGCTGCGTACCACGTGCGGAAAGGGAGGCGAGCGTGGTCTTCTTCTGCAGGGCGGTGTCGCCGAACATCTTGGCCATCGTGTACGTGGATTCGAACGCGGTGGTGTCGATGCTCATCTCGGATGCGAACGGGTAGTCCTTGCTCTGGAAGTACTTGAGCTTGTCCTGTGCGTGCTTGGTAAGCGTGTTGGCCTCGTCGGTCTTGCCATTGGACTTCAGGGCGGCGATGATCTCGGGGATTGTTCCTTCGCCCATCGCGCCCATCTCACGCGCGGAGTTGTCAAGGTAGGCGGCCTTGTAGTCGAGGTCGTGGTTGTAGAACGCGTTGGCGGTGTTGTATGCCATGTCGAGGTACTCCTCGGCCTTGAACTTCATGGTCTTGTTGGCAATGTCCGGGTAGGTCTTCGCGATGCGGTACATGGCGTAGTACGTGTTCCACACGTGGGGTGCGTTCATCACACGCCAGGTCACGCCGCCTTCGCCCACGTTGCCGCTGTTCCACGCACCAGAGGGGCGTTTACCGTCGGTGCCGTCGTACCAGTGGTAAAGGTTCCACGTGCGAGTGTTGCAGTCGTCGCCCGTGCAGGCGATGCCGGCGTCCTTTTTGCGCTCGTTCTGCAGGTAGCCGAGCAGGAAGTGCTCGATGTAGTAGTCGAGCGCCTGAATCTGCGTCTTGTCGGGCGAGTCGGCGTTCTTCTCGGAGAGGAACTCCGCCGGGGACAGGCCGAGGTCGTCGGCGCCGCCGGCCATCCAGCGCTTGTTCCATTCACTCTGGCCCTGCATGGAGGTGCTGTAACGCGTCACGAGTTCGGCGGCGGCCATGTTCCACTGGAGGAACGCGCCGTTGTAGCCCCTGTTCGAATCCTTGGCCTGCTGGTTCTTGGCCAGGAAGTCCGAGTGGGTCTTGATGACCTCATTCAGCGGCTTGATGGAGTTGTATTGGATGACGGACTTGCGCGAGCCGTCCTTGCCGAAGTTCACGGTCACGTACTGTTCGCCGATGCTCGGGAACGTGATTTCGTAGATGTCATAACCGTTCTTCGTGCCGGTCTTCGTGATCTTGGCGTCCGCGCCCGCCTTGGTGTCCTTGCCGCCGCCGGCGACGACGGACTTCACGCCATCCTTGGCTCGCACGGCGAGTGTGGCCTTGGAATCCTGCGAGATGGTGTACCCGGGGTAGGAGACGGCGTCGACCACGCCGGATTCGTAGAGTACGTTGTGCAGGTCGTTATAGTCCTTGGCCCAGCGGAACGTGAAGCCGTAGCTGGCGGACTTCCCGGCGTCGAGCGTGAGCTTGGAGGCGTCGAGGTAGCCGTCGATCTTGCCTTTGCGGGCGTCCTGCATGTGGTTGGAATGGATGGCGAATTCGACGAGACCCTCCCAGCTCGGATCCACTTCGGCGAAGGGGCCTTCGCCGGGCTTGGCCTTGTCCTTGAATTCGAGCGAGGTGCCTTCGTTGGGAACCATGACCAGGTACGGGCCGGTACCGGAGGGACGCTGCCAATAGATGTAGGAGCCGTCCTTGGCTACGAAGGCGTGGCGGGAGACGTTCTGCTGGTAGATGTTGTCCTGGCTGGAGGAATCCCACCACGAGTTGAACAGCATCGGCAGGCTCAGATCGTCCATGGTGAGCTGCTTGCCGGAGGTGTTGTCCACCTTGATGTTCCAGTTCAGCGCGTCGCCGTTGTTGCCGCCGAGCGCGTACGTCTCAGTAAGGTTGAAATCCTTGATGGCGCCGGTGCGGCCTTCGGTCTTCGTGGAATCATAGGAAACGGTCACGCTGTTGCCGTCGGCGCTCTTGGCGACGTTGCGGCCCTGGTCGGAGAGACCGGTGTTCTGCGCCTTGCCGTTGGTCCAGGTGTCGATGTCGCCGGTCCAGCGGGAGTCATCCACATTGAACTTCGCCCCGGCTGCCTTGGTCTGCGGGTTCATCACGTAGTTCGTGCATTCCGGACCGTCGGAGGCGTTGCCAAGATTGTAGATGGCGCCGGTTTCGCGGCTGATGCCGACGTTGAAGCTGTTCGACTTCAGCACGGACACGCCGGACTTGGTGTCGGACGGCACATTGCCGTCGGCGGTCACGGAGAACTCGCTCACAGCTACGGCTGCATATGTCTTGCCGTCGGTCGCCGCATCGAACACGGCACGAAGGTACTGCGCCTTGACCGGGGCTTTGAACTCGACGTTGTTCGTCTTGGTCTTTTCGCGAGTGTATGCGGAACCGTTCTTGAGTTCGACATCGCCCCACGTCTTGCCGTCAGTGGAGCTTTGCAGCTTCCATGATTGCGGCACGGCCACGCCGTCGCCCGCCGTGTCGGATTCGTTGTCATGCCAGAAGGAGATGCCGACGCCGGTCAGTGTGACCTCTCCGGCCCACTGATATTGCAGCCATTGCTGGGCGGGACGATTCGCCGAGGCATATGTGCCCCAGACTTCGTTGTTGTTCCCCTTGACGAACACGGACTTGCCGTCACGCACCGCGTCGAGGTTGTTCCAGCTTGAGGTGGCCGATGCCGTCAGTCGCGCCTTCTGCGCGGGTGTCTGTGTCGCCGCGGATTCATCGGCGTCGACCGGCGGGGTGCACGCCTGTGACGACGTGGCCGCGGCAGCCGTGACCGCGGAAGAGTCGTCGTCCCCCGCCGCCCATGCGGCCCCGGACGGCAATATCATCGCCGCGGACAACAGCACCGCGGTCGCCGTCGCCAACGAACGGCTCTTCCCCACGGTGATTCTATGTTGTGGTCGCTTCACTGCGATTCTCCTTTAATCGATGTTTTCTCCATGACGAGCCAAAACCCGCGGACATCGGACTTGCGAGTCCGATATCCGCCGGTCTGTGCCCCAACAAGGAACTTCCGCGAACCGGACCCACCGACTTCCTTCGTCGAATCCGATTCACTAGCGAAAAAATATACACTATGCGAATACCTTTTCGCAAATCAAAAACACTGAAATTGATGTCTTATTCAAAAAAGATTGATATCATTGTTTTCGCATTTTCGCATCGGTTTATTTTTGGAATCGTCTTACGGTCCTCAAAGCCCGCCCGACTCCGGAACCATCCCGCACGACAGCCCCGAAGCGCATACTCCCCGTGCCTTCGCCAGTGCCGTCGACGGGTGGTGAAAACCGCGAAAAACAATGCGTCGTAATGAATGCCGTCAGCAGCGGTCCTTTACAATGACGTTGATACCTGAGATAAGAAAGTATGGGAATGACAGCAGTAGAATCACCCAATCAAGTACAGCGTAAGACCACCCTCGCCGAAGTGGCGGCCATGGCCGAGGTTTCGCTGGCTACGGCATCCAAGGCCTTGAACAATCAGCCCCGCGTGAGCGATGCCACCAGAAGGAGGGTGATCGCCGCGGCGGAGAAGCTGTCATACGTGCCGAATTCCCAGGCGCAGTCGTTGATCTCCGGACGGACCAATTCGATCGGCGTGATCACGTCGGATCTGACCGGCCGGTTCTGCACGCCCATCCTGCTCGGCGCGGAGGACGAGCTCGGCGTGACGTCCAACACCGTGCTGCTGTGCAATGCGCGGGGGGATGCGCTGCTGGAGCACAAGCATCTGGAGTTTCTGCTGTCGCGCAACGTCGACGGTCTGCTGATCGTGGGTGACGAAACCGATACGAGGCCGCATCTGACCGTGCCGAATCACGTTCCGGTGGTGTATGTGTATGCGCCGTCTGATGACGAAAGCGACTGTTCGATCGTGTGCGACAACGTGGAGGCCGGCGCGATGGCGGTCGAGCATCTGCTGTCGTGCGGCAAACGCAAGATCGCGATCATCGGCGGCAGCAATACCAAACCGAACGCCCATAATCTGCTGCTGGGCTCGCCGAGTGCGGCCAAGGCCCGTTTGGACGGCGCGTTGAAGGCCCTGCATGAGGCCGGATTGGAGCCGGCCGGACCGGTGCGTTTCTCGGAGTGGACGGAGTCGTGGGGGCGCGCTGCCACAAGACTACTGCTTGATCAGGGCGTTGATTTTGATGCGGTGATCTGCCAGTCCGATGGCATCGCCCGCGGCTGCATGGATGTGCTGAGGGAGCGCAGCCTCGCCATTCCGTCGCAGGTGGCGGTGATCGGCCACGATAATCGTCAGCTGTTGGCGCCGGATGCCGATCCGCCGTTGACCAGCATCGATAATTGTTCCGAGGAGATGGGGCATGTGGCGGCCCGTGCGCTGCTCGACGCCATCAACGGGCGCCCCCACCACGGTGTGGAATATATTTCGTGCCGTCTGGTGCAGCGCGAATCCACGCTGCCGATGTAGGACGGCTTTAGGGGGAGGTGGACCTCTTGGCGGAACCTCCCTCTGACGGGGCAGCCGGCATAGCCCTCTTACTGTTACTGTCTTACCGCCATTCTGAACGAGGATATCGAGTCGAAGGATCTTGACGGTTCACCAGACTCTACCGTCAAAGCTGTTGAGGTGTCGACTACCCCTCAGTCACGCTACGCGTGACAGCTCCCCTGACAAGGGGAGCCTTCGACTACGTCGAAGCACCGCCTCACACCCCGTCAAACGCCCACGTTCCAACCCGCAATCAGATTGAGCGCACAATGGCCCGGCAGGCATGATATCCGACCGTAAGCTCGGCCGAACGCCCACGCTCCAACCCGCATACTGACCTGAGAAACCAAGGAGGGGATATGCATTGCTCGACCGTAGGCTCGGCCGAACGGCCACGCTCCAACCCGCAATCAGATTGAGATGCAAAGGCCGGGATATATGATGTCCGACCGTAAGCTCGGCCGAACGGCCTTGAGTGTGTCGGACATCACATATCCCGGCCGACCATCCGAAATCAGACGGTCCTCTGCCATACGCGCATCTGGCCTTCGCCCCTGTTGGCCCACGCGTAGTACGGGATGAACGTCACCGAGGCGGATTCGGTCTGTTCGGAGCCTGCCGGCAGGTAGAGGTCGTCGGATTCGTCCAGGATCTCCTTGGTGCCTTGTTCGGTGATGGTGCCGACGCCGCCGAGGAGTTCGGGCTTGAATTCGTATGCGCCGGAACCGGGCTTGATGGCGTAGAGCCACAGGTCGCCGGCGTTGTCGGCGGATTCGGCGGTGTAGACGAGCGGGCCGCGGGTGACGGCCACGCGTCCGGCGTCCTCGGCCACGCGGTTGTTGGCGCGCAGCTCCTTGACGGTCATGTCGAGGTCGAGGGAGATTTCGGTCTTGGCGTCGGCGATGGTGAGGTATACGAAACCGTCTTCGGGTTCCACGTTGGTCTCCTCACCGTTGACGGCGAGGGTGAATGCGCCCTTCGACCATGCGGGGATGCGGATGCCGAAGCGGAATTCAGCGCCTTCGGGGTTGTCGATGGTGAATTCGACGTGGCCTTCCCACGGGAAGTTGCTGCGCTGTTCGATGACGGCGCCGTTGTGGAAGGTGGCCTTGTTGGCGATGAACTGGTCGGCGAGGATGGTGCCGTCGT
The DNA here is from genome assembly GCF_003129925.1 of Bifidobacterium catulorum. GTDB lineage: Bacteria > Actinomycetota > Actinomycetes > Actinomycetales > Bifidobacteriaceae > Galliscardovia > Galliscardovia catulorum. Next base: position 24,995 of record NZ_QFFN01000016.1, on the reverse strand, counting down.
CTTCCACCGCGTAGATGTAGCGGTCCACGGACGCGATGAGGCGCGAGAGGTTGGCGGGGCAGCAGGCGCAGGCGAACCAGCCGGCGCGTTCGGCGAGCACGTGGCGGAAGTCGGGGTTGCCTTTGAGGGCGCGCGGGTCCACTTCGAGCGGGTTGACGTAGTAGAAGTGGCGGCCGTCGAGTGCCATGCCGGCGATGGTGCCGTTGAACAGCTCCTTTTCGAGCACGTCGCCGTATTCGCCCTTGGGTTCGAGTTCGAGCATGCGGCGGGCGAAGAAGCTCATGCCCACGGAGGCGCAGGTTTCGCCGTATTCGGCGTCGTTGGGCAGGTCGTAGTCGTAGGTGAAGGATTCGCCTTCCTTGGTGGTGCCGATCTGACCGGTGATGAACATGCGCTTGTGCACGACGCTTTCCCAGAAGGTGTGGCAGGCCTTGAGCAGGCTGTCGTCGCCGGTGAGGCGGGCGATGTGGGCCATGCCGGTGCACAGGTACATCACGCGGACGGCGTGGCCTTCGGCGTCCTGCTGCTTGGTGACGGGTTCGGCGGCCTGGTAGTAGGTGCGGGGCAGGTACTTGATCTGCTCGAAGAAGTCACGGTCCCAGCCGTCGGCCTTGTTCTGCTTGTCGTAGAAGTCCGGGTCCTTGCCGCGCACGTGGAGGAACCAGCGGCCGAGTTCGGCGTACTTGGATTCGCCGGTGACTTCGGAGAGGCGGGCGAGCGCGAGTTCGATTTCGGGGTGGCCGTCGGCGCCGTGCACCTTGCCGGCTTCGTCGCCGAAGTGGGCGTCGATGCAGGCGGCGATCTTCTTGGCGATGTCGAGCGCTTTTTCGTTGCCGGTGGCTTCGTAGTAGGCCACGCCGGCTTCGATGTAGTGGCCCATGGTGTAGAGCTCGTGGGACTGCTGGATGCGCGCGAACTTGCGGTCGGGCCACTTGATCTGGAAGAACGTGTCGATGTAGCCGTCGGGCTGCTGGGCTGCGGCGATGAGGTCCACGACGCCGTCGGCGATGTCCTTGAGGTCGGCGTCGTCGTGGTCCTGCAGCGCGTATGCGGCGGATTCGAGCCACTTGTAGACGTCGGAATCCTGGAACGGCATGCCGTGGAACTTGCCTTCGGCCTGGTCGGCGGCGATCTTGAGGTTTTCGACGGCGTAGCTGAGCGTGTCGCCGGTGGTGGGGTTGCCGCCGGGGTCGAGCGGGAGGTCGACTTCGATCTGGTTGGTGATGACCTGCCACTGGTAGGGCAGGACCTTCTTGACGACGAGGTCGCGGTAGTTCTTCCAGAAGGCGGAGGTGACCTCGACCTTGGGTGCGCTGTAGGCCATGATGTTCCTTTCTACGGCGGAGGAGCCGTGACGGCGGTTTGGCGTCGCTGCCGTTGGAGCGTTGAAATGAGAGGGGAAGCAATATGGGAGGCGTCGGCTCCCCAGAGGAGCGGGAGCCGACGCCTATCAGAGGAAGGGAAGGGTACGTTGTGGAGGCCGCCGACGTCTCCTCTGGCAAGGGGACGTCGGCGTCCGGGATGGTGCCGATCCGTCAGGACCGTCGAGCGGCCGTCGTCACTTGGCGGAGGCTTCGGTCTCGGCCTTGGCGTGGCGTTCGGCGAGTTCGGCCTTGATCTGCGGCTCCATCTTCTCGTACTTGCGGTAGAAGCACATGATCACGCCGACGATGATGTAGACGATCACGGGCAGCCAGATGAAGCAGAAGCTGATGGCGTTCTGCGCGGCGGCGGACTGCACTTCGAGGTTGGCGTCGTATCCGGCGGCGCCCATGATCTCCAGCGGCAGGAAGGCGCCGAAGCCGGAGCCGACCTGGATGCAGAACGCGGAGCCGACGGCGGTGAGGAAGCCTGCGGCGTGGATGCCGGTCTTCCATTCGCCGTAGTCGACGGTGTCGGCGAGCATGCCGAACGGCATACCGATGGCGATGGCGGCACCGAGCACGCCGATGGTCCAGAAGATGACCAGCAGGGGCACGTTGTGGCCGGCGAGCGGCATGAGCGCCTGGCCGAGTCCGCCGATGATGAGGCCGATGATCATGGTCAGGGTCTTGTTCTTGGTCTTGTTGGCGATGAGCGGCATGGCGATGGTGCCGATCAGACCGAGCACCTGCACGCCGTTGAAGATGGAGGTGAGGTCGCGGTTGTTGAGCACGTACTGGGCGTAGTAGGTGGAGACGCCGTTACGCGTGGACTGGGCGACCCAGTAGATCACGAAGGCCACGACGAGGATGATCCACGGCCAGTTGCCCTTGGCGGCCTTGAGGGAGTCCTTGAGCGGGATCGGCTTGTTGAGTTCGGGACGGTAGTTGTATTCGGTGAGGTTCTTGAAGGAGAACAGCAGCAGGATGATGGCGATGATGCCCCAGATCGCGGTGACGATCATGAAGCCGGTCTTGTCGCCGCCGCCGAATTTCACGCCGAAGAAGCCGACCAGCGGGATGGTGAAGGACGAGGTGATGAAGGAGCCGATCTGGCCACCGGCCATACGGAACGAGTTGGCGTTGTTGCGCTCGACCGGGTCGTCGGTGAGGTTCGGCAGGATTGCGGTGATCGGCGTCTGGATGCCGGTGTAGACGGCGCCGGCGGCGAGGACGTAGGTAATCAGCGCGTACCAGAACTTCGGCGCGCCGTCAGGCAGGCTGGGCGCGGTGAACGCGATGAACACGGTGACGGCGAACGGGATGCACAGCCACAGGAACCAAGGGCGGCTCTGGCCCCACTTGGTGTTGGTGTGGTCGACGATCGAGCCCCACACGACGGCGGAGATGGCGTCGGCGAAGCGCGCGACCAACAGGATGGTGCCCGCACCCAGAGCGCCTGCGGCCGGGATGTGGAACACGTTGGTGTAGAAGTACATGATGTACGACGAAATCGTCACATACAGCAGGTTGCCTGCCATATCGGTGAAGGAGTAAGCGATTTTCTCCCTTACCGAAAGTTTCACAGAGGAGCTTACGTTGCTACTCATAGTCTCTCTCGCTTTCGTTGCGAACTTTTGTCGTAAGACATCATATGTTTTTTCGCATTTGCGAAAAGCCTTTTTCTTTTGTTATCATGACAATGACCTTTGAAAAATGACACTGCCGACCGACATGCTCCACCAGCCATGATAGACCACGCTTGCCCTCCCCCGGATGCGGCAAACCGCTTATCGGTTGCCCCACAACCGAGCAAACGCATGCGCAACGCCTCATCGATGGCGAAAATCGCATGGCGACCATGCGCCAGCGCCGTCGTCCGGCATCGTCCACGCCATCATCCGACATCGTCCATATAGGGAGACCGCCCCATGAACAACGAATTCATCTCGATTTCATGCATCCCCGCACCGACCTTCATCGAGGGGGACTATGTGGTGTTCCAGCCGGGCGACCGCCATCCCGACCGGACCACACTGCCGTATTTCATCCTCATCGTCGTCACCCACGGACGGCTGTTCATCGCCGAGGACGGCAACAACATGACCGTCGCGGCCGGCGAAAGCGTGATACTCCTGCCGAAGCATCACCATTATTCATGGAAGGCGATGTCGGAGACCACGGAATACTATTGGGCGCATTTCGCCGTCATCAGCGAATGGGACGTCGGCCCGCAGCCCACGCCGATGAGGTCGTCCATCGAAGTGCCGATCCTGCATTACCACACGGCCCAGCCGACGATGTACCTGCTGCGCCAGCGTCGCATCGAGGAGCCCCAGCCGCTGTATTCGCTGTTCAACCGTCTGTTCGCCGCCAGCACCAGTCCTATGCAGAACAATTTCTGGCCCACGCAGCAGTTGTTCCTCGACGTCCTGCAGACCGTGCAGATCGTGGGAGAAGAGGAATCCACCGCGTTCAGGCTCGCCGAAAAGGTCCGTCGATACCTCGACGACCATTTCAACGAGGACGTGACCTCGGCCACGTTGTCCGCGGCATTCCATCTGCATTCGAGCTACATCATCCGGTCGTTCAAATCGGCGATGGGCATGACCCCGAACGAATACCTCATCGCCTACCGCATGGAGCACGCCTACAAGGCGTTGTCGAATACCGACATCCCCGTGCAGAAGGTGGCGGTCATGGTCGGATATCCCAACGCCAGTTATTTCGCCACGCTGTTCAAACGCCACTACGGCATGTCGCCCAGCTCGGTGCGTTCGCTGAACCTCATCCACACCGGCGCCCAGCCTCATCCGCTGCGCAGGGAGCAGCGCGGCGCAGGAAACAATGGCCGCAAAGAAAACAACGACGACTAGGACGATAAAGGTATGGCCGTCATGACCGTCACGCGGGCCGGATTACGTGACGATATGTAGCATACGTGACAAGGCACACACGGCCCGCGTGACGGTCATCACACAACGTTGTGATTCCAACGGTTCTGCGCACACGTCACACGGTCCAGGTGAGCCGAGTGACGCATCAATATATGGTGAATCAACGTGCGGTGATCTGCAGAATCGTGCGGCGATAAGGCGACGGCTCGCGCACGCGACGAACACGCTGCACCTCGATGACCTCGCCGTCGGCGGCCGCCTCGAATACGACGTTGCCCTCCATACGACGACGAAGCTGGCGATTCTGCCGTTTGAGCTGACGATTCTCCTCCATCAACTGGAGGATCCTCGTGATGCCGGCAAGATTGATCGACTCCTCCTGGCTCATACGCTGGGCCTGGGAGAGACGATTGATGTCGCGCAGCGAATACCGGCGGGCACCGCCCGGCGTACGCTGCGGCACGATAAGACCCAGACGGTCATACTGCCGCAGTGTCTGCGGATGGATGTCGGCCAGTTCGCCCGCCTGCCCGACGCTGAAGATCGGCAGATCGACGTTCAGCCCCAGCTCCTCGGACGCGTCAAGCGAGACGCGCTCGGCCACCAGGGCCTGGGCGCACATCGTATACGCCTTGCGCAGCTTCGGCGCAATCCTTGCCATGACCGATCACCACGCCTCATTCACCGAGACGCTCGGCGGCTACGCGGTCGGCGAAGTCGCTGCTGGAGGAATCGAAGTCCTTCAGCGTCTTCTTCTGTCTGAAGCCCAACGTCTCCGGCACCTGGATCATTACGCGGCCGACCAGATCGCCGTTGCCGCGCGGGCTGGCCACGCCCTTGCCCTTGATGCGCACCTCGGTGCCGCTGGACGAGCCGGCGGGCACCTTGAACGTGACGACCTCGCCGTCGATGTCCTTGGCGGAGACCTTGCCGCCCAACGCCGCTTCGGCGACGGTGACGGGCAGGTCCATCACGACGTCACGGCCAGACATGCTGAACTTCGGATCGGACTTCACGTGCACGGCCAGATACAGGTCGCCGTGCGCGCCGCCATACTGGCCCGCATGGCCCTTGCCGGCCAGACGGATCTTCTGTCCGTCCTTCACGCCGGCGGGAATATGCGTCTTGAACTTGCCGCCATCCACGCTCAGCGAGACCGTTGCGCCCTTGACCGCCTGACGCAACGTCAGGTTAATCTTGGAGTTGCGGTCCTTGCCGCGCACCGGCTCCTGCGGTTCGCGGTAACCGCTGCGTCCACCGCCGAACCCGGCACCGGGAGCGCCCGCGCCCGCCGCACCGCCGAACGCTTGGAAGATGTCGTTGAGGTCGGGACCGCCCGCCCCGCCCGTGGAGAAGCGGATGCGCGAGGAGCCCTGGGGGCCGCCCGCGCCGGCGCCGAACATCGAACCGAAGATGTCGGAGAAACCGCTGGCGTCGAAGCCGCCCTGGCCGGAACCGCCGGCGAAGCGTGCTCCACCCATGCCGAACTGGCGGATGGCGTCGTACTTCTGACGCTGCTCCTTGTTGTTCAGCACGTCATAGGCCTCGGAGATGTCCTTGAACTTCTCCTCCGCCTCCTTGGTCTTGTTGAGATCGGGATGGTATTTGCGGGCCAGCTTGCGGTAGGCCTTGGTGATCTCCTCGTCGGAAGCGTCCTTGGAGACACCGAGGACCTTATAGAAATCCTTGTTCAGCCATTCATTCTCAGCCATCTCCATGTCTCCTTTCTAAAAGAAAATGATGTATTGATTATTGGAAATACGCTTTACATTTATCGTGTATGAGACCGCGCGGGACAGGGGCTGGCATGTCGTGACACGCTCCGGGCCGCTCAGGCCGAGTCTTTACGGTCTCGACATGCCAGCCCCTGCCCCACGCTCGTTGCGTTTGCCGCGCAACGCATGCCGCCCTCCCCTCTTAGGCACGGCCATGCTCGTTGCGTTTGCCACGCAACGTATGCCGCCCGCCCCTCTCGGGCATAACCGCATGTTCACGCGGATAGCACTCCTTGCACCGGCACATACTAGTGAGCGATGCCGGCACAAGGATTTCCATGACGCCTCTTTTGGGGAGGGGTCAGCTCTGCGGGGAGGCGACGACCACGCGGGCCGCGCGGATCACGCGGTCGCCGATGCGGTAGCCCGCCTCGACGACGGTGTCCACCGTCTCCTTTTCGGCTTCGGGATCCGGCTTGTGCAGAATCGCCTCATGCTTCGTCGGATCGAACTCCTCGCCCTTGACGCCGAACTTCTCCACGCCGAACTTCTCGAAGGCCTTGTCGATCTTCGAGGCCACGGCCTTGAAGGAGTCGTCCATCTCGCTGTGCTCGCGGATGCGGTCGATGTCGTCGAGCGCGGGCAGCAGCGCGGTGAGCACGTCGATGATGCCGTGCTGGCGGAAGGTGTCCTTCTCCTTGGCGCTGCGGTTGCGGAAGTTGATGAACTCCGCACGCTCACGCTGCAGGGCCTCCAGATAGTCGGCGGCCTCCTTCTTGGCTTTGCCAAGAGGGGTGAGCTCGTCGGCGTCGTCGGCCTTGGATTCATCGGCGCCGGCGTCCGCGGACTTGTCCGCGTCGGTCTGGGCCGAGGTGTCGCCGGCCTTCGGGGACTCGGATGCCGAGGCATCCTTCGCATCGTCGGAGGCGGGGGCAGAGCCGGCGGATGCCGGGTCGTTCTTCAGCGACTCGGCATCCTCCATGTCGTTCAGGTAATCGTCCTTGTTGAACTCAGACATGATTACTTGTTGTCCTTGTCGTCATCGTCGTCCACGACCTCGGCGTCCACCACGTCGTCGTCACCGCCGTTGGAGGCGGAGCCGGCGGCACCGGCAGCCGCACCGGCGCCTGCGGCACCCGCCGCGCCGGCCGCACCCTGCTGCGAGTACAGGGCCTCGCCGATCTTCTGCGCGGAGGTCATGAGCTCGGTCTGGGCGTTCTTGATCTTCTCGATGTCGTCGCCCTTCAGAGCCTCCTTCAGCGCGTTCACCTTGTCGGTGACCTCCTTGGCGACCTCGTCGGAGACCTTGTCCTTGTTGTCGTTCACAAGCTTCTCGGTCTGGTAGGCGAAGGATTCGGCCTGATTACGGGTCTCGGCGTCCTCCTTGCGCTTCTTGTCCTCGGCCTCGTGGGCCTCGGCCTCCTTGACCATGCGGTCGATCTCGTCCTTCGGCAGGCCGGAGCCGCCGGTGATGGTCATCGACTGCTCCTTGCCGGTGCCCTTATCCTTGGCGGACACATGCACGATGCCGTTGGCGTCGATGTCGAAGGTGACCTCGATCTGCGGGACGCCGCGCGGAGCCGGCGCGATGCCGGTCAACTCGAAGGTGCCCAGCGGCTTGTTGTCGCGGGCGAACTCACGCTCGCCCTGGTAGACCTGGATCAGCACGCTCGGCTGGTTGTCCTCGGCGGTGGAGAACACCTCGGAACGCTTGGTCGGGATGGCGGTATTGCGGTCGATGAGCTTGGTCATGATGCCGCCCTTGGTCTCGATGCCCAGCGAAAGCGGGGTCACGTCGATGAGCAGCACGTCCTTGCGGTCGCCCTTGATGACGCCGGACTGCACGGCCGCGCCGACGGCCACGACCTCATCCGGGTTCACGGACTGGTTGGCTTCCTTGCCGCCGGTGAGCTCCTTGACGAGCTCCTTGACGGCGGGCATACGGGTGGAACCACCGACGAGCACCACGTGGTCGATCTGGCTCACGGAGATGCCGGCGTCGGAGAGCACGTTGTTGAACGGCGTGCGGCAGCGGCCCAGCAGGTCGGAGGTCATCTCCTCGAAGTGTGCACGGGTCAGGGTCTCGTCCAGATGCACCGGGGTGCCGTCAGGCGTCATGGCCAGATACTGCATCGAGATGCTGGTGGAGGTCGAGGAGCTCAGTTCCTTCTTGGCCTGCTCGGCGGCTTCCTTCAGGCGCTGCAGGGCGATCTTGTCCTTGCTCAGGTCGACGCCGTACTTGTTCTTGACCTCGCCGACCAGCCAGTCGATGATCTTCTGATCCCAGTCGTCGCCGCCGAGGCGGTTGTCGCCGTTCGTGGCCTGCACCTGAATGGTGGAGAAGCCGTCGTCGTCCTTGCCGATCTCCAGCAGGGACACATCGAAGGTGCCACCACCGAGGTCGAAGACCAGGATGCGCTCGTCCTCCTTGCCCTTCTCCAGACCGTAGGCCAGGGCGGCGGCCGTCGGCTCGTTGATGATGCGCAACACGTTCAGGCCCGCGATCTTGCCGGCGTCCTTGGTCGCCTGACGCTGGGCGTCGTTGAAGTACGCCGGGCAGGTGATTACGGCGTCGGTCACGGGCTCGCCGAGGTAGGCTTCGGCGTCCCTCTTGAGCTTCATCAGAATCTGGGCGGAAATCTCCTGAGGCGTCCACTTCTTGCCGTCGATCTCCACGTTCCAATCGGTGCCCATGTGGCGCTTCACGGAGCTGATCGTGCGGTCGACGTTCGTCACGGCCTGACGCTTGGCGACCTCGCCCACGAGAATCTCGCCGGACTTGCTGAACGCCACCACGGACGGCGTGGTGCGGGCGCCCTCGGCGTTCACGATAACGGTGGGCTGGCCACCTTCAAGCGTTGCGATGCAGGAATTCGTGGTTCCCAGATCGATACCAACTGCGCGTCCCATAATGTTCCTCCTATTGTCTAGGTTCGTTCTACGTTTCTCGCTCAGGCTTCAGGAATCCCGACCGTCCTGCCGAACGGTCCATGATTCGTCAAGCTTTTTCGCTTTCCAAAACTTGAGCCTACACCACTCAACTTTAGAACGCCAACTTTTATTCCGAATATTCAGGATTTTTTTAGGACGTCCTGCGGGAGCACCCATCCAATGACCGAAAGACCCGGAATCCACCAGCGATTCCGGGCACGCCCCTACTCACACCGCCAGATGCAGAAACTACGCGGCGGAATGGCCAGCTGCCGTTCATGGCCACGCGAGTAGCTCTCCCAATTCGCCTCGCCGCATCCCCCCGGGCCACGCGAGCTGAACACGCATTCCCACGCGGAATCATCAAGCGGCGCGAACTGCCCCCAGCCGTTCGCGGCGCGCAACGCCGACACGCCCTGCCACGCCATACGCTTCGTGGGATTGACCGTCACGCAATCGTTGCCCACACGGAACACGACCACGGAATCGTCGCGCCGCGGCACGATGCGGGGACCGCCGAACACCGCAGGATTCCTACGCCGCCACCAAATCAACGCGGCATAATAATCCACCAGACCACCGAGCCGCCGGGCGCGACGCCAGTCCAGCCGGTTCAACGCGGCCGACCGGTCATACGAATTGTCGCATCCGTGCTTGGTCCGCGCGAACTCCTCGCCGGAGAGCATGAACGGGATGCCGGCCGACGACAATACCAAGCCGGCGGCCATACGGTTCGCCTCCATGATGTCGCCGCTCAGACTGGGATCGGCGTCGTATTCGGCGTCGGTCGGCCCGGACTCCGCCGACCAAACGCCGGACCCGCCAGCCGCGCCGCCACCCAGCTCCCCCACATGACCGAATGCCACCGAACGCATGGCCATACACAACTTGTCCCACAACGTCAGGTCGTCGTGGGCGGAAACATATTGGACGACCTGCCCCACATTGGCCGCCTCGACCTCGGTGCCGCGCCACGCGTCGACGGCGTGGCGGACGGACGGCGCGAACTCAAGCGCCGCTCCGGAAACGTAGCCGGGCTTGTGATGATGGAAGATATTGCCGCGTATGGCGTCGCGCGAATCGTCACTGAAGAATCCAATGCGCGAATCAAGCCGGGAGAGGCCACGCTTGCCGGCCAATACGACGTGGGGCGCGACCGCCGTCATGTCGGCGGCCCACGGCTCGCCGTACATGATCTTCGCGGAGCCGCCGGGCAGGTCATCCAACCGGGCGCGTATCTCGTTCATGGTGTCGACGTCCATCAGACCCATCAGATCGAATCGGAATCCATCGATATGGTATTCACGCGCCCAATATTCGACGGAATCGACGATGTATTTGCGCATCATCGGACGTTCGGTCGCCATGTCGTTGCCGCAGCCCGAACCATTGGACAGCACACCGCCGGCATACCTTCGGCAGAAATAGCCGGGCACCATGCGCTCGAACCAGTTGTCGGCGGCATACATGTGGTTGTAGACCACATCCATGATGACCTTGAAGCCGTTGCGGTGCAAGGCCTGAATCATCTGCTTGCATTCGCGGATGCGTACGGCGCCGTCGAACGGGTCGGTGCTGTAGGAGCCTTCGGGGACGTTGTAGTTGACCGGGTCGTAGCCCCAGTTGTAGGGCTTATGCGCGGCATCGACGACATCGCGCGCGGCGGCCTCGTCCACCGAGCCGAAGTCGAATATCGGCATGAGCTGCACGGCGGTGACGCCGAGTCTGCGCAGATAGGCCACGCATGTGGGGAAATCGCCGGCGCCATCCACACTGGTGTCGTCGTGCGTGAACGCCAGATATGTGCCGCGATGTTCGGCGGGGACGCCGCTGTGCGGGTCATTGCTGAAGTCGCCGACGTGCGTCTCCCATACGACGAGTTCGCCCAACGGAATGCTCGGAGACCTGTCGTCGGCCCAGCCTTCGGGATCGGTGCGACGCAGGTCGACGACCATGCTGCGCCTGCCGTTCGCCCCGGCGGCACGCGCCCATGGGTCGGCCGTGCGGGTCGCGTGGCCGTCGGGGAAATACGCCACGTAGTCGTAGAAGGTGCCGTGGCCCGCACCTTCGATATGTGCGGACCAGGTGCCATCGGGCCGGCCGTCGGCGCCGATGCCGCACGTCATCGCATAGGTGGCATACGGCTGGCGGGAGATATCCTCATCACCATCCTCGCCGGTGCTGGTCCCCGGCGGAAAGGCCGGCTCGGCACGCACGCCCGGGGCGCAGACCCCGCCATCGTGGAACAATCGCAGCTCCACACGGCTGGCGGTCGGCGCCCACACGCGGAACGTGGTGCCTTCGGACGCACAGCCCCCGTCTCCATCTCCGGCACACGCATCGGGAATCGCTCCCAAGTCGTCGCCATCATACGGCTGCACGTCATCGATCGCCGGAACACCTGATGAAACGCTCATATCGCACCCCCGTCGGCACATCGCTTCCACACAGCAATCTACCAGCAACGGGGCGAAACCCGATGAAAAGCGGCACCTCCTACTCCCCGATACAAAACGCCGCATACAACGGCACGCTGCGTATGCCGTTGTCACTGCCGAAATTCTTGGTCGACAATCGCAGCGCCTCACCCGGTTCGTATTTGCCGCGATACACCGACAGACTCCGAGATCTGGTGTTATCGGACGACTTCACCTCCACCGGCACACCGGCGATGCCGTCGTCCATCTGCATGACGAAATCCACCTCGGCGGTGGCACCGCTGGTCCAATACCGCAGCGGCACGCCATTGGCGCATATATGCTGCGCAACATAGTTCTCGACTATGCCTCCCAAGTCGACCCACCTACGACGCCCCGCATCCATCACCATGTCCTGACGCAATTCCGAACGGGCCGACAACAAACCGGTGTCTCCCATATAGACCTTGAAGGCCGCGGCATCCTCATGCATGGCGAGCGGAAGCCGCCCACTGGAAACACGTACGCAGCGCTCAACCAAACCGGCCGACAGCAGCCATGAGATCGCCGGCGCATACACCGATGCCCGTCCTCCGGAATGCACCAGTTTGTACTGGAACTTATGATTCTCCTTTGCCAACTGCGCCGGAATGCTGTTCCAGGTATCTCGTATACGAGCCGTTTCCACAGGTGAAGCGTACTTTGCCATGTCGGCTGAATACAGATCCGCAATGTCCATCTGCACAACGCGGACCGCATCGAAACTGCCGCTACGAACATATTCGGCGACGGCCTCGGGCATACCTCCCACCAGAAGGTATTGCCAGAATCGAGACAGCATCTCGTCGTGCAGATAAAACGCCTCGCCACTGCGATAGCTTTCCCGAATTTCCTCGACCAACGCCCCCTCACCGAGCGCATCCACAAACTCGGCAAAATTCATCGGTCTCAGCGTCAGCGTCTGCACTTTTCCAACCGGGGCGGTAAACCCCTGCTGGTTGACGGCAACCCCCAACAAGCTGCCGGCGGCAACCACGGATAGCTGCGGCATATCCTCCTGAAAATACTTCAATGACGCCAAGGCACGATTGGAAGCCTGAATTTCATCCAAGAACAGCAGCGTATGGTCGGGATCGATGCGGGTGCCGGAAATCTGAGACAGACGGCGAATCAATATCCTTGGCTCAAGGTCCTGTTCGAAAACCTGACGCGCGCGGCCGTCCCGCTCCAAATCAACCCGCACATAATCGTTTGCGAATTCCGTCTTGGCGAATTCATTGAGCAGATAGGTCTTGCCGGTCTGGCGTGCGCCGTACACGAGCAGCGGCTTGTGGCCGTAAGTCTTCCGCCATTCGACAAGACGCTTCATCATATTCCTGCGCATAAGCCATCAACCCCATCGTATCCATCGTTGCAACACAACGGTGCCATCCAACGGTGCACACGTCTGCGTTCCAGTTATTTTCGAAAAAATGTCGTACAACACATTATTATATTGATAATAATGTATTGTATTCCAATTTTTTGAAGATAATGAACTTCAGTTCCGGCTCGTCATAATCACCGTTTTGGCATGGCAGCGCCTCACCACTAGGGTTTTCGGCGTTTGGGCGCTACTTCGACACCTTGTACTGGTAGCCGCGGTGGTTCGGGTTGAGGTGATCGCCCTTGCCGAACAGCTTGTTGCGCAGCGTGCCGGGCGCGTAGTCGGTCTGGTAGACGCCGCGCTCCTGCAGGATCGGCACGACGTAGTCGATGATGTCCTCGAACGTGCCGGGGTTGGTCACATACGCCAGGTTGAAGCCGTCCACGTCGGTGAGCTCGACGATACGCTGCAACTCGTCGGCCACCTGTTCGCCGGAGCCCACGATCACCGGGCTGTTGCCGCCGATCGCGCGTCGGACGGCGATGTCGCGCACCGTCCAACGCCGGCCGTCGTCGCCCTTCACCTTCTGCATGTTGGCGGCGGTGGACTGGATGGCGTTGGAGTCGATGTCGTCGAGCGGCTGGTCGAGGTCGTATTTCGACAGGTCGGTGCCGATCCAGCCGGAATACAGGGTGAGCGCGCCTTCGGTGGAGGCGTAGCGTTCGTAGTCGTGGTACTTGTCCCACGCCTCCTGCTCGGTGTTGCCGGTGATCACGGTGAGCATCATGAGCACGCGCGCGTCGTAGCGGCCCCGACCCGCGGCCTCCAGCGAGTCGCGTACCTGCCTTACCTGCGGAGCGACCAGCTCCGGTGTGGGGCCGGTCACGAAGATGGCCTCGGCGTTCTCGGCGGCGAACCGGATGCCGCGAGGCGAGGTGCCGGCCTGGAAGATCACCGGGGTGCGCTGGGGCGAAGGCTCGCACAGGTGGATGCCCGGCACGTCGAAGAACCTGCCGTGGTGGTTGATCTCATGCACCTTCGTCGGATCGGCGTACACGTCGTGCGCCTTGTCCTTCACCACGGCGTCGTCCTCCCACGAGCCTTCCCACAGCTTGTACAGCACGTCGAGGTATTCGTCGGCGTAGTCGTAGCGCCGGTCGTGGGGGATGTCCTCCTGGCCCATGTTGCGCAACGCGGACGGCAGGTAGCCGGTCACCACGTTCCAGCCCACGCGGCCTTTCGTCAGATGGTCGAGCGAGCTCATGCGCCGCGCGAACGTGTACGGGTGCTCGTAGAAGACGCCTGCGGTCACGCCGAAGCCGAGATTGCGCGTCGAGGCAGCCATCGCCGAGACCAGCGTGGTCGGGTCGTTGATCGGCAGCTGGGATGCGGTGCGCAGCGCGGAGTCCACGCTGCCTCCGTAGACGTCGAAGTATCCGACGAGGTCGGCGATGAACATCGCGTCGAAACGCCCCCGCTCGAACAGCCGCGCGAGTTCGACCCAATGGTCGATGTCGTTGTATTCGGTCGAACGGTCGCCGGGGTAGCGCCACATGCCGGATGACTGGTGGCCCACGCAGTCCTTGACGAAACCGTTGAAATGAATCTGTCGCTTTGCGTTGGCGTTGGTCTGGTCGGCGTTGGCGTCATGCGTATTGGTGGCGTTCCCCACGGCGGAGTCCTTTCAGTCCCATCCCCACGATGCGGCGTGCATTGCCGTCGTCCGCGGGATGCGTTCGGCGTTTCGGCGCACGCCTCTCCCCCGGCGCGCGTCATGGATATCGTCATTATGCCGTCCATCGGTCCGCCGACGGGCGGAAAATCGCCGCACGCCGTATAGACGCTGCTTATCAGCGATTATCAAACGCCGGAATTCATGCCGAACGTACCCCGCTCGGAATGCGTGGCATCATATGATATGCATCACATTCTTTCCGCCAACCCCTTCATTTTCAGCAAATTCCCGGCTTTGACGCAGGAATCGCCCAGTGACCGTTTTTACGCTCGACACCGACGATCGATGTCATGATGTCATTAGGGGGACCCTCATGAACGCGACCATAACGCGCGCGGCGGTGACCGTCATCGCCGGCCTCGCCATCATCGGCGACGCCTTCCTGCTGTTCGTCAAGCCTCATCAGACGCAAGGCCAATCCACTGCGTCCGGGACGACGCTTGGCGCGTCCACCTCGCCTGGCGATTCGAGCGAATCGTCGCCGGACACGGATTCCGGCTCGGAGGGCTCGAACGACTCAAGTGGCTCCGGCACGACGGCGTCCACACTCGCCGACGGCACATACACCAGCGTCGCATCCCCGAACGAATACGGCGAGGTGCAGCTGCAGGTCACGGTCAAGGACGGCAAGATCACCGCAATCAACGCGATCAGCTATCCGAATCACACCGATCGTTCGCAGGCCATCAGCGCGCAGGCCATCCCCGAACTCGCCGACCGGGCGATCAGCGCGCAAAGTTCCGACATCCAATTCGTCAGCGGCGCCACCGAACCCTCCACGGCGTTCGCGAACTCCTTGCAGGATGCCATCAACCAGGCTCTGAATCAACGATGACGCCAACACGCGGACCAGCCATCCAAGCCGTCATCCAGGCCCGAGTCATCCATGCGATGACCGTGCCGTTCACCATGCAGATCGTAGCCGGGCCACAGCAATCATCTCATGCTCTCGCCGCAATCGCCGACGAGGCCATCACGCTCATCGGGAAATGCCTTCATGACGTCGAGACCCGCTTCTCCCCGTTCCTCAACGACTCGCTCGTTGCCAAGGCACGTGCCGGCGATTGGTCGGCGTTGCTGCACGACCGGGATTTCGCGGAAATCTACGCGCTCTGCCATCAGGCGAAGCGACTTACCGACGGATGCTTCGATCCGATGCACAATGGCGTCTACGATCCGACTGGCATCGTCAAGGGGTGGGCCATCGAGCGGGCGCACCAACGGTTCCTTATGCCGCTGGTGCGTGATGGACGCTGCGCCGCGGCCGCATTGGGCGGAGGCGGCGACATCCGGACCGCAGTGCATGACGACAGTGATTTCGTCTGGCGCATCGGCATCGAGAACCCGCTCGCCGGCGGAATCGGCCGCACGAAAGCGGGAACAACCAATCCGCGGCAAGGCCGCCCCACACCGCACACGACATCGCAGCCGTCCACCATCCGTACCATATCCCTGCGTGACGGCGCGATCGCCACGTCGGGGACCGCCAAACGCGGCGAACACATCACACGACGTTCGCATGACCTTGCGCAGGCGACCATCATCCATGACCGTCTCGTGTTCGCCGACATGTGGGCGACGACCGCCATCATCGCCGGCGAGCAGCGGTTCCGCAGCATTCTCGCCACCCATGCCGCCCCGAATGTACAGGCGATTCTGGCGCGCTACCCCGAATATCACGCCGACGATGATTCCCTTGTTTCCGTAATCGGATTCCCCTCCCAAAAGGATTCATATGAAACACATTAATATATCAATCACACTGGCATGGGCGGTCGCACTGTTCGTCGTGCCGCTGCCGTTCCTCGTCACGCTGGCCACCGGCCTTCCCTCCTTGTATTCCAACGAATTGTTCGGCATCGAACTCGGCGTAGTGGCATATACGTGGATGCTGGCCTCCGTGTATCTGGCATGCCGCCCCCGCTGGGTGGACAGAACGGTAGGACTGCCGCATATGTATATGATCCACGGCATTCTGGCCGTATCGGCCATCGTCGTGGCATTCATCCACCAGTCGCTGCTGCCGGGAGCGGGCGCACTGATCGGACTGACCGGCCACGTGGGATTGTATCTGTTCATCGCGGTGGCGGCGTGGTCGATGGTGTTTCTGGCGGGATGGCTCACCAGCCGAGTGGCATGGCTCGCACGCGTCAAACGAACGCTGGAGCGCGTATTCCGCCATGAGATGAGCGTATGGCTGCATCGTCTGAACCTGCTGGGCATCGCCATCATCGTCATCCACGTCCATGTGATCGACTACATCGCCGCGATCAAGCCGTTCATCTTTCTGTTCGATGCGGCGACGATTGCGATGTTCGCCTATTACCTATGGAATGTCATCAGCCGACGCTTCTACGCTTTGCGGGGGCACGTCGTTTCGGCACGACCGATCGCCGACCGGGTCACGGAGCTCACGGTGGGGCTCGACGGGGAAAGCGCACGAAACGTCCGTTGGAATCCGGGGGATTTCGCGTTCATCGCGTTCCCCGGGGAACGCGGCATGCATGAATACCATCCGTTTTCATTGACGAATTCATACAGCGGGGGCGACGGCGCAAACGTACAGTC
Source organism: Bifidobacterium catulorum (assembly GCF_003129925.1). Taxonomy (GTDB): domain Bacteria; phylum Actinomycetota; class Actinomycetes; order Actinomycetales; family Bifidobacteriaceae; genus Galliscardovia; species Galliscardovia catulorum. The sequence goes on along the minus strand of NZ_QFFN01000016.1, from coordinate 8,005 downwards.
AAACGTGCAGCAGGGCAATCGCCCGCCGATGACGTTCGCCATACGCGCGGACGGCGATTTCACCACACGGTTGGCGACGCTCAAGCCGAACACCGCGGTGAACATCGTGCCGCCGTACGGCCGGTATTCGGAATTCATCCGCGAACATGACGAACGGGGCAGGGGAACGGGCGATGCGGCGACCCCGCTGGTTCTCGTCGGCGGCGGCATCGGCATCACGCCGCTGATCGGCGTATTGACGGGATACGCCGGTTCCGGCCGTTCGATCGACTTTCTATACACGGCCCGCAGCGAACGCGATTTCATCTACCGTCAGGAGCTCGTCGCCTTCGGGGAGCGGAACAGCAACGTGCACGTGCGGTTGAGCACGCATCGTCCCGACGAACAGTTGCTTGCGCCGATGATACGTCCCGGCGCCATATATCTGGTCGCGGGACCGCACGCGATGCTGGTCGCCGTACGTCGAATCCTGCTGGCGCGCGGCGTGGACGTCAACGACATCTATTACGAGCCGTTCTCCATGTAATCAGCGGCGTCCTCCGGGCAACGTCCTTCCCCAGCGTTATTGTTAGAACGTTCAAATTCAATATTTAGAAATATTCGACGCATACCGAACGCCTAATATCGCGGCCAGTACTTGCGACGTCGACGTCAGTATCGGCACACGCGACCATCGGATGGGACAACGACGAAAGGGGATTTCGATGACGAAGAACAACGAACACGCCGACTGGTGGAAGCAGGCCGTGGTCTACCAGGTCTATCCACGCAGTTTCAAAGACATGAACGGCGACGGGCTCGGCGACATCGCCGGAGTGACCGACCGCATGGACTACCTGCGCGAACTCGGCGTCGACGCCATATGGCTGTCGCCGTTCTATCCATCCGAACTGCATGACGGCGGATACGACGTCATCGACTACCGGAACGTCGACCCGCGGCTCGGCACGATGGACGACTTCGACTCGATGGTGGACGCCGCCCATACGGCCGGCATCAAAGTGGTAGTCGACATCGTGCCGAACCATACGGCCGACAAGCACGTATGGTTCCAGGAGGCGCTGGCCGCAGGGCGGGGATCGGAGGCCCGCGAGCGCTACATCTTCCGCGAGGGACGCGGCGAACACGGCGAGATCCCGCCGAACGACTGGGAGTCGATCTTCGGCGGGCCGGCGTGGGAGCGCGTGGACGACGGGCAATGGTATCTGCACCTGTTCGCCAAACAACAGCCGGATCTGAACTGGAAGAACCCGGAAGTGCACGCGGAATTCCTGAAGACGCTGCGATTCTGGTCGGACCATGGCACGGACGGGTTCCGCGTGGACGTGGCGCACGGCATGGCGAAGGATCTGGACTCGAAGCCGCTGGAGGAGCTGGGGCACTGGTCCACGCTCGACCAGTTCAATCCGAACGGCGACAACCCGCTGTTCGACCGCGCCGAAGTGCACGACATCTACCGCGAATGGCGCAAGGTGTTCAACGAATATGATCCGCCGAGGTTCGCCGTGGCCGAGGCGTGGATCGCGCCGGAGCATCAGGCGCTGTATGCCTCGCCGGACGAGCTGGGGCAGGTGTTCAATTTCGAGTTCGCCAAGGCGGATTGGGATCGCGCTGCCATGCGCGAGGCCATCGAAGAGGGGCTGGCCTCGGCCGAACGATCGGGGTCGACGACCACGTGGGTGATGAACAACCATGACGTGCCGCGGTCGGCGAGCCGCTATGCGCTGCCGCAGCTGAAGACGCATGCGTATCATCAGCTGGTCGAGGCGTGGCTGCTGCGCGACGGCGATCTGGTGGACGAGGACCGCGCGCTTGGCACACGGCGTGCGCGGGCGGCGGCGCTGATGGAACTGGGATTGCCGGGCGCGGCCTACATCTATCAGGGCGAGGAGCTGGGATTGTTCGAGGTGGCGAACATTCCATGGGATCGGCTGGAGGACCCGTATTCGCGTACGAGCCGACACCAGTTCGCCGTGAAGGGGCGCGACGGCTGCCGCGTGCCGCTACCCTGGACCGCCGCGGACGAGCCGCGCATGGCTGCGTGGAGCGATGAGAAAATCGGCAGCGGCGACGACAGCAATGCGGATGGCCGCAATGCCAGCCTGTGGAAGTTCGGGGACGGCGAGACCGGATCGTTCGGGTTCTCGCCGGCCGGGTCCGGCGTTGAGCCGCATCTGCCGCAACCGCTGTGGTTCAAGGATTTCGCGGCCGATGCGGAGAACGCGGACGAGGGTTCCATGCTGAACCTGTATCGTGCGGCGCTGCGACTGCGGCAGGAGCTGCTCACCCCCACCGGAGATACCGGGCTGGCGTGGCTGGACGAGGAGGTGGACGCCGGAGTGGCGATCGCCTACACACGGCCTGCCTCTGATGGCCGCCGGTTCGCCAGCATCACCAACTTCGGAGAGAAGCCGCTCGATCTGCCCGACGGTGAAATCAAGCTCGTCTCCGCACCGCTGGCCGATGGCCGCCTGCCGCAGGACGCCACCGTCTGGCTGCTGCTGAAGTAGCGACAGCGAGCGGAGACGAGGTACCAAATCCCCCTCACCAACCGGCCCCTCTCACCAATCGGCTCCCCCTGACAGGGGTAGCTGTCGGCAACGCCGACTGAGGGGGTCAACAACACACCGCATTTGCCCAGCCATCAACAAAAGACCGCAATACCAGCACACACTCCCCTCAGTCTCGCCACGCTCGACAGCTCCCCTCCGTCGGGAGGGGAGCCAGCAACCCAACTCACCAACCGTCCGCTCTCACCAACCAACCCCCCTCACCAATCGGCTCCCCCTGACAGGGGGAGCTGTCGGCAAAGCCGACTGAGGGGGTCAACACCCAATACAGCAACATCACGCCAACGCATCTTGCCCCATCATCACCACATCCCATCATCACCATCTCATCCCATCATCACCACATCCCATCATCCATAACTTTTCCCTATAACCGCACGGCCTCCCGTCACGCATGCGAATGCTATAGTGGGCACGCTTGAACGAGGAGCATGCATGACACACGTATTCCGGGTCGGGACCCGCAAAAGCCGGCTGGCGCTGCGCCAGACCGAAATCATCATCGACGCGCTGAAAAAACGACATCCCGACTGCGAGTTCGTCGTCAAGCCCATAGTCACCCAAGGCGATCGCGACCTCGATTCCAGTCTGCAGAAAATCGGTGGCAAAGGCGTGTTCGTCAAGGAGATCGAACGGGAACTGCTGGACGGCACCATCGATTTCGCCGCCCACAGTCTCAAGGACGTGCAGCCCGTCCTGCCGGAATCGCTCGCCTTGGGATGTTTCCCCAAGCGGGATTCCCCATTCGATTGCCTGATTTCCAAGGAACCATTCGACGGCATCGATGATTTGCCGACCAGTGCCCGCATCGGCACGAATAGTTTGCGTCGTCAGGCGCAGATTCTGCGATTACGCCCGGACGTGGTCATCGTACCGATCCGCGGCAACGTGGAGACGCGGTTGCGGAAAATCGACACCGAGCATCTTGATGGCGTGATTCTCGCCGAAGCCGGCTTGAATCGCCTACGCCCGGATTTAAGCGGATATCATCGGACTTCGCTGCGGGGCGTGATTCTGCCGGCGGCGGGTCAGGGCGCAATGGCCGTGGAATGCCGAGACGACGACGAAACGACTCTGACCATGCTCGCCGCCATCGACGATGCCGCCACACGTGCCGCCGTGCAGGCGGAACGCGAGTTCATGATCGCGCTCGGCGGCAGCTGCACATTCCCCATAGGCGCGTATGCCCGTTGCGAACGTAATCGCATAACATTTGATGGGCTGGTGGCGTCGGCGGATGGGCGACGTTGCTTCACCCGTCATCTCGTCGGCACGGTCGGCGACCATCTCGGCAAGCGCGCCGCCGATTCCCTCATCTCCTCCCACGGCGTGCTGGACTTCACCCTGCGTGCCGGACTCTGACCTGCGTGCCGGACTTACCGCTACGTGACGGACTCGTCGTTACGTGCTGGACTTACCGCTACGTGATGGGAACACAATCGTTGGAAACAAGCCAATCCCGTTTTTTACGACCCAACACGTAGACCAAAGTCCAACACACAGCCCAAAGTCCAACACGGGGACCGAAGTCCAACACGGGGAGGAGGAGCGGCGGGGCGCAGCCAGACAAACGTCAGGCACCCACCTCGCCCTGAAGCCACCGCAGTAACCGCTGCTTGAGCCGTCTGGCCATCCCCGGATCACGGCCACGCGTGGAAACGGTGAACAGGCATTCTTCGGTTTCGACCACGGCCACGTTGAAGAAACTCGACTGCGCCGGGTCGCCGACGTTGTTGATCAGCGGGACGCCGGCGGCACGCGCATCATCCACGATTCGCGCATTCACGCCGTCGTCGTCGGTGCACGCCAGCACGATGAACGGCATGTCCGGCGCAAAAACCGAGATATCCCCAGACTTGTAGAGCTTTTCCCACCAATCCACGTGGTTCCGGTCGATGCGGGCATCCAGCTCCGGACCGATCACCACCACCCGCGCCCCGCAGCGCAGCAATGTGCCGATCTTGCGCGCCGCCACGGCGCCGCCTCCCACCACCACGGCCAGCCGTCCGCGCACATCCACGGTCACCGGATACGGATGCTCCGGCAGCGAAGACCCGTCCCCCATCAGCCCACGCCGCCTTCACCATCATCGCGACCGCCGCCATCACCGCAACCACCATCATCACCGTCATCAAGCAGCGACGCCACGCCGCCCACCACAATCAGCGCCGGCGCACCCAATCCGGCTTCGGCCACCGCCTCCCGGATCCCCAGCAGATCCGATTTCACCGCCCGCTGGTTCTCGCGCGTCGCCCACTGGATCACCGCGATCGGCGTATCGGCCGGCTTGCCGTTGCCCAGCAGTTCCCCGACGATGCGCCCCAGCGATTCCATGCCCATGAGGAACACGAGCGTACCCTCCATATGCGCGATGTTGTCCCAGTCGAGTTCATGCCCGGCCCGTTTGCGATGCCCCGCGATCACATGGAAGCTCGATGCGAAATCGCGATGCGTCACGGGGATGCCCACCGCGGCCGGCCCGGCGATGGCGCTGGTGATGCCCGGCACCACTTCCACGTCAACCCCCAGCCCTCGCAGATATGTCCGCTCCTCGCCGCCCCGCCCGAACACGAACGGGTCGCCGGATTTCAGCCGCACCACACGCTTGCCTTCACGCGCGAGCCTGGCCAGCAGATTGTTGATCTCCCGCTGCTTTACGGGATGATGATGCGCCGACTTGCCGACGTCGATACGTTCCGCATCATCACGCGCGAACTCCAGCAGTTCCGGATTCACCAGCCGGTCGTATACGATGACGTCGGCCTCCTCCAACCGTCGCCTGCCGCGCAGCGTCAGCAGTTCCGGGTCGCCCGGCCCGGCACCCACCAACGACACCAATCCCCGTCGTTCACCCATTACGTCTCCCTCCGGTCGCGATGAGGCGGCCATTCCGACGATCTATCCGTCGTCGCCATATTCCAACAATCAGACCATAACGACCATAATCAAACCCCGCGCAAACGACCAAACCGTCAGGCACGGGCGTCCACGCCGTCAGACCGTAATCATCCATTGCGATATATCGCCCGTCATAACTAACCGATATAGGAGATCCGATTCCCCGCCAAGCGAACATGCCGCCGGGCGCATATTCTTGGAATTCGGACAACATCAGGGGGATTCATATGACATTGACTTTCACTCGTCATCGCCGTCTACGGTCGAGCGCCGCGCTGCGCGCTCTGGTCCACGAGACCGAGGTGACGAAGGACGACCTCATCATGCCGGTGTTCGTCGACGCCACAATCGATGGCACCGAGCCGATTCCATCGATGCCCGGCATCAACCGCTATGGCATTGGTTCATTGCTCACGGAAATCAAAACCATCGTCGACCTTGGCATCAGGGCAATCATCGTCTTCGGCATCCCCGATCATAAGGACGACGTCGGCTCCGATGCGTGGAATGACGATGGCATCGTGCAACGGGCGATCCGCAGGATAAAGGCCTCCTACCCGAATCTTGTGGTGATCGCCGACGACTGCATGTGCGAGTATACGTCCACGGGCCATTGCGGCATCGTGCGCGACGGCGAGGTGCTGAACGACGAATCATTGGATTACATCGTTCGTATCGCCGTCAGCCAGGCGAAGGCCGGTGCCGATATCATCGCGCCGTCGAACGCGATGGATGGATATGTGGCCGCCATTCGTGAAGGTCTCGATAAGGCTGGATTTATCAACGTTCCAATCATGTCTTACTCGGTTAAGTATGCGTCGAGTTTCTATGGCCCGTTCCGTGACGCCGCCGACGGCGCACCGCAGTTTGGGGACCGTAGCGGATATCAGATGGATCCGGCGAACCGGCTTGAGGCGCTACGCGAGGCCGCCAGCGACGAACGCGAGGGCGCGGACTTTCTCATGGTCAAGCCGGCGATGGCGTTTCTCGACATCGTGCGCGACGTGCGCAACGCCAGCGACCTGCCGCTGGTCGCCTACAATGTCTCCGGCGAATACGCCATGGTCAAGGCGGCGTCGGCGAACGGGTGGGTGGATGAACGACGTATCGTGAAGGAGACGCTGACCGGCATCAAACGCGCCGGAGCGAATCTCATCATCACGTATTTCGCGAAGGACGTGGCCTCGCGCATCGACCGGGGCGAATGGTAGACGCCCGTCCGGCATAATCCGGCAAGGAGGATGGCATGACCGTACTGATCACGTATCCGAAGGACCGTATCGATGAGGATTCGCGACGTCGGCTCGACGAGGCCGCCCAATCCGTCGGCGGAGTCATATACCTTCCGCTGCGTCGATTGCGGCCCACCGTGCCGGACGAGGCTTCACTGCGCATCATCGCGAGCAGTGACTATCTCATCATCACCAGCGGTTTCGCACTGTCTCGGTATCTGGAACAGTATCGGCATCTGAACTGGTTGGCGACCGTCGTGGTGCTGAGCCGGAAGATGGCGGCTCAGGCCGAACGGTACGGTCTGCCGCATGTGCTGGTGCCGGATGAGGAGAACCAGCAGGGGCTCGTACGGCTGCTGGCGACGCTGCCCCGTGCGCGCATGGCGCTGCTGTGCGGCGACCTGCGCGTGCCGAACGACCGGATCCCCGAGGAGATTCCACGGATCCGGATCTATGAGAACGTATGGAATGATGCGTTGGAACAGGCGGCGATTACGGCCATCGGAGCCGGTGCGATCCGACCTATCGACCGCATTCTAATCACCAGCCCGTCGGCGTATAGGCGGTTGCAGGCGATCATCGGGAAAATTCCGGAGCGTTTTTCGACGTATCCCACGTATTACGCGCTGGGCCCCAGCACCGCGGACATTATTCGTAAAAATGGCGGAAACGTAATCGTGCCGGAATCGGACGATGTGTTACGGCGGGCGGTGGAGCTTATCGGCCGTTAATTCACGAATCGTCAGATACCACCCGCGAAAACCCTTTTTTGCGTGATATTCGACGATTCGTGAACCGGGAGCTCAGAGCATTCCCCACGACCGGGCGTATTCCACACGGATGGCAAAATCCTCGGCGGTGAATCCCGCATCAAGCAGTTGCTGTTCGAGCTGCTCAAACGCCGCGCCGTCGCGTTCCGCACGGATGCCCTTCCACGAGAGCGATGTCTGCCAGTCGTCGCCTTCCTCTCCGGCAGGACTGAACTCGCGCAGTGCGGCAAGCACGCGCTGGGCGATTCGGGCGCGCTTGACACGCTCCTCCAGATCGGTGGCGGCGGCCTCAAGCGTCAGGCCGGTGCTGCGGAACGGCTTTCCGGTGAACGGAATGTCGACGATCACGTGCCATACGACGGGCAGTCCGCCGCCGACGCCCGAATCGGCGTCCACCGAGCCGGCGTATCCCAGCACAGCGGACTCCGTGGCCCCGGAGAATCCGGAAGATGATGATGTGGATGGGTCAGTCATGAAAGTCCTCCTTTACCCGGCCTCGCGACTCGGGGTCGTACCGCGCCGTGAAAACTCACAT